>JBEKHH010000032.1:0-54268 GCA_050012375.1 Tepidisphaeraceae bacterium
GACCAGGGCCGAGTGCTAATTACCGCTCTGCTGACTGCGCGAGCGGCCAACGTCGCCAAGCTCGCCGCCGCGTGATAAAATCTTCGCGGAAATACAAGAAATGCACGGTTAGCATTGCGAAGACAACCGCGAAGAGATTAGCGCATTTCCATCTATGTGAATCTGATTTGAATCTGTGGCGAGAATTGCGTTTCTTCGCGTTTATCTTCGTGGCCTTCGCGTCTTCGCGGTGCAATTCTGTTCTCGCCGGACGACAAACGCGGTAAGATCGGCTGATCTCATGCGAGACCGGCTCCAAATCGTCGAGGCGTTTGAATCGCTGTGCGCGGACGGGCGGCCGGCGGCCCTGGCGACGGTCGTCGCGGTTGAGGGATCATCCTATCGCCGGCCGGGGGCGCGAATGCTCGTCGCTGCCGACGGCCGGACTTGGGGAACGGTCAGCGGCGGATGCCTGGAACGCGATGTTGCCCGACGCGCGCGATTGCTCATCGCCGAGCCGGGCGAGGCTTCGCTCGTCTGCTATGAAACCGATGAGGAAGAATTTGGCGAGGAAAACGCCCGGCCGATTGTCGATCCCGGCCCTTCGCTGGGATGCGGGGGCCGAATCGAAATTCTCATTCAGCGTGTGACCGCGGCCGATCCCGCGGCGCTGGCGGCACTGTCCGCGACCCTTCGGCAGCGGCGGCGCGCAACCTTGGCCACGGTCTTCCGCGTCTCTTCAGCGGCCGATGGTGCGGTGTGCCGCGGGGCGCAATTGCTTCGGCTTGAGAATGAGGAACCATTGGGCCGGATTTCCGATCCTTATTTGCACGACATTTTGCGCGATCAACTTCTTTCAGCTCCTCCGGCGGATCAGAGCTTCGCGCTTCATCGGCACACGCTCCCGCGCGGGGGATGGGCGGACACGCTCGTCGAATGGCTGCTTCCTGGGCAGGCGCTGGCGATTTTCGGCGACGGTCACGATGTCGCTTCGCTGGTCGAAATGGCCAAGTCCCTTGGATGGCACGTGACGGTGATCGGCGCTCGCCCGGCGGCCGGCCTCCGCCAGAGCTTTGGTCGTGCCGATGAAGTGGTTTCTGCCGCCGACGATCCGGCGGCCGGGGCGGTGGATTTGCCCGAGGGCGCGGCGGCGATCGTGATGGCCCACAATTTTGGGCGCGATGCCGCGGTTTTGGCGGCCCTGCTCAAGAAGCCGCCGGCGTATGTCGGCGTGCTTGGGCCTCGGCGGCGCACCGCCCGCTTGCTTGCCGCGGTGGGCGCGACCGCCGAAGCGCACCGCTTGTTTTCCCCGATTGGACTCGACATTGGAGCGGAAACGCCCGAGCAGATCGCGCTGTCGATCCTGGCTGAAATAAAGGCCGTCGCCGCCGGACGTCCCGGAGGATCGCTGCGCGATCGGCCCGGACCGATTCACGTGCATGGCGAAAATGCCCAAAAATGCGATTTTAGCCACGGATGAAGATTTTTCCATAATGACGTCCATTGGCGCAATCATTCTCGCGGCGGGTTCGGGCTCGCGCATGGGACGGGCCAAGCAACTCTTCCGGATCGACGGGCAATCGCTGGTGCGCCGGGCCGCTCGGGCAGCGCTGGATGGCGGATGCGGGCGCGTTGTCGTCGTCACCGGGGCGCACGCCGACGTGGTTGGGCCGGAACTGGCCGATCTGCCGGTGACTGTGTCGTTTAATTCCGCGTGGTCTGGCGGGATGGGGACGAGTATTCGCTGCGGACTGGCCGCATTGCTTGGCAGCGATCCTGGAATCAGCGCGGCGGTCATCCTTTTGTGCGATCAACCCCGGCTGAGTGGCGATGTCGTTCGGAATGTAGTGGCGGCCTGGTCCGGTTCGGGCAAGCCGATGGCCGCTTGCGATTACGGCGGCGCCATCGGTCCCCCCTGCTGCTTTGGCCGGGCGATGTTCGACGCCCTGGGGCGGATTGGCGATGCCGACGGGGCAAAAAGATTACTCCTGGCCGGTCGGGGAAATGTCCAGAGCATCGCCTGGCCCGCCGGAAGCGATGACCTGGACACGCCCGACGATTGGCATCGGCTTTGCCAAACCGATTCACGGCCCGCACAATAGGCCTCATGAATCAACCCGGCTTTCGATGGACCCCGGCCATCGCGGCGCTGGCCATGTTGTTCACGTGTGCGCCGCTGATCCACGCGCAGTCGGTGGAGAACCGCATTGACCAACTGCTTTCGCAAATGACGCTGGAGGAGAAGATCGCTCTGGTGCATGGCGATTCGAGATTCGCCACCGCCGGCGTGCCGCGCCTCGGGATTCCGCGATTGTGGATGTCGGACGGTCCTCAGGGCGTTCGTGAAGACGTCGAAGCCAACGACTGGCGTCCGGCGGGGAGGAACGACGATTTTTCAACCTGGTTGCCGGCCGATCTGTCCCTCGCGGCGACGTTCGATCCTGATCTTGCCCACGAGTATGGAGCGGTGATCGGCCAGGAAGCCAAGGCGCGCGGCAAGCACATCATGCTGGGGCCGAGCCTCAACATTCAGCGAACGCCGCTCAACGGACGGAATTTCGAATACATGGGCGAAGACCCGTGGCTCACCAGCCGGATGGCCGTCGGTTTCATCCGCGGCGAACAAGGCGAGGGAGTCGCCTCCTGCGCCAAGCATTTCGCCGCGAATAATCAGGAGACCGATCGCGGCACAATCGACGTCGAGATGGACGAGCGGACGCTTCGCGAGATTTATCTGCCGGCGTTTCGGGCGAGCGTTCAGGAGGCCGGAGTCCTGTGCATTATGGGGGCGTACAACAAATTCCGCGGCCAGCATTGTTGCGAGAACGATTATTTGCTCAATAAAATCCTCAAGGGCGAATGGGGATTTCAGGGGATGGTCATCTCCGATTGGGGCGGCGCGCACGACACCAAACAGGCCGCGATGAACGGGCTGGACCTGGAAATGGGAACGCGGGGGCCATACGAGGATTATTTCCTGGCCAATCCGCTTCTTAACGCGATCGAGAAGGGAGAGATTCCCCAGTCCGTGCTGGATGACAAGGTGCGCCGGCATCTTCGCGTGATGGCGGCGATCGGGCTTTTGGATAACCCCGCCTGGGGCAACGGGGGGGCGCTCAATGCGCCGCGGCACCAGGCGACGGCGCGTGAAGTCGAAGAGGAGGGCATCGTCCTGCTCAAGAACGAGGGGAATCTTCTTCCGCTGAATTCGGCGAAGATCAGCTCGATCGCGGTGATCGGGGAGAATGCCGAGCGCCGCTTCGCCCATGCCGGCGGGAGCGCGGAGATCAAGGCGATTTACGAAATCCCCGGCCTGCAAGGCATCGTGCAGCGGGCGGGGGCCAACGTGAACGTTACCTTTTCCATGGGGTATTCACGCAGGCAAAACGACGAGCAGAGGGTCGCCCGGGCGGTGGCGGCCGCCAAGGCCGCGGATGTGGCTGTGATCTTCGCCGGTCTGCCGCACGACTGGTACTACGACACCGAGGGAAGCGATCGCCACGATCTGAAGCTTCCCTTTGGCCAGGATGAATTGATTCGGCGCGTGGCCGAGGCCAATCCCAGGACCATTGTCCTGCTGATCGACGGCGGCGCGGTGGAAATGCCGTGGCTCGATCGCGTCGCCGCCGTCGTTGAGGCGTGGTATCCCGGCATGGAGGGGGGGAACGCCATCGCCGGCGTGCTGTTCGGCGATGTGAACCCCTCCGGCAAATTACCCTGCACATTTCCAAAGCGCCTCAACGATTCACCGCCGCACGCCATGGGAAATTTTCCCGGCAACAAAGGCGTCGAGCGGTATGGTGAAGGGTTGCTCGTCGGATACCGATGGTTCGACGCCAAGGATATTGAGCCGCTATTCCCCTTTGGGTTCGGATTGTCCTACACGCATTTCGATTATTCGAATCTTCAACTGTTTCCTCAGGACGGATCGAATAACCGTGAGCTGTGGGTTAAATGCAACGTTTCCAATACCGGCCCGTGCGCCGGAGCGGAAGTGGTGCAGCTTTACGTGAGCCAGGCACACCCAGGGCTGCCGCGGCCGCCGAAGGAATTGAAGGGCTTCGCCAGGATCAGGCTCGACGCGGGGGAACATGGCGTGGTTTGGATTCCGCTGGATCGCAGGGCGTTTGCATTTTACGACCCGGCTCGCGGATGGGTGGCGGAGAAGGATGACTTCACCATCGAAGTCGGCAGCTCTTCTCGCGACATTCGTCTGAAGAAGACGTGGAGCCGGGCGGAGACGTGGGTGGAGAAATAGAATGCCGCCGCGAAGGCGCTAAGACCGCGAAGGCAGACGCGAAGAAACTCAATTCATTTTTGCATTTCTTCGCGGCTGTCTTCGTGCTCATCGCGTCTTCGCGGTTCACTTGCTTCCGGGATAGCGCGGGCGTATTTTGGCGGGACAGGCTTTCTTCAAAGGAGTGTGTTTGCCGGCGCCTGACAAAATTCCGCTTTCACGCGTCCACCAATCCGAGATTATCGACCGCCGAATCCTTCAAGTCGTCAAGGGCGGCAACTACATCCTTGGCCCTGAATGCAAGGCGTTCGAGAGCGAACTGGCTGCGTATTTCGGCGTGAAGCACGCGGTGCTCAGTTCAAGCTGGACGGCGGCGGTGTATCTCCTGCACATCGCCCAGGGCCTGAAAAGCGGCGACGAGATTCTCGTGCCCAGCCTTACCGCCTTTCCCACCATCGAGCCGATGATCCACGTCGGAGCCAAGCCCATCTTTTGCGATATCGATGATACCTACACCATCGATCTGGCGGATGCCGCCAGGAGGATCACCCAGAAAACGGTCGGCATTCTGCCGGTGCATCTGTATGGTCGGCCGGCCAATATTGATGGTGTTTGGAAATTGGCGAAGGATCACGGTCTGTGGGTGATTGAAGATTGCGCCCAGTCGCACGGGGCGAAATGGAGGGGGACGCGCCTCGGGAGTTTCGGCACGCACGCGGCGATCAGTTTTTATCCCTCGAAGAACCTGACCGTTTACGGCGACGGCGGCGCGCTCCTGACCAACGATCCCGAAATGGCCCGGCAGGTGACGATGCTCCGCAATCATGGCCGCAAGGACAAATATCTCCACGAGAAGATCGGATTCAATCTGCGGTTCAACGAGATTCAGGCGGCCGTCGGCCGGGAACAATTGAAGGTATTGGACGAGTTGAACGCGGGGCGGCGGCGGGTGGCGAAGTGGTATCGCCGCGAATTGGCCGGAGCCAAGGGCGTTGTTCTGCCGCCGGCCGATGCCACGGAAACGGAATCCGTCTATCACATGTTCGTCATTCGCCTGGACAATCACGATCTTCGCGAGGCGCTGTCGCGGCATCTGAAGGAGCAGGGAATCGACACGGGCATTCACTATCCCGTCCCGAACCATTTGCAGCCGGCAATCGAGGACCGCTTCGGCAAGCAGCCGGTCGTGCCCCGAACCGAAGATTATGTGAAACGGATTCTGAGCCTGCCGATGTTCCCGTCGCTGACCGAAACGCAGGTTGCGACCGTCTCCAGCGCGATCAAGGGATTTTTGGCGAGGAAGTAATCTCCGACTCCAGAGTTGTGGCCGGTTTTACCCCATGTCAGAACTGCTGCTCATCTACACTGCCGCCTTCGTCTTCCGGATGCCGTACCAGGACAGTTATTGGTTCTGGAAGGTGATTGGATTTGCCGGCATCGGGACCTTTGGGACGCGATTTCTGGTGCAGTGGATTTACAGCGAGAGGTACAAGGAAAGCCGGGTCCCGGTGATCTTTTGGTGGCAAAGCCTCTTCGGCACGCTGCTGTGCCTGGCCTATTTTCTGAGACAGCAGGATTCCGTCGGCATCGCCGGATATCTGCTGAACGTAATTCCGTATTCGCGCAATCTGGTGCTGGTGTATCGGAAGCGGCGGCAGGAGGCCGCGACGGGATTGACGGGGACCGGGTAACATGGCGGCGAACGCGGCCCGCAAGCGGGCCGGCTAAACCTGTCAGCGTGACGATGGACCCAAAGCTCAGCATCTGCGTTCCGGTCTACAACGAGGCGGAAAATCTGCCCCTGCTTCACCAAGCCATCGTCGAGGCGATCGACCCCGCCGGCATTGCCGCGGAGATCATCCTGGTGGACGACGGCAGCACCGACGGCAGTTGGCGGGCCATCGAATCGCTCGTGGCCAAGGATTCGCGCGTGCGCGGGATCAAGTTCAAGAGCAACTGCGGCGAGACTGCCGCCACCGACGCGGCTCTGCGGGCCGCTCGCGGCGAGTTCGTCATGACCATGGATGCCGATCTTCAGAACGATCCGGCGGACATTCCCAAATTCCTTGCCGCCCTGGACCGGGGATTCGACTGCGTCTGCGGGACGCGAGTGGCGTCCCGGGGCCAGGGGGATGATTTTGTGCGCGTCGCTTCCAGCCGAATCGCCAATTGGGTGCGCAACACCCTTTCGCATGAACGGATTTCCGATGCGGGCTGCACGTATCGCGCCTTCCGCCGCCAGTGCGCCGCAAAACTCAAGCTCTATCGCGGGCTGCACCGCTTCATTCCCACGCTGCTGAAAATGGAAGGCTGCACCGTCACGGAAATCCCCGTCACCCATAACCCGCGCCTGCACGGCGAAAGCAAATACGGCGTATGGAACCGGCTGTTCAAGAGTTTTCGCGATCTGCTGGCCATTCGATGGATGCAGAGCCGATTGCTGGGATACGAAATTGCCGCCGAATTGGACCGAACCAAGGAACCGAGCGAGGTGATGCAATGAGCACTGCGCCGAGAATACAGACCTACCGCGAGCGGCGATTCACTTGGGGGCGGATCGCCCTCTTCTTGATCGTTATCGCGGGATTTTTCGCCTGGCAGGGAAGCCAGAAGATTCCCGCCGGTCCGGCCTCGGGAACGTCGCTGAACGGCCCGGAGCCGACGAGCCGGCCCAGCGGCGACACCCTGCGCGTCGCCACGTTCAACATCGACGGCAAGGACGGCGATTCCACCGCCGACACCATGCGCGGCTTCGACCTCATCGCCATGGAGGAAGTTCACGGCCTGGGCGCCTTTTCCAAATCCAATCAAGCCGAAGTTCTGGGGCAAAAGCTGAACCTGCCCTGGCTCTTCGCCCCGGTCGAGAGGCAATGGTGGAGCGACGCCTTTGGCGATGGCGTTCTCACGTCCCTGCCGGTCCAGCACTGGCAGCGATTTCCACTGGCCAATGAAACCGCCGACAGCAATCGTGAAGTGCTGGTCCTTCGGCTGCAGTTTTCCGGCCGGCCGCTCAACGTGCTGATCACCCATCTGGCGACGCAGGATGATCGCGAGGCCGAATTGGCGACGGTCGGCTCGTTGTTTCTATCGATGCAGGAGCCGGCGATTCTCATGGGGGATTTGAATTCGAAGAACGATTCATCAGAGATTCAATTGCTGCGAAAAACTCCCGGCGTGATCGATCCGATCGGGGATAGCGTCATTGCCAAGAATGGGGAAAGCTGGGATCGGATTTTCGCCCGCGGAATGCAATGCTCCAGCTCGGGCTTTATCGATAAAGGGGCGTCGGATCATAAGCTGGCTTGGGCGGAGTTGAAATTGAATCCTTAAATGCTCGGCGCTGGCGTTCCGCGAAACGCTTCTCCCCTTCGGGCCGCGGCTAAACTTGAGTTACGAGGCGCACGAATTCGTCGCCACGCTGCTCGAAATTCACGAATTGATCGTAACTCTTGAATCCCGGGCTAAGCAGCACGATGTCACCGCTGGCCGCGATGTGCTTGGCGATGCCGACGGCCGTGGCCAGATCGCCGCAGCGATAGGTCGCGGCGGCGATTGGGGAAACGGATTGCTCCAACTCGTCGGCGATTTTCCCGCCGGTTGCTCCGATGCACAGCACCGCCTTGGCCCGCTCCAGCAGAGCGGCGCACATCGCCTGGATCGCCAGGTCCTTGCCGTATCCACCGACGATTTGGATGACCTTTCTGCTGGGAAATGACAGCAGCGCCGCGATGGCCGCTTCGGGGATCGTGGCGATGGAATCGTTGAAATATCGCACGCCGGCTGATTCGTGGACGAGTTGCAGCCGATGGGGCAGCCCCGTGAAATCGGCCAGCGCCTGCTGCGCCTGGGCGAAATCCGCGCCGAAGATCGACGCCGCCGTGAAAGCACCTTGGGCGTTGAGTTGATTGTGAGCGCCGGGAACCAGCAGTTTGAATCTCCCGCGATTTTTCGTTCCGTAAAGGATGATCTTGCCCGCGGTCAGGCGCGCGAAGCCGGCCGCCCCGGCATCCTCCTCGTTGAGCACGGCGAAATCGCCCGACTGCTGAAAGCGGACGATGTTGCGCTTGGCATCCAAATACGCTTCGAGCGAGCCGTGCCAGGGCAGATGGTCCTGAGAAATCATCGTCACGACCGCGACGTGCGGCGACCAGCTTAGGTCACGCAGGTGCTCCAGCATGTAACTGGATAATTCCAGGACGACGCGATCGGTTTCGGCGATTTTGTCCAGATCGGCCAGCAGCGATTTGCCGATGTTTCCCCCGACCCAGGTTTTGCCGGTGGCCGCGAGGATTTTGCCCAGCATGGCCGTGGTGGTGGATTTGCCCTTGGTGCCGGTGACGCCGATGATTTTCCCCCGGCAGCGTTCGATGAAGAGTCGGATTTCGGTGGTGACGGTTTTCCCGGCCGCGCTGGCCGCCTGGACGAATGGATTTTGCGGCGGAATCGCCGGCGACGCGACGACGAGATCGGCGGAGGTGAAATCGTCTTCGCGATGCTCCCCCAGGCGAAATTCGATTGCCAGGCCTTCCAGTTGCCGCAGGGAATCGGCCAGATTTTCCGCGGAATCCAGATCGGTCACCAGGACGCTCGCCCCCTGCGAGCAGAGCCAGCGCGTTACCGCGATGCCGCCGCCGAATCGGCCCAGGCCGGCGACCGTCACTCGTTTCCCGGAAAGTGATTCTAATTCGTCGGACATTCGAAGACCCCGCGGATGGCCACCCTGGGGCTTTTGGAACGCTACGGAGCCAGTTGAATCTTGAAGACGTATGCGTGGTCGCACGGTTTTTGCGGCGGAAGCGCGATCGCCAGTCCGGAGGCGTCTCGTGAATAGGTGAGCTTCTCGTCCGACCCAAGGAGCTGCGCGCCGGCGATTTCGCCCTGGTAATTCGGCGAGCCGATGGCCAGCGATTTGATTGTCAGCTTTCCATCGCTCGGCCAATCGAGGGCGATTGCGTACAGAACGTTTCCCTTGGTGGTGAAGCGCATGTCCTGGGCCGTGTAGGGCACGTTCCCTTCGTTGAAATTCCCGGCCTTCGGCTGGGCCGCGGATGAGACGGACGGACCTTCGCCATAGATTACCCAGGGTCGGGTGCCGAAGATGCACTCGCGGTTGATCTGCATCCAATCTGCCAGGTTGTTCAGCAACGCGACCTCGTCTTCGTCGATCGTGCCGTCGCCGCGCATGGGGATGCTCAGCATCAGGTTGCCGTTCTTGCTGACGTTATCGACGAGCATGTGGATGACCAAGTCGGCCGTTTTGTAAGAATGCTGTTCGAATCGCTTTCGCTCGTAGTGCCAACTGCCGATGCAGGTATCGGTCTGCCAGGGCAATGGTTCGATGTGATCGGTCTGTCCGCGCTCGATATCCCAGACGATGCACCGGCGCTGCTGTTCGTTCAGGCCTTTTCCCGTGACGACCGCTTCGTTTTTGCCGTCATGCCATTGCAGGTTCGCGTTGTAATAGTGGGCGACGAGCTTGAGTCCGGCGTCGCAGACTCCGTACAGCGGCAAGATCGTGTCGTCAAAATAAACAAGGTCGGGATGGTACTTGTTGATCAGTTCGATGGTGCGATTGAAAAACTTGTCACAGTAGGCCTGATCGGGAATGCTGCTCCCCTCGCTCGCCTTCCAGTCCCATGACAGGCCCTTGCCGGGGACGTGGTTCTGGCAATACAGGTCCAGCGGATCGAGGCCCTCCCACCACTTGCCCTTGCCGTCGGCGAGGGTCATCTTGCCGTCATAGGGCACGCCCGCGAGCGGCCCCTTCTTGTCCGACCCCTGGGCGACCTCAAACCAACTCCAGGCATGTGCCGCATGAACCGACACCCCAATCCTGAGGCCGTTGCGCCGCGCCACCTCGGCCCAGATGCCGACAATGTCTTTCTTCGGCCCGATCTTCACTGAATTCCACGGCTGGTATTTGCTGTCGAAGCAATCAAAGTTGTCGTGATGGTTCGCCAGGGCCATGAAGTATTGCGCCCCCGCCCGCTTGTAGAGGGCCATCAGTTTTTCGGGATCCCAGTTCTCCGCGTGCCAGAGGTTGTCGATGTCCTTGAATCCGACCTGGCTGGGATGACCGTAATGGCCGACCTGATATTTGTAGTCGTCGCTCCCCTCTTGATACATAAAGCGACCGTACCAATCACCCTGTTCGGGAACGCACTGGGCGGTCCAATGAGCCCAGATTCCGAACTTCGCGTCCCTGAACCAATTGGGGACTTGATACGCCTTGAGCGAATCCCAATCCGGCTTGAAGGGACCTTCAGCCAGAGGTTCGGAGGCGGCGACCGAAATCATTGGCGCGGTCATTTCCTCGGGCGCAGCCAGGCATTTGAGCGGCAGGGATACGCCAACCAAGGCAATCAACGCCCAACGGCTGAATCGCATTTGAAGCATGGGAATCCTCGTCTGCAACCAGAATTTGAACGTCAGATGTTCGAGCATCAGGCGATGCCGACCACCTGAGCGATTTCGCGTTTCATGTCCACCACCGCGGCCTCGACGCATTTCTCCCAGTTGCTTCCGAACTGCGACGAATACTTCGGTTCCTTGTGGGCGTAAATGATGCTTCGACTGGCGGAAACGATGGCCCCGCGCCCGTCCTTGAAAGCCGAGCGGGTCATCTCCGCGGTCGCGCCCTGCGCGCCGTAGCCGGGCAGCAGGAAGATGGATTTCGGCAACCGGGCGCGGAGGCTTTGCATCGTGTGCGCCTGCGTGGCGCCCACCACGGCCCCCAGGCTGCTCCAGCCGCGCGAGCCCACCAATCCCCTCTCCGCCGCCAGAACGCTCAGCCTCTCGGCCAGCATCTCCGACCACGTTTGTCCCGATGCCAGGGGCGCATCCTGAAGCTCCGCCGAGCCGGGATTGCTCGTCCGCACCAGCACGAAAAGTCCGCGCGAAAAATCCTTGGCCGTCTGGATAAACGGCTCGAGCGTATCCAGGCCCAGCATGGGATTCACCGTGATGGCGTCGGGCGTGGCGATCTCGTCGTCGCCGCTGGCTTGCTCGGCCAGATGTCCCGCCGCGTATGCCGATGCCGTCGAACCGATGTCTCCGCGCTTCACGTCGCCGATGACCAGCAGGTTCAGGTCCTTGGCTTCCTGGATTAGGCTGTAATAGGCTTCGACGCCTTCCCAGAGATATTTCTCGAAAAAAGCCGATTGGAATTTCACGACCGGCACGTGCTGGACGACGATTTTGAGGATTTTCGTGGTGAAGTCGAAGATGGCGTCGATCGCCGACTCCGATTCGTTGCGGGACTGAAATTTTTCGCGAATGGCCTCCGGCAGGGATTCCACGACCGGATCGATCCCCACGCAGATCGGCGCGTGCGAGTAATCAATCGCGTCCAGCAGGCGGTCGCAGAACAGCTCGGACATAGACGGCTTATTCCTCCCCGATCTCGCTGCCGCGCTTCAGAACGCCGCGCAGCTCCTCCAGGTCGGCCCCGCTTTCGCCCAGGAGTTGGCCAATGGCCGATTCGCGATCCGCCAGCAGCGCCAGCAGGACGAATCGCGTGGAAACGCTGGGGAGCGAGGCGACCTGGGCGAGCGAGACCGCGGTGTTGATCGCCCGCTGCGCCTTCGGCGAAAGCGGAAGCCGTCCGGTCACCAGCGGCGGCTCGGCGGCCTTCGGCAACGCCCGCTTCAGGGCCGGCAGCAACTGCTCAATGTTTGTCTCCATCTCCAGCGCTCGATACGCATCCCCGGACTTTCCCGCGACGATGCCCAGCAGCAGGTGTTCGGTTCCGACGAACTCCTGCCCAAGCTGCCGGGCCTGTTCATCGGCAAGCAGCAGGGCCGCGGAGAGGGCTTTGGTGAAGTCCAATCGCATGCCCGGATGATAGCGGGGAATGGGGAAATCCGAAATCCGAGACTAGAGTTCAAAAAGTCATCGGAATTGCCACAAATTCTCTTCGCGGCGGAATAGCCAGCAGATGTCTGATGTCTATCGGCCGGTGCGGTGGTAACGGGTGCGGAAAGCAAGCGGTCGAATTTCAGCTCGCCGATGGCGATGAGGACCGGCCCGGAAGTTCGCGTAAGTAAGAATCGACAATTCAAGGTCAATTGCCGGATCAGTACGTGGCAAATCCTGGCGTGCAATTCGTTCATTATTCTTTCTGCTGAAACGGGTTATCTCAGATGCGATAGGGTCGCCAATCAGCTTCGGATCACGATCTGCAGGAAAATCAAAAGAAATACGCTCCAAAACTCCTATTTTGCTGCTACGATATAGACCTCGCGTTAGCTCGCAAAGTTCATCTAAGAGGTCTCCGTATGTGATACACCAGTCTGGGGAAGAGCCGGCTCGGGCCGGCTTTTCTTCTTGGAAAAACGAGGTTATTCTAGCGCGATGGTTACCGAAGAGGTTTGCACAAACGCCTTCAACACCCTGCGCGGAAATCTTCCATCATTGGACACAGAAGATTGGGGTGAAGCCGATACGCGGTCAAAACTTATCGATGCCCTACTGTTTGCCTGCTTGGGTTGGTCCGACCTTACCGATGTCAGGCGGGAGTTATCTGAAGACAAACTCCGGCTGGATTATCGCCTCTCGCTGTCGCGACCTGTTGTCATAATTGAAGCAAAAAAAACCGGGTTTGACTTTGCGGTTCGCAAGGAGCATTCCGCGCCCTATACGATCAAAATATCGACGATGCTTCGTGCGAATCCATCCATGAAAGAACCGATCGACCAAGTTGTAGGGTACTGTCGGAAGTGGTCTACGCCAATCGCCGTTCTGACAAATGGCAGGACATTCATATTTTTCCTGGGTAATCGAGTAGACGGGACCCTGTATGAGGAGGGGAACGCCATCATAATTTCGGACGTCTTCAACCAGCATTTCGACTTCACTCATCTAGAGAATTATCTATCAAAAAGCGCTGTAAAGGCTAGTAACCTCTATAGCGCGCTATTGGGTGATACGGACGTTCCCATCCCCGCGAGCATCATCTCCAGCTACGCTGACCCCGACGTTGGCATTGTTCCAAACTCAATTGGCGTTCAGATTGAGCGTCAACTCAAAGAAGTATTTACGGATGTCACCAAAGAAGACTCACAAGAAGTTTTGAACAATTGTTATGTGCCCCCCAGTGAGATAGTGTCACGCGAGGTCGATCTAGACGTAATAGTTAGAGACATGCCACCAGCGTATGCGACCGTCTCCGAGAATATAGCGAGTGCTAACGCGTACCGGAAGTTTGATGAACATCTGGATCGTTACCTGAAGCCGCAAGAGGACCAGGACGGCGACAGTAGCCGGCGGCAATGGTCACAGACGATGATTGTCATCGGAGGTGTTGGAGTCGGAAAGACATTTTTCCTGCTTCGCCATCTATTTGCAGGCCAAAATGATCATAAACAGAACAACCTATCCTTCTACATCGATCTTCGTCGTCCTGATGTTGATCCAGAGCAAGTGCCAGTCCTGATATACAGAAAGCTACGCGAGCAAATTCAGGTGCTCGACGGGAAACCAGTTCCGAATGAGGAAGGGACGGTTTACGACTTTACTTCGCAAGACGGGCTTGGCCAGGTGTTTCGGTCGTCCATGCGCAATTTCGAAAAGCTCGCGCAAGATCTCAAGCAATCGAATCCGGCGTCATATGACGAAAAGAAACTCACGGCGATTATGGAATGGACAAAAAACGACCGGGATTTCGTCGTTGGTGTATTCAACGTCCTTCGCATTCGATACCATCGCGGGGTTTGCGTTGTTATTGACAACGCCGACCAGTGCCAACCCCCGTACCAGCACGCGGTTTATCTATTTGCGCGAACGCTTGAACACGATCTGGCATGCCTCATAATCGTCGCGCTGCGCGAAGAATGGTACTGGCAGCAGTCTCAAACTGGCGGCCCGATGTCCGCGTTTCACGATGTCATTTACCACATACCTGCCGCGCCTATTCGCGACGTTTTGGCACGACGATTGGATTACGCAATTGAACTACTTAATACGCGCATGCCAGTCGCCCAATTCTCAATAAAGAACATGGTGATTCGCGCCGAGCAAATCGTTAAATATCTCCAGATTATTAAGCGAGCGGTTCTTGAGGAGGAGCCGATCGCGATGCTGTTTGAGAGCGTGGCGAACGGAAGTATTAGAGAGGGTCTTGATCTGTTCTTGGCATTCGTTCGTAGCGGCCATACGCGCGTGGAAGAGTATATGGCCGCAATCTTTGCGAAGGACGAGTATAAACTGCGCTTTCACCAAGTATTCAAGTCGATAGCATTTGGGCCATTCAAATACTATCGTTCTGTCCGATCAAAGGTGCCGAACATTGTATATCCATTATTTGCGCTTTCGGGAGGATGGCACTCGTACTTCGCTCGGCCGTATTTGCTGAACTGGCTTCTGACAAGAATAAAACTTGAGTCGGCTGCTGGCGCCGGCTTTGTACCGATTGTCGATGCGAGGGAATTCCTTGCAAGACTCGGCTTAACGGAGACGTGTCGGAATGTTCTGATTGCTTCAGCCATTGGAACTGGACTTATTGAGCCTGACGTGCGACTTGAGAAATTACCTGACGCTTGGCGATACATTCGCATCATGACTAAAGGAATCTCGTTAATCCGAAGGCTTCCGGCGCGGGTCGCCTATTGGGAAGCCGTCATGTTGGACACTCCTATTTCTGATCCTGTCATCCGACAGCGCATCACGGGCACATGGGCTGAAGGCCTAATGCCCCGGCGGATTTCCGAGCGCGTGCTTTGTGTGAGAGAATTCCTCAAGTTCCTGAGCCAGACGGAAGAGTTGGAACAATCGCACATTCGACAATCTGGATTTGAAAATCACTGCCCGCCTTTCATGGTCTATGTTGATACGGTTTCCAAACCTGATTTTGACCGGCTGGACGCATTGGCCTTGACCAGTGCCACCGGCGACTCGTGATTGCCGGGCGCTGGCATGCCAAGCAGGTGAACAAAATCGCTGGCCGGTACTGGCTGCTCCCATCCACTGTCGCTAGCGCTGGTTACGTCAACGGCATAATTCCATTCGGATTTTGATTCGTCATTCTGGTTTCGGATTTCTGGTTTCGGGATTCACTCGCCCCTCCGCAGCGCCCGCGCCATCAGCGTCACCTGGGCATCGGCCGCCGTTTCGCCGTCGGCTGGTTTCAGCGGCCGCCAGTGGCCATCGGGGCCTAGCTCCCATGCGTGCAACCGGCTTGAGCGCATCACCTCGAGGATTGCGCTGAGCCGTGGCCGCAGCGCCGGGTCTTCCACCGGCGTGATCGCCTCGACGCGCCAATCGAGATTGCGATTCATCCAGTCCGCCGAGCCGATGAAGAATTCCTCCGCCCCGCCGTTGAGAAACCAGTAGATCCGCGAATGCTCCAAAAATCGGCCCAGGATGCTGACGACGCGGATGTTCTGCGACATCTCCGCAACTCCGGGACGCAGACAGCAAAACCCGCGAACGAACAGCTCGATCTTCACGCCCGCCCGCGATGCCGCATACAGTTCCTCGATGATTTTCGGATCCTGAAGCGCGTTCATCTTCGCAGTGATACGCGCTGGCCGTCCGGCCCGGGCGTGCTCCGCCTCGCGCCGAATCATCAGGACAAATCGCTCCCGCATGTTCACCGGGGCCACCAGCAGCTTGCGATAGTCCCGCTTCAGCGACCGCCCCGTCAGAGAGTGAAACAAATCGATCACGTCATCCGCGATCTGCGGATTGCACGTGAACAGGCCCAGATCCGTGTAGAGCGGGGCGGTGCGGGAATTGTAATTGCCCGTCCCGATGTGGCAGTAGGTGCGCAATCCCTCCGGCTCTTCGCGAACGACCATGGCGACTTTCGTGTGCGTCTTGAGCCCCAGCATCCCATACACCACGTGAACGCCCGCGTTTTCCAGCGTCTGCGCCAGCCGGACATTTCGCTGCTCGTCGAAGCGAGCCTTCAATTCCACCAGGACCGCCACCTGCTTGCCCGACTCGGCGGCTTGGATCAGCGACAGCATGAACGGTGAATCGGCGGTCGTGCGATAGAGCGTCATCTTGATCGCCAGCACCTTGGGGTCGAGCACCGCCGCGGCGATGAATTTCTCGACGCTCTCGGAAAAGGCTTCGTAGGGATGATGCACCAGGAAATCCCCGCCGCGGATGACTCCGAAAATATCGACATCCTCGCCACGGATCCGGACCGGCGTCGTGGAAATCCACGGCTTGTATTTCAAATTCGGCAAATTGAGGTCCGCCAGGGCGGCCAGGTCCGACATGTCGAGTATTCCGCGCGTCGGATAGATGTCGCCCACATCGACTTCGATGCCGGAGACGACGAATTCCCGCATCGCCGGGGACATCGATTGCGCCAGTTCCAGCCGAACGGCCCGGGCCATGCGCCGGGCCCGCAATTCCTGCTCCACCAATTGCAGCAAATCGTCGGCATCTTCGGCGTCCATCTCGATGTCGGCATTTCGCGTGACGCGAAACGGCTGATGCTCGACAACGTTCATTCCGGGAAAAAGCAGCGACAGGTTCCCGCCGATCACCTGCTCCAGCGGAACAAAATGCAGCTTTGAAGCCAGCGGGACCCACCGCGGCAGATTCTCCGGGACCTTGATCCGCACGAACAGCGGTTCCTTCCGTGTCGGATTTTCCAGGATCACCCCGATGGAATTGCTCAGGTTTGAAATGAACGGAAACGGATGAGCCGGATCAACCGCCAGCGGCGTGAGAATCGGGAAGACGTTTTTGACGAAGAACTGGTCGGCGGCCGCTCGATCCGGCGCTTCCAGAGCGTCGTAGTCGCGGATGATGACGCCTTCGGATTCGAGCGCCGGCTTGAGATCGTCCAGCCAGCAGCTCGTGTGCCGTTCCAGCATCGGGCGCAGGTGAGCATGAATTTCATCGAGCTGCTGGCGCGGGGTCAGACCGTCGAGAGACAATTCGGTGACGCGGGCAAGCTGCTGGCGTTGCAGCCCGCCGACGCGCTTCATGAAGAATTCGTCGAGATTGGCCGAAAAAATCGCCAGGAACCGCACGCGTTCCAAAAGCGGCGCGCCCTTGTCCTGGGCCAGTTCCAATACCCGCTCGTTGAAATCCAGCCAGCTCAGCTCACGATTGAAGAACTTACCGGACGGTGATGGGGAAGCCCGGTTGGCGTTTTCGGCGAGAAATCCCTCGGATGTAGCAGCGTGCATGAATGGAGTATCCCAAAGCGATGAAAGGCGGGAAAGATCGCCGCTAAAACATTAACGGGGCATGGAACACAAAAGGAAACACATCACCACAACCGCATTCCCGGCGGTTTGGCCGATCTGAGATCATGGGCGCTGGCTGAGGTCGCTTACCGCTTACGCCGGTCCCGACGCGCTTTTCGCTTTTTACTTCCGATTTTTCGTCGACGCCGTGGCTTGGCCATGTGTATACTCCTTTCGTGGCATGGAAGCTAAATTATCCGGCCAGCCCTTCTCAGTCCAGTCCGGCACCATTCTTGCTTCTCCCTGTTTCGAGTGTGAAACCACTGCGTCTTTTCAGTGAGGTTGCACAATGCTTAAGCTCGACTCTGGAAACGTGCTTCTCAAACCATCACATCGTCGTCAGTTGATGTCTTGGTTGAAGCGGGCGATACGTCTGGGCCAGCGGATGGGGGATCCGGCGATTTCGATCATCATGCACCGCATCGGGCGGGCGGTCGAAATCCGGGCCGATGTGGCGGATCAGATGGGCACCGTCGCCTTCCGATCCCGACGACATGATTGGAAGGATGCCGCCAGAAAACTGATCCGTATGATCACCAGCTATCTGCACGATCGGATGGTCCACCGGCTACCCGCCTGAGACTCCGGAGCGTGCAGGACGGTCGAGTTCGATTCTTTTGGCCGGCAAATGGCCTGCTGGAACATTGTCAGGCCAGCCAGCGGCGTACGCGGCGGCAGCGCCTCATCCTATACGAGCCGGCGACGCCGATCGTCACGGAGAATTCAACCGATCATCTTCTTGCATCTTCTTGATTGATTTGCCCTCGTTCGCGCCGATTACGTCACGCACCCCCCTCTTTCTCGCGAATTCGCATCGCTGGACCTACCCGCGCCCCCCGCTATACAATCCTCGTTTGCTTCAAACAATGGAGAATTTATGAGCATGTGGGGTTCGCCGATCTCCGGCCGTTCACAGCCGTTCGATTACACCACCGGCACTCGGGATAGCTCCGTCATCCACTTTTTCAACGCCGTCTATGCCTGGATGGCAGTCGGGCTCGCCGTAACCGCTTCGGTCGGTTGGTTGGTTTCAACGAATACCGCGGCGTTAAGGCACGTCCTGTCCGGCGGCGCGATGCTTGGCATCGTCATCGCCGAGTTTGTTCTGGTGATCGCCATCTCCGCCGCCGTCAACCGCATCAGCGCCGCCGTCGCAACCGCCCTGTTTGTGCTTTTCGCCGCCCTCAACGGCCTGTTGCTCTCCACGATATTCCTCGTCTACAGCCTCCCCAGCATCGCCGGCACGTTCGTCGCCTGTGCCGCCATGTTCGCCGTCATGAGCCTCTACGGAATGTTCACCAAAACCGACCTCACTTCGATGGGCAAAATCCTTTTCATGGCCCTGATCGGCCTGATCGTCGCAAGCATCGTCAACCTGTTCGTCGCCAGCAGCGCCCTGTATTGGTTGGTTTCCTACGCCGGCGTCATCATCTTCGCCGGTCTGACCGCGTACGACACGCAGCGGCTGCAAGTCATGGCCGTCCAAACCCAGGGCAACGCCGCCATGGCCGCACGCCTTTCAGTCACCGGCGCACTGATCCTCTACCTCGATTTCATCAATATGTTCCTGTACCTGCTGCGCTTCATGGGCAAGAAGCGGTAGTAAGCGGACAAAACAAACCCTATTGGCGTTGACCCCGCCCGGCGCTCGTCTCCTCCATTGGGCGTCGCCCGAATTCATCCACCGCCACGCGCCGGACCCGTGCCCCGATCCGACAGAAAATCTCGTACGGAATCGTCTCCGCCAGTTCGGCAATCCGATATACGCTGGCGGGCGAAAGTGGATCGCTGTCCAGCACCGTCACCTCATCCCCCACCATCGCCTGCGGCACATTGCCTAGATCGATCACCGTCAAATCCATGCTCACCCGGCCCGCCACCGGCGCCGGCTGGCCCGCCACCATCATCACACCCCGATTCGAAAGAATCCGCGGATATCCATCGGCATACCCGATCGATATCAATCCCAATCTCGTCGGCGTCCGGCTGGTCCACGTCCGCCCATATCCCACGCCGCTCCCCGCCGGGACCTCGCGGATCGCAATCAGCGGAGCCGTCCACCGCATCACCGGCCGAAGCTTTCGATCCACGCTCGGCCGGCACGTTGGATCGATCCCATAAATGCTGATCCCCGGCCGAACCATGTCCAGATGCGATTGCGGCTGGAAGAAAATCCCCCCGGAATTCGCCGCGCTGAGATGCGGCCGCGACGACCGCCCCTCTCCCAGATTCCCCGTCACCGCCAAAAACCGCGAAAGCTGCTCCGAATTAAACGGATTCCCCGGCTCATCGCCCGACGCGAAATGCGTCGCCACCCCCACCAGATGCAGCGACGGCAGCGAATCGATCGTCTCAATCAGCGAATCATAATTCCGAAGATCCACCCCGGCCCGATTGAGCCCCGTATTCACCATGACCTGCACGTTGGCCCGCTGCCCGCGCCCCAGCGCTATCCGCGCCAAATCCTGCGCCGCCGCCGCCGAACTCAGCGTCAGCACCCACCCATGCTGCGTCGCCGCTTCCAGCCGCGCCCGCTGGCTCCCCAGATACGCATTCTCCACCGGCCGCAGCACGAACACCGGCAGGTCGCACGCCATCAGCCCCGCCGCCTCGTCGATATCCGCCACCGCCAGCGCATCCACCATCGGCGGCTCCGCGTCGCCGCTGGAAAAATTGCACAGCGTATCGACGACAAGATCGGCATCATGCCCATACGCGTTGGCCTTGACCACGGCGCAGATTTTCACGCCGGGAGCGATGGCCTGACGAATCAATCCGATATTATGGAGAATCGCCGCGCGGGAGATAAGGCATCGCGGCTCGCCGAGAGAAGACTTCGCGTCCATGCGAACGACCGAAAAAGGTGAGCCGGATCCATCCGGCTGGGACAGCAGTATATCAGGAGAAACCCAAAACCAGAAACCAGAATGACGAATCAAATCCGAAACCGGGTGCGTGACGCAATCGGCGGGAACGAGGGCAAATAAATCAAGAAGATGATCGGTTGCGATGTTCGTGACGGCCGAAGTCGCTTGCTCGAATAGGCCAAGGCGTCGCCGAGTTATCCACAATGCCGCTGCGCCGGCGACCGGAGGGCCGCTGCGCAGCATTATGGATAACGTCGGAAACGGTATCAGGTCGCGCTTGAGCGCGAAACTCAACAGCATTGGCCGCCGAAGGCGGCGACCCTATCCGTCCGCCTCGAAAAAGCCCGCTGGAACATGAACGGGCCAGCCAACGGCGTCCGCGGCGGCGACGCTTTGGCATATACGAGCAAGCGACTTTGGCCGTCACGAAAACCGCAACCGATCATCATCTTCTTGATTTATCTTCCCTCGTTCCGCCGATGGCGTCACGCACCCGGTTTCGGATTTGATTCGTCATTCTGGTTTCGCACTTTCGGATTTCAAATCCACTTATACTTTCCTCGTCATCCGCTTCGGGTCCGGCTTCCCCGCCTGTTGAAACGCCGCCTCTCGCGCCCGGCATCCCCGGCAATTCCAGCACGGCTCGCTCGTCTCCTCCAAACAACTCCACGTCCGGTCCAGCGGCGCACCCGCCTGATATCCCACCTCCACCACTTGCCACGGCTCTAGTTCCAGCAGCGGCGCCAAAACCTCCAGTTCACCCATCCCGCAGGGAAGTTGAATCATCTCATTCCAAATCTGGCAAAACTCGGTCGCCTTGGCCAGATCGTCCGTTTCCGGCCCGACGCGCAGACCGAGATAAATCGCCGCCGCCTGATGATGCGCCGCCGACCGCACCGCCAGCGAAAGCAGCGGCAACAGATCAAGCAGTTGCGGCGCCATCGTCGATCCCTGCCGCGGATCGGCCGCCGCCGCCAGATTCTGCGCCGGAGCGCCGCCCGCCTGCGCGATCGCCACCGAATATTCCCGATACGGCTTGAAATGCGCCACCTGCTGATCGTACGCCGCCCGCCTGCGCCCGCCCTCCCCCGACATGAAGTCAGCATAGATCATCACCGGCCGATACCGCTGCGACGCCATCGCCGTCACCACCGCGCTGTTGATGCTTCCGTTGTTCAGGACGATTGCTAGATCTTTTGCCATCTCGGATTCCTAAGGGGTTGTCATTCCATCGCGAGCAAAACCTTCAGCACTCCGGGCCTGCCGGCCAGTTCCATCGCCTCCACTCCCTGCTCCAGACGCATCCGCCGGTGAATCAGGCTCGCCACATCCACCTGCTTCTCCGCCAGCGCCCGGATCGCCTCCCGAAACGGCCCGCACCGGCTCCCGATCACGCTGATCTCATCGATCACCAGCGGCGCCAAATTCATCGCCTTTCCCGCCGCCGCCGTGCTCTTCAGCACGATCGTCCCGCGCGGCCGCACCATCTGCATCGCCAGCTCAAATCCCCCGGCGCTTCCCGTGCAATCTACCACCACGTCCTGATCGTGCCGCGGAATGATATCCGCCAGCGGCCGGCTGCGAATCTGCCACTTCTCGCACAGCGCCAGCTTCTCCGAATGCCGCCCGACCACTCGCACCGGACAATTCGCATTCCGCAGCACCTGCGCCACCAGCAATCCCAATCTCCCATCCCCCAAGACCGTCACCCATTTTCGCCCAGGCGAAGAATCCGCCTTCCCCTCCACCTTCACCTGCTTCAGAACTTGAAACGCCGCCGCCAGCGGCTCCACGAACACCCCCGCATCATCATCCACCGCCTTCGGCAGCAAATGCAGGTTGGACGATGGCAGGCGCACGAATTCCGCGAACGCCCCATTGTGTTTGGAAATCCCCAGCACGCTTCGATTCCGGCAATGCGTCGACAATCCCGAAAGACACAGATCGCACCGTCCGCAGACGATGTTGATCTCTCCCGCCACGCGCTGCCCCACCAATTCCTTGTTATCCGCCGACACCACTTCCCCGACGAATTCATGTCCCGGAATTCCCGCAAAACCCAGGTATCCCTTGACAATCTCCAGATCGGTCCCGCAGATCCCCGCCTGACGAACCTTGATCAGCGCATCGCCTTCGCTCGGGTCCGGCTCCGCCTGCCGCGGCCGAAAGCTCAGAGACTGCTCAAACACCAGCGCCCGCATCGTTCACGTCCCGTGGCCCGCCAGATAAGTCAGCCACGCCTTGGGGTCATAGCGAAAATCCTGCCCGGTCAGCAGCTCCAGGCTCTGCCGCGCCTGCCACGCCACGGCGAAATCGTGGTCCTCCAATTCCCCCACCAGCGCGTGCATCACCTCCGTCGTATGATAATTCCGCAGCGCCTCGGCCGACGCGATCCGCACGTCCTCGTTCGGCTCGGCATCCCCCATGTGAATTTCCAGCAGCCCCACGGCCTGGGCATCGGGAATATTCCCCAGCGCATCCGCCGCCTCCAGCCGGACCAGCGGCTGATCGTCATTCAGCGCCTGCAAAAACAGCCAGGAATATCCCTGTGCCCGGCACCGGTTCAGCGCCCGCAGCCCCGCCGCCCGCACCGTGAAATCTTCCGTTTCCCGCGCCTCATACGCGTACCCCTTCAAATAAATGCCCCGCCTGGCGAACTCAAAATCCACCAGCCGCAGCGTCCCCTCCACCCGCTTGTCCGCCGAGGTCGTGTCGGCCATCTTCCTCGCCGCGTAAGCCGCGTTGTCGTGCGATATATATATGAATAAATGCACCCACGGCCGGACGAACACCGCATCCAATCCAATCCCAATCGCCTCAATCGGCGTCTTATATAGCGGCACGACGCGATGATCTTCCCCCGCGAGGCGCTGCTCGTTTTCCGCAACGGCGTCCCGATAAAACCCCTTGTCCACCGGCCCCGGCCCCGTCGCATCATGAATGCTGCTGCCGCACCCGCCCAGCGCCGCGGCCGACATCATCCCAATCGCCCAGCCAATCTTCCGCTTCATTTCGCCTCTGAACCAGTTTCATCCCGCCGCCCTCAGTGGCGGCTGAGCCACAGTTTCCAGCACCTCCCCTGCCAGATCATCCCCCGGCTCCACCAGGGTCGGCCGTTCGATTTCCATCCCCAAAAATCGCGACGCCAGAAACGCGAATCGGTCCGGATCGTCCGTCACGAACGTTCGCAACGAACCCGTCGTCGGCTCCGGCCCATCCATCGCGGCCGTATCATCCGACGAACTCTCTTCGCCCGGCGCAATGACTTCGCCGCAGAGCAATCCCTTCCGCTTCAGCCGCCGCGCGACATCTTGGGCACATTGCTCCGCGGAGTCAATCAATCGCACCCGCGACCCGATCACTTTCGCGATCGCTCCCTTCAATAGCGGATAATGCGTGCAACCCAGCACCAGTACATCCACCTTCCGAAGAATCATGCTCTGCAAATATTGCCGCAACGCCGTCTCCACCAGCGGATCATCCCCGGTCCGCCCCTCTTCAATCATCGGCACCAGCAAAGGCGTTGGCCGCAGCATCACCCGCGCCATGTTCCGCCTCCGAAATATCGCCCGCTCATACGCCTTGGATCGCACCGTCGCCTCGGTGGCGATGACCCCAATGGCCGGCACCCGCATCGCGCCCGCCGCCGCCACCGCCGCCCGAGCCCCCGGCTCAATCACCCCGCTGATCGACAGTTGTGGAAACTCCACCGCGATCTCCGACATCGCCAGCGCCGTCGCCGTGTTGCAAGCGATCACAACATGCTTTGGCTCCATCGGAAGCAGGAAGCGCACGATTTGCCGCACGAACCGGCAAACCGCCGCCGGCGACTTATTGCCGTAAGGAAGATGGGCCGTATCCCCAAAATAAACCAGGTCTTCGGCAGGCAAAACCCGCCGCAGCGCGCTGACGACCATCAGCCCTCCCAGCCCGCTGTCCAGGACAGCTATCGGATTCGATTCTTTCATGGTTTGACCCAAAAACTTATCGGACCTTCCATCGATTTCCCTTGACCTTTTCCGGCCGAAACGCGAAAGTGAATCGGCCGCCAAATACATATGTCCGGTGGTGGTGTCCCGCCCCACTTTTTTTTCGGAGGCCCCCATGAGCGACGCTTTAGCCGGCAAAAAAATCCTGCTGGTGGACGATGACAACGACATCCTGACCGCCATGCAGGCCGCTTTCGAGCCCACCGGCGCCATCATCGAATCCGCCAGCAACGGCAACAGGGCCGTCGAAATCGCCGAAAAAAGTCAGCCCGACGTGGTCATTCTCGACATGATGCTCCCCGGCCGAAGCGGCTTCATGGTCCTGGAAAAGATCAAGGCAAAAAAGCCCCGCAACGCCAAGCCGTTCGTGATCATGATCACCGGCAACCTCGGTTCGCGCCACAAGACGTTCGCCGAGAGCCAGGGCGTCAGCGAGTACTTCACCAAGCCGGTGAAGCTGGACAAGCTGATCGCCACCGCGGAGAAGCTGCTGGCCCCGCCGCCGGCAGCGTAGGACTAGCGCGTGTCACTCATCGCCGACGTAATCCAAGGCCTCAATTCGGATGAGATTTCCTATGTCGTCGTCGGCGGCGTGGCCGTGGTGCTCCATGGCCGCAATCGGCTCACCATGGACTTGGATATTGTCATTTCCCTGGACCAAGCCAATGTCCGAAAAACGGTTGATCTGCTGACCCGGCTGGGGTTGAAACCGCGAATTCCCGTCAATCCCCTGGATTTCGCCGATGCCGAAATCCGTCGCCAATGGGTTCAGGATCGTGGAATGACGGTGTTTTCCTTCGTCGACCCCGCAGAGGCCGCGGCGGGTGTTGACATTTTTGCCGCATATCCATTGGATTATGCCGGACTATTCGCTCGCGCCGTCATTGCCAACCTTGGACCAACGCCGGTCCGCGTCTGCTCGATCGAAGACCTGATCGCGATGAAGCGCGTGGCAAACCGCCGTCACGATTTGGACGATATCCAGGATTTGGAGCGGATTCTGCATGCAAGAAACAAAATCCCATGAACCTGATCCCTGGCCCGTGGGCTGGGAGTCCCACCGCAACCACGAGATCGTTTACACCGCCCTACACACCACCGCCGCCCAGCGATTCGCCTGGCTCGAGGCGATGTTGGAATTGCTCCGCCCGCAGATGCCCCAGTTGCTCAAGGCCCGCGAAAATGACCCGGATCGGAAATACACAATGAGTTGATCGACTTCGATCGATTGCGTCGAGATCTCCGTGACCTGGAGGCCTTTGAGATAGCCAGGCGAAGCGGTATTGATCTCCCCACCGTTACACGGCCACGGCGGGGAGACTGCTAACCCCCCCGCCCGCCGCATAGGCCGACAAATCGCGCGCAAAGCCAATGAATCCATTTAGCCCGGCGTGAACACACGCCGGGCTTTGTGTACCGAAAATCGAAATCGCCTCCTCTTCAACTTTCCTACCCCGTTAGAATTCCCCGTCCGATCATCGCCTGAATCTCAGCCGCGAGCTGCCCGACATCGTACGCTTGCTGGCAGGGCACGTGGAGAATCGGCAGGCCCGCGCTGCCCAGGCATGCATCGACGAAGCGATCTCGCCGTTGTGCACGGAGGCGCTCGTGTGAAGAATCGTCGAGTTCAATCACCAGAAGGGGTTTGACTGGATAGTGGGTGCACAGGACGAAGTCAACGTGCAATTGATTCGCAATTTTGCAGGCCGCGATAGCGACTGAGCTTTTTGCACGAGGGATCACAAGATCGCCCAGGCGGGCTTTCATTGTAATTCGGTATCGATCGCCTACCGCCTGTTCTAACGCGGGCAAAAATGCGTGCTCGCCATCAGTTACGAAATCCGGGTTTCGTTCGAAAAGCCCGGCGGCCAGTCCGGGTAATCTCCTTTGAGAGAAATTGAGAATTGAATTCCTCAGCAGCAGCAGCAGGATCCGCAAGGCCACCGGCAGGAAAATCGCCACACAAATCAACACGCAAATTAAAACGATGAATTGCGGCGGCAGCCGAAACGGGACGACGGAAAGGTTGTTCAACTCTTGCATGCGTATAAGGATACCCCAGTGCCAACCTTTCAAGCGAATTGAGTCTTGGAGTTCCTAAAATCGGATTGGATGCGGCGCAATAGAAAAACCTGTCGACCGAAGTCGGCAGGCCGCTACGTTTTTTGTGATACTGGTCTGGCCTATTCCACAGGCGTTTTGCCCCTATTTACTCTCCGCCGGCTTCCACTTCATCTGCAAATCGATCTTGCTCGAAGTGATCTGCCCGTCCCCCGGCGTAAAGCGAATCCGCAGTCCATACCGCGGATCGCCCCATTCCCGATCATCCTGCACGAGAATGTTGAGATTATCGCCGGTAATGATGAGCGTCCCGGCCGCCGTGGGAAGATCGATCTCCTTGGCATCCTCCTTATCAAAGATATGAGGCTCCCCCTTGGCCGCGGGCTCCGCCGGCATCGCCACCGCCTGCTGATCGACCACTATCTTCTTCCCGCCGAACGTCGCCACCGGAAGGTTCAGCGCGACCGACATCTCATTGGTGGCCAGCGCCTTATCGCTGGACATGGTCGCGGAAAAATGAATGCCCGCGTCGGTGGGGTCGATTTGTTCCGTCAGTTTGAACGTGCCCGCGCCGACCGCAAAATCGCCGGTCAGCAACTTCGAGCTCGGCTGCGTCGCCGGCGCTTGCACGGTTGGCTGGAAGACGTCATGCTCCTCGACTTCCTTCCAGTTGTCATCGAAATGAACGACCTCGGCATACAAATCGCCGATGTCGATTCCGCCGCTCGTCCTCAGCTTAAAGCCCGGCGCCAGGTCGGTGTCATCGCTCGGCTGAGTCTGCGCCAGCGCGCTGGCGCCGAGCATCAGAATGATTCCGCAGGCAATTTTGTATCCGTATTTCATGGTTCCTCCGCAGGGGTTGATTTTGAATCCGCCGCGATGTTACCTGATGGCGATCCCATTGCAAAATATATATGAAGCTGGGATGGCCCAAGGCCATTGGGATCGTGATTTGTCACTTGTCATTTGTCACTTGTCATTTGTCCTTGGTCATTTCTCGGTAGTCCAATGCCTACCCGTGCGCGAGGATTTCGCAAATGACAAATGACAAATGACAAATGACAAATATGACCCATCCCTTGACCCCTGCCGGTCGCGGTCCTATTCTTTGTTCACTTTCCGACAACGCCGCGGGTGCGGCGCGGAACCCTTTATGACCGGTTTGCCGGCCCGTCTGAGGTTCAGATGATGCTGGTTTCCAGGTGTCTGGGAGCTTTTAATGTCGATTTCCGTCGAGCAGAAGCAGAAGATCGTCACCGATTACAAGATCCACGAGAAGGATACGGGTTCTCCCGAAGTGCAAATCGCGCTGTTGACCGAGCGGATCAACCATCTTCGACAGCATTTCGATATTCATAAGAAGGACCACTCCTCACGCCGTGGGCTGCTCAAGCTCGTGAGCCGCCGAAATCAATTGCTGAAATATCTGACGCGCGAGGACCGCACGCGGTATCAGCAGATCATCGCCCGGCTCAATTTGCGAAAATGACGCCATTGATCGGGCATGCCCGTGCCCGTTTTCTCTTGATGCCATCCTTTCCCGTGCCATTCGGCCCCGGCGCGGTTGACGGTTGGCGGAATGCTCGCCACAGATGCACACACCCGGAATTTCAAAAACTCAACTTTGAGATTTGAGATTTCGGATCTGTCCATCTGTGGCCCAAAATCAATATCGGGGCCGGATGAGGACTATTTTTCATGCAAGCCATTCGAATTGAACGCCACATCGGCGGCCGCACGTTGGCCATCGAGACCGGCACCTACGCCAAGCTCGCCGGCGGGGCGGTCACGGTTCAATACGGCGATTCCGTCGTTTTCGGCGCCGTCGCCCGCGCCAAGCCGCGCGAGGGAATCGATTTCTTCCCCCTCCAGGTCGATTACCGCGAACGCCGCGCCGCCGCCGGCAAATTCCCCGGCGGTTTCATGAAACGCGAGGGCCGCCCCACCAACAAGGAAATCCTCACCGCCCGGCTCATCGACCGCCCGCTCAGGCCCCTGTTTCCCAAGGGGTTTTCGGATGAGGTGCAGATTCAGCTCAACGCCCTGGCGTTTGACGGCGAAAACGATCCGGACATTTTCGCCGGCATCGCCGCCAGCGCCGCCGTCGCCATCAGCGACATTCCCCTTCTCGTCCCCACCGCCCACGTCCGCGTCGGCCGCGTTGAGGGAAAGCTGGTTCTGAATCCCACCGTCCAGCAGCTTGAATACAGCGAGTTCGATCTGGTCGTCGCCGGGACACGGCATTTCGTCAACATGATCGAACTCGGCGGCCGCGAGGCCAAAGAGGACGACGTCGCCGACGCCATCGAATTTGGCCACAATGCCGTCATCGAAATCGTCGGCATGATCGAGGAGCTTGTGTCCAAAGTCGGCAAACCCAAGGTCGGCGAGATCCACCAGCCGGATGCCGGGTTCGTCGATGCCATCCGCGCCCGCGTCACCGACAAGATTCGCGAAGTCAAAGGCAAGGCCGGCAAGGCCGACCGGGCCGATGCCGTCGTACAGATTCTTGAGGACCTCATCGTCGAGATGGCCCCGCACGTGACCGATCCCAACGCCAGCTACCATACCATCATGGCCACGCGGGAAAAGCATAAGCAGATTCGCTCGATTTTCGTGGAAGTCGAGGAGCAGGTCACCCGCGAAGCGATTCTCTCCGGCGTTCGCCCCGACGGGCGCGATTATCACAGCATCCGCCCGATCTCCTGCGAGGTCGGCGTGCTGCCCCGCGTTCACGGCTCGGCCGTCTTCACCCGCGGCGAAACCCAAGCCATGTGCACCGTCACCCTCGGCACCAGCCGCGATGAGCAGCTTGTCGATGGACTCATCGACGAATACAGCCAGAAATTCATGCTCCATTACAACTTCCCCAGCTTCAGCGTTGGGGAGGTCCGTCCCATTCGCGGCCCCGGCCGGCGCGAGATCGGACATGGCGCCCTCGCCGAACGCAGCCTGGTTGCCGTTCTCCCCGGCATCGAGCAATTCCCCTATACCGTTCGCGTCATCAGCGACATCCTCGAATCCAACGGCTCCAGTTCGATGGCCAGCACTTGCGGCGGATGTCTCGCCCTCATGGACGCCGGCGTGCCCATCACCAAGCCCGTCGCGGGAATCTCCATCGGACTGGTCAAGGAGGGCAACCGCACCGCGCTCCTCACCGACATCATCGGCGAGGAAGACCATTTCGGCGACATGGATTTCAAAGTCTGCGGCACGCGCGACGGCGTGACCGCCATCCAGCTCGACATCAAGACCGAAGGACTCGATCACAAAATCATCCGCCAGACCCTGCATCGCGCAAAGGAAGCCCGCCTGACGATCCTGGACAAGATGGCGGCCGTCATTCCGGCGCCGCGCGCCGAAATCAGCAAATACGCCCCGCGCCTGCTCACCGTGAAGATCGACCCGGAGAAGATCGGCAAGCTGATCGGCCCCGGCGGCAAGAACATCAAGAAGCTTCAGGAAGACACCGGCGCTCAGATCGACATCGAGGACGACGGCACCGTATTCATCAGTTCGGTGGATCAGGCATCCGCCGAAAAAGCCCGCGATCTCGTCGAGGCGATCACCGCCGAAGTCAAGGTCGGCAAGATTTACGCCGGCCGCGTCGTCAGCATCAAGGACTTCGGCGCGTTCGTGGAGATCGCTCCGGAAACCGACGGCCTGTGCCACGTCTCGGAGCTTTCCGATAAGTACGTGCAGAACGTGGCGGATATCGTGGACATCGGCGACGAGGTGCGCGTGAAGGTGATCCTGATCGACGACCAGGGCCGGATTAAACTGAGCCGCAAGGCCGCGATGCGGGAGGAAGGCCAAAGCGATCCCGAACCGGTCGGCGCTCCCGCCGGCGGGCACGAAGGCCACCCCGACGATCGCGGCGATCGTGATCGCGGCCCGCGCGACGGCGGGGACCGTGGCGGTCGAGGCGGTGATCGCGGTCCACGCCACGGCGGCGGTCATGGCGGCGGCCGGGGCGGCGACCGCGGTCCACGCGGCCCACGCCGCGATTAAGGCCCCTCGCCAGCCCAATAACGGGAAATAACGCCCATTTAGCCCCCGGATACAATCCGGGGGTTTTCTTGTAGAATTGTTCATCAACAGCGCAAAGTGATTGGCCGCAATTGACCGACTAATATTCACATATGGCCTCCCACACCATCGGCCCGTTTCCCGCCGAATTGCTTGCCGCTAAAAAGCAAATCCGCGAGCGAGCGCGATCCTACGGCCTGGATTTCTTCCCCGTCGTATTCGAAATGTGCGATTACGAGCAGATGAACCAGATCGCCGCCTACGGCGGTTTCCCCCAGCGATACCCCCACTGGAGATTCGGCGCCGAATACGAACAGCTGCGCAAACAACATTTCTACGGACTGGGTCGTGTTTATGAGATGGTCATCAACAACGACCCGTGTTACGCCTATCTCCAGGAATCCAACTCCCTGATCGATCAGAAGCTGGTGATCGCCCACGTTTACGGCCACTGCGATTTCTTCAAGAACAACCTGTGGTTCAGCCAGACCAACCGCAAGATGATGGACGAGATGGCCAACCACGCCACGCGCATTCGCCGGCACATCGAAAAGCAGGGATACGACACCGTCGAAAAATTCCTGGACGTCTGCCTGAGCGTCGAGGACCTGATCGATCCGCACAGCATGTTCCTCAACCGCGGACCCCTGGAGCAGAAGCCGGAGGAAACGCCGCGGGAGGAACTGGTCTCCAAGTTCAAGGCCAAGGATTATCTCGATCGCTGGATCAATCCGCCCGAGGTTCTGGAGGCCGAGGCGAAGAAAATGCGCGAGGATCGCGCCAAGTTCCGCCACGTCACGCCTGCCCATCCCACCCGCGACGTGCTGTTGTATCTGCTCCAGCACGCACGCCTGGACGACTGGCAGATGGATTGCCTTTCCATCGTGCGCGAGGAAGCTTATTACTTCGCGCCGCAGGGCATGACCAAGGTCATGAACGAAGGCTGGGCCAGCTACTGGCACAGCACCCTGATGACCAAGCATTTCGTCGATGCCACCGAGATCATCGATTATGCCGATCACCACAGCGGCACGGTCCACATGGCGCCGGGGAATTTCAATCCATACAAGATCGGCCTGGAGCTTTTTCGCGACATCGAAGACCGCTGGAACAAGGGCCGCTTCGGCAAAACCTACGAGGAATCCGAGAACCTCGGCGAGAAGAAATCGTGGGACAAGGGCCTGGGCCTGGGCCGCGAAAAAATCTTCGAGGTTCGACGCATGTACAACGACATCAACTTCATTGATGAATTCATGACCGGCGAATTCATCGAGAAGCACAAGTTCTATCAATATGGCCGCGATCCCCACACCGGCCAGCTTCGCATCGTCACCCGCGATCCGCAGCGCATCAAGAAGACGATGCTCTATCACCTGACCAATCACGGCCGACCGTTCATTTACGTCGTTGACGGCGACTATTGCAGCCGCGGCGAACTCTATCTGGCCCATCAGCACAACGGCCTGGATTTAGAAATCAAATTCGCGGTCGAAACGTTGAAGAACATCCACCACATTTGGCAGCATCCGGTCCATCTCCAGGCGAAAATCGACGACGACATGGTCCTTTTCAGCTATGCCGGCGATCAGCCGAAACAGCAGACGATTCACGACGAGCTGCCCAAGCCGGCGCATCAGATTGCTTAGCGCCTTCTTGCCGCTTGCATCCCCCCGCTCCCCCGACTACACTTCCGCCTCGTTTTTGCATCCAGAAGGATTTCCAATGCCACGCGTATGTCATTTCACCGGCAAGAAGACCAGCTTCGGTAACCAGGTCACGCACCGCGGTAAGGCCAAGTATCTCGGCGGCGTCGGCACGAAAATCACCGGCATCACCCACCGAAAATTCAGGGCCAACATCCAAAAGGTTCGCGCCGTCCTCAATGGCCGCATTGTCCGCATCAAGGTCAGCGCCAAGGCCATCCGCAACGGCTTGGTCGTCAAGCCGGTGCACCGCAAATATTCCAAGCCTGCCGCCCCCGCGGCCGCCTGAGTTCCCCATGGCCGAGCAAAAGATCACGCTCGATCAGGTCCGTCACGTCGCCAAGCTTTCTCGCTTGGCGCTGGATGAGGGCCGGTTGGAGAAATTTTCCGTTCAACTCGGCTCCATTCTCGAATACGTCGCGAAAATCAGCGAGGTCGATGTCACCGGCGTCGAGCCGATGGCCCAGGCATTGCCCATGCACAACGTTTTTCGCCAGGACATCGTCGAGCCGAGCCTGCCCCTGGAAAAAGTCCTGCAAAATGCCCCGGATTCCGACGGCCCCTTCTTCAAAGTCCCCAAAATCATCGGCGGCGACGAAGATTCCGTGGGCTGAGCCTGCTTCGGCCGGCTGGCAAACAGAAAAATCTTTCCTGACCCGCGAAAAAAGCGACAGACCAGCCGCTGGAACGCCGATATTATCCGCCGGATGGACCTCGCCGCAACAAAACCCTCGCTTTGGGTGATCGGATCGGAGAATCCGCGCATCCGCGATTTCTTCCATGAAGTCGGCCGCTGGATGGACGTGACCTATCTGGATATCGAACGGATCGGACACACGCCCTCGTTCGATCAAATCGTCGATTCATGGCGGTGGCGGCGTCGCGACGGTGGGTTTCCGGAAGCGAGAATCTGCGTTCCTGTGCGCTGGTCCGGCGTTAGCGACACGCTTTCCCATTGGTTCTGCCGACGCCGATTCGCCCAGGTGGGCCGGCCGGACGCGGTGGTCTTTACCTGGCCCCGCCTGGCGTCGCTCTGTGAACAACTTCCGGATGTCTTTCGCATCTACTACTGCAAAGATCCGTTCGGTTGGTGGCCCGGTGATTCCGCGCGAGTTCGCGCACAGGAAAATCGGCTGCTGCACCATTGCGATGCCGTCTTTGCGGTCTCGCGCCAGCTTGTCGAGGACATGATTCCCCGTGCCCGCGCCAAGGTCTTTTATTGCCCCAATGCCGTGGAGGATTCGTTCGTCAATGCCCCGCCCCGGCCGCGCCCCTGGGACTTGCCGACCGACCGGCCCATCATCGGCTGCATCGGGCGGATGAATTATTCCTATGATTGGGATTACATCCGCCAGCTCACCGCCGCGATTCCCGACGCATTATTCTGTTTTGTCGGACCCTTCGCCGGTTGCAACAACTTCGACCGTCATCGAATCCTTTCCCAGTTCCGATCCACTCCCAACATTCTCTGGTTGGGCGCCCGTCCGCATCGGCATCTGATGGCTTACATCCAGCACTTCGACGTATGCTTCAATTTCCTCCGCGCCGACGATAACAACCATCGTCGCTCGCCGCTGCGGCTGTTCGACTACCTGGCCGGCGATCGTCCTGTTTTCAGCACCGCGGTTCGCGAAGCCTACGAGCAACTCCCGCACCTGTTCATCGCCCCTTCGCCCCAGGAGGCGGCCGACGCGATCCGTCAATTCCTGGACGGCCGGCGCAGCGTCGATTCCGCCGCCCGGCGCCGATACATCCGCCAAAACACCTGGTCCGCGCGCGCCGCGGAGTTTATCGATCACCTGCGGGAAAGCGGCTTTCAAATGGCGCCGGTTTCGCAAGCGGCCTAACAACAGCTTCCCCATGTCTTTCGCAATTACCGCGGAATGTTGTGCGGCGCGGTGCGTCGCGCGCAAAAAAAGCCCCGGAGAAATATCCGGGGCTTGCTCGCTAGGAGAAGAATACTGACGATGACCTCGACCTGACGCTGCTCTGCCTCTGGATTTCCCTCAACGCATTGTATGGGCTGTGCAACGAGCAGCGCCGTGAGCCTTAACGCCGTCTGGCCAGCAGGCCGGCCGCACCGATGCCGAGAAGGGCGAGGGTGGAGGGTTCCGGAACTGGCGTAACTGGCGTGCCATAACCGAAAAACTCTTGCGGGCCACCACCACTCATATCGGTCGGCGCGTAAATGACCACGTTGGGGAAATCCGACGGAGTCAAGCTGCCACCCAGTGCTTCTGCCGCGCTCAAGTAGGACTGAACCGTAGCATCGTTGGCGCCCAGAACCGACGAGACATCCGAATTTGTGAGCAAATCCCAGACAGCCCAGTTGTAATAACCGTTGGGGTCGCTATTGCTCGCGTTGTATGCGGCGACTTCCTCCTGAAATAGATAGGACGCTTCCAGGTAGCCAGTAACGCCCGCAGAAGGATAATTCAGATGGAGCACATTGCTCGCATTTAAGTTCGGCACGTTAAGCGTATGGGCGTACCAACTTTCGGGCGGACTGATCATGTGGACGAAGTCGTCACACATCAGTGGGTAAGTTTCGGAGGAAGAGTTGATCGTGAAATTGTAGGGATAGACGTACACGCCCCCTGAATTATTGCCTTCCGGCCCGGTGTAACCCATTTCGACAAGTGCGGCCCTCGCGGTCATTCCCGCAAATAGCATGGCGAACGCGAACGAGGAACCAATAAGCAGAGATTTTCTCATGATCACCCTCCTAGGTGCCATTTGGGTCTACTGTTCAACTTTCATTTGTCGCGACATGTGGGGAACAAATTGCGACAAAGTACACTTCGCCACTTCAATTCTCCGCGTACAGCATATTAAAGTAGCCTCTTGCCGCGAAATCAAAAAAAATCCGGCCTGCGCGGCAATTTTTCCGAGTCGGACGCCCCAGCCTTTCCCGTGGTATGTCCCAACAATTAACTCCGCATCTTCTGTGCCGCATGCTATGACCTGTGGCGCTTGAAGTTATAGCAAACCGCGGAGTTCATAATGTGCAGCGTGCGCGATGCAATCGGCTGGCTGAAGCGGGCTTAATTGGGGCAGCGGCTTCGGCCCTGGCAACGCAACTGGGTCTCACCGGCCTCCTACAACTCACCCCGCCGATTGCCTCACCCACCCTTCTCCTTTTCATCCACCTCCTCTTTGTTTACTTTCCCCGGCCGCTTCCGTAATCTTTTTTTTCGATGCTTGCCTACGACACGCTCCTGGCCGCGCGCGACGCCGTCCGCTCCAAGAAAATCTCTTCCGTCGAACTCACTCGCCAAGCCCTGAATCGCATCGACCGGATCGAGCCGCGAATCCTCGCCTTCAACAGCGTTTTTCCCGACCGCGCTCTGGAACAAGCCAGGGCCGTCGACGACGGCAAGCGCACCGGCCCGCTGGCCGGCGTTCCCATCGCCTTGAAGGACAACCTCTGCACCAGCCACGGCACGACGACCTGCAGCTCGCGCATGCTCGCGGATTTCCACGCCCCCTACGACGCCACGATCGTCAAGAAACTGGAAGCCGCCGGTGCCGTTGTCGTCGGAAAGACCAATCTCGACGAATTCGCCATGGGGTCATCCACCGAAAACAGCGCCTTCAAAACCACTCGAAATCCCTGGGATACCGCTCGCGTCCCCGGCGGCAGCAGCGGCGGGTCCGCCGCGGCCCTGGCCGCCGGAATGTGCTGCGCTTCCATCGGGTCGGACACCGGCGGCTCCATCCGCCAGCCCGCCGCGCTCTGCGGCGTCGTCGGCCTCAAGCCCACCTACGGCCGCGTCAGCCGTTACGGCCTGGTCGCTTTTGCCTCCAGCCTCGACCAGATCGGTCCGTTCGGCTGGAACGTCCCGGATGTCGCCCTGCTCCTGAACGTCATCAGCGGACGCGATCCAAAGGACAGCACCAGCGTCGATAGCCCCGTGCCCGATTATTTGAATCGCCTCGATGAGCCGCTGAAAGGCCTGCGCATCGGCCTGCCGCGCCAGTACCAATTGGCCGCGGGCTTGGACAGTCAGGTGAAATCCGCCGTCGATGCCGCGATCAAAAAATACCAGGACCTCGGCGCCGAGCTCGTGGACGTCTCGCTTCCCCATACGGAATACGGAATCGCCGCCTATTACGTCATCGCCCCCTGCGAAGCCAGCAGCAACCTCGCCCGCTACGACGGCGTGCATTTCGGCCATCGCACCCGCGACCCGGTCAAGGACATCATCGAGCTGTTCAGCAAGAGCCGCGCTGAAGGCTTTGGCGAGGAAGTCCAGCGCCGAATCATGATCGGCACCTACGCTCTTTCCAGCGGATATTACGACGCCTATTACCTCCGCGCCCTGAAGGTTCGCGCCCTCATCAAGCGCGATTTCGACCAGGCCTTCGAGAAATGCGACGTGATCCTTTGTCCCACCAGCCCCACGCCCGCGTTCAAGGCCGGTGAAAAAACCGGCGACCCCCTGCAAATGTACCTCTGCGACGTCTTCACCGTCACCTGCAACATCGCCGGAATCGCCGGCATCAGTCTTCCCTGCGGTTTCACCGCCGGGCCCAAGCCCTTGCCCATCGGCCTTCAATTGCTCGGCCCCATTTTTGGCGAAGAAAAGCTTCTGCGCATCGCACGCATGTACGAAATGTCCACCGATTGGCACAAACGGCGTCCGGCGCTGGGCGATGCGTGAATCTAAACCGTATTCGCCGGAATACCCCTTACGATCATCTCCCTTGGCCTCCGATGCATCAGCGCCATCACCCCCATCGTTAGCAGCATCACTCCAGACACTGGCTCGGGGACCATTGCCACACGGAAACCCGTGTAGCCGTCTGAGCCATCCGGAATAAGATACTCGGACGCGTCGGTTTCGGCGGAGCTTAGGTCAAGCCAGTACTCGTCATTCCATGAACCTCCCCGGATGCCGCGGCGAGATCCGTCCAACACTGTTTCGTTCCACTGGAACACGTCGCCGGTTTCGTCGAATGTACCGTAGTAACTAGTGGAACTACTATAAGCCCCCGCATCCGTCAGGTAATCTTGGTTGGGGTCTGTCGTCGTGGACTGCGTGACCGCGTAGCCGCTGGCGCCGTAATAGTTCGCGCTATTGCTTCCGCCGGGCGGAGCATCCGCACCGGGCAAGGTATTGCTGCGAGTGGCATACGTCCAATACCCGCCGGTGCCGCCATTGAGGGTGGGGTCGTAATATGCGGCCTTGTACCATTCGTTTTCCGTGGGAATGAAATAGGTTGAGTTGGTCGCCCGGGTTGGGGTCGTCTGCGTCATGTCATAGACGCCGCTTTCGGTGCCGCCGCTCCCTTGTCCGTTGCTCAACCAATTGACGAACCGGGCCGCGTCGTCCCAACTCACAAAGACCACCGGCTGATTCCCCTTGCCAGTCTCGACCGAGTACTTGCTGTCATCGGCGGCGGCCGAATTGAATGCGACGCCCTCCACTGCATTGCTCGTCTCGCCCGTGGTGTATAGTCCGAGACTATTGGCGCCGGTCGGGTCCACGGCATTGAGGAACTGGACGTACTGGCTGTTGGTCACATCGTACTTGCTGATCTGGTAGGTGTAATCAATCGAGCCATAGCCGGTCGCAGTGTCGGCGGCATTCCCCGGATTTCCGATCGTCGCCCAGGAAAACGTCGCCTGTGCCCGTGCCGAGGTGACCGCGACAATGCCATACATCGCGATGACGGCGTAAGCGGCCCACGCGCGCGAATCTCGCATTTTCGATCGCATGGCGACCTCCTTGCAAAATGAGCCGTGAAGTCAACGACGCCCCTGACTATTTCTCCGACAAACTTGGCGCATACCCTCAAGCGCCGCCGGCTCGTCGGCGTCGGACCAGCAGGCCGAACAGCGCCAAACCCGCCAGCGCAAAGCCTGCCGGCTCGGGAACCGGGGCCAAGGCGACGCCGCGGAATTCGTCATTCGCGGGCGCATTCGCCAGGGTGATGAGCGTGGCATCGGTGGCGCCGGCCGAGCCGCCTACCAGCGGATCGATAAACTCTTCCAGCGAGTTGCCGCCCGTTGCCGTGTTCGTCGTGTTCGTCGCAAACAGGACGATGTCATCCTGAGTCAGTCCGCCGGCAGCGCCGATCACCGGAACTTTCACGAGTTCCGCGGCCAAGCCGTTGTAGCCGTCGGGAGCGCCCGTTGCCGAATCGCTGATGACGTACGCCAGCGACCATCCGTTGTTCCCCGTGGTGCTGGTGCTATAAACCCACTTCTGGATGCCCGGCTGGCTGTTTCCGTTGCCGGCGTTGGAGTCCGCGATGTACGCGACGTTGAACGGCACGTTAACGCCGCCAATCGTCGGCGTTGGTGCGCTCGGATTGTCGATCAAAGAAAACGCCTCAGGGCTGGCCACGGCGCTGGTGCCGGTGGTGAACAGCGGCGTGATCGTCTGCCCGCCAACCTGCGGCGTGCCGCTGCCGATGAGGCTGATCCCGACAAACGAACCCGTATCGGAGCTGCCGTAAAGCTGGCCCTGGCGGATCTGGATCGTGCGGGTGTTGGTCGGCCCAACCGCGTTCTGAAGGGCCACGTTGGTGTTGAAGTACTTGTAGCCGGCCGTGCCGGGCAGAGTGCTGCTTGTGCCGGCCGTCCAGAAATTGGAGACCGAGTCATCCCCCACGGCGGCGCGGATATTGGAGCCGGCATAGGTGCTCCCCTGGGGTTGTGACAGGGCGATGTTGGCATTGCTTACGCTGCCGGCCGTGACGGTCATATCGCCAACCACACGATTGGCGTTCGTGGCTGCGCTGGCGACGGCGGGGGTGCCGTACTTGGCAGCGTAACCGGCGGAAAAGACGTACGCGGTGCCGGCATAGGGGAGTCCCGCCGTAGCCGCGTCAGCCACACCGGGGTTGTTTGCTAATTGGCCTTCGGTGAATGAACTACCGGCATTGACCAACGCGCCGTTGGCATACGCCAATTGCGCTAAAGGGGCCGGCTGGCTCGCCAAGCCATTGGCATAGACCTGGATTGTGGTTGGCGCTCCGGCAGTGGTGAGCGGAGTCGTTCCGTCGCCGACCTGGGTGACAACCGGATTGTAGAGCAGCGCCCCTGGCGCCGCGGAAGTGAACATCGCGACGACGCCGAAGACCGGCGCGCCGAGCGAATAACGTGAAAGAGATTTGAAGGATCTAGATTGCCGCATAAACATAACCTCCTGGATCAACTGAAAGACTAAAGACCTACATGGAAGCGTTTGGCTGATGGCCGCCTCGGATCCCCGTAAACCGTCCTGGGCGGCGAGTTGCCGCACCATCAGAAAAAGCCGCCGGACTAGGTGTGTGACCGGCGGAGGTGGCAGGACGGGGGCCACGCGGCCCCCGTCCTTGCCGGAGTTAGGATTCAAGCGCTTCGCCGGTGACGGCGGAGGAGGAACATGCCCGCCGCCAGCAGCGGCAAGGCCATTGGCTCGGGCACTGGCACGGTGTACAGCGCGAACGCCAGGTCCTTCGAACCACTCTGTCCGTCATACGCCGGGATGTAGAACTGCGGAGCATAAGGGCCTGTGCCGGCTGGGCCGGCGTAAGGACCGGACACGGCGTCGTCCATGAAGTGATATCCAGGCTGCCCTGGCGTGGTGTCACCCGGAACGGCATACGGATCAAAGATTCCCCAATCCCGATCGTGCCATCCCCAATCGAATTCGGGGATCGTGGTCCCAGGCAGGTTCGGCACCAAAGCCACGATGCTGAGCCACTCCACATTTGGGTAAACCGCGTCGGGAAACGTGGATTGTTTCCAATTCAACTCGCCGTTGTATTGGTACAGCGGCCCGTCTGGACTGCCGGGATCGGGGATCGGAGCAGATTCCGTGAACGTGCCCGATGACGGAGCCAACGCTGCCGCCAAATTCAATGTTTGTGTCGCGATGAGTTGACCTGGCTCGCTGTATGTCCCGGCGCTGTTTTGGCCGAACGCGTTCGTGTAGAGCGATACCTGGAACTGCGGCACGATGCCGTTGGGCGGAGCGGTAGTGGTGTTCATATACGAGCCCCACCACGTTATATGGCCAATGGGATTCGGATTGTTGTCCGAAAAATCATCCGCCATCATTGTCCCGGCGATGACTCCGGTTGGTTGGAGGCTCGCCGTGCTCAATTCGTCGTGCCCGGGGAAAGGCGCAGGCGCATCCGCCGTGCTGGGTGTCGCCCCGATCGGATAAATGCCCCCAGCGATCGCCCCGTCCAGAGGCGATTGAAAGAATTTGAGTTGCTCCCCCGCTAGCGGATCCGCCCAAGCGGCTGGTGCGGCGGCGCCAACAAGTGCGGCGATTCCCAATAGTGTGCTTTTCCTGATCACGATAGCCTCCTTCTCACGGACGGGCTGCGCGACGGACGCGCCAGCCTCCGAACAATGAGATGCGTGGATTGAATCATTCCAACTGCACAGAACTCTCCACTTCGGTGAGTTCCGCAGCCGCAAACGGTGAAACGAATGCCGTGCCGCGGGAAACGCCGCGATCACCCCCGAGCGGAATCCCTCGGTATTACCGGCAAAAATTGCCGAAAAATTGTCGCTGGCTCATCGCCGTCCTTATCCAGGCGACCTACCATCTTGGTAACCCCCCGCGGAAGTGCTCTATATGTAAGCCCTTAAGCCCAAAGCAATTAAATTCAATGTCGCCATTCTTGCATATGGTCCTACCGGCCTGGCTAGAAAACTATTTGGCAAATCAGCAAAGAAAACCTTTGACCAACCCCGACCGTATTCATTATAACTATAAAATGTCCGTTATTCGTCAGAGTCGTTAAAGCCTGTTCGTTCTCTAGAAAAATGACGTTTTGATAAGGCTTTGTCGGCGGTCCAGGCGAAAGACCCTTGCTGGCCCGCAAAGAGTAGGTGAGCGCAGAGATTTGCCAAATGGGGGCGTTGATCAGGGAGAGAGAACGTGCTTCAGCAATTTCCCCGAGAACAGACTTTAGTCCCTGCCCCGTCAATGCCCGATCGGGTGTTCATCGGGCGTTCGCCGGCAATCCAGCGCCTTACCGCCATCGCCAGGAAAGCGGCGGCGCTAAACTCGACGGTCATCATTACCGGCGAGACCGGCACCGGCAAAGAGACTTTCGCCAGGCTGATTCATGGCCTTTCCCCTCGCGCGACTCATCCATTGATTCCGGTCGATTGCACGGCCCTTCCCGAAGCGCTGTTCGAAAGTGAATTGTTCGGACACCTGAAGGGGTCTTTCACCGGGGCCCATCGCGACTCGCTGGGTTACATCCGTGCCGCCCACCTGGGAACGCTTTTCCTCGATGAAATTGGAGAACTGAGCCTCGGCCTGCAAGCCAAGCTCCTGCGCGTGTTGCAGGAACGCCGCGTGGCGCCGCTGGGGGCTTCCACGCCTCAGCCCGTGGATGTCCGCGTGATCTGTGCCACCAATCGTGATCTTTCCGCGATGGTCGCCGCCGGGACATTCCGCCAAGACCTGTTCTTCCGCCTCGCGGTTGTCCCGTTGGATTTGCCGCCCTTGCGGGCTCGCTCCGAAGACATCATTCCCTTGGCCGAGCATTGGCTCAACAAGCTGGCCGAGACGTACGGCTCGACCGCCAAGGAAATCTCCTCGCCGGTGGCCGAAGCCCTGCTGAAGTATTCCTGGCCCGGTAATATTCGCGAGTTGTACAACGTCATCGAACACGCCCACGTGCTGAGCGACGGCCCGACCATTGAGCTGGGCGACCTGCCTCTGCTGATGAGGGCGGGCGTTGCCCAGCCGCGCCAAGTTTCCAAGCTCAATCTCGCCGCCGTTGAGCGCCGCACCATTATCGAAGCGCTGGAGTCTTGCAACTACAATCGCACCGCCGCGTGCCGGCTGCTTGGCGTCGAGCTGCGGAAACTCAACCGACGCATCGCCGCTTTGGTGATCGACATCCCCGGCAAATCCGTCGCCCCGGCGACACCCCTCCCAAAACGCCGCGGGTCCCACGGATCATGCCGGCTTTCAGTGCACACGCGCACGGTCCTGGAACCCGCCGGCCACGGCGCATGGTGAGAATCACCGCCGCCTCTCGAACCGCCGGCCCCTTCCTGCGATATTACCGGCATCGATGACCGCGACTCGCAACGCCCGCTGGACTAGCCGCCTCGCATTGATCGCTCTCGTGCTGGTCGGTTACATCCCCGTGATCCGCTGCGGCGGCTTTCTCTGGGATGATCCGCAGTACATCACCGGCAATCCCCTCCTCCGCACGCTCCCCGGCCTGCTGGCGATTTGGCTTCATCCCTCGGCCTCCCCGCAATACTATCCCCTCGTTCACACCACGTTCTGGATCGAATACCACCTGGTCGGCTTGCGGCCATGGCTCTATCACCTCGATAACATTCTGCTGCACGCGCTGGCGTCGGTCCTGCTGTGGCGGGCGCTCGGCCGGCTGGGCATTCCCGCCGCCGGCCTGGCCGCGGCGATTTTCGCCGTTCATCCCGTGCAAGTGGAATCCGTCGCCTGGATCACGGAACGAAAAAACGTCCTCTCCCTCGTCTTCTACCTTTTATCCCTTCACGCCTATTTGAATTTCACCGGCGACGATCTTTCCGCCGGCCCTTTCAGGGCCAAGGATTATCTTCTCGCCCTGCTCTGCTTTCTGGCCGCCCTGCTCAGCAAATCGGTGACCTGTTCCCTCCCCGCCGCGATCCTTCTGCTCACTTTTTGGCGACACGGGCGAGTGCGATGGGTCGATTTCCGCCCGCTGATTCCCTTTTTTCTCTTTGGCGTGACCATGGCGTGCGTCACCGCCGCAATCGAGATGCGCCACGTGGGGGCTTCCGGTTCGGAATGGAATTTTACCTTCGCCGATCGCTGCCTGATCGCCGGCCGGGCCCTCTGGTTTTACGCCGGAAAACTCCTCTGGCCCCATCCGCTGATTTTCATTTATCCCCGCTGGCAGCAGATGAGCTTTGCGCAACAACCCTGGCTGATCGCCTTTCCACTGTCGGCCATGGCGGTCATCGCCGCGCTTTTCCTGCTGCGCCGCCGCATCGGCCGCGGACCGTTGGTCGCCGTTCTTTTCTTTTCCGGAACCCTTTTGCCGGCGCTCGGCTTCATCAATCTCTATCCCATGCGATACTCTTTCGTCGCCGATCATTTCCAGTATCACGCAAGCATCGGTCTGATCGTTCTGGCGGCGGCGGGATTATGGCGGCTTGGGCATGTTCCCTCGGCCGCGGTCATCGCCATCCTCGCAGTCCTCACCTGGCGACAAGGCGGCATTTACCAAAACCAACTCGTTCTCTGGACCGATACGACCCATCGCAATCCCGGCAGTTGGATGGCCTGGGGAAATCTCGGCGATCAGTACGCGGATTTATCAAACCGTCCCGATCTTCCGCCGAATGCCCGCGATGAGGATCGCGCCAAGGCCCGCGACTGTTATCAGCAATTGCGCACCCTCGCCCCCAATCAACCCCTGGCCCATCTCAAATGGGGAATCGTCAAGGAATACGATGGCGATTTAACCGCCGCCCGAGATGAATTCCAGGAAGCCCTGCGCCTGGCCCCCACTTTCACCATCGCCATGAACAGCATGGGAATGCTCCTCATGCGAATGAATCACCCGGATCAGGCGATTGCGTATTATCGCAAGGCCATCGAGCTTGATCCCGGATACGCCGAGGCCCGCGTGCATTACGGCGATGCGCTGCTGGCCGGCGGTGATCTCAACGCGGCCATGGCTCAGTATTCCGAGGCCGCGGCCCGCCAGCCCGACAACGTCGAAGCCCACTTCAAACTCGCCAACCTGCTTCTCACCCGCGCCAATCGCCCCGATCTGGCCATCCCTCCCTACCTCGCCGCCCTATATGCAGACCCGAGCCGTGCCGATATTCACGCCAATCTCGCCGCGGCCCTGATGGCCGTCGGGCAATTCGATCAGGCCCGCGCCCAGTGCGCCCTGGCCCTTCAGATCGATCCCAATCTTCCGCAAGCCCGCCAAATCCGCCTCAAACTCGAAGGCCGCTAATCCCAAAACTCACGCGATCATCCCCTCATCCCCAACAATCGTCTCATGCGACGGCCCGGCCGGCCCTCTGTGCATCACGGCCGCGGCCCGCATCAGGCAATCGACCGCCCGGTTGATGTCGCCCGTTCCCCGCAGCGCGCGTCCCAATTCATTCAGACACAGCGCCGTTTCCCGGTGCTCCGGGCCGTAAGAGCTTTCCGTGATCGTCAGCGCCCGCTCCAGCGGCTTCACCGCCGCGCCGAAATCACCCTGGTCCGACAGCAATTGGCCCATGTTGAGCAAATCCCTGGCGACGGCGGGATGATTCGCCCCGAACGCCGTTTCATCGATCAACAACGCCCGATCGAAGCACTTGCGCGCCAGCGCTCGCTCGCCGCAGCCGCGCAGGGCGCTTCCCAGGTTCGCCGCGATGCACGCCACCTGCGGATGCCCCACCCCCAGCGTCGATTCCGTGATCGTCAGCGCCTGCTCCAGCCATCCCCGCGCCGCCGCGTGCTCCTTCATCTGCACCAGCACAAACCCCAGGTTGTTCATCACGCTGGCGATCTTCGGATGATTCTTCGCATAGCTCCCGCGGTAAACGTCGATCGCCCATTCGAATCGCTCCCGCGCCGCGCCCAGCTGCCCCAGCTCTACCAGCGTCATCGCCGAATTGTTGGCCACCGTCGCCAGATGCGCATCGGCCGGGCCGTAAACCGTTCGATCGATTTCCAGGGCAACCTCGTAAAGCGCGCTGGCCCCCCGCAGATCGCCGAGGCGATGCCGGACGCGGGCCAGGTTGTTCGCGATGTCCGCCGCCTGCACGCTCCGCTCTCCGTATGTCGTCTTCACCTGGGCGTACGCCATTTCCAGCAGCGTCCGCGATTCTGAATAATTCCCCTGCTTGAGCAGGAACCGACCGGTCCGGCTCAGCAGATCCACCACCGCCTCCGACGCCACCCCGATCCCCTGCGCGTGCATCGTCGCCGCCAGCACGTGCGGCAAAACCTCCCCGCAGCCCCGCCACGAATTCGGGTTCTGGCTGTCAAACTCAAACGCCCCCGACGCGATCTGCAGCGCCGACGTCGCCCAGTTCATCCGCTCGATGTTCGACAGCCGGTCCTGCGCCATCGCCCCGATCACCCCGTGAACCGACACGGCATGCCCGCCGCTCCTGGCCAGCGAGAATTTCTCCAGCGTGTTCAGCGCATCCTGCAACGCGGCGGGGTCCTGCATCAGCTCGGCCAATTCCTCGGGCAAAGCCCCCAGGGCGTTCTGGATCATCGTCAGCGGGATTTCATCCGGCCCGAAAAAACCGCACAGCGTCAGCAACTGGCCCGCCCCCGGATTCAGCGACGACATCCGCCGGAACGACAACTCCCACGCCATCGCCGCGGAGATCGGATAAGAACCCGCCGGCCGACCGTGTTCCAGCATCTCCGCCCAATAGTTCTCGAAATCCCTCAGATATTCGGCAAGGCTGATCTTGGCTTGGTTGATGCAAGCGGCCGCTTGCTCGACGGCCAGCGGAAGATCGTCCAGCGCCGCGGCCAATTGATCGGCGGCGTGCGTGTCGTCGATCCCGCCGAGGCGCAGGCGAAGGAATTCGATCGACTCCCGCCGGGACCAGCTATTGACCGGAACGACCACCGCCACGCTCGTCCAGTGCGAATCACCGCTGGTGACCAGCACGTTTCCCACGCCCTTGGCCGGGAGAAACAGCGTCAGATCGTCCGGCCTCCGGGCGTTGTCGAAAATGAGCAACCACCGGTCGCGCCGCCCCAATTCGGCGATGGCCGCATTGCAGGCTTGCCTGGGATTCTCAAAGGTTTGCCCGGAACTCGCCAGCTTCGGCGCCAGCGCCGCCAGGTCCGCCACGATCGTCGCCTGCGTGTCGGCCCGAATCCACCAGACGATGTCGTATTGATCCTGATGCGCGTAGGCGTATTCAATGGCCAGAGCGGTCTTGCCGGAGCCTCCCGCGCCGCACAGCACCCTGGGCCTCGCCGCCGCGGACAATGCAAAGCCATGTTCGAGGCTCTGCAAATGCTCTTCACGCCCAACGAAATGGATGTTCCGTTTTTGGAACAGGTTCCAAACCGGCGGCGGACCCTTGGGCCTGCCTGGAATTGCCCTGCTCATGAGCCGAACCTCCGCGACAAACCGGCGTCCCCCGAAAGCGGCGTATCACAATCATATGATAATGATTTTCCCGACAAGTTGCCCGCGCGATCCCGCTTGAACGCCGCAACAGAGCCACGCCCGCGCCGGCCGGACCACCCCACGCCCCGCATCATTTCAAAGCCCGGAGAAGGAACCGGGACGTGAGCGCTTTCCATCGCCCGGTAAAGCGCTCACGTCCCGGTTTCCCCGGTTTCCCACGTCCCGTCCCCTTTTCTCCGAAATCACCTGCCGGCATCGCGATTACTTGAGGAAATCCAGCAGTGCGGGGTTCACGACGTCGGCGTGGGTCCAGGTCACGCAATGCGGTCCATCCTTCACCACCACGAGGCGAGCGCCTTTGACCAACTTGGCGGTGCGCTGGCCAGATGCGCCGATGGGAAGGATCCGGTCCGCGTCGCCATGAATGACCAAAGTGGGAACCTTGATTCGCGCCAGGTCTTTGCGAAAGTCTGTGTGCCATGCCGGCACACATGCGAGGCTGGCGGTGGCGGAGGCTCCGGCGGCGACGTTCCAACTGCCTTGCACGGCCTGTTCGCTAACGCGCTTGCCCAAGAGAACATCGGTGTTGTAGAAATTCTTGAAAAACTCCGTAAAGAAGGCGTAGCGATCCGCAGCGACAGCTTTTTCGATCCCCGCGAACACGCTCGCGTCGATGCCCTCGGGATTGTCAGGCGTCTTAAGCAGAAACGGCGGGACGGATGAAATGAACACGGCCTTGCTCACGCGCTTGGATCCGTAGGCGCCAAGGTAGCGCGCCACTTCGCCGCCGCCCATCGAGAAACCCACGAGAGCCAAGTCGCGCAGATCCAGCGTCGTCACGAGTTTGTCCAGGTCCCGGGCGAACGTATCGTAGTCGTAGCCCGTCGCCGGCTGGCTCGACCTGCCGAATCCTCGGCGGTCATAAGTGATCACCCGCCGACCCGCATCCAAGAGAACCGGGACCTGCTTCTCCCACGAGGCGCCGCTCAGCGGATACCCATGAATCAACACGACGGGTCTTCCTTCGCCGTGATCCTCATAATACAACTCGATGGACCCGGAGTTTTCCTGATCGACTTTGACAAACGGCACGGTGATACTCCCTTCTGGCGTCAAGTTCGTTACGCAAGCGTTCGACGGGCGGTCGGGCCCGCAGCCTTTATTATTTCCCATGTAGTCGTCGAAAAGCACCTGGAAAAATTTATTTCTTCTTGTCTTGGCAATACACAAAGCACCCAATTCGTGCCGATTGGCGAATGGAACCGGGCGAATGGAACCGGTTCCATTCCTCCGGCATTTCCTGATTCCCTGAATGTCATCGCACCTTCAGGACCAAAAGCGTTCGGTCGTCGGCTATGGGCGCGCCGCCGCAATGCTGCTGCAAATCGGCGAGCACCGCGTTTAGGGCCGACTGCGCGTCGCCTCGGGATGCCAAAAAAGCCGCTTCCAGGCGATCGGTTCCGTATTGCTCCCTCGCTTGATTGAAGGCTTCCGATACCCCATCGGTGTAGAACAGCAGGCGATCGCCGCTGCGCAGCGGCAATTGATGCTCCAGATAATCCGCGGCGCGATCGATCCCCAGCGGCAACCCGGCGCGGCCGTCCAGCGCGATCACGCTGTCGCCCCGGGCAAGGCGGGGCGGCGGATGGCCGGCCGAGGCATAACTCAGGCGATTCTTGCGCGGGTCATAAATCGCATAGAACGCGGTCACGAATGATCCGGTTTTCCCGATATAGCGGCTCTCCAGGATGCTGTTGAGATAGGAAAGGACCTCAGCCGGACCGACGGCCGGATCCGGCCGCGTGTGTGCGATCGCGTGGGTGATGGCCATTCTCACCGCGGCGGGAATTCCATGGCCGCTGACGTCGGCGATGAAGATCCCCCACTGCTCGGCCGGCAATGGGAAGAAATCGTAATAGTCGCCTCCCGCGCGCTGCGACGTTTCGTAATAGGCCGCCACATCCAGCCCCGCGATCACCGGCAGCACCTGCGGAAGAAGCGATCGCTGAATGAGACCGACCATTTTCAGTTCGTGGTCGAGTGCGTCATACGCTTCCTTGAGTTCGCGGCGCAACACCGAATTCAGGACGGACCGGCCCCAGAGATTGGATTGCATCACCATCATCGGAATCCGATCCCGCGCCGTGCCTTTGGGGTCCCGCGTCATGATCACGCTCATGTTCGTCGCCTCCCCATCGTCAAACAGCGGGATGGCCAGCAGGAAATTCATTCCCTGAAAATATTGAGCGGCCGGATCATCCGGGGCGAAGCGCGCCGGAAGGTCCTCGATGATCGCCGGCTCGTTGGAGTAGATCAGCTCGGAAAGCAGTCCTGTATTGAATACCGGGAGACGGTGCTTCTCCGTCCAGGGATTGATGTTGTCCTTCCAGGCGGAGCTTCGGGTAATGCGATATTCCGGAGCGGTCAGATCGCGCCGGCTCACCGCGAGGTAGCCGTCAGCCTGAATCAGCCCGCCCTGGCGCAATCGCTTTCCGTACAACTCCGCGGCCACCTGCGGATCCGTCTGCCGGCTGAGGTCGCGCATGAACTCGACAATGAACGTCAGTTCATCGCGCCAATCTTTCGGGGTGTTCATACGGCCGGATTGTAGCCTGCCAAGGCCGGGCTATGTCAGCCAGACCGCGGTAGCAAGCCCTGCCGGCTCGATTCAACAGGCCCGCTCCGCTTGCCGATACTCCAAAGAGAGACTATAATTCCTCCAAATGGTAATATTCCGGGAGATCGCAAATGGCTAAGACCAAGATGGCTCAATCTGCCAGGGCTCGGCAGCGCGCGGGGATATTATTCCGGTATGCCCAGAGGCTTGCGGCCTTCGCCAGCAGGTGCGCTTCAAGCGGCAAACTGGACGCGATGAACTGCCGCCAGCCCGGCGACAGCATCGGCAGTCGATATAACATTCCCCTGGACGCTGTGAAACTGATCGAGTCCGGCCTTCCGTTTGCCGCGATCAAGCGTTTTCAAAAAGTGTCGGGGCTCACGTTGGACCGAATCAAGCGCCTTGCCCGCATCAGCGAGGGGTCCTTCGCTCGCCGGAAGAGATCGGGACGGCTCACGCCTGAAGAATCCGAGAGACTGCTTCGGCTTGGGCGAGTATTCGAACGGGCGACGTGCCTCTACGACGGGGATCAGGCCGGGGCGCGTCAGTGGTTGGAGACACCCGTCCCGGCGCTGGGGAACCATCCACCGTTGGATCTCGCGCGAACTGAGCCGGGCGCGCGGGAGGTGGAAGACCTCATCGGCCGCATCGAGAATGGGATCGTCTCGTGACGATCACCGCGTACCGCATCACCAAAGCTGAACATGCGAATGCGATCTGGTCTGGCGCCGGGGCAAGGGATCATGGCGGCCGATGGAATTCCAAGGGAATCCCAGTCGTCTACACGGCACAGAACCGATCGCTTGCCGCGCTGGAGCAGCTCGTGCATTTGGTCAAGCCGCGGATTCTCATGGGCTTTGTCCAGGCCGGCATTTCATTTGACGACTCTCGGATGCAATCGCTACGAGCGGATGATCTTCCGGCGGGTTGGAACGATCCGGTGGCGCCGGCAGCGCTGAAAACGTATGGCGACGATTGGATCGCCGCCGGAAGGTTCGCAGTTTTGGCCGTCCCCAGCGCGATCGTCCGCGGCGAGTGGAATTATTTGATCAATCCCGCGCACGAGGAGTTCAACGGCCTGGTGAAATCACCGCCCGCGCCGTTCGTCTATGACAACCGTTTGGGTTGAACGGTCTATTGCCCCTCCCCGATCGCCGCCTCCTGAAACGCCGTGCGGAATTCCGATGCGTCGGAATTCGGCAAGTCCCCGCGCTGAATCATCAGCAGGTAAATCCGATTCTTCACCGGATCAATCCAGACCTGAGTGCCGTACGCTCCGCCATGGCCGAACGTGCCGGGGGAGAGCGTTTCGGTGATGCCGGTGGGTTTGCGCACGATGCCGAACGCCAGGCCCCAGGCGCTTCCGGGAATGAACCCGACGCTCGCCAGGCCGTCGGTTTGGTTGCTGGTCATCTGTTTGACGGTCTCGGGCCGAAGGTATTGTTTGCCGTCGAGCGTCCCGCCGTTCAGGAGCATCTGGGCGAAGCGGCAGTAGTCGCTCGCGGTGCAGAACAATCCGGCGTTGGCGGCGGAGTAATGATTGCGATTTCCCACCGGCCCGGGCAGCAATTTGATGTCCGTTGTTTCCAGCCGGCCGTCCTTCAAAACATACGAGACCGCCATGCGGCTGATCTGCTCTTGGGTTGGATAAAACGTGGCCTCTTTCATTCCCAGCGGAATGAACAGCCGCTCCCGCATGAAATTTTCATACGATTCGCCGGAGACGATTTCGATGATGCGCCCCAGCGTGTTGATTCCCGTTTGGCAATATTCCCAGCGCTTGCCCGGCTCGAACACCATCGGCCGATTCAGAAAATAGGACATCAGCTCGGCCAGCGTGCGCGGTTCGGAGAGTTTTTCCTTCGGCGCCTCGGCCAATCCGCTGGTGTGGGTCAGCAGATGCCGCAGCTTCAGCTTTGCCGGCTTGCCCGAGGGTGTTTTGAGCGCGGCATATTGCGGGATGTACTTGGAGACCGGATCGTCAATCGAAACCTTGCCCCCATCCTGTAGCATCATGATGGCCGCGGAGGTCATCAGCTTGGTCATCGACGCCACCCAGAAGATGGTGTCGGTGCGCATGGGGAGATCGTGTTCGATGTCGCGCCTCCCGACGGCCGAGAGGTGCAGGATGTGCTTTCCATCGGCCACCAGCGTGACCGCCCCGGAAATCTTATGCCGATCGACAAACGCCTGCATGGTTGATTCGATCTTCGCGGATTGCGGGCTTTGCGGCGAGCCGCCGTCTTTCTGAGTTGATGTGCATCCTTGAAGAGCCATGACAAAAACCCCCCGCCACGAGAAAAGCGGCTGATTCCATCGATCAGAATCCGCTACCGCGTGCCAGAAACACGACGCCCGACGCGGCCGCGATTGTTCCGACGGTCCGCGCCACCAATCGGCCGCCAGGTAACATCTTTTCGACTGTGATGACTAATGCAATACCCGTCATCACGAAAAGATTCATCATGCCCAAAACAGCCTGAATCACCATCAAAGACCAGCAGCAGATCGCGCAGGTCAGCCCATGATGAAGTCCAAGGGCCAGCGAGGATCGCCACCCCCCGTGAAGGTGACCGGCGACAAGCGAAAGGGGGTCTCGGCAATGCTTCAAGCAGGAAGCCTTCCAGGGCGTCCATTGATAGATTCCGCAGAGGATCAGGCAAAATCCGGCAATGGCGGGGATTTGCCGGCTCAGGGCCGGCGACGACATCTCCACCCGCGCCAGCAGCGTTCCGACGATGAACGTAACGGCCCCAAACGCCGCCCAGACGAAAAAATACCCGGTGATCATGATCCCGCAGCGCAATCCGGGGAGTGTTGCCCGATGAAACGTCATTACCCGCCGGTACAGCAGGATCATCGGCATCGCCGAGGGGAGCATCATCGCGATCATCATCGCAGTCCACATGGCGATGAACATGCCGGCGGCGGCAAGATTAGATTGTCCCGACATGGGCATCCACATCATGGACATGACCCATCCGCCGGGCATTTCCATTCCGCCGGTCATTTCGCCGCAGGAATAAATCGTGTACCCGACGGTCGCGGCAAAGACAGCCGTCGCCGCCAGAGACATGCCCCAGGGACGATTCGGCGGAGCCGAGATTTCGCTGGCGATGCTCATCCGAGCGCGGCTTTCCGGCGCGGGGCTAACGCTTGAGTCCTGTCGGCGTGTACTCCACCTCGGAAAAACCGCTGTGCGTGTTGGTTCGATTGAAGGGAATCGCTCCCGTGGACTTCAGCACTTTGGAGGCGGCGATCTCCGCTGTGAAATACTCGATCCCTTCCGGCATGCAAATCTGGGCGCGAACATCGTTGTTGTTGATGTCCTTGATGGCTTCGGTGATGACTTCGATTTCGCCGGCGATCGTGCATCGCCCGCTCCGCTTTTTCATGTCGAATTCGAATTTGATCGGCACAAACCTGGGAGTAAGCACTTTTGACACGACGCTGGCGACGACCTCGAACCACGGCCCGCCGGCTTTCCCGCTGAGAATCGTCAGAATCGCGTTTCGCTGAGCGTCGGTGCTTCGCTCGTCGATGTACGGCTGCACCGTGCCGTTGCCCAGATGCAATGCTGCTGGAAAGTGAAAAGAAATCGCCCAAATCACCCCATTCAGGGAGACCGAATCAAAATGCCCCTCCTTGATGCGCATGGCGTTGAAGCCTTCGCATAGCCCCTGCGTGGGCGGAGACCAGAAATCGCACGGGCATCCCGGTGCGCAACTGCATGTCTTTAAGTATTCACCCTTCATCTGCCAATCACTTGCCATGAGATGCTCCTTGCTATTTCCATGCATCCCCCTGCCGGGGTGGCCGAATTATTCCGGCAGTCCACCGCGTCGTCAATCAAAAAATCGCCTTGGCTGGGATGCGCCACGTGTATTCCCAATCATTTAAAGCCTAGAATCTCCCGCGGAAACCCATCATGGCTGCGCTTGAAGTGCTCGATGAAACGACGCGGCTGAAATCTCTGAAGGAGATGCTGCACAAATTCAGCGCCCCGGCGGCGGAGGCCCTGATCGCCCATGAGCCGGGCGGCGCTATCCGCTGCTATGCCTGCGGGCACCGCTGCCTCGTGAAACCCGGCCGCGACGGCGTCTGCCGCGTTCGCTTCAACGACGGCGGCGTTCTGCGTGTTCCGTACGGTTACGTCGGCGTCCTCGCCTGCGACCCAATCGAGAAAAAGCCCTTCTTCCATTGCCTGCCCGGCAGCGATGTCCTCACCTTCGGGATGCTGGGTTGCGATTATCATTGCGGCTATTGCCAGAACTGGGTCACCAGCCAAATGCTCCGCGATCCCAAGGCCGCCGCTGGGCCCAAGCTGACCAATCCCCCTCAACTGGTGGATGCGGCGATCCAGTACGGCGCTCCGATCGTGGCATCCAGCTACAACGAGCCGCTGATTACCAGCGAATGGGCCGTGGACGTCTTCAAGGAGGCGCGCTCACGCGGGCTGAAATGCGCCTACGTCTCCAACGGCAACGCCACCCCCCAGGTCCTCGATTTCCTCCGCCCACACCTCGACGCCTACAAGGTGGACCTCAAGACATTCAACCCCAAACACTATCGCCAGCTTGGCGGCGTCCTGGAAAATGTCACCAGCACTATCGGCATGCTCAAGGAGCGCGGCTTCTGGGTCGAAATCGTCACCCTCGTCGTTCCGGGATTCAGCGACGATCCCGACGAACTCAAACGCATGGCTGATTTTCTCGCCAAAGTCGATCCGCTCATGCCCTGGCACGTCACCGCTTTTCATCCCGATTACAAGATGACCGACGGCTTTCGCCAAACCACCGCCGACGACCTCATGCGGATCGTCGAATACGGCCGCCAGGCCGGCATCCGGTACATTTATCCCGGCAATCTTCCCGGCCAGGTCGGCGAATGGGAAAATACTCGCTGCCACAATTGCAGCGCAACCCTGATCCGCCGCTACGGATTCCTCGTTCAGGAGAATCGCGTCTCTCCCGGCGGCAAATGCCCCGATTGCTCCGCGGCCATCCCCGGCATCTGGGGCAAAGCCGGCGGCCACGGCCACGGGCGAGTTCGTCCGCTGGTGTGAAAACTTTTGGGTCGGTGGTTTTTCCCCCCGCCCCGGGTTACCCAACGTTTTTCGGTTTCATTGTAAATCCATAACTCTCCGATCTTTCCAAGGAGGCATTGAACCGCGGAGCACGCGGAGAGCGCTGAGGAAGACGCGGAGAAATGCATATTGGCCACGCCTCGACTGAGCCGAAGTCAGATGAGAATCAGATGCACGCAGATAAAAGAGCAATGCCATCGTATCTGAGTGCATCTGATTTATATCTGACTTCGGCGAGCTCGGTCGAGCCGTGGCTAAAAATCTTCTCTGCGTCTGTCTCCGCATTGCAAAGCTGTGGCATCTTGTTTTTTTGGCAAGGTTCAGTGGTCATGCGGCAAGTTTGGTTACGTCGGCCTCGCGAAGAATCAACGCGGCGCTCATCGTCTTGTGCCCCTGGGAAG
>JBEKHH010000033.1:0-51648 GCA_050012375.1 Tepidisphaeraceae bacterium
CGAGTGTGCCGACGGTTGGACCGCATCGACCGCAGATACCTGGCTTGGGTTCAATTGGCCAGCTGTATAATCTTCATGCGGCAGGGTTTTTTCCCTTAGCCCTTAGCGGCCCCGCTTGCGGGGCGTTCCGCCGCTATCTTGCGCCTCACCCCCCCATTATCCGCCCGCCCTCAATCCCGTCCTGTCAACGCGGATTCGTCGGCGGATTCTGACCCCGCGGGGTCGCGCAGGCGAACGATCGGCAAAACGCACTCGACCATTTCGTCCAACGACAATTCGGCCGAATTCAGCGTCATCGTGAAACTCTCCGGCTCGAGAGATTTCCCCCGCCAGAACTGGCGATAGAACATGGCCCGATTCCGCTCGATCTCCGAGATGCGTTCCGCCGCCGCCCGCAACGACAGGTTGAACGATTCCGCCGTCGTCTTGATGCGGTATTCCCGCGGCGCAATCAGGCGAAGGTGAATGCCGCCCGCCAGACCCTCGGTGATGAACCGCCCGCCGCGCCCGACGAGGATCGCATGTCCCGCCGTCGCCAGAGCCCGGATCGTCCGCGCCACCTTCTTGTAAACCCCCATGTCCGACGGCGTCACGTTCTGCGCGATGCTCGACACCAGATCGTCCAGCCACGTGTGCGGTCGCTCGATCACCGTCTCGATCGTCCCCTTATCCAGATGATGCTCGGCCGAGACTTTCTCGACCAACTCCTGATCCCAGGGCGACCAGTCGCCCGGGGCGTGCGCGTTGAGCCGCTCAGCCAATCGTTGCGCCAGCGGAACGCCTCCCGCGCCCGGTTGGCGGCTGACCGTCACGAAGGCCCGCGCCAGTTTTTCCGCCGCATATCGTCGTTCCGGATTGTTCCACGTATGCAGCGCAACCTTCATCGCGCCGTGCACCGAAGGAAAATCAGCCCCTGACCAAAACGGGAATCGAGCGGGCATCGCAACCTCGCTTTCGAATTGACTAAACTCATTATCCCTAATTTCGAAGCAGGCGTCCATCGGACATCCGCCGCTTTCCCGCATAGGACGATCCACCTACGCCGCCAAGGGGGAACGGGGTCATAAGCCATTACCCATCCAGCGGATAGAACGGCATCCCGTCAAGCAACGCGAAGTTGGCTTATGACCCCTTTTTGCCCTCGCAGATATGTCAATACGATTGGGATATCCGCTCGCCTGCCGGATAGAGTCCAGGGTAGCTTCGAATCGCATCACTGAAAAGACGATTGATTCGCGCGGCGGTCGATTCAGCATCAAAGGACGAGATAAACGACGACCGGCCAGCGGTTGTCTGCTCGTCATACAGTTTTACCAGCAGTAGCTTCACTGTTTCATCGAACGCATCTTCGCCACAATGAGAGAGGATCAGCTGCTCCAAGTGCCGAACAGCTTCGGTTACATTCCGAGTTGGACCGAATAGCTTTCCTTGTTTCATACACGATCGTGTACCACCACCATCGTGTAATTGCAAGCATAAACAAAATCGGCCCCGGCGGACTTGCACCTCCGGGGCGGCGTTTAATCGCTCAAATCAGGTCTCATCGTAATCAGCATCCCATCGCCAAATCATTGTTGAGCTTGGTAAGGCGCTTCCATTTGTTTTTGCCAGTGGTTCCTCCGCCATCAACTGATGGATGCAAGGGCGCTCTAACGGCATTCCCACGCCCGAAAAAATATCTCATAAAAATCCCCGGATTTCTCCAAAACACGTCCAAAACCTTCACCTCCTGGACCCTTTAATAGAGGGCGAAGCTTTTTTCCTCCTTTATTCCTCTTCAATAGGCAATTGGAAATAGGCAATCGGCAATGAGTAATTCGCTTTCCAGCACTCTCAACTTTCTACTGTTCTACCCGCTCGCGAAGCGCCCCCCCATAAAATATTCGGGGACTTCCAGTGCATTTTGGGACATTTTTGTGACGCCGAGGAATAACCGGGGTCACTGCTGATTCCCTCGGCTCGTCCCACGGTTGAGGCTGGATCGCAGGCTTTGCAATTGGCCGCCCCGGCGCTTGCCGGCAGCTCGGCCGATTTTGGCTATTTGCTTTGCAGCGCCAGATACGCACGGCGTTCCTCGTCGGACGCGCGCATAACACAGTCGAACCCGGCCCGCGCATCGGCCGCCACCAGCGGTGAGTACCCGACCCGATGTCCCTGCTCATGGGCAAACATCGCCAACCACGGCCCGATGAATTCGAGCGTCGCTTCTCGCGGCAATCTCGCCAGTGCCCCCCGCAAGAACTCCGTGCGCGCAACAAAAAAAGCGGAGTTCGGGCAATTCACCGTATGCGGCTTCAGCGTCAGGGCCATCTCCCCCGGCGCCTGCGCAGCCATCCCGCGATAAGGACAGGAACATCTCCCGTCGGCATCGATTTGCTCCGGCCCGCCCAGCACGTTCCCGCTCGGGTCGATGATTCGCCCCGCCAGCAGGCTCATGTCCGAATGCAGGGCGAACAGCCCTTGCGCTTCCCAGGGCCACTCTTCATCGGCGGGCATCAAATCGCCGCGAACGACAGCCAGCAGCGTCGAAGTTGAATTCGCGGCCATTGCGGTGAGCGATTCAGTGCTGTTGACCTCGACGCATTTTGTAAACGGATAACTCCCGCGGTAATCCGCCAGGGCGCGTGCCGAGCCGGAGTTCGACGCCACGGCAATATCGATCGATGCCGGCTCGACATGTTTCCGCGAGAGCCACCATTCCTGAGCGCCTCGAAAAATTGGAAATGGTTTGATGTCGAACAAATGTCCGTCGGCTCGCCTCGAAAGAAACCGCTCGAGTAAATGCCGTTGCGATTGCAGCGAGCCCTCGTGCGGATCGGTCTTGTTGGTCTGAGAAGCTTCATGGGCGCGCCAGTGATAAAGCACCTCGGGAATATGGACCGGCATATGGCCGGCGGCGATGAAGCGGAAGACCGTATCCCAGTCGTGACACCAGTTCGCCGCCGGATCGCAATAGATGCCCAGCTCGAGGGCAATGCGACGATCGAAGGCGACGAGATGAAAGATGTAGGAGCTGCAAAGATTCAGCAGCGGATCCCAATCGGGACGACAATATGGCGATTGAGGCTGGCCGTTCACGAGCGAATCTTCGTCAGAATAAACAAACGGCGACGGCGGTTGGGACCGGCTGGCCAGGACCGTCAGCGCATCCGGCGTGAGCAGGTCATCAGCATCGAGCGGGATGACATATTGTCCGCGGGCCTCTTCCAGGCATCGCCGCATCCCGCCGATGATGCCCAGATTTTCGGGCAATCGAATGATGCGGATGCGCGCATCGGATCCCAATCCGTTCAGGAAGGCGTCGAGCGGCCGCGGGATAGGCCCGTGAGCGAGGATGATCCACTCGAAATGCTTTGACGACTGAGCCAGGACCGAATCGACGGTTCCCTGAAAAACCTCCGGGGGCGTCAGCTCATACACTCCGGTGAGCAGCGAGAATTGTCCCGGCAAAGCCGGCGCCGAGAATTGTCCCGCGCGCTCGGCGATGCGATCCGCCAGCCATTGCTGATATTGTCGGGGGGAAGCCGCCCGCTGCGCCGGCGGTGGTTGACCGGTCAGTCTTCGTAGTATGCCTCGCAATCGACTCGCGAAAATCGGATTCATGCCGGATTGCCGCTAGGAACGGTGTGCGAATAAATGCTTTTCCAATGATTCACGCTGGAATTCGGGGATCGGCTGATAGGCCTGTTCCGGAAGCAAGCCGAAGTGCCGGCTGTAAAAACGAGCATCCGGCATGACGTCGGCACACGTTCTGGCGAAGGCGACCATCTCCTCGTGACTCACGCCGGGGTCCACGTCGAAATCGGATTGTCCCTTCAGGAACGGAGTGTAAACGATGCGTTTACCCGAACGTCTGGCGCTGGCAGCGGCCCATGCGCCCAGGAAAAACCACGACATGGGGGCGTCGCGAAATTCCGCGATGACTTGCCGCAGGAATTGAACCTCGACTGCGCACAGAAGCGTCGAGACTCCGCTGACGGACCGCTGTTTCCACATCCACGCGGAATACCCCGGATCGGACACGTGCCGGCCTCGATCGGGACAACCAAACAGCCCGCCGAATCCGAGCACTCGCGGCGCATCGACCGTTCGCTCCTGCCGATCGATCACCCAGCCGCCGATCATCACGGTGTCGGGATATAGCTCGGTAAGCCCCAGCACTTCCCAGGGCCATTGCGGTTGGGTGAGCTTGACCGAGTCGAACGTGATGCAGACCAACCCGCGGCGGTCCTCGAGCAGGGGAAGCAACTCTCGCGGAGATTTCCGCGCGTGGACAATTTCCACTCGATGGTCCGGGTATTCACCCGACGCCCGGTGCGCGGCAGGATCAGCTCTGTCGGGATCGAGGGATAGGACCACGGATAGCAGCGGAGCGGGTTCAACCGGTTTGCGGAAAAACCACCAGTCCGGCGTGCCGTTGAACAGCGGACTGGATTTCAACTCGTAACGGTCCGACTGCGGCCGGGTGCTCAGGAACCGGCGCAGCATCGCTCGGTGCGATTCGTGGATGAAGCTTTTGGAGTTGATGTTGCCCGACGTCGAATTCGGGTGCATCCGCCAACTGTAAAGCATCTCGGGAAGATGCGCCGGCTTGTGGCCGGCAAGCATAAACCGCAGAAACGTGTCCCAATCGTGACACCCCTCACACGTCTGTTCGCCGTAAACGCCCAGTTCCAGCGCCAGTTTGCGGTCAAAACAGCCAAGGTGCGCGATGAAACAGGAATTGAGAAACAGGACCGGATCCCAATCCGGTTTGAAATAAGGCCAACAGGGCCCGTTCTCATCGAGCTTGTCCTCATCGGAATAGAGCACAGGCGGGTAGTCGCGGCTCTGAATGAAATTCGTGAGGATTGCAACGGCGTCCGGGTAAAGCACGTCATCTGAATCGAAAGGAAGAACGTATCGGCCGGTCGCGTGGTTCAGCGCGTGCCGCATGCCGCCAATCAGGCCCAGGTTCTTTTCCACGCGAAGAAACTTAACGCGTGGGTCTGTCGCGACATGATCCCGCAGATAGCGGCAAGTCCCCGCATCGGTCGAACCATTGTCGAGCAACACCCATTCAAAATCAGAAACGGACTGAGCGCGCAACAAGCTTTGGCAAGCCGCATCGAGATAGGGAACCGCCGTGTTCCAGGCGGTCGTGATAAACGAGAGCAGCCCCTTTTCACCGCGGGCGGGGTAGTGACTTCGACGCACGAGCAGGCGATCGGCGATCCAGGTCGGATAATCACCCGGTGGTTGCAGGACACGACGGCAAACCGCATTGGTAACGCTCGAAAAAACCGGCAGTGCCGCGATGCGACGCAACGTCGAACTCCGGCGCGCGCGATCGATGCAGCGCTTTGCAAGATTGCGCATCCGGAAATTCGCCACTTGATGGGATCGACTGGGCAGCGCGAGGACGGTCGCGTCCTGGCCTCCGTGGCAATTGGGCCAAAATCCCGACCAGGTTCCCCGCAGGACCTCGCCTACCAGTTCCAATCCGGATGCCTTTATCATTTCCTGAACATTGCGCTCATCGTAAGCCACCGCTCCCGCCGGATGGACCGGGTCGTTGATATAACAGCCGGGACTGGCAAGGTGCTCAAACCGCAGATCAAAGGGGGTAAGGTTCGTCTTACGAGCCGATTCAAGCACGCCGTCGTTGACCACAAACCACGTGGCATAAACGCGCCCGTGTCTTTTCAGCACCCTTCGAAATTCCCGGAGGTAATGAACGATGTCCCGCTCGAACATGTGCGTGAAGACCGACCAGAGGAAGATCGTGTCGACCGACCCATCAGCGATCGGTAACCGAATGCTTGTGGTCTTTGTGCTGCCGCCGGGGTTGTGCAGTTGGTCCTTTACGTTGTAATGAATGAATTGAAACCTCGGATTTCGGGCGCTGATGTTCGCCTGGCACCAATCGATTGAATCCTTGATGATATCAACGCCCCAGTAACGACCGGACGGCCCCAGAATCTGCAAAAATGGGATGGCGTCGCGCCCGATGCCGCAGCCGATTTCAAGCACGGCATGAGATGGCTCAAGACCCACGTATTTTTGGAGAACATCGATATGGTGGCGACTGATGACCTCGAAAGTATCCGGACCCCCGCCCGTCAGATTGATCAGCCGCGCCGGAATGTCGAAACCAAACACCGAAAAGGTTTCTTCCATTTCCCGCAGAATATCCGGCAAACGAACTGTCTTCAATGTGCGCGGATCAGCGTTGCGCCGTCGCCGCACTTCGGCGCCAGAACTCGGCAATAGGCGGAATCATCGGCTCGAACACCTCATCCCAGGTGGCGGGTAAGCTGCTCGCCGCGTTGAGCCGGCGGGATTCGGTGTCGCCGCTTCGCATGAACGCCTCCATCAGCCCCTCCACCACCGCTTCCAAATGCGGCGGCACGGCAATGATGTTCCGGCAATACCGATGTAACACCTCCGCGGATTTCACCGAAAACGTCGTAGTCACCGGCAGCATCCCGCACACCCCCATTTCAAGCGGCGGATAACTTGGATGCGGTGACAGCATCAGGGACAAACCCACGGTCGAAGAACGAAGCAACCGCGCATAATCCTCATAACTGCTCCATGGCGACTGGCGGATGACGACATTGTTGCCCAGATGAATCGGCGGAAGGCTTTCGCCGATGAACAGCAATTCCCATCCATCGGCCCCGAACGCGCCGCGTTCCACCGCCTGCCGCAACGCCATGATGCCCAACTCGTACAGGTTGCGCGGCGCCCCAGGCCGGGCATAAAACAGCAGCCGCTGTTTGCCGCCGAAATTGCCGGGCAATTCCGGAAAGAAGAGCCGGCGATCCAGTGCCGGATCGAAGGTCAGACATTTTTGCGCAAACGCGGGATCGGCAAATCGACCGACCTTTTGGGAGAAAAGAAAATCGGCCAGAGTTCGGGAGTTGATGATGCCGAAGAAATCCATCGAGTAGGTTTCCATCGCCAGCGCATAGCGCGTTGACCAGGCGTACAGACCCGGCTCAAAATCCTGGATCATGTAGATGAATTGTCTTGTCCGCATCCGCGGCAGCGCATGCTTGATCATCTGCACGGTCCACCAGGCGGTCCCGAAAAACACATCGGCCTCGCCGATTTCCGTGGGGATGCCGCGGTCGTGGGCGCTGACGAGTTCGACGTTGGCGAGCCGGCGATCAACGCCGGAGACTTTGGAGAAATGGTCCCACAAGACATTGACGTCCCAATCCATTTCGACGTCGGTGGAAATGTAGCGGATCGGCACGCCGTGTCGGGCGAGGCGATAGGTGAGGTTGAAAGCCGTATTCGGGCCACCGGACATCGCCCGCATCGCCAGGCCGGGAATCAAAACGTTGAGACGCGGTTCGCGCCCGGGCACGGGCCGTAAGTTCATCGGCGCGACATCCGGCAGGGAAACGCCAACAGAGATCGGAGGTGCCGCGCTGTCGTTGCCCGGCTTATACTCTTCGGCATAACGCGCGACCAAATTGACGAATCGCCGCGGGGAACGCACCATCAGCGAAGCCAACGCCGCCGATATGCGGGCAGCGCGAATGATTTTCGGCTGGCGCTTGATGGTCAGCCGGCCCAACTCAAACCGGCCGGCAAATTCGGCAGGATCGAAACGAATCAAGGGAGCATGCCGCGGCAGATCAAACGTCAGCGTGTGCGGCACGGCTTCCGGGCTGAACGTGAGGGAGTGCATCGCAATGAACTCGCTCTCGCAAAACTGGCCCGCTTGATCCGCAATATACAGCTTCATTGCGCTCGGCGGCATCCCGTCGAGCGCGCGGCCGACAAACGAAACGACGTAACGCCCCGGACGAAACGGCCCGGCGAAGAGAAACCACGGGTTGTCATCGGTGCTCTCCCATAGCATCCGATTCAATGGTCTCAGGTGGGGGCTGTGTTGCGGTTTCATGGCGCGGCCGGCTCGGAGTGACCTTTTCCTACACGATCCAGAAAGTGCATTAGGCGCACCAGGCGACGCGCCTGAAGCTCATTCAGCTGTTGCGTGAGCGCAGCGCACCTTCGCTCAACCTCGGCGTGCTTCGCGCTGAGCGCACCGAACTCCGCGGTGAGCGAATCCACGCGCCCCTGGCGACGCTCCAGTTCTTCTCGCTTTTGCTCCAGTTCTTCTCGCTTTTGCTGCAGTTCTTCTCGCTTTTGCTCCAGCTCTTCTCGATTTCGCTTCAGATCGGCCTGCAAGCGGCCCTGCTCGTCTTGAAGCCATTGAATTTGTGTATCGCGGTTTACCAGGGTCTGCTGAGATGTTTGGATCTGCTCGGCCGACTGATGTATCAGCGCCTCGAGATTGGCGATGTGCTGGTCCTTGGCGGAAATCGCGTGCGCGGCTTCTCTGTTCCGCGCTTCGACGGCGTGAATATATGAATCTTTTTCCGACAAAGCCTGCTGGATTTCCCGATCCTGCTCGTGCAGGTCCCCAATGAAAAGCGAGGCAATGCTGCGAAATTCCAGGTATTCATCCGGCGCCAGCCGCCCGTTTCGCATTTCGGAATCGATCCGATCCACCCAGATATCTCCGGTACCCGCATCATCCGGCTGATGGTGATAATGTTCGCGAGACAAATGTCGCGTCGCCTGCACGGGGTCGGGAATCGCCAGCCCCAGTTCCGCGGCCTTTTCCTGCCCATAGTTCAGGGGATCCCGCATCAACTGGTCATAATCGAACCGGTAGAGCGGAACGTCACGAGTGAAATAACGCACCGCCAGCAGATGGCGAGCATAGAACCGCTGCCAGCGGCTTAAACGCCCCGGCATCAGCGCGCGATTCGACTTCATGATCGCCGAAGGAGCGCGAAGCGACAGCACCGTCTTGATCGCATATCCCAGGTCCGAAAGCACGTCTCGCCACAAGGGAAACGTAAAGCAAATGCGAGGGTCCTTAACTCCCACCATCGGGCGATCGCCGAATTCCTGCAAGAATTGTCTCTGAAGCTCGAGTCGAAGGGACTTGATTTCCGAGCGGTCAAAATCGGTCTCGGAAGGCATAACGTCCTGGTCATAGGTGCAATCCCAGGCGCTAAACACGCGGTCGTTGAAATCATTGATCCATCGCAGTTCGTAGAAGATCGGGTTGTGCCTCAGCTTCGTCGTGTCGAGAAAATGGGCTGGGTCACCGAAATATACGCCCAGATGATCGAGGAACTGCGCGATGGACGAAGTGCCGCTGCGAGGCAGGCCGACGATTAGAAAACAGGTCTTTGCGGTATCAGCCATGAATCAGGTCGGATAAGAGGAGGAAGCGGCCGCCTCGGCTCCCAACGCCGCGCCGGACTCCCGCACCGCGCGGGGGGAGAAATCGAAATCGATGAATCCCGTGACCTGCCTGGCCGCGGGCTTGCGAATCTGCACCACCAGCACATCAACCACTCGCGCAAGAAATCCGTGATAATCCCCGCGTGAGCCTGTGACGCCGCAGTTTAAATAAAACATCCCTGTCAACAAACAGGCGGTGAACTCGAAAGCGACCTTGTAAACCGAACCGGGCGGCACTTTCCGTTCCCCGAGCCCCGGCGCCGCGTGTGCCGTTCCGCCCAATTCCGTCCCCGTCGCGTTTTTGATCACCATTCCAAACAGCACGTGGCTGCAATCTTCGTGAAAAGCAACGTCATAGCAAAAGCGATATCTGAAGTGTGGTATCAGAATGTTCACCACACGCCCCGCTAGCGTTTCGACGCGCGCATTTGAAATCTCGGCGCCCTGTGAAGGATATACGACCTGGCTCTGCGGCTTCAGATGCGGCGCAAATTCCCCATCGGCGCGCTCTTCGGGCCCGGACGCGGCCTTGTCGGCTGCCGGCAATTCCGCCCCGGCCGCCGCCGGAGCTGAACCTTGACGCAGATTCTCCCGAAACGCCGACCGCTGCGGTTCGCGCATAAAAAGGAACTTCTGATAGTTCTCCACCACCGGCGTACATTCACCGGCCTGAATCAATTGCCCCGCATCAAGGAACAGGGCGCGATCACACAACTCCTTCACCATCGCCGCGGCATGCGACACGAAAACAGTCGTACCGCCGTTGGCGCGGAATTCTTCCAACGCCGCAAAACATTTTCGCTGAAACAGCTCGTCCCCCACCGCAAGCGCCTCATCCACGATGAGGATTTCCTTCGGCAACGACATTTGCAGCGCGAATGCCAGGCGCACGCCCATGCCCGAGGAATACGTCTTCACCGGACAGTCGATGAAGAGTCCGATATCCGCAAACGCCAGCGTCCGCTCGAACAACTCATCAAAGGCCTGCCGCTGGATCCCCAGGATCGCCGCGTTGATGGAGATATTTTGGCGTCCCGTCAGCTCCGGATTAAAACCCGCGCCCAGTTCCAGCAATGCCGCCACTTTCCCATTCAAATGAACCTGACCGACGGTGGGAGTCAACACCCCCGTGATGAGCTGCAGGAGCGTCGATTTTCCCGAACCGTTGGCCCCCACAATGCCGATCGTTTCGCCTCGCTGGATCGAAAACGATATGTCCCGCAGCGCCCAGAACTCCCGGTAATATCGTTTATGGCCCAAGGTGATGGCCTGCTTCACGCGGTCAACCGGCGCGGCGTAAACGTGATAGCACTTGCTGAGATTGTGTACCTCGACCATCACGCTCATGACAGTTCTGCCTTGCTTGCAGGTGCGCGGCGAAGAGTGCAACCACCCATCTTAACCGAAAAACGTCACCCAGTCGGATCGCAAAAGGCTAAAGGGCTGTCCCACCGGGGTGTCAAGCAATAACGGGCCATTTGTTCAACGCCGATAGCCGTGTTATTCTATCACATCGCTGATCCGACACGAGCGCATATCAAATGCAACACTGGTGAACAATCCAATACATATCCGCACAAAAGGCGACCGGCCATTGGCACCGCGACTGAGGGCTTCTTGCCTCTTGGTCATGCTTCCGAGCATTTGGATCGGCGTCGTCAGAGCCGATGCGCCCGCCGCCCCCGCATCCATCAATCCTGGCGTTCCCTGGCCGGGAATTGACGCGCTGGGGCGAAGCCTTCCCCTCGCCGACGAGGTCGGCGCGCCGCGGGCGAATCGTTTTGTCGGCATTTTTTATTTTCTCTACCAGGGCGAAAAAGTTGACTACGGCCCCTTCGACGCGACCAAGATCATCGCTGCCCATCCCGAAGCGCTGACCTCTTCGGATTGCCCTTTTTGGGGGCCGCGCATACGCCATAAATGCTATTGGGGCGAACCGCTTTACGGTTACTACAGCAACGTTGACCCGTGGGTCCTGCTCCGCCACGCCCACCTACTCGCCGATGCCGGCATCGACACGCTGATCTTCGACACGACCAATTCCGTCACCCACCGCGATGTCTACATGGCCCTGTGCAAGGTGTTCGAGCAGGTGCGCCGGGAAGGCGGCCGAACCCCGCTGATTTGCTTCATGGTCAATACCAATGCAGGCAAAACCGCCCGGCAGATCTATGACGATTTGTACAAGCCTGGGCTATACCCGGACCTCTGGTTCCGCTGGGAAGGCAAGCCGCTGATGATCTGCGATCCGCAGAAGGCAACTTCGGAGGTTAAAACCTTCTTCACCCTTCGCGCGGCACATTGGCCCAACACGTTGCTGAACACCCCTTACGCCTGGCACTGGGAATCCATTTACCCCCAAGTCTACGGTTATGCCGATGACCCAAGCAAACCCGAGGAGGTCAATGTTGCCGTGGCCCAGAATCTCCGTGCCAGAGACGGGGCAGTCACCCAGATGAAATTCGGCGATGGCCGTGGCCGCAGTTTCCATTCCGGCCACGAAGATCCAAGGCCCGATGCCGTTAATTGGGGCTATGACTTCCAGGAGCAGTGGCAACGCGCTTTCGAACTGGACCCGCCGTTCGTCATGGTGACCGGCTGGAACGAATGGACCGCCAACATCACCAACAATATTCACGACGACTGGATGTTCGGAGATCAATTCACGGAGGAATACAGCCGCGATATCGAGCCGATGAAGGGGGGTTACAACGACAATTACTACATGCAAATGATGGCCAACATCCGCCGATACAAGGGCGTTCCTCCCCTCCCCGAGGCTTCGGCCGCGAAGACGATTCGAATGGACGGCGATTTTCAGCAATGGAACGACGTCGCCCCTGTCTATCACGGACACGCAGGCAACACCATCGCTCGCGATTACGACGGTTTTGGCCTAGTCCACTACGCCAACGGGACCGGACGCAATAGCCTGCTTGAGATGAAGGTGGCCCACGACGATCGGTATGTATACTTTTACGCGCGCACCGCCGCCCCCATCACGCCGCGCACCGAGGCGAATTGGATGATGCTTTTCATCCGCAGCGGCCACTGGGACTACATAGTGAATCGCTTGCCGCCGGCCGAGAAAACGGCTCACCTCGAGCGGAACACCGGAGGATGGAATTGGACGGGCGTCGCGGAAGTGAGCTATCGTGTGGCCGGCGATCAGTTGCAAATCGAGATTCCCCGCGCCGCGCTGGGTCTTCCTGACGGTCGGGTCAGCCTGGACTTCAAATGGGCCGACAATCTCCAACACCCCGGCGACGCAATGGATTTTTATGTGAGCGGAGACACGGCCCCCGACGGCCGTCTTGAATTCCGTTATGTCGCCCAATAGCCGCGATCAAACCACATCCGCGAAATGCGGGCGCAAACGCTTGAACACCAGCATTCCAATCACAAGGAACACCAGCGTCACTCCCCAAAAATAGATCGTCAGCAGCCAATGCTGCCAGAACCAGAACCCTCTGCTTGCCCCCAGCGACTCCCGATACCCCTGCACGAGATAGAACAGCGGATTGGCCTCGAGAATCGGCAGGACCATCGGCCTCTTGGCCACCAATAACGTGTTCGGCGACCAGATCACCGGCGTCAGCCAAAAAAGGAACTGAGTGAGCACCGCGATCACCTGAACCGTATCCCGCAGAAACGGCATCAGCGCCGAGGTCAGGAAGGAAATCCCCAGACACAAACAGCACCCGGCGAAGAAATAGTAAGGGATCTGCAAGCAATACAACGGAATCTGCCGGTGATAACACAGCGTCAGGGCCAGGATCAGCCCGACGAAAATCAGATGGATCGGCACAAGCGCCAGCAGGCGCACGACCGGCAGCATGTTCACGCGGAAAACCACCTTCTTGACCAAAAACGCGTTCTCCACAATCGCCGTCGCGCCCGCGCTGATCGATTCGGACAAGAAGAAAAACGGAACCAGGGCGCACATCAGCCAGAGTACGAACGGCACATCCCCGATGTTGGGATTTCCAAGCGCCAATTGCAGCACGAACCAATAGAGAACGATCATGCTGGCGGGGTGAACCAGCGCCCAGATGAGGCCGAGGGACGATCCGAGGTATCGGTTGCGGAATTCACGCAGCGACAATTGAGCGATGAGTCGCCGGCTTCGGAACAGGTCCCGCACGAATTGGCCAAAACCCCGCGGCAGTTCAACGGCTTGCCTGAACATGGGAGATTCCGCGAAAACGCTCATGGCGACTTCGATGTGGGCGGATGGCGCATCGATGCGACGACCTGTTCCAGACCCGACGTCAAATCATACCGCGGCTCCCAACCAACTTCACGCCGCAATCGCGTCGCATCCGCCAGAATCACCGCGGGATTTGCCGGCGTCGCCGCTTGCCGCTCCACCGTGAGCAAGTCTTCCCTCCCGACAATCCGCGCCGCCCGGCGGCTCGCCTCTCCCAGCGTGATCCTGTCTCCTGATCCGATGTTGACGCTTCCCGTCACATCGCTTTGGAGCAGGGCAACAAACGCTGATGCGACATCATGCACGTGCAGCAGGTCTCGCACGCGATCGCCCGACCGGCAACACGCAGGCTTGCCTTCCAGCAGCGGATGCAGGATCGAAGGAATCAGCCGATTGGGGTCCTCATTCGGTCCATAGAGAAAAAATATCCGCCCCCACGCGACAGACACCCCGGACTGCAATGCGTAACCCTGCACGACCTGCCGGGTCGCATTTTTACAAACGCCATATAAGCTGCTCGGTTTGCACGGACTCTTGTCTTCCGCCAGCGGCTGAGACCCGGCCCAATCATATTCCGCGCACGACCCCGCAAAGACCGCCCGCCGCCCGCCCGCTTCCACGAATGATCTGAACAGCCCGATCGATGCTGAAACCCAATCCAGATTCAGCGGCGAGGTCCAGAATTTTCCGTGTTCGGCGAACCAGGCAAAGTGCAGCAAATCCGTCGGCGCAACCGCCAAGACCAATTCCAAAACCTGCTTCGCATCCAGCAGATTCCTCTGATGCCAAATCACATTTGCCGCCGCCGGCATGCAGCGCAGGTCCACCGCGTGAACCTCGCATCCCCGCGCCGCGAGTGCTTCAACGGCATGACGCCCGATGAAGCCGGACGCGCCTGTGACCAATACTCGTTTCACTTGGCCGCCGGGTCGTAAGCCGCGTAGTTGCGATCGCGGTCGGAGATCACGGAAACCTCCATCGGCCAGCGGATGCCGAACGCGGGATCATTGTAACGCACCCCGCGCTCCGCTTCGGGAGCGCGCCATGCGAACATGTCGTAGAGCACTTCCGCCGAATCCGTCAGCGTCTGAAACCCGTGCGCAAAGCCCGCCGGGATAAAAAGACTCCGATGATTTTCCGCCGACAATTCCACGCCGAACCATTTCAAGTGAGTCGCGGATTCCGGCCGCAAATCGACAATCACATCAAAAATCGCTCCGGCCGTGCATCGCACCAATTTCGGCTGGACTTTGGGCGCAACCTGGAAATGCATCCCCCGCAGAGTCCCGGCCCGATGGTTGAACGACACATTTGATTGAAGGATCTCCTCCGGCAAACCATTTTCCTTGAATTGCGAGCGGTGAAAGCTATATGAGAAGAAACCACGCTCATCGCGGAAAAGCTCCATCTCGATGACCCATGAGCCTGCTAGCGGAGTGGGATTGAACTTCATCGAATAGTTCCTACGGAAACACGGTCACCCGCGGAATCGCAACCACAAATTTACCGCCCCAGGAGCGGATGTGGCGCATCTGCTCCATCACTTCATCCTTGATGTTCCAGGGCAGGATCAGAAGAAAATCCGGGCGGAATTCGGCGACCTTCTCCGGAGCGTGGATTGGAATGTGGCTGCCTGGAAGAAAACAATTCTGCTTGTATGGATTTTTGTCCACCACGAAGTCAATGAAATCCGTCCCCACCCCGCAATAGTTCAAGAGCGTGTTCCCCTTCGCCGCGGCGCCGTAGCCGACGATCTTCTTGCCGTCGCGCTTGGCTTGAATGAGAAATTCCAGGAAACCCCGCTTGGTTTCCTTCACGCGCTGCTCAAATGCCCGGTATACCGGCAAGTCCTCCAGCCCGCGTTCCCGCTCGAATCTCCGCATCGCTGCCACGCGATCTTCCACCGGGCGCGCGGATTCGGCGTGGGAAGCAAAGACACGGATCGACCCGCCGTGCGTCGATAACTCCTCCACATCGAATATTTTCAGCCCGTGCTTCGCGAAGACTTGCTCTGCCGTGCCGAAGCTCAGATACGAAAAATGCTCGTGGTAAATCGTGTCGAACTGATTCCGCTCCATCAGCCGCAAGAGGTGCGGGAATTCCATGGTGATGATGCCGTCCGACTTCAGCACAATCTTCATGCCGGCGACGAAATCGTTGATATCCGGCACGTGCGCCAAAACATTGTTGCCCAGCAGCAGGTCGGTGCGGATGTCCTCGGCCGCCATTTTCCTGGCCGAATCCGTTCCAAAGAACTCCACCCGCGATTCAATGCCGCGCTTTTCCATTGCAACTTTTGCCACGTTCGCCGCCGGCTCAACACCCAGCACCGGGACATTTCGCTGCTTGAAATATTGCAGGAGGTAACCGTCATTGCTGGCGATCTCCACCACCCGCGACCGCGGGCCAAGGGCAAAACGCCGGATCATCATCTCGACGTACGCCTGCGCGTGTTTCAGCCAGCTCTCGGAATAGCTCGAAAAATACGCGTACTCGCTGAAAATCTCGCGTGGGCTTTCAAACTCCTCCAACTGCACGAGCTTGCAGTTTCCGCAGACCCAGGCATGCAGCGGATAGAATCGCTCCATCGCGCGGAGCTGCTGGGCCTTCAAAAACGCGTTGCTCGGCGGCGACATCCCCAGGTCGGCGAATGTCTCGGAGAGCTTCGTTCCACAAAACCGGCAGCAGCCGTCAGGCATCAATCCGCTCCCGCCAAAAACTGTTCAATTTGCCGCAAAGAAAACTTCCGCATGTCCTGGCCGTCGTTCCAGGCCTTGTACCACCTTACAGTCCACTCGAGTGCCGCGGGCAGATCCATCCTGGGGTTCCAACCGAGTTGAGTTCGCGCCTTGCTGACATCGAGCTTCAGCGAAAATGCTTCGTGAAGGTGCTGCTGCTCGGACCGTTCCCATCGCGCTTTGTCGCCCCATAGTTCCACCACGCGCCCGGCAATCCAACCCACCGGCCAGCTGTCATCTTCGCGCGGCCCGAAATTCCAACCTTCCGAGAAACGCTGACCCTTTTCGACCAGATGCTCAGCCAACGTCAGATATCCCCCAAGCGGTTCCAGAACATGCTGCCACGGGCGAATTGCATCAGGATTGCGGATTATTGCCGGGCTGTTTTGGGCAAGCGCCCGGATCATGTCGGGAATGAGCCGATCCTTCGCCCAATCGCCGCCACCGATGACGTTCCCGGCCCGGGCCGACGCAACGGCCGTTTGGGTGTCGCGGAAATAGGAGCGGCGAAAAGCGCTGGTGACCAGTTCAGCGCATCCCTTGGAACTGGAATATGGATCGTACCCCCCCATCGCCTCGTTCTCCCGATATCCCTCCGCGCGCTCGCGATTTTCATAACACTTGTCGCTGGTAACGACCACGACCGCCGAAACACCCCCGCCAGCCGACCGCACCGCCTCTAGAAGATGGACCGTTCCCATCACGTTGGTCGCGTACGTCCCGACCGGGTCCTGATAGCTGTCGCGCACGAGCGGCTGAGCAGCCATGTGAATCACGATCTCGGCATCCGCTTCGCGAATCGCCGCCGACAGGCGGGGAAGGTCTCGAACATCCCCCTGCGTGCTTCGCACCCACCCGTGCACGCCCGCCAGGCCATAAAGATTGGGGTCCGTCGGCGCGGGCAGTGAATACCCGTGAATTTCAGCCTCCAGGCGATTCAGCAACAGGCAAAGCCACGCCCCTTTGAAGCCGGTATGGCCGGTGACAAACACCTTTCTGGATTTCCACCAGGAACCGTTCATGACCTGCACGACATCAATCCCAGACGCGCCAGGGCGCCCGACCGCTGACCCACAACTCTTCAAGATGGTTCTTGTCCCGCAGCGTATCCATCGGCAGCCAGAAGTCATCGTGCTGATACGCCATAAGCTGGCCCTCCTGCGCCAGACGATGCATCGGCTCTCTTTCCCAAGTAGTCGAAGGGCCTTGGATATACTCAGTCGTCTTAGGCGAGAGCACGAAGAACCCACCGTTGATCCGCCCGCCGTCGCCACGCGGCTTTTCCACGAATCGAGCCACGCGCGAGCCGGAAAGTTCGATCGAGCCGAATCGTCCGGGAGGCTGCACCGCCGTCACCGTCGCCAGTTTGCCGTGCGAGTGATGGAATGCGATGAGCTTGGCGATGTCGATGTTTCCCACGCCATCGCCATACGTGAGGCAAAATGCCTCATCGCTGTGAACATAGCTGGCAATCGCCTTCACCCGGCCCCCGGTCTGCGTTTGCTCTCCAGTATCCACCAGCGTTACCCGCCATGGCTCGCTGTTGCGCTGATGCACCTCCGTCGTGTTCCGCTGCATGTCGATCGTAACGTCCGAAGTATGCAGCCAATAGTTGGCGAAGTATTCCTTGATCAGATACCCCTTGTATCCAAGGCAGATGACGAAGTCATGAATGCCGTAGGCGCTGTATAGCTTCATAATGTGCCAGAGGATCGGCTTGCCGCCGATCTCGATCATCGGCTTGGGTTTGACTTGAGTCTCTTCGGAAATTCGCGTGCCGAGGCCGCCCGCTAAAATGACTGCTTTCATCGCCATGGAAACCGCCTGCGAATATTATCGATTGTAGGTGCCAACTCAACAAGATGGCCGAACGCCAATAGCCGAATGGGTATTACAGCAATTCGGCATTTGGCAACCGGCAGTCGGTATTCTATCATCCCGTCATCCCGGCACTCACGATGGTCACGCCTCTGCGAATCTCCATCGCCCTATGCACCTGCAATGGCGTCAAGCATCTGCCGGAGCAGTTGCAATCCCTCTCGAGCCAAACCCGTCGGCCCGACGAGCTGATCGTCTTTGACGACGCTTCCCGCGACGGCTCGGCCGACATCGTGAGCCGATTTGCCGAATCCGCGCCCTTCCCCGTTCGCCTGAATGTCAATCCGCGCAACATCGGCGCTACGGAGAATTTCCAGCGTGCCGTCGCGGCGTGCGGGGGCGACATCATCGCCCTTTGCGATCAGGATGATGTCTGGATGCCAGAGAAATTGCAGCTCGTCGAAGCGGAATTCGTGCGCGACAAAGACCTCGGCTTCGTCTTCACCGATGCCGAGATCTGCAACGAAATCGGCAGGCCCCTCGGTTACACGCTTTGGCAATCCGTGGGCTTTACTCCCCGCCTCCAGCGGCGGCTGACTGCGGCGCGCTCAATCGAGCCGAACGATGCCCAGGCATTTGAACTGATCCTGCGGAACAATATCGTGACGGGCGCCACTATGGCCTTTGCCTCGCGATTCAAATCGCTCGTTCTGCCCATCGACTCGCTCTGGTTCCACGATGGATGGATCGCCCTGCTTATCTCCGCTTTCGCCCCCGCTCGGGTCATTGGGCAATCCCTGATCCGCTACCGCCAGCATCCCGCTCAATCCGTCGGCGCCTTGCAGCGAACGCTCTATCAGCAGTACCAGGCCGCTAAAAAAATGGATCGCCATATCTTTGCGGATCATGCCCGGATGTATCAGGCCGCCCTGGCGCGTTTGGAATCCTGGCATGAACAACCCCCGCGGCAGAGCAACCTGTTGCCGATGCTGGAGGGAAAAATCCGCCATTGCCGCATCCGCTCAGCCATGCGACTTCGCCAGCGCAGCCGGCTGGCGCCCAGCATTGTGGAACTGCTCACACTGCGCTATCGGCGCTATTCGCTCGGATGGAAAAGCTTTGCGCAAGATCTCTTTCTATGAACCCTGAATCTCCGACTCCGCCGGGCGCTCGTCCCTCCGTTGCCTTGTGCACGTGGAATGGCGAGAAGTTTCTCCGCGCTCAGCTTGATTCCATTGCCGCTCAAACCACCGCGGTGCAGGAGATTGTCATCTGCGACGACGGTTCCACCGACGCGACGCCGCGGATCGTCCGCGATTTCGCCGCCGCCTCCAGCATCCCCGTGCGATTCGAGATGAACCCCACGCGTCTCGGCGTGACGCGGAATTTCGAAAAAGCCATCTCCCTTTGCACGAGTCAGATCATTTTCCTCTCCGATCAGGACGACGTCTGGCGCCAGGACAAAGTCGCGAGCCTCATCGCCTGCTTTGCCGATCCCGCCGTCGGCCTGGCATTTTCCAACGCCGAGGTCGTCAAGGACGATCTTTCCGCCGCCGGCTACAGCCTTTGGCAGTCCATCTGGTTCGATGCCGCGGAGCAGCAGCGCGTCCGGTCGGGCGATGCGCTGCCCGTTTTGCTTCGCCACGCGATTGCCGCCGGATCGACCCTCGCGTTCCGCGCCAGCCATCTTCCCCTCATACTGCCGATTCCCGATTTCACTCACTCCCACGACATTTGGATTACCCTTCTGATTGCCTGCGTCGCGCGCATTTGCCCGCTGGACAAAAACCTCGTCCGTCACCGCCTCCATTCCGCCAACATGGTCGGAATGCAAAACCACAACCTTTTGAGCCAAATCAGAATGGCCCGCTGGCAGATCAGCAGCGGCGCTTTCCAATACGCCGCGGACCTGCACGAGGCGGCCCTCAATCGCCTTCGCCAATTCGCAGTTGGGGATCCCGGCTTCGACCACAAATCCGCTGTTCTTACCGACAAGATTTTCCACTCTCGCCTTCGCCACCACATGCCCAGGTCTTGGCTCCGCCGCCTTCGGCCGATCGCCGGCGAACTCCGTGCCGGCAACTACGGCAAATACTCCTATGGTTACAAATCGGTCCTGCAGGACCTGTTTTTGCGATAGCCTCAGCTAAACAGAGCCGGGCAGCGCCATGTCGGCGATCCGCCGCACTTGTGCAACCCCGCTTCCCCTTCTAAAATAGCCTGCTTTCCCGCCGGTGCGCCTAAACGCCGGTTATCCAGGAGATTTGACTTGATCATCGTCATGAATTCGCACGCGCCCCAGGCGGCCATCGACCGCGTGGTCAGCGAAATCCAACGCATGGGGTGCCAGTCGCATCTCAGCCAGGGTCGATTCCGCACCGTTATCGGCGCTGTCGGTGAAGAGGGCCTCATTGACCAGAACCATTTGGCCTCCCTCGATGGCGTCGAAAAAGTCGTCCCCATAATGAAGCCTTACAAACTCGCCAGCCGCGAGTTTCATGAGGATGATTCCATCGTCGAAATCGGCGGCGGATCGGTTCCGAAGGTGAAGATCGGCGCCAACTATGCCGTTTGCATCGCCGGACCGTGCGCCGTTGAAAACCAGGCCATGCTCAACCGCATCGCCCGCGAAGTCCGCGAGGGCGGCGCAACCATGCTTCGCGGCGGCGTTTACAAGCCTCGCACCAGCCCCTACTCCTTCCAGGGACTCGGCGAACCGGGTCTCCGCTGGATGCGCGAGTGCGGCGACGAACTTGGCATGCCCATTTGCGTCGAGGTCATGGACACGCGCCAGGTCGAGCAAATGGAAAAATACGTCGATTGCTTCCAGATCGGCGCACGCAACATGCAGAATTTCGACCTCCTTCGCGAGGTCGGCAAGGCAAAAAAACCGGTTCTGCTCAAGCGTGGTTTAGCCGCCAGCGTCAAGGACTGGCTGCTCTCCGCCGAATACGTTCTAAGCCAAGGCAATCGCGGGGTGATTCTCTGCGAGAGGGGCATCAGGACATTCGAAGACAGCGTGCGTTACACACTCGATATCACCAGCATTCCCGTGTTGCAGGCATCGACACACCTGCCTGTGATCATCGATCCAAGCCATGCCGCCGGGAAGCGCGATTACGTTCCATCCATCGCCGCCGCCGGAATGGCTGCGGGCGCTCACGGCCTGATCGTCGAGGTCCACTACTGTCCCAGCGACGCCCAATGCGACGGACCCCAGGCCCTGCTGCCTGAAACCTTCAAGGAATTGATGCAGCAACTGCGGAAAATCGCCGCCATCTTCAACAAGGAATTCGTTGAAGCGAGCGAACCGGCGCGGGCATAATGTGAAAAAGTGCGAAATCCGAAACCAGAATGACGAATCAAATCCGAAATCAGAATGACGAAACGGCTTTTGCTTCGGATTTCAGGCATTGGGGCTTGATTCGTCATTCGGATTTCTGGTTTCGGATTTCCCTCTGGTGGTTTGATTTGACGGAGTAAAGCAGTCATGAATCGTATCCCCTTCGTAGCTGGCAATTGGAAAATGAACACCGCCAAGGCCGGAGCTGTTGAGTTGGCCAAGGCCGTGGCCAAAGGCGTCCCCGGGGGGGTTCAAGTCGGCATTGCCCCGCCGTTTGTTTATCTTGATGCGGTCGCGCAGGCGATCGCCGGGTCGCCGTTGCTCCTAGGCGCACAGGATGCCTATTTCGAAAAAAACGGCGCCTTCACGGGCGAAATCTCGGTGGAAATGCTCAAAGATCTCGGCGTAACCTTCGCCCTCGCCGGCCACAGCGAACGCCGACACGTCCTCGGCGAAAATTCAGCCCTGGTTGCCAAAAAAGCCCACGCGATTTACGGCGGTGGTCTAACTCTCGTGCTGTGCGTCGGCGAAAAAATCGAGCAGCGCGATGCCGGCCAAACCTTCGACGTCGTTCAGCGCCAACTCGAGGAGTTGAGCGTCGCGATGCAGGATCCCAACCGACTAGTGATCGCCTACGAGCCGGTTTGGGCGATCGGCACCGGCCGCAACGCCACCGACGGCCAGGCGCAGGAGGTCCATGCTTATATTCGCCAGTCGATTGCCGGGCGTTGGAACAAAGATTTCGCCGATCGCGTGCGGATTCAATACGGCGGCAGCATGAAGCCGGAAAACGCCCGCGGCTTGCTCGCCCAGCCGGACATCGATGGCGGGCTGATCGGCGGCGCATCCTTGAAAGCCGACGGATTCCTGGCGATCGCCGCGGCCGCTCGATGACAGATCGCCCGCGCCTACGTGGGCCCTTGTTGATACGGAGACCCCATGCTCGTTCTATATTGGATCATCATGCCGTTGTTCCTGTTTTTGTCTTTCATCATGATCCTGCTGGTGCTGATTCAGAAAGGTCGCGGCGGCGGCCTGTCGAGCGCCTTCGGCGGCTCCGGCGGAAACACCGCCTTCGGCGCGAAAACCGGCGACGTCCTCACCTGGGCCACCAGCATCGTCTTCGCCCTCTTCGTGGCGATGGCCGTGATCCTCAATCTGGTCTGCGACCGCATCGGCAGTCGTCCGCAGCCAACGCAACAGACGCAACAAGCGCCGGTTTCGCCGTCTTCACCGACTCCCGGCCAATAGGGCTGTAATCCTTTCACGGACACCCAGCGCATGATCGTCAGCATGACCGGATTTGGAGACGCCACCGCCGAGCGCGACGGAACCCACTATTCCATCGAAATCCGCTCCCTCAACAACCGTTTCTTCAAGTCCAGCATTAAGCTCCCGGACAACGTCAGCGGCCTGGAGCCGGAAATCGAAATCGCCCTCCGCGAGGGCCTGGGCAGAGGCTCCATCACCTGCATCCTCAAGATGCGCACCAACAGCGCCGAGGCCGCATACCACATCAACATCCCCGCCCTAACGGCCTATCTCCAGCAGCTCCAGCAGATTAAGGGCCTGGAAAAAATGGTCCAGATCGATCTGGCCAGCCTGGTGCAGCTTCCCGGCGTATGTCAGGAACCCCGCGATGAAACCGACGAGATCGAACGCCACGGCGATGTCATTCGCCAGCTCATGCGCGCCGCGATCGCCAAGCTGGCGGCTATGCGCGCCCACGAAGGCAAGGCCCTTCAGGCCGATCTGCTCAAGCACACGAAGGTGATCGCATCTCTTCTATCGCAGATCCAGACCCGCGCTCCCAGCGTCATCGACGACTACCATCGTAAGCTCTCCCAGCGCGTGAATTTGCTCCTGAGCAAGGCCGAGCTTCAGGTCAGCCAGGATGCCCTGCTAAAGGAAATCGCCGTCTTCGCCGAGCGCGCCGACATCAGTGAAGAAATCCAGCGCCTCACCAGCCATCTGGAATCTTTCGAACAGGCCTGCCGGACCGATGAACACGCCGGCCGAAAGCTGGATTTCATCGCCCAGGAAATGCTCCGCGAAGCCAACACCATCGCCAGCAAGGCCAACGACGCCGCGATTGCCCGGCACATCGTTGAGATCAAGGGAGCCATCGACCGCCTCAAGGAACAGGTGCAGAACGTCGAGTAAATCGCTAGCGCCAATGGCTATCGCACCCAAAAACTCCGGCCTCTTGATCGTGCTGTGCGGCCCATCCGGCGTTGGCAAGAGCACCATCTCTCGCGACCTTTCCGAGAGATACTCCGTCAGTTACATCGTCAGCGCCACCACTCGCCCGAAGCGCGAGGGCGATGACAAGGGCAAGCAATATCAGCACATTTCAAAAGAGGAATTCTTCCGCCGCCTCGAGGCGAACGAATTCCTGGAATATGCCCAGAATTACGACGATTATTACGGAACGCCCAAGCATCCCGCGCTGGATTTGCTCGCCGCGGGCAAGGATATTCTGCTGGAAATCGATGTTCAGGGCGCACTCCAGGTCCGTTTTCAGTACCCGCAGTGCCTGGCGATCTTCATTCTTCCGCCCGATGAGCCTACACTTCTGCACCGGCTCGAGTCCCGCGGACGGGATAGCGCGGACGAAATCGCCAAACGCTTCCGCGCCGCCAAGCGGGAAATTCACATGGCCAAGGGAAGCCGGACATTTGACTATATGGTGATTAACGACGATCTTCACCGCGCGGTTGAGGAAGTCATCAAAATCATCAAACACAAACATAGTGGAGGCATCTGATCTATGATCGAAGCATTGAAGAGCGACGAAATCGTGGCCAAGGTCGGCGGCCGTTTCAAACTGACCGCCCTCATCCAAAAGCGCATGCTCGAGCTGATGGACGGGGCTCGTCCCCTCGTCGAGCGCGGCAACATGACCGACCTTGAGGTCGCCATCCAGGAAGTCCTCCAGGACAAGATCGCCATTGATTACGAAGCCAGCGGTCTGAGACCGCCTCAGGGCTGACCCATGCCGAGCGGCGACGATCCATCTCCAAAGCTCAAAGGCCGCGAGATCATTGTCGCCGTCTGCGGTGGCATCGCCGCGTACAAGGTGGCGGATGTCGTCAGCACGCTCGTGCAACTCGGGGCGGGCGTCACCGTCGCCATGACGCCCGAGGCCCAGAAGTTCGTCGCTCCCCTCACCTTCCAAGCCCTTTCCGCCCGACCCGTGCGCACCAGCATCTTCGAGCTATCCGACAGTTCCGATCCCCAGCACATTGCCCTCACCGAGCGCGCCGATCTCCTGCTCGTCGCCCCGGCCACGAATCACACCATCGCCAAGATCGCCGCGGGGCTGACGGATGATCTGGTCAGCCTCATGGTCTGCGCCGCCGCCTGCCCGGTGGTTTTCGCCCCCGCCATGAACCATCGCATGTGGGAACACCCCATCGCCCAGGAAAACGTCGCCAAGCTGAAGAGTCTTGGCTACCGATTCATCGGCCCCGAGCCGGGCTGGCTTGCCTGCCGCAACGTCGGCCTCGGCCGCATGACCGAGCCCAAGGAAATCGTTGCCGAACTGGTCAAGATGCTCGGCGAGGCTGAAGGTTTGCCGGCCAAGACCTCGAAGAAAAACAACCGGCAATCCCGCTGACGTTTCGACGCGACGCTCAGCGCCCTTGAAGCCGCGGATTGCTATCCGGGGCTTTGCCCATTACTATCCGTCACCCAAATTTCCGAGGAGTTTCAATGCCACAGCCGCTCAAAATGATCTACGAAAATGACGCCCCGCTCGACGCGCTGAACGGTAAGACGGTCGCAATCCTTGGCTTCGGCTCGCAGGGACACGCCCACAGCCTGAACCTCCGCGACAGCGGCATCAAAGTCGTCGTCGCCGAACTCAAAGACACCTTTAACTACAAGCTGGCTATTCAACATGGATTCGACCCGGTCGGCGTGGAGGATGCGGTGAAGGCGGGCGATCTCATCGTCCTCACGCTTCCCGACGAGGTTCAGCCCGGCGTGTACGCCAAGAGCATCGGCCCGCACCTCAAATCGGGCAAGGCGTTGGGCGCCACCCACGGTTTCAACGTGCATTTCAAAACCATCGTCCCACCGAAAGACGTTGACGCGGTGATGGTCGCGCCCAAAGGACCCGGACACCTGGTCCGCAGCGAATTCGAGCGCGGCGGCGGCGTCCCCTGCCTCCTGGCCGTCCATCAAAACCCCACCGGAAAGGCGCGCGACATCGGCCTCGCCTGGGCTCGCGGAATCGGTGGCGCGCGCTGCGGGATCATCGAAACCACCTTCAAGGACGAATGCGAAACCGATCTGTTCGGCGAGCAGGCCGTCCTTTGCGGCGGGCTTTCCGCGCTCATCAAGGCCGGCTTTGAAACGCTCACCGAAGCCGGCTATCCCCCCGAAATGGCCTACTTCGAATGCGCCCACGAGGTGAAGCTCATCGTCGATCTCATCTATCAGGGCGGCCTGGACTACATGCGGTATTCCATTAGCAACACCGCCGAATACGGCGATCTCACCCGCGGCCCGCGCATCATAACGCCAGCGGTTAAAGCCGAAATGAAGAAGATTCTGGCGGAAATCACCAGCGGCCAGTTCGCCAAGGAATGGCGCGCCGAATACGAAGGCGGCATGAAGAACTTCAAGCGTCTCTACGAGCAGGACAACAACCATCCGGTTGAAGTCACCGGCCGCCGATTGCGCAAGATGATGCCGTGGCTGAAGGCCAAGGAGCCGCCCAAGGCATAGCGGTTTGAAGTGGTTATGGACGAAATCCTTTGGCGCTTCGCTACGGATGTTGCGTTTCCTGACAATAAAAAGAAGCCCCGGGTTACATATCCCGGAGCTTCGCGAATTGAACTGCTGAGCTGCCTAGGCAGCTGCGTGGATCGCGGGAATCTCACCCGCGAAAGCTGTCTATAGCAGCCCACCTACAGTCAGAATTGGTCACGGATCACCTCCTGTTCTTGCAGAGACGCACGCTTGATCGCGGCGCTCAATGGTTTTGCCAAGCCGTCGCGGACGCTCTTCCAAGGCGACTGTCGGCTCGGTTTGGGAACGATTTCACAACCGTCCTGGGACACCGGCCTTAGCTATGCGGATGAGGCTTCCCATCCGCCCTTGTACTGGCCCGCCGCCGGGCTCTCAATCCCGGAAACGCCTTTCCGGGAACACGACCGCCGCCGAGGAGTACGTCGGCAAGCGACCCCCGCGATGGCTGCTGCCTTGCAGCCCCATCACGGCGATGCAATATTATCTTTCCAAACGCGTAAATTCAAACCCTGGCCGGGTACAATTGCTTCATGCCCGATTCAAAGGAAATGCTCGATCAAACTCTCCTGGAAATGCGCCGTCGATGCCTTTCCCTCGCCGCCGACCTCGATCGTCTCGACCGCGCCGGCAAAAACGGATCCGACCCCCGCCTCCGGCAAATCCGCGACGCCCTCGCCGTCTTGTTGGAATCCACCCCCAACCGGGTCGAACGCATCCTATTGATTTTCTCCGACAAGACTCCCCCACCGCCGCACGGGAAAAAATGAAACTGATCGACCCTCACATTCACTGCATAAGCCGAACGACGGATGATTACCAATTCATGGCTCGATGCGGCGTGGTGGCGGTCTCCGAGCCGGCCTTCTGGGCAGGCTTCGACCGCAGTTCCGCCTCCAGCTTCGCCGATTATTTTCGTCATCTGACCGACGTCGAACCCGCCCGTGCAGCCCATTACGGCATCCAGCATTACTCCTGGCTCTGCATCAACGCCAAGGAAGCCGAAAACGTCCCCCTGGCTCGCGAGGTCATCCGCCTGATTCCCCCTTTGCTCGATCACCCTCGCGTGCTGGGCATTGGCGAGATCGGCCTGAACAAAAATACCGCCAATGAGATCATGATCTTTGAGGAACAGGTTGACCTGGCAGCCGATCACGATCAGTTGATCCTCATCCACACGCCCCATCTCCAGGACAAGCACAAGGGGACCGCGATCATCGTCAACATTTTGAAGAACGACAGGCGAATCGATCCCCAGCGGATTCTGATCGATCATTGCGAGGAGCACACCATTCGCATGGCCCGTGAGGCCGGTTTCTGGTGCGGACTGACGATCTACCCCCAGAGCAAGCTGACGCCCGAGCGCGGCGTGGACATCCTCGAGCAATTCGGCCCGGATAGACTCTGCGTCAACAGCGCCAGCGACTGGGGCGAATCCGGCCCTCACACGCTCATCGACACCCTGCTCGAATACCGCCGCCGCGGACACGCCGAGCAAGACGCCGCCGAGATTTTCTACAACAACCCCTGCAGATTCTTCGGCCAATGCCCGAAGTGGAAGGCCAAGGCGGAAATCCGAAATCCGAAACCAGAATGACGAATCAAGCTCGAAATCCGAAGCGAAGGCCGATTGGGATTTCGGGTTTCGGATTTGATTCGGTATTCTGGTTTCTGGTTTCGGATTTCAACTCCCCGCCTCTGACAAACCCCGCAACTTGCGGTAATATAATCTCATAAAGGGCAGGGGTGGTGTGAGGCTCGAGGCTTGATCTTGATGCAAACGGCCTATTTGGAAATCAAGGATGCCAAGGGTCCGCGGCAAGTTCCGCTCGACAGCGGGCCGCTGACCGTCGGCCGAAATTTCACCAATCTCCTGGTCATCGATGAGCCGATGGCCAGCCGCTTCCACTGTATCATCGAACGGGCGTCCGATGGGTTTCACCTCCGCGATCTGGAATCTCGCAACGGCACCCTGCTCAACGGCCAGCCAGTCCACCAATCCCTGATCGTTAACGGCGACGTCGTGGCCATCGGCAAAACCGAGATGAAGCTGGTGGTCCCCGCGATCAGCTCCACCGGCGGTCAGAACTCCAAGCTGCCCGCCGACACAGCCATTGCCGAACTCGCCCACCTCGTCAGCGACGAGGACGAGTCCGAGGACGACAAGGACGCTCCCGCGCAGCCCGTCGTCGCCGCCAGCGAATACGAACGCCAGCTCCGCGAGCGCGCCGAATCCCTGGCGGACAAGCCCTTCAACGATCGCCAGATTGCCCTGATCAATGCGCGCGGCAAAGTCGCTTATCCCGCCGACGTCAAAAAGGATGTCGGCGAAGCCATCAACATTCTCCGGCTTATCATGCTCGTCTGCTTCCGCAGCCGCGCTACGGACATACACATCGAACCCAAAACGGATGATGTCCACGTTCGCATCCGCATCGATGGAGCCATGTTGGACATCGTTCGGCTCAGCAAGGAACTGGGCGTCAAGCTCCTGTCGGCCGTCAAGGTGATCAGCGACATCGACATTGCCCAGCGGAATATCGTGCAGGAAGGCCATTTCAGCGCCCGCGTCCCGAACAAGAAAAAGGGCGAAATGGTCGAGCGCCGCGTGGACTATCGCGTCAGCTTCGCACCGGCCATGCACGGCCAGAAGCTCGTCATCCGCGTCCTCGACACCGCCAACGCTCCGCTGCACATAGACGACTTGCAACTTCCAGCCAAGGCCCGCGAAATCATCCGCAGGACCGGCGAGCAGGATGCCGGCATGATCCTCGTCTGCGGCCCGACCGGGTCCGGCAAGACCACGACGCTGTACGCCATTCTCCGCGACATCGACATCACCCAGCGCAACGTCGTCACCATCGAGGACCCGGTCGAAATCCAACTCGACGGCGTCACGCAAATCCCGGTCAACGACGCCCAGGGCAACTCTTTCTCGGCCCTGCTGCGGAGCGTTCTGCGGCAAGACCCGGATGTGATCCTGGTCGGCGAGATCCGCGACGCCGAAACCGCCCGCGTGGCCGTTCAGGCCGGCATGACCGGACACCTCGTCTTCAGCACCGTTCACGCGCGCGACGCGATCAGCGGCATGTTCCGCCTGCTTGATCTGGGCGTCGAGCCATACGTCGTCGCATCCGGACTCCACGTCATCCTCGCCCAGCGTCTGGTTCGCCAACTCTGCCGCCATTGCAAAGTCGCCAAGCCCCCCACTGCCGACCAGCTCAAAAGACTTGCCGCCATGGGCCTCACCGGCGTCAAACAGGTTTTCCAACCCAAGGGTTGCAAGAGATGTTTCGGCACCGGCCATTTCGGCCGCCGCGGCGTTTTCGAGATTCTCGTCGCCACCCCCAAGCTCCGCGACGCGCTACTCAAGAGTCCGACCATCGAAGGTTGCCGCCATGCCCTGTCTGCCGAGAACTACATCACATTGGAAGACAGCGGCTACCGCCTGATCGCCGAGGGGGCCGCGGGGTTTGATGAGGTGGAGAAGACAATCGCGTGACGATGGCTCGTGGATGGAGGGGCGGATTTCACGAATACCAAATCAAGGCCATCAGCGGGCTTGAGGTGCGATGTTACACATGTTGCGCTTTTTCAAATTTGATTAGTGTATGCTAGCTTTGATCTTCATCGTAATTGGCTCTCCTGAAGAACCTTATCGTTGATCGGCGATGCAATTGGATTTGCGACAGACGTTGCGCGCAACATTTGGCAATAAATTGCTGAACTTGGCTTTGGCCGCGGGGGAAAGGGGAAGAGCGTCGCTGGCCAGGGATGCCTTGTTTGATCGGATGCTATCGCGGCCAATGGATGCGCAACGGCTTACGGCCCTTTCCGTGCCCTCATGCAGCCGGATTTCGCCGCTGGGCATCGAATTGTGCGTCGTCTCGATTTAATAATTGAATGTCGCGTTTTTGGACTAGGCATTTGGGTTGAATTTGACGGCTTTTGAGTCGGGCGGCCTTCATCGGCTTGGGAAGATCACTTCGAAGCGCGTTCAAAAGCATTTGGCAAACAAGTGGTTAAGTGAGCAAATTGAGGGAATGGCTGCTGTTGATTTGCCATCTAAAAAATGGGCGGCCGCTCCATTTTTATGTTGATTTTGACAGCTCTTTTGGTAGATTTGATATCGTTGCGTAACCGTTTACGCGTGCCAAGAAAGAATTCTGCATGTCTTGGCGTTGGCACATGGGATGGGTCATATCAATTCAACGGAGAGCGGAGGCTGGTCATGTCAAAAAATCGTCGCATTGCAACGGTAGCGGGTTTGATGGCAGCGGCGGGGATCTTTTCTTCTACCCCTGCTCATGGATCGGTGGTCATCGGTACTTGGACGAGTGACACCAGCGACCAATGGATCGACTGGAGTAGCCAGTCCGGCTATTCCGGCGGTGCAACCAGTTTGCCTACGCCGAAATTTACATTCGCGAACGACGGCGTCGCCGGAGGCGATAGTTTGTTGCTCACGAAAGCAGGTTGGAATCAGAACCTGGCGGTGAAGCTTGAATACATTCCTGGCGACATGGCGGCGTTTTTCGCCAATAACGCCATTCAAGTCGAGATTACGCTCCCTGCCACGAGCACCAGTGGGTGGTCGCAGATCTACGAGGTGGCCGTAAACGCACCGGGCTGGGGCTTTAAGGATCTGACGGCCGACCCGGTCCCGGGTGCGCAGTGGGGTTGGGGCGGCAGTGGCGGTCCACAGACGACCTATACGCTGACATTTGACTACAGCGCCGCCTTGGCGTCGATTCCCGCCAACGCGGGTTATGTCGAGCTTATCTTCGCCACAAACAATGATGGCACGCACGACCAGTATTACTTTGATAATGTGCAACTGGTCACGATTCCCGAGCCGGCAACGAGCGCGGTCCTGTGCGGCGCGGCATTGCCTCTGCTGGCACGGCGTCGACGACGGTAGTTGTTCGTTCGATTAACGCGGGGAAACGAAACGGGTCGGGGTATTGGTGAATCGGGGCCGGCCGATTGTAGCGAATCTTTGCGCTTTCCTCACAGCAATTCGATGAGGACCTGCCGAGTGATCTCGGCAGGCCGCTGCATTGTTTCTGAAAATGATCTAAAACCCCGAAATCGGCGGGCTGAGAGAGACGTTTTGCATTTCGAAGCCGTCTGAGTTGTCCTGATCCAATGCCGCGCCATATCGCTCGTCACCGGGCTGGGACCAGACGATCCGTGTGTTACGCATCGCGAAATTGTGGGTTTGGCGGATGTAAATTCCCGGAAGCTTGGTTTGGAAGACGCCTTTGAAAACGCCCTGGGGGCGTAGATCGTAGAAGCCGCCCACGCCAGGAGCGGGTTCGGTGAGGTCCAGCCTTACGTTGTCCAGAACGATGTCGTCCAGTGGACTTGACGGCCAGCCCTGGAAAACCAGGCCGTTTTCGCCGCGGCAGATGATGTTGCTGAAGCGCACGTTGCGGACGTGGCCGAGCTTGGTCTCGGCGGTGCGCGGGAAACAGGTTATCTGGATCGGCTCGCCGGCGCCCCACCATTTGTGCGGCTGGAATTTCGTTTCCACCACGATATTGGAGAAGATCACGTTTTCGATATTGCCGGCATCGCGCAACTGGATGCATAAGCCGCGGTTGCTGCGAGAGACGACGCAGCCGTCGAAAATGATGTCGCGGGCCGTGCCGGTGTAGATTTCGTCGACCTTCAGGGCGGCGCTGCGGGAAGCCAGGGTGCAGCCGGTCACGGTGATGTGTTCGCAATCGCCGTAGCTTTGGAAGTTCGGCGTGTTCTTAATGACGATGCAATCGTCGGCGGAGTCGATCAGGGAGCTGGCGATGCGAACGTCGCGGCAATGGTCGATGTCGATGCCGTCGTTGTTGGCCACTTCCCACGAGTTGCGAATGCTGATGTCCGAGAGGGCCACGTCGTGGCAGCCGACGAGATGGACGGTCCAGCTTGGGGCGGCGCGAAGGGTTACGTCGTATAGGCGCACTTTGTCGCAGTTGATGAAGATGACCATCATCGGCCGACCGCCGCGCTGGTCCGGCTCGCCGGGCTTTTTGCCGAACGGCCACCAATCGCCGATGAATGATTCGGGCCACCAGCCGTCCTTGTTGATGTCTCCGCCGGCTTCTTCGTCGGCGAGTTTCTGCCAGAGGGCGGAATCGTTTCCGTCGATCGTGCCGTCGCCGGAGACGGAGACGTTCACGGCGTCCTTGGCGAACAGCAGCGAGCCGGTGGGCAGGTAATCGCGCCAGTCGGGGCTGCCCTTGAGCGTTGCGCCGGTGGCGATGTGAAGATCTACGCCGCTCCGGAGCGAGAGGGCGCCGGACAAAAAGGTCTTTCCCGCGGGGAGCAATACTCGTCCGCCGCCCAGTGCGGCGCAGGCATCGATTGTCTTTTGAATGGCGAGGGTGTCGATGGTTTTCCCGTCGCCCATGGCGCCGAGGTCCAGGACGTTCAGCACGCCGTTTTCACCGGCGGACGCCATGGAGCCGGCATACACGGCGCGGGTCAGGAACAGAATAAGAATGATTTTTAGTGACTTCATGATTGCGATTGTGTGAAGACCGAAAAGGTTGCGTCCCTATTGCGTTGGAGTCGCGGCTTGTGCACACTATGCAACGATGTGGCGAAACTGCAAGGGTCAGTCTGGATCGCTTGCAGGGCAATCGCATGTTCCCGCTCGGCCCATGATTGATGAGGAGAGGGTTGGGAGCGTTTCTGACGTTCGGAGGTGCCCCTCACCCTGGCCGTCTCCCCGGATTACCGGGGAGAGGGGATACGCAAGTCAACCTGCGATTGCCTTGGGATCGCTTGCCACGTCGTGAGTAGCTATGAACAGCGCCCGTGTTGCATCGGGTCATTCACTGACAGAGACGCATGAAAATTTTTGTGCCAAATGAATCGGCGACCGGCGAGACGCGGGTGGCGCTCGTGCCGCAGGCGATCAAGCGCCTTGGCCTTCCCGGAGTCGAGATCGTGGTTGAATCGCAGGCGGGGATGGCGGCTTCGCACAGCGACGACGCGTACCGGGCCGCCGGGGCGAAGATCGCAACGGCTTGGGCCGATGCCGACATCGTTCTGGTCGTCGGGTTGCCGGGCGAGGCTGAGATTCGGCAGATGCGGAGCGGGTCGATTCTGGCCGGGATGTTGTCGCCGTATCGCAATGCGAAACGGATAGCCGTCGCGGCGGAGAAGGGGATCACGGCGCTGTCATTGGAATATTTGCCGCGAATCACGCGCGGCCAGGCGATGGACGTGCTTTCCTCGCAGGCGAATATCGCGGGATACAAAGCGGTGGTGATGGCGGCCGAATGCGCGCCGAAGATTCTGCCGATGCTGATGACGGCGGCGGGGACGCTTCAACCGGCGAAGGTGCTGGTGATCGGCGCCGGAGTGGCGGGATTGCAGGCGATCGCGACGGCGCGCCGGCTTGGCGCGCTGGTCAGCGCGTACGACGTTCGCCCGGCGGTGAAGGAACAAGTGCAAAGCCTCGGCGCGAAATTCGTCGAATTGCAACTGGAAACCAGCTCCGCGCAGGACGCCGGCGGATATGCCAAGGAACTTTCGCCCGAGCAGCAGCAAAAGCAGCGAGAACTGTTGGCCCAAGCGGTGATCGATTCGGATATTGTGATCACGACGGCGGCGATTCCAGGCAAGCCCGCGCCCAAGTTGATCCCCGCGGATGTGGTTGGCCGGATGCAAATCGGGGCCGTGATCGTGGATCTGGCGGCCGAGACCGGGGGCAATTGCGAAGCCACCGAGCCTGGGAAAACGGTTCGCAAAAACAACGTCACGATCATAGGAATCACCAACATCGCCGGGACGGTCCCCTTCCACGCAAGCCAGGTGTACTCGCAAAATCTGGCGAACCTGCTGAAGCTGATGCTGACGACGGCGGGCGAGGTGAAGATCGATCCATCGGATGAGATCATCGCGGGCATCCTGCTGTGTCAGGGGGGCCAGGTGGTTCATCCGCGGATAAAGGAGTTGCTGAGTCATGCCTGATTTTGCAGCGGATCTGTACGTTTTCATGCTGTCGGCGTTTCTGGGCCTGGAGGTGATTCGGCGGGTCAGCCCGCTGCTGCACACGCCGCTGATGTCGCTGACGAACGCGATATCGGCGATCAGCGTGATCGCGGCGATCGAGCTGGCGGGGGCTCATCAGACGACGCTCTCGACGATCCTGGGCACGACCGCCGTCGCCGCGGCGTCAACGAACGTCATCGGCGGCTTCATGATCACCGATCGGATGCTCAAGATGTTCAAGAAGAGAAAAGTCGCCCGCACCAACGGACAGAAACAAAAAGCATGATCTCCATACTGGCCAGTATTCAACCGCACGAACAGACGGTGATCGTCAACGTCATGATGACGTCGGCATACGTGATCGCGGCGGCGCTGTTTATTTTGTCGCTGAAGTGGCTGAGTTCTCCGCAGACGGCGCGGCGAGGAAACCTGGCCGGGGAATTCGGCATGACGATCGCCATCATCGGCGCCCTGATGACTGGGCACATCGTCACGTACGACTGGATCATCGTCGGATTCGTGATCGGAGCGGTGCTCGGCGTGCCGATGGCGGTCTTCATGCCGATGACGGCGGTGCCGCAGCGAACCGCGCTGTCGCACGCGTTCGGGGCGCTGGCGGCGGCGCTTGTCGGCACGGCCCACTATTTCCTTTTCGATCTGCGCAACTATCCGCCGACGTCGTTGATCATGTTCTTTCTCTGCCTGGAAGTTCTGCTGGGGGCGCTGACGTTCACGGGGAGCTTGATGGCATTCGGGAAGCTGCAGGACCTGCTGCCGACGCGCCCGATGACGTATAAGAATCAGAACCTGTACAACTTCGCCCTTCTCGGCGCCGCCGTCGTTTGCGCAGCCGTGCTGATCGTGCATCCGCAGTTCGCATGGCTGTTTCCGATCTTGCTGCTGCTGGCGCTGACATTCGGCGTGCTGCTGATCCTGCCGATCGGCGGAGCGGATATGCCGACGGTCATCGCTCTGTTGAACAGCTACGCGGGGCTGTCGGCGAGCATGATGGGATTTGTTCTGGGCAACAAGTTGCTGATCATCGCCGGGGCCCTGGACGGGGCCAGCGGGCTGATTCTCAGCATCATCATGTGCAAGGCGATGAACCGCAGCTTCGCTAACGTGCTGTTCGGGGCATTCGGACAAGTGCAGGCGTCGGCGGCGGTGGCGGAAAAGAAAAACGTTCGCTCCACCGGTCCGGAGGAAGCGGCGGAAATCCTCGGGGCCGCTCAGTTGGTTGTCGTCATCCCGGGGTACGGCATGGCCGTCGCGCAGGCCCAGCACAAGGTGCGGGAGCTTTACGACCAACTGACGCGACGCGGGGTGGAGGTGAAATTTGCGATCCATCCCGTCGCCGGGCGGATGCCCGGACATATGAACGTCCTCCTGGCCGAAGCCGAGATTCCTTACGACAAGCTGGTGGAAATGGACGAGATCAACGGGGATTTTCCGCAGACGGATGTGGCGCTGGTGGTGGGCGCCAATGACGTTGTGAACCCGGCCGCTCGTCACGACAAGAGTTCGCCGATTTACGGAATGCCCATTTTGAATGCCGACAAGGCGAAGACCGTTATCGCCATCAAGCGCACGATGAATCCGGGGTTTGCCGGCATCGATAATGAATTGTATACGCTGGATCAGACACTGATGCTCTTCGGCGATGCCAAGCAGGTCATCAGCGCGGTGACGAAGGCCCTGGCGGAAAACGGAAGATAGGTCGAGATGAGAATCCCGACCCTCGTTGCAATAATGATTTGCTTTTGTTCCCTTGTTTCCAGGGGCGAGGTCGCGCCCGGCAAATTGACCATCGACCTGCAAAAGCCGGGCATCAAAATCAGCCCGATGTTCTACGGATTGATGACCGAGGAGATCAACCACTCCTACGACGGCGGCCTTTACGCCGAGCTGATCCAAAACCGCATCTTCAAAGATGATCCCGCCAAGCCCGTGCATTGGTCGGTCGTCAGTAGCGGCAGCGCTCAAGCTAAAATCGCGTTGGACGAAGACAACCCGATCGAGGCGACGGTTCTGACTCAAAGCCTCCGGCTCGATATTTCGTCCCTCGATCAGGGCCAGCGCGTGGGCGTCGCCAACGATGGATATTGGGGCATCCCCGTCCGGCCGAACACGCAATATCGCGCTTCGTTTTTCGCCAAGGCCGACAGTGGATTCTCCGGGCCGCTGGCCGTGGAAATCCAAAGCAGCGACGGCGCGACCGTTTATGCATCCGCCTCCGTGCCTTGGCTCGGCATGAAATGGAAGAGATACGAAGTCAAGCTTGTCACCGGCAATGTCCAGCCGTCGGCCGATGCGCGGTTTGTGATCCTGGCCTCGAGCAAGGGCTCGGTGTGGTTCAATCTGGTGTCGCTCTTTGGGCCGACGTTTGGGGAGCGGCCCAATGGCAACCGCATCGACCTCATGCAAATGTTGGCCGATCTGCATCCGGCGTTCCTGCGTTTTCCCGGCGGAAACTATCTGGAGGGAGATACGATCGACCAGAGATTCGCGTGGAAGAAAACGATCGGCGACCTCGATCAGCGCCCTGGGCACCAAGGCCCATGGAAATACCGTTCCTCGGATGGGCTCGGGTTGCTCGAATTTTTCGAATGGTGTGAAGACCTGCACATGGAGCCGCTGCTGGCGGTCTACGCCGGATACTCCCTGACTCAGCAACATGTCGAACCGGGGCCGGAGCTGCAGCCTTTCGTGCTGGACGCGCTGGATGAGATCGAATACGCCACCGGCGATGCGACCACGAAATGGGGACAAGAGCGCGTCAAAGACGGGCATGAGGCGCCGTTCAAGATCGAATATGTCGAGATCGGCAACGAGGACCAATTCGATCGCTCTGGGAGCTATGAAGGGCGTTTCGCGCAGTTCCACGATGCCATCAAGGCTAGGTATCCGGATATGAAACTTATCGCCACCGTCCCCGTCCACAGCCGGGCGGCGGATGTGGTGGATGACCATTATTATCGCTCGGCCCAGGCGATGGAGCGGGACGTGCATCACTATGACCAATACGACCGCTCGCGGCCGAAAATTTTTGTCGGCGAATGGGCCACCGTGGAAGGGAGCCCCACGCCGAACCTGAATGCGGCGCTTGCCGATGCCGCTTGGCTCACGGGGCTGGAGCGGAATTCCGACGTCGTCATCATGTCCGCGTATGCCCCGCTGCTGGTGAACGTGAACAAGGGCGCCAGCCAGTGGGGTACGAATCTCATCGGCTATGACTCCTTCAGCAGCTTTGGATCGGCTTCCTATTACGCACAGAAGATGTTCTCGCAGAACCTCGGCGACACGGTGCTTCCGGTGAAGATCCATGAGCAACCGCATGAGGAGCCTCCGCCACCGATGCCCGCCGGTCGAATCGGAATTGGAACATGGGATACCACCGCGCAGTTCAAGGACATGAAAGTCACCGACGGCGATCGCGTTCTTTTCCAATCCGATCTTTCTAGGGGAATGGAGGGGTGGCGGCGGAGCGGGGGCGCCTGGCAAGTCAGTGATGCCGCCCTCACCCAAACCTCGGCGGAACAGGGTTGCCATCTGACCTCCGGCGGCAACGACTGGACGGATTACACGTACAGCCTCAAAGCGCGGAAGCTCAGCGGGAGCGAAGGATTCCTGGTGCTGTTTCACGGCCACGGCCGCAACAGCTATATCTGGTGGAACCTCGGTGGATGGGGGAACACGCGCACCGTTTTGGAGCGCACCGTTGACGGCGGCAAAGATGAGTTTGGACCCGCTTCCGCCGTCACCATTGATCCCAATCGGTGGTACGACATCCGCATCGAGTTGAAGGGGCGCGACATCAAGTGCTATCTGGATGACAAGCTGATCACCGAGGCCACAGACACACCTGGACCGCCGCCGGCGGCGGTGTATGCAGCAGCCAGCCGGGTTGATTCCAACGGCCAGGTGATTTTGAAAGTCGTGAACGCCTCTTCATCGCCGCAGCGGCTTCAGATCGATTTGCTGGGCGCGACCGAGGTGGAAAAGAACGCGTCTTTGCAGGTGCTAAAGGGTCAACCGAAAGATATGAATACGATCGAGGAGCCGCGGAAGATTTTCCCGCAATCGGCCGACATCGACGACGCCGTGTCGTCATTTATGCACGAATTCCCCGCTTATTCCATCAGCGTTTTCAGGTTCGCCGTGAAATAGCGGTACAACGGCGCTCTGGATCGGTCAGGCCGCGGCGCTGCGCTGTCTCGCTACCGCGTTGGGCGAGAAGGTTTCCGGCGGGACCACGAGGCCCGCGGCCTCGAACTTGTGCATGAACTGCGGCCGCAGCCCCATGGGTTGAAGGCATCCCTGCACGGTCGCCCCCGCGGCCGTGGGAATCTCCTTAAACCGGAACAGATCCTGCATCAGGACTTTGTCGCCTTCCATGCCGGCGATCTCGGTTATGTGCGTGATCTTCCGCGATCCGTCGCGCATGCGCGCCTGATGCACGAGCAGATGAATCGCCGAGCCGATCTGCTCGCGGATCACCCGCACCGGGAAATCGATTCCGGCCATCAGGGCCATCGTTTCGATGCGGGAGATGGCGTCGCGCGGGCTGTTGGCGTGCAGCGTGGTCAGCGAGCCGTCGTGGCCGGTGTTCATCGCCTGAAGCATGTCCAGGGATTCGGCGCCGCGGCACTCGCCCACCACGATCCGCTCGGGACGCATGCGCAGCGCGTTGCGAACCAGTTCGCGGATGGTCACCTCGCCCCCGGCGTCACTGGCTCGCTTGGCCTCCAGGGTGATGACGTGGTCCTGGTTCAGCTTTAACTCCGCGGCATCCTCAATGGTCACAATCCGTTCATCGGCGCCGATGCATCCGGAGAGAATGTTGAGGAGGGTCGTCTTGCCCGAGCCGGTGCCGCCGCATACCACGATGTTCAAATGAGCCTGCACGCAGGCCTTGAGAAAACCCGCGACCTGCGGCGTGAGCGTGCCGAAGCGGACCAGATCGTCCATGCCCAGGCGGCTGCGGCTGAATTTTCGGATGGTGATGCACGGCCCGGCGATGGCCACTGGCGGAATCACCACGTTGACGCGCGACCCATCCGGCAAACGCGCATCGACCAGCGGATTGCTGGCATCCAGGCGCTTTCCCAAGGGCTGCAGAATGCGGTCGATGATCCGGTTGACATGGTCATCATCATCAAACGTGATCGGGGTCCTGGCCGTCTTACCGTTCCGCTCGACATAGACGCGGTCGGCACGGTTCACCATCACTTCGGTTACGGTCGGATCATCCAGGAGCGGTTGAATCGGGCCGAAGCCAAACAGTTCGTTGATGACAGCGCTCAACAACTCCGTTCGCATGGCCTCGGGCAGGGAGGCATCCTGGGCTCGCAGGGTGTGCGGAATCTCTTGCTCGATGCTTTGCCGGGCGGCGGCATCGCGAACGGGATCACCGGTGCTTACCGCCTGTTTGGAAAACTGCTCGACCAGACGTCGTCTGACCTTGCGAAACTGCTCGTTGCCCCGCGATGAAACCTCGGCCGACGGAATGATATTGTTCGTTTCAGTCATATCCCGTCTTATCGGCAAGCCTCGGGCGGACTGTAATGAAACGGACCAAGTCAGTTTTCGATTTATCGGACGTGAATCGCCGGAATCCATCGGCTTTTCGGGAATGCCTTGGCCGGATGGAAGGCGGAAATCAAGGTCGTGTCGTCGCGAGGCCGCGGGCGGGTGATTTTTTGAAGCACCGATCAAAAAAGTCGTAAACCGTTCTCAGGGTGTCGCGGCTCTTGAACCAGCCGGTGCCATGACCCGTGTGCGGGAGGACCACGAACTTAACGGATGCTCCAGCCCTACGGAGTCTTTCATAGAGAATCTGGCTTTGCTGAAGCGGGACGAGCTTATCCTGGTCCCCGTGCATGATTAAAAATGGGACCGCTGGCGAACGTCCCACCTGCTCGGCGGGGCTGGCGAATCTCGCGGCGGCATCGTGGTCGGCCACCAAGCCGCCCAAAAGTTGATTCACCACTGTCGCGCCGGGAGCGCTGAGGTCCTTCCACTGGAGGAAATCCGATGGGCCGAACCAATCACAGACCGCCTGCACGTTGCTGGAGACGCCGAGCGTTCCCTCGGTGCCTTCGTATTCGATTCGATCGTTCGTGGTCCCGAGGAGGGCCGCCAGTTGGCCGCCGGCCGAGCAGCCCCATACGCCAACGCGAGCGGGATCGATGTCGAATTCCCTGGCGTGCGCTCGCAAAAACCGGATGGCGGCTTTGCAGTCATAAATCTGGGCGGGAAACACCGCCTCGCGCGATAAACGATAATTGATGCTCGCCACGACATAGCCGCGCAACAGCAAACCCATTCCCGGCGGCGAGGATTTGTCCCCGCTGTGCCAACCCCCGCCATGAATCCACACCATCACCGGCCGCGGCGCGGTGGCCACATCCGGAACATATACATCCAGCATTTGCGATCGGCCGGCGTGCGGGACATAGGGCACGTCCCGAATGGTGTGGAAGCCGGAGGGAATCCATGGTCGAATGACCGATGCGGACGGGTGCGTGGTCGGCGCAACCACACTGGCGTGGGCCGCCGCGGAAAGAGCGGCGGCGCAGATGCCGATCCAGCCGAACAATTTGACCCTCATTTCCTTCATGACCTCACCGCCATTATATGCAATCGGGATTGTAACCGGGAGATCGCGGTTGTCCTAATGTCAATGGGTGAGTTCGAGCAAATGGATGAAGAAAGGTTAGACTCTGGCAAACGGGGTATGGCTGGAGAATGGATCAAAACCCGGATCGCCGGTGCTGTGCGCGAGTATGCGCGGCTGGATCTGCGCGCTTCGCATATTATCGTCGCGGCGATGATCGTCGCCGGAGCGCTGACCAATATCATCGTCGCCCATGGCTGGACCGTCTGGCCGTTCGTGGGAGCGTTTGGAATCCTCACCTACATCAACGAAGCGGCTGACCGCAACGGCCAGGGAATTCCGCCCTTTCAAGTCTATGCGTTTTTCTTCGGAGCGGTCGCCCTCTGGATCTTGATGGTGATTTTTCTCAGCACGATCAATCCCGTCGTTGTCATTCTGGGAATTATTGCCATGGGGTACCGGGCCGGGCAGGCATTTATTCGTCAGCGCGAGCGCGATCGGCTGATCGCCGCGAGACGGGCCAATGGGCTATGCATCCATCGCGGAGAATCATTCGATCCCAATGTGCTGCTCTGCGAATCGTGCGGCGAAGAGCCGAACCCCGATGAGGCGCTGCTCAAGCGCGTGGCCCAAATCTATCGCAGCCCCGAGGAGATGGCCCGGACGCGTGCCACGCTGAGCCGCGCCGCCACCAACGCCTCGGCGAAGGAAGCCGCGCTTCTGGCACGGCACCGGTCCGGAAAAGCTACCGCGCCGGCTCCGTTGCCGAAAGCCGCCAAGCTGGGCGGGTCGGCCGGCGGCGCCTCCCGCAAACCAAATCGGAATTAGGCCGTTCTATTTCCGCGGGTTTTGCCGTGCGGCTCAACCATGATCTTGGCGCCGGCGGATGAACCCAAATTCAGCGGCTTGCGGCCGCTCACCTGCACGAGAATCGAATCCCCCAGCGCGTCGCGGTCCTTGAGTTGAACTTTCGCGCCCGGCACCAGGCCGTGGCTGTTGGCGTAGCGCAAAAAGCGTGAACCCTGATCCGCGATGCGCGCGATGCGCAGTCGCGCGCCCGTGCCACAGGCAATCAGCGGCTGGACGCGGGAGCGGGATAACTTCCCGGCCGCGCTGGGAATCGGATCGCCGTGCGGATCGAACGCGGGGTGCCCCAGAACTTCGTCGAACCGCGCCAGCAACTTGTCGCTGATGGCATGCTCGAGTTCTTCGGCCTCGGCGTGGACCTCCGACCAGTCCACGCCGAGGACGCGGACCAGAAACAGCTCAATCAAACGATGCCGGCGCATCACATGCAAAGCCAGCTTTTCGCCGGCGGGTGTGAGGCGGACGCCCTCTCTGGGCCGATAGTGGGCGAGGCCGGATTCGCTGAGGGCCTTGACCATGGTGGTGGCGGTGCCGGGCACGACGTTCATGATCTTCGCCAGCCGGCCCAGGGGCACCAAACCGCGTCCGGCCTGTGGCTGTTCCATGTAGATTCTTTTGATGTAGTTTTCGACCGTGCTGGTCGCCATGGGAAGCCTTTCTTGTTGCCGGTTAAAGCCTATCCCCTAAGAAACCGATTGACAAATATGAGACTGTCCGATATTGTAATTTTGAGTAGTCAAAGTTTGGATGTTGATTTACTGAAAAACGGACTCTGAAAATGAATCGCTGGAGCCAGGCGATGGATGCCGGAACGACTGAGAGACCGCCCGAAAGCGCGGTGATTTCGCCCCATGCGCCGGCCAATGCCCGACGGGTGGGGCCACGGCTCGCCACGGAAGACTTCAAACGCGCCGAGGATCGCCGGCGGGTCATTGCCAATCGGGCCGGTGGGGGACGCCGATCGTGGATGCTCCTCTGGCTCCTGATTGGCCCCGGGATCCTGGTCATGCTGGGCGAAAACGACGGACCCAGCATGATCTCCTACGCCCAGACGGGCGCAATCTATGGCATTGGCTTTTTCCTGCCCTTCATCGCCATGACCTTCGTCATGGCCTTCATCGTCCAGGAGATGACCGTGCGGCTCGGCGCCGCCACCAAACTCGGTCATGCCGAACTGATCTACTCGCGTTTCGGTCGCTTCTGGGGCTTTTTTGCCATGGCCGATTTGGCTTTTGGCAACCTGCTGACGCTCGTCACGGAATTCATCGCCGTGCGCGCGGGTCTAGGGTTCTTCGGCGTGCCGCCCGCCCTGGCCGTGCTGAGCGCCTTTCTTGTGGTGGTAGCGGTGGTGCTCAGCCGGCGTTATTGGACCTGGGAGCGTATCACGATGGGTTTCGCCGTCTTTAACCTCATCTTTATACCCGTCGCCATCATGGCACACCCCGTGAGCAGCCAGGTCGTGCACGCCTTCTTTACCTGGCGCCCCCTTCCCGGCGGGATGACGGGGCAATTTGTCTTGCTCATCATGGCGGATATCGGCGCCACCGTGACGCCCTGGATGCTGTTCTTCCAGCAAAGTGCGGTCGTCGATAAGGGCTTGACGACCGCCGACATTCGCCAGGGCCGCATCGATACCGCTCTGGGAGCGGTGCTTGCCTCCATTGCCGCCATCGCCACGGTCCTGGCGGTGACGCCGCTGTTCAACCACCATGTCGCCGCCTCCAGCTTTCAGGGGGCTGAATTTGCCCAAGCTCTGGCGCCCTTTGTCGGGAAGGTTGGAGCAACGCTGTTCGCCATCGGCATCTTTGAAGCTGGCTTAGTGGCGGCCATCACGATTTCCTCCTCGTCGGCCTATGCCTTTGGTGAGGTCATGGGTAGCCCGCATAGCTTGAACAGTTCGCTGCGCGAAGGCTGGCCGTTTTATGCCGTGTTGGTTGCCGCCGCCGGCATCGCCGCGACTTTGGTCCTCATTCCCAACGCGCCGCTGGTCTTCATTGTGCTTATCGTGAACGTCATCGCCACCCTGGCGATGCCGCCGGCCATCGTGTTCCTCCTCCTGCTGGTCAATGACCGCGAGATCATGGGCGAACACGCCAATACGCGCCTGGGCAATTTCTTTGGCATCGGTGTGACCGTTCTGCTTGTCCTGGCCGGGCTGGTTTTCGGGATCACCACCGTCTTTCCTAACATGCTTTCGTCATAGGAGGACGTGAGGAATTGAATTCGCGTGAGACGAAAAAGGAGAATTGAAATGGCTCAAATGATGTATGTCAGAGGAATCCGGGAACCACTGCACAGCCCCCCCGTGCTTGTAGAAAAATGGGTGCATGAGGTGCTGGAGCCGGATCAACTCTCCACAGCCAAACGGCGCTTTGGGCGAGCCAAGTTGACTCGTGGAACCGTTTTGCTCCTCTGGGGGCTGCGGATCTACGTGCTCTTGATGATCTTCCTGATCGGCGTGCAAATCTGGAATGCTCTGCGCGCCTGAGGATAATTTTTCATCCCCAGAGATGGAAGTTGGCTTGGTTCCATCTCATCGCCGGCTGGAGCGGTGCGATCCTGATCACGGCGCTGGACATTTACGGAATGCGGGACGCATTGAGGCAAGCCTGGCAAGTCATCGCGGGAGGCTAGTCGATGCTATCGTCGAGGCCGGCAAAATCTTTTCGCCCCGGTGACCGCGTGATTTTCAGCCTACCTACGCGCGGCACCCATCCCGGACTTGGAGCCAAGGACGTACGGCCGGAGCGGCATGGCGAGGGATATCTTTACATCATCGATAAATTCTGGGTCGTTGCTCAGACGCGCGACAAGCAGGTCGTCGTCAAAACGCGCAAGGGCAGAATTCATCTTCTGGACACGGCTGACCCCCGCCTGCATGTCGCGTCTTGGTGGCAGCGCCTGATTTACCGACACCGCTTCCCGAAACCAGAACCGTGCACGCCATAGCGCAGGCCGCCGGCCTAGCTTCGATCGGCCGAGCCGCGAGAACAAAGGGATCGCACCTGTATCAGACCATTTTGATAGCACTCGATACCACTGCAACGGATCGCGCGATCATCAAGTACATCAAGGCGCTGGCGGCGATCATTCACAGCCGAGTCGTGCTAATCGGGAGAGGGGTTCCAGCGTCTCAAGGTTGAAGCGGCCTGTAGGCCACCAGATAAGCCCCGGCCACGATCAACGCCACGCCAAGCCAGTTTAATGGCAACAGCTTTTCATTTCGGAGAAACAACACGGCGATGACGACCGTTAGCGGAACGCTGAGCTTATCCAGGGCGGACACCTTAGAAATCAGACCGCCGGGAAGAGTCAGCGCATGGTATTCAAAGAGCCAGGACGACACGCCGGCGATTCCCGTGAGCATCATGAAGATCACGCTTTTGGCGCTAACGGACCTTGCATGGGGCCATTTGCCAAGGATCGTCGTCACCAGCAGGACATAGAAGGTGCCGACCACCGCTCGGACAGCCGTTGCGAAGGTGGAATCGATCCCCTCCGTGCCGATCTTTGCGAAGATTCCCGCCAGTGCCGCCATCACCGCGCCGAGAAGCGCGAAAACGAGCCAGGGTGCGATTTGCATTTGTGGGAGTATAGCTTCTAGAAAGTCAGCGGCGGTGTTTGTACGATAAGAGATAGCATGGACGCTGCCTTCAGCCAGACGCGAATGGATTCGCCCGCCGCCAGTCAATTCCGGGGCAAACGCGTGCATTTTATCGGCGTGGGGGGCAGCGGGATGAGCGGTCTTGCGCGGATGCTCATCGACGCCGGCGCGATCGTCAGTGGATCGGAGCCTCGGCCGGCGGCGCAAACCTTCGAATTGATCCGCAGGGGCGCAAAAATTTCGCGGGACCAAATGGGAGAGTTGCTCAGCGACAAAATTGATTTGGTCGTTCGGACGGCGGCGGTGCCCGATAACAACTGCGAAATGATCGCCGCCGGCGCGCTGCGATTGAAAATCGTGAAATATGCCCAGATGCTGGGAATGGTCATGGGGGAGCGTTTTGGCGTCGCGGTGGCGGGGACTCATGGGAAGTCCACGACCAGCGCCATGATCGCCTTCGCCTTGCGGGAGTGCGGCGCCGACCCGAGCTTCGTCATCGGCGGCACGGTTCCGCAGCTTGGGGGCTCAAGCCATTCGGGCAAGGGCAAAATCTTCGTCGCCGAGGCCTGCGAATTCGACCGGAGTTTTCACAATCTTCGCCCCAAGGTCGCGCTGATCACGAACGTCGAATCCGACCATCTCGACTATTACAAGGACATTGACGAGATCGTCGGCAGCTTCCGCGACTTCGCCGAGCGCGTGCCTCCCGACGGGGTCATCATCGCCAACGGCAAGGACCGTCACGTCATGCAGGCGCTGAGCGGACTTTCGACGCCGGTGGAATCGGTGGCGATGGGCCAGGAATTTATTTGGTCCACGCGCATTTTGGGCATTGACAACGGATGCTATCGAGGCGAAATATCGCATCGAAACCGACCGGTTGGAACGCTGCGCCTCGCGATAGCCGGGGAGCACAATCTAATGAATGCAACGATGGCCGCGGCGGCATGCTTCGCCTGCGGAATCGATGCCGGTGAGGCGATTGAAATGTTGTGTCGGTTTGACGGAGTGGATCGCCGCATGACGGTGATGGGCCGGTATCACGGCGCGACCGTGGTGGATGATTACGGGCATCATCCGACGGAAATCCGGACGACGCTGAAGGCGCTGCGGGAGCGATTCGACCCCCGCCGGCTGATCTGCATTTTTCAGCCGCACCAGCACAGCCGAACGCGGTCGCTCCTGGAAGATTTCGCCGCCAGCTTCGTGCTGGCCGATGAGACGATCGTGCCGGACATTTATTTTGTTCGCGACAGCGAGGCCGAGCGGCAGCGCGTCACCTCCGCTGATCTTGTGGATCGCGTCAAGGCGAACGGACAGAAGGCCGTGCATCTGGCGTCGTTTGGGCAAATTGTCGAATATCTGAAAATCAACGCGCGCGAGGACGATTTGATCGTGACGATGGGAGCGGGAAATATCTGGGAAATCGGGAGGGATTTAACCTCGGTTTGAGACGCATTTCGACGGCCCTCAGTGCGGACCACCGATAAATCGTGAAGTATATGTTAAAACTCTCTCAGCCATTTTCAGGATTGGACCAGATCGTCGAGCAGAACGTTCCGCTCGCGCGGCATACGTGGTTTCGCATCGGCGGCCCGGCGCGCTGGTTCATCCGCCCAAAGACAATCGAAGAACTCCAGGAATCCGCCCGCCGGTGCGCCGAATGGAACATCCGCGCCTATGTCCTGGGCCTCGGAGCCAACCTTCTGGTGAGCGACGCGGGCGTGGATGGCGCGGTCTTCCGGCTTGATGCGGAATTCTGGCGGCGCGTCCAGGTTCGCGACAAGAACCTGCTGGAAGTCGGGGCCGGCGCCGATATGCAGAAGCTGGTGCTTCGCACCATCCGGCAAGGCCTGGCCGGGGTTGAGTGCCTGGCCGGCATTCCCGGCACGATCGGCGGCGGCATTCGCATGAACGCCGGCGGAAAGTTCGGCGACATCGGCTCCATCGTCCATAGCGTTCAGTTGCTCGACGCTCATGGAAATCTCTACACCCGGCACAAGGACGAGCTTGTTTTCGACTATCGCAGCACCAACATTTCGGCGCCGTTTATTCTCGGCGCGACCCTGGAATTGGAAGAGGAAGCCCCCGAGCGAATCCTCCGCAAGACCAAGGAAATCTGGATGTACAAGCGCAACACGCAGCCGCTGAACACCAAAAATGCCGGATGTATCTTCAAAAATCCGCGCGGCCTAAGCGCGGGCGCGCTGATCGATCAGGCCGGGCTCAAGGGCCTGCGCGTCGGCGGAGCGGAAGTCAGCGCCAAGCACGCCAATTTCATCATCGCGCATCCCGGCTGCATGGCCGACGATATCCTGACGATGGTCAAGCTGATTCGCGAAAAAGTTTTCGACCGCAACCAGATTCACCTGGAAAGCGAAGTTCAGATCTGGCCATGATGAGATTGCCCATTGCCTATTTCCAATTGCCTATTGAATTCAGCCTTTTCAATAGGCAATTGGAAATAGGCAATGGGCAATTCCCGGGAGTGGACTGTGAAAGTGACGGTTTTATACGGCGGCCCGAGCGCGGAGCGCGAAGTAAGCCTTGTCAGTGGCCGGGCAGTCATCGACGCGCTGCGGGGCATGGGTCACGAAGTTTTCGCCAGCGATGTCTCGCCGACCGATCTTTCCGGCCTGGATCGCCCAGCCGACGTCATTTTCCCAGTCCTGCATGGGGCTTTTGGGGAGAGCGGGGAATTGCAGGAGATTCTGGAGGATCGCGGGTTGCCATTCGTCGGCAGCGGGTCCAAAGCCTCGCGGCTAGGGATGGACAAGGTTCAGACGAAAAAAGTCTGGGAGAAATCCGGCCTTCCAACGCCCCCCTACCGCGTCGTCCGCCGGGGCGAGGCAATCAGCCCCGCGCCCGGCTCATGCGTCGTCAAAGCCATCGACAGCGGCAGCAGCATTGACGTTTACGTCTGCAAAGCCCCGGCTGAATTGTCCTGCCAGGCCACTGAGGCGGTGCAACAGGTCCTCAGCCGCCACGACGCCGCCCTTATTGAGAAATATATTGACGGCGTTGAGCTGACCGTGGGCCTGCTGGAGGAAAAGTCGCTCGCGCCCATCCGCATCGTGCCGAAGCGCGAATTTTTCGATTACGAGGCGAAATACCGCGCCGGCGACACCGAACACCGATTCGACACGGGGCTACCCCCCGCCGTCGTCGAGCAATGCCGCGAACTGGCCGCAGAGGCAAACGCGGCCGTGGGAGCCCGGGACCTGGCGCGGATCGATATCATGCTCGACTCCGCCAACCAGCCGTATCTGCTGGAAATCAATACCCTGCCCGGCTTCACGCCCAAGAGTCTTTTGCCCGAGGCGGCCAAACACGCCGGCATCGAATTCGGACCCCTGGTGGACCGCCTGGTTCGCCGCGCCCATGCCCGCGGGCCGGGATCGAAACGGGTCACGCCCCGCGCTTCAAACGTCCGATAATGGGAGTATCAATGTCGAAAGCCAAACGGTCGGCCGCTGCGCCGAGCCGGAAATCTTCTGCCTCCCGCGAACTCCGGTGGCGCATCGTCCTGCACGGGATGATCTTCATCATTTTCGCTTCGGGGATCGTCTCGCTGTTTCGAATCAGCGAAATCTATGTCGATCGCCGCCTGGCGTTCCCGACCCGGCCGCCGAAGGTCGTCCTGGCCAATCGCCCGCCGTGGATGAGCGATTTCCTGAATGAGCAGATCATCAAATCCACGCAGCCGATCGGGCTGCATTCGGCATTCGACCGGCAGTTGCTGGTGGATACGGGCAAGGCCCTGACATCCAACCCGTGGATCAAGCGCGTCAACCAGGTGCGACGCATGTACGACCAAAAGCCGGGCGACACCCTTGAGATCGATTGCGACTACCGCGCCCCCGCCGCTTTGGTGAAGTGGGGGCAATACTATTGGCTCATCGATTCCCAGGGTGTGAAGTTGCCGGAGCAGTACACGGCCGAGCTGCTCCCCAAAATCGTCCTCGGCGGCGACGGCAAGATCAACATCCGGATCATCGACGGCGTATCGCACGATCCGTGCGAATCGGGCCGAATCTGGCAAGGCGACGACCTGGCGAGCGGACTGGAAATGGCTCGATTGCTGGCCGGACAGGACTGGGCCGATCAGATTCGCGACATCGACGTGAGCAACTTCGGCGGCCGGCGCGATTCGCGCGAAGCGCAGGTCGTGCTGGTGACGCGCTTCGGCACGCAAGTGCGCTGGGGGCGCCTGCCCAGCGCCAAGGATTCGTTTATCGAAGTCCCCGCATCGCAAAAGTTGGCAGCCATCGAAACGATTTACCGCAAAGAGAGCCGGGTGGATGCCGGCCAGCCCTGGATCGACCTGCGATTCGATCGGGTGAACTGTCCTGGGCCGATTCAGACCACGACGGCACAGCTCGACGCGCCTGTCAATGCGCAGTGATGAAGCTTCGGGTAAGATCGTTAGGGCGAAGAATCGATGACGCAATCACCGCAAAGAAATGGCCGGATCAACGGACCCGTGGCCGCGGCGCTGGCGATGTGGCTGGGGGTGCAAGTCGGGGCGCTGGGGCTTTGTGCGATGCGCGTGATGTTTTGGGCTCGCTCGCCGCGGGCTGGGGAACAATTGGGCCTCATCGTTATGCTGGCCACGCAGATCGCGGCGGCATCGTTGCTGTTTCCCCTTCTCCTGCAGAATCGTCGCTCAACCGTCATCGCGGTGGTGACCGGTTGGCCGTTTGCTGAATTGGCGGCGTTCCTGGCGGATGCTCAGAGAAGACAATGGATGGCGAGCGAAGTATACGTTTCGGTTTGGCTGGTGACGTTGCATTTGTGGGCGGGGTTTGTGCGGCATTCGTGGGCGAGGCTCTTTGCAATGGCGGTGGCGGCCATGCTGAGTCTGGGCGGCCCGCTGCTGTGGTATTTGCGCAGCGAGTTTGGCGAGAGCGTGGCGACTGGGGGTCTGGCTATTTTCGGCCCCATCACGGGAGCGCTTTCCCTGGTCGTCCCTGATTCTTCGATCAGAGGTGCATGGGCAATGCTGGCACTTCTCTTCGCAGGCGGCGCGATCGCCTGCATTGTGCGACGGATTCATCTCGCGAATTTTCGCGACAGGTTATCCACATAGATTATCCACAAAATGCCGATTCCAGGGCTGTATTGCGGGCCTTGTAATCAGGGATTCCGCGCTCGATGTGCGCGCATCGGAAGATCGTAAAAATTCCGCGAAGAAAACATTATTTTCCGCTTGCAAAAGTGGGGGAAGGTGGTACAAATTCCCTGCTCTTAATAGTTAGGTGGTTCAAGCTCCCTTGGAATTACCATTCTTCAGTGGAGAGTACGAATTAACCATAGACCCTAAGAACCGGTTGCTTATCCCCGCAAAGGTTCGCAGCAGTCTTGATGGAACGTCGTTAATTATCACAGTGAAAGGTTCCGTACCGTGGATTTACCCTTGCGGGTTTTACAAATACCTTCTCAGTATGCAGATTACGCCCACCCTTAATCCCAATGAACCGCTCCAGAGATATAAGCGTCTCACGGGGGCCTCGACCGTCGAACTGGAATGGGACAACCAAGGGCGCGTGGTTTTGCCCTCAAGCATACTAGGCCGGGTAGAGCTAGGCAAGGAAGTGACGCTCGTCGGATCGATAGACCATCTGGAACTGTGGAGCCGCGAAAAATGGATTGAAGACCGCGACCAGTTGGTCGCCGAGAGCGACGAGATTGAGGATTGGGCGCTGAAAACGCTGCCACAACTCGAGCCGGTGAAGAAACCAGAATCCGGAGAATCCGGAAAGGCATGAAGATTAAAGAGCCAATCACGATCAGCAGATGGAAACTGCTTATCAAGTCTGGGTCAGGAGCGATCATTCGCGGCGCGGAAATCAATCAACGCCGTGAGTGAGGGAATGGAGACAACAGGGAAGAACTGGTCTCCCGCATAGCGTAGTTGAATAGGCCGTTCGTTGAAGCCGGCGAAAGAGTCGTCGGTGGAAGGAATATGCCGCGCCCATCGGCCGGTGTTTGCAGGGCATGGATGCTGTTTGTTTGCACTCACCGGCGTTGGAAGATGGGCCGATGCTGTCTTTTAGGCGACGGATCGGGTTGTGCGTCGCGTGAAGACAGAGGGGCCGGTTTGAGTGGAGGACTTCGCCTCACGGATGGGTGCGAAATCCCCCCTCAGGCCGACCTTTACAGCCGCGTGTGGAGTCGTCCTACGGATCGGGACCCTCGCCGCAATCGAGGGGGTAGGGATGCCCGGCTTCACTTTTATCATCCCACCCGGATGATTTATCATTGCCCCTAGGTGATTCCTCGTTTTCAAGACCGCGTTACGAACAACATCCTAACTACCACTTTTTAAATTTCAAGCGTAAAGTTATGGCGGAAGCAGTTTCTCGGCAAGGCCGGAAAAATACGTGATGATCAGATCGGCCCCGGCCCGTTTGATCGCGAGCAATGACTCCATCACCG
>JBEKHH010000034.1:0-51528 GCA_050012375.1 Tepidisphaeraceae bacterium
GGGCATGATGGTGTAAAAAAGCCTCCATGGCATTGCTCCTGTAGGACGGTAAGTGCTTCGCAACACGCACCGTACCTTAACGAGCAATGCCTAATTATTTGGGTTGCGGGCGAAGCCCGCGCCAGGTTCTCCGCGCTCTCGGCGGTAAAAATTCCATCTCTCGCGCGGGCGGGACGACTGAGCCGGGTTGAGATACAATCCCCGGCCATGGCAAGCGAGAAATCGTGGCAATCTCGAATCAGCGAGGGGACCGATGCGCTGGCGCAGTCGTTCGTCGAGTCGATCAGCTATGACCGGCGGCTGTATAAGCATGACATCGCCGGGTCAATCGCGCATGCGACGATGCTGGCTAAAGTGGGGCTGATTACCGACGCGGAGCGCGACAAGATCATCGACGGCCTGAAATCCATCGAGCACGATATCGAGGCGGAAAAGTTCAAATTCGACGAGGGCCTGGAAGATATTCACATGGTGATCGAGGCGGCGCTGATCGAGCGGATCGGCGAGCCGGGGAAGAAATTGCATACGGGACGGAGCCGGAACGACCAGGTGGCCACCGATCTGTTGTTGTTCTTTACGCACGAAGCGCGTGCGCATATTCGCCAGCGCTTGGAAGAATTGATGCAAGCGTTGATTCGTCTTGCGAAGCGCTCCGGTTCGATCGTGATGCCGTCTTTCACGCATCTTCAAAGAGCTCAGCCAATCGTGGCAGGCGCCGAAGCGTTGGCTTGGGCAGAACTGTTTGAACGCGACTTGTGGCGTAACGAAAACGCACACATCGGCGCGACGCGCGATTGTCCGTTGGGAAGCGGCGCGATCGCGGGGACATCCTTGCCCATTGACCGCGATCTCACGGCATCTGCTCTGACGTTTCGCCAACGGCCGCAAGAGACCAGCAGCATCGCGCAAACGGCATCGCGCGATTCCGCTTGCGATTTCGTTTACTGCTATGCCATGATCGCCCAACATCTTTCGCGTTGGGCCGAGCAGTGGATCATTTACCTGTCCACGGAATTCGGCTTTATCAAAATCGCGGACGAGTACACGACAAGTTCGTCGATGATGCCGCAAAAGCGGAATCCCGACCTGCTGGAGCTGATCCGCGGGCGCTGCGGGAACGTGTACGGCGATTTGTTTGCCCTGATGACGATTCTGAAAGGTTTGCCCATCGGCTACAACCGCGATTTGCAGGAGGACAAGCGGATTGTTTTCCGGGCGTATGACATGGTGAGCGATTGTTTGACGATGGCGGCGGCGATTGTGAACTCGGCGAATTTCGTCAAGGAGAATATTGAGCCGACGCTGGATCGCGGGTTTTTGGATGCGACGAGTCTTGCGGAATATTTTGTGACCAAGGGTGTGCCGTTTCGGACGGCCCACCAGATCGTCGGCGCCCTGGTGGCACGGTGCGAAAAAGAGGGGAAGACGGCGCTGGCGCAATTGAAGGTGGAGGAGTTTAATGAAGCGATCAAAGCCTACGGATGTTCATCCGTGGGTTTGGATGACGATGTCTACACCGCCCTCGGCGCCCGCAATGTCGTGGCGCGCTATCGCAGCGCCGGCGCCGCCGGCGGCAAGCCATTTGCCGAGCAGCTCGCGGCTTGGAAGAAACGGTTGAAAATCTGATGCGCGGAGGGTTGCGCAATGCGGCGCGTGGTCGTCGTGGGGTCGAGCGGGTCGGGCAAATCGACGCTGGCTCGCGCTCTGGTGCAGCGGCTTGGCGTGCCGCATGTGGAGTTGGATGCGCTGCACTGGGGCCCGAACTGGACGCCGACGCCGATGGAAATTCTTCGGCCGCGTGTTGAGGCCGCGCTTGCCGGCGAAGGCTGGACCGTGTGCGGGAACTACCTGACGCTTCGCCAAACGGTCTGGTCGCGCGCCGACACAATCATTTGGCTCGATTATCCGATGTCGCTGGTCGTCTGGTGGGTCTTGCGGCGAACCGTTCGCCGATGCTTCACTCGGGAGCCGCTCTGGTCAAATAACGTCGAGTCGTGGCGGTTGTCCTTCTTTGATCGGGAGTCCATTATCCTTTGGACTCTTAGGACATGGCGGAAAAATCGCCGGGCGTATCCGGAGCTTTTTCGTTCGCCGGATTATCGGCACCTTCGCAAATATCGTTTTGTGTCGCCGATGCAGACGCGGAGGTGGCTTGATAGTGTGCCGGAAATTGGGAGTGATTCGTGCCCCGCATCATCGACTACGAAATCGTCCTGGACCGCCTGACGGCGGATGGGCTGAAATGCCATTATCCGAGCGGCGGGGCGTTTGGATTTGGGACGGGGGCACTGGTGCGCGGCTGGATCGGGCCGGCGGATGAGACGATCAAGCCCGCGGCGCGGGCGGTTGCGCGGCGCGTGGCCGAGCCGTATGAGGCGAATTTGGCCGCGGCGGCGACGCGGGCGTGGCAGCAATACTTGCCCGGCGACGTATGGGTGATGCCGGCTGCCCATTGGGCGTATGAGCTGAATGATGGCAGCCGGGACTGGCTGCCGCAGGCGATTGAAAAACTGGGCTTGGATCGGGGGCTGCTCAAGGACCGGAACAACGCGGCGGCAATCGAGTTTTCGCCCGGAGAAACACTGGGATTTCGAGATTTTGTTCAGCGGCTGCTGGAACGACTTCAGCAAAGCGATTTCACATTGGCGTTTGCGGGGCGAGGGACGATTTGCACGGTTCATCATCACAAGCAGTTGTGGTGGGTTACGGTCGATCCCCGAGTTATGGGGGGGCTGGATAAGTTGGTGACCGGCGGAGGCTGCGGTCTTGAACAGCCCTTTCAAGGTTGAAAATCGAGGCGGGTTGCGTAGAATATAAGGAATTCGTTTGGTCGGCGCTCGGAAATGCTTTCTGTGGCCGGCCATGGGTGACGCCCAGTAGCGGATTGGGCGTTGCTTGAGAAAGCCTCTGGATTTGACGTCTCGCCCATTGCCCAATAGTTGGGCGGGCGAAGAGTTCGACATGAACGTGGTCATTTTGGGAGTTATCACGAAGGCGGCGGTTGCTGTGGTAGGCTTGGTGGTGGGGCTGTTGCTTGCGCAGTGTGAAATGGCGCGGCGGCGGCCACGGCATCGGCTTTTGCGGCAGCCGGTTCTGACGCCTTCTGAATTTCTGGAGCTGAGGCGTATTAGTACGCATCGGCTGATCAACTCGCCTTCGCGCGCACCTCCCCCAATGACATCAAATCGGCGACGCGGCACGCCCGGCTCACTTAGCCGGGATTGACGCTCGTCCGTTTGACATGTCCCAGCGTCGGTGCAGGGGTTTTCCCAATAACATCCGCAATGCGATTTCATCCACCATCAGTGGGTGAAGGCGGGCGGAATTCATGGAACTCGTATACCTGGCAATCGGAGTTGTGATCGGCGGTCTGGGCGTGTTGCTTGCGTTCAAGGTGGCGGGCAACAGCGCCTTGTCCAAGGCGAGATTGGAATCCGAACAGATCAAGATCACCGCACTGACGGACGTTCAGAACCGGACCAAGGAAATGGAGTTGGCATTTCGGCAGGAGCAGACGAAGCGCAAGGAGCAATTCGATCGCGAAACCGATGCGACGCGAAGCGAGCTGAAAAACCTTGAATCTCGCCTGACCAAGCGCGAGGACACGCTAGATCGCAAGCTGGACACGCTATCGGTCAAGGAAAAGAATCTGGACGAGCTGGAATCCCGCCTGGCCCAGCGCGACAAGACGCTGGCGGCGAAGGAGGAGCAGCTGGGTCAGGTGCTGCACGAGCAGCGCGATCGGCTGCTCCAATTGACGAACCTTTCGCCGGAACAGGCCAAGGAGATGCTGCTGAAGCGCATCGAGGAGGATTGCAAGCTCGAGGCGGGGGCGCTGATTCAGAGGATCACCGAACAGGCGCAGGACGAAGCGAAGGAGAAGAGCCGGCAAATCGTCTTGCAGGCGATCCAGCGTTACGCGGCGGAGCAGACGTCGGATCACACCGTCAGCACGGTGACAATTCCCAGCGACGACATGAAGGGACGAGTGATCGGAAGGGAAGGGCGCAACATCCGCAGCTTCGAGAAGGCGACGGGCGTGGATGTGATCATCGACGACACGCCGGGGGTGGTGGTCGTGAGTTGTTTCGATCCGGTGCGGCGCGAGGTGGCGCGGTTGTCGCTGGAAAAATTGGTGCAGGATGGCCGAATCCATCCCGCCCGGATCGAGGAAGTCGTCGCGGCCACCAGCAAGGAAATGGAGGAGGAGCTGATCCGCATCGGCAAGGAGGCGGCGCAGGAAGCGAACCTGCAATTGCCCAAGCCGTTCATCCCGATGCTCGGGCGGCTGGGGTTCCGGACCAGTTATGGGCAGAACGTGCTGAAGCATTCAATGGAAGTGGCGTATTTGTCGCAAGTGATCGCCGATGAATTGGGCTTGGACGGGAACCTGGCCCGGCGGGCGGGGTTGCTGCACGACATCGGCAAGGCGATGGATCATGAGCAGGAAGGCGGGCATCCGCAGCTTGGCCGGGAATTTTTGCGGCGGTTCGATGAGCCGGAGGCGGTGTTGAATGCGGCGGAAGGGCATCACGGCGATGTGCCGCCGACGACGCCGTACACGCCGATTGTGATGGCCGCCGACGCGATCAGCGCCAGCCGGCCCGGGGCTCGCCGCGAGAGTTTGGAGCGATACGTCAAGCGGCTACAGGAATTGGAAGATTTGGCGATGAGCTTCGAGGGCGTGCGTCAGGCATACGCGATTCAAGCGGGTCGGGAGGTGCGGGTGATCGTCGATGCCAAGCTGGTGGATGACCGGATCAGCGCCAAGATTTGCCGGGACATCGCGCAGAAGATCGAGACGGAGCTGAATTATCCGGGCGAGATCAAGGTGACGATGATTCGGGAGGTGCGGTCCGTGGAATATGCGCGGTGACCGATGGGGCCGATCATGTGGATTGTGTAACGCAAAAAAACATCGTGGTTGTCACTCTCGCCGCGTAATGGTAAGTTTTAATCATGGTCGCGATTCGAAAGAGAATTGTCGTGGATGAGCGAGGCCGGCCGCGCGAAGTGATTATTTCCTGGGCGCAGTTCTGTGAATTGAGCGAGGCGCTGGGGCTTGATCTCGATGAAAAAGCGAAAAATGATTTGCGGGTCGCGCGTCGCGACTTGAAGCGCCGCAAGAACTCCGCGTTCAAGCCGCTTTCGTCGTTCTGATTCCGATGCCGAAGCTCGTGGTTCACACTCGCGCGGGCCGTTATATCGAACGGTTGGATGCGCGAATCAAGGCGCAGTTGATCGGCAAGCTCGGGGAACTGGCCCGGAATCCCAACGCGATGCCGGGTGTAAAACCGATGGCGGGGGAATGGACGGGGTTCCATCGGCTGCGCCATGGCAATCTGCGCATCATTTATTTTCACGACCGGGCCAGCGACACGATTGTCATAGCCCATGTGGGACCGCGCGGAGATGTTTATAAATGAAGTGATCCCGGCCGAATCGGGATTCAATGGTGGGGTCCGAGCGCATGGACGGCTTCCACCAGCTTGTGAGCGGCCGGCAGGAGAATGCCCAGCATCAGCAGCATGATCGCCATGACGAAGAGGAGTTCGATTAGGGAGATGCCGCGATGTTTGCGGGCCATGTTGGGCCTCCGGAAATGATGACGGAGGCGCGGGGGTGGATTTCATTTATTTCCGGCCGGGAACGCGCTCCCCGTTCGGCTGAGCTCACGGCCGAAGCCTTCGGGTCGCGGCTAAACTTGACGTCAGTTGGGGGAGGGCTTGGTAGCGGATTGGGCGACTTCGGCCAGCGCTTGCTTGATCGCGTCGGCTTCATCCACGTTGTTGGTGCCGTGGGCGGTGATGCGGTCGTAAGCTTCCTGCACTAATTCCGATTGATCGCGCACCTGGGCCATGTACGCGGCGGTGATTCTTCGCGCGATCTGGGTGATGGCCTCTTTGGCGGCTGACTTTGCGTCCGGGCCGGAGGCCCAAAGAGATTGGCCCATCCATCCGCGGGCAATCGCGGCGGCGACTTCATCGGCGTGATCGTAAAAATGCAGCGCGATCATCCGATGGCCATCCTCGTGATACCAGATTTTTTGCGGGGCGACCTGCGACATCCATTCCGTCACGTTCAACTTCAGCACGATATGAATGGAATCCACCCGCACCGCGACCGTGGCGTCGGAATGGGTTTGGGATGTCCGCGTCATCTGGCCGCTGACTTCAGCGACGCAGCCGTATTCGGAAACGGTCACGCCCGCCTCGTCGGGGTGCGTGGTGGGCATCCGCGGATCGGGATGGTCCGGGTCGTACGTGCGTTTGGCCACGGTGGCGGGGATGCTTTGGATCGTGAGCGGGTCTTTCGGATTGCCGCTCGCGCCGCCGGCGATGAAAACGAAGAAGGCGAGCGGGAGGATCGTCAGCCAGGGCAATCGCCTGTTGACTTGCTTATCCCCTCGCCCCGGTAATCCGGCAACATTTTCAGTCTTCATTGTATATCCATAATTCTTCAGCTTTTCCAGATTGAAATTGAACCGCAGAGATCGCTGAGATCGCGGAGACAGACGCAGAGAAGAAGACGGCTGGCGATCTTCTCTGTCTGTCTCCGCGATCTCCGCGTGCTCTGCGGTTCAGTCTGACTTTGAAATTAAAGAGCTTATGCGAAAGATCAAAAAGGTTGGTACGTGGGGAGAGGGGGAACAGGCGATTGCCCTGGATCGTCAGGCAAATATTTTTTCCAGAGCACATGGACTTTGACCTCGCGGGAAGAATACTCGAAAATCGGCCCAGGATGGATCGCCGATCAAAAGGAGCCTGCGCATGCCGAAATTGAAGGTCGAAGGGGTGGGAACGTTCGAGGTGCCGCTGGGTAAGCGGCTGGTGCTTGCGTTGTTGGATGAGGCAAGGATCGACCAGATGCATTCTTGCGGGGGGAATTGCAAATGCACGACCTGCCGGGTGCGGTTCATTTCCGGCGAGCCGAACAAGGTGACGCAGGCGGAGCGAACGGTCCTTTCGGCGCGGGGATTGGGTGCCGAGCCGGGGCTGCGCCTCAGCTGTCAGATCACCTGCGACCAAGATATGCATGTGGTTGCTGAGAGCAGGTTATCGACCAGCGGAAAGGCCGATCCCGGCATGCGGCCGGCGGATCGGATTCAGCCGCCACCGGTGTGGACGTGAAAAAAGTGCAAGGGGAGAAGCCCAATGCAAGATTGGCCTCTCCCCTTGTATCTTCCGATCCTTACCCCACGGCGACCTGAAAGATTCGGATTTCAACCTCCGCCTCCTTGAATTTCACTGGACACACAGCCACAATGCTTCGCTGGCTTTGCAAACCCGACCGATAACCGGCGAGGGTTTCGACGCCAGTATTGAGATTGATCGTCGGCCGATGGAGTGGCCGATAGACCGAACGGTTTTGCCGGCGCTAAAACGTCGGGTCGTTTCGGGCTTTGGGAAGAGTCGCACCTCGCGATTTTTCCGGCCCAAGGACGGGCTGAGATGGACAGCTTTCTCATTCACGGCGGGCAACGTCTCAAGGGGACAGTCGAAATCAGCGGGAGCAAGAACTCCGCGTTGCCGACCCTGGCGGCGTGTTTGATGGCCGATGGAAGGAGCACGCTCAAAGGTGTGCCGCGGTTGTCGGACATTGATTCGATGACCAAGTTGCTGGGGGAATTGGGTTGTCATGTCCGTCGCCACGAGCCGGCGAATCCGGGCGCTACCCAGGGGCCGGCGCTGAATGGTCCGCTGGATATCGAGGTCCAGGATGAGGGGCTGTGCGAGGCCCGCTACGACATCGTCAAGACGATGCGGGCCAGCATTTGCGTGCTGGGTCCGCTGCTGGCCAAGCGGGGCAGGGCCATCGTGAGCATTCCGGGCGGCTGCGCGATCGGGGATCGGCCGGTGGATTTGCACGTGCGGGGCCTCCAGAAGCTGGGGGCCCATTTCCGCACGGAAAACGGCAATATCGTCGGTGAAGTGCGCGGCCGGCTCAAAGGCTGCCGCATGTATCTGGGCGGGGCGCAGGGCCCGACCGTGCTCGGGACGATCAACGTCATGTGTGCCGCGGCCCTTGCCCAAGGCAAGACGATCCTGGTTGGGGCGGCGTGCGAGCCGGAGGTCTCGGATTGCGCCGTCATGCTCAATAAGATGGGGGCGCGAATTCAGGGACACGGAACGCCGGAGATTCGCATCGACGGCGTGGACAATCTTGTCGGCACCGAGCATCGCGTGATTCCCGACCGGATCGAATGCGGGACGTTCATGATTGCCGCGGCGATTACCAATGGAGATTTGGAACTGAAGCACTGCAATTTGGATCATCTGATCGCGGTGACGGATCGACTGGATGAGGTGGGGGTGCGGACGACCCGGGAGAACGGAACGGTTTTCGTGTCGGCGGCGCGGCGGATTGTTCCGGTGGAGATGACCACCCAGCCCTATCCGGGCTTCCCCACGGATTTGCAGGCCCAGCTCATGGCGCTCTTGTGTTTGTCTGATGGGATCAGCGTCATCACCGAGCGGATTTTTCCCGATCGGTTTCTACATGTTGGCGAACTCAACCGCATGGGGGCCAGGGTTCGCAAGGAGGGGCCGACGGCGATCATCCAGGGCGTGCGGGAGCTTCAGGGGGCCAGCGTGATGGCCAGCGACCTGCGCGCCAGCGCGGCGCTGGTGCTGGCCGGGTTGGTGGCCAAGGGAACCACGCGGATCGACCGGGTTTATCATATCGATCGGGGATACGAGAAGATCGAGCAAAAGCTGGCGGCGGTTGGAGCGGACATCGAGCGGATTAAGGAAGGCAAGACAACGGTGTCGCTGACCGCGGCCGTGGCATAGGGAAACCAGAAATCCGAAACCAGAATGACGAATCAAGCCCGAAACCAGAAATCCGAAACAAACGCTGCTTCGTCATTCGGGTTTCGGATTTGATTCGTCATTCTGGTTTCGGATTTCTGGTTTTATCAATCGGCGGTCACGAACTCGATCTCTTTGACGCCCGGCGCCAAACCCGCCTCCGCTCCGCGCTTCAGCAGCGTCGAAACCGCTTCGCGCCCTCGGGGGCCGTAATCCAGCGTCCAGTCGTTCACGTACATGCCGATGAAATCGTCCGCCAGCTTGCCGTCGAGATCGCGGCCGAATTGCAGGGCGTATTCCACGGCCTCCTTGCGGTGAGCGAGACTGAATTGAATCGAACGCTTCAGGATGTTGGTCACTTCCTGACAAACGGTTTTCCCCAGGTCTTTCCGAATGCAGTTGCCGCCGAGGGGCAGCGGCAGGCCGGTTTGCCCTTGCCACCAGACGCCAAGATCGACCGCCAGGTGCAGGCCGAGCTTTTTATACGTGAGCTGGCCTTCGTGAATGATTAGCCCGGCGTCGGCTTTGCCGTCTTTCACATAACGGGGAATCTGATCGAAATGCACTTTGACGGGCCGAAACGCCTGCGGAGCCTTGCCAAGACAGAGTTGCAGGGCCAGGAACGCGGTCGTGAGTTCACCGGGGATCGCGATGGTCTTGCCTTTCAAATCGGCGATTTTCATCGGCTTGTTTGTGACAACCACCGGACCATATTTGTCCCCCATGCTGCTGCCGCAACTGGTCAGGGCGTATTTGTCGGCCACGTAGGGATAGGCGTGGATGGAGATGGCGGTGATCTCCAATTCGCCGGATCGGGCCCGCTGATTGAGCGTTTGGATATCCTGCAGGATGTGCTGGAATTGGTATGGCCCGGTGTCCAGCAGGCCCTTGGCCAAGCCGTAGAACATGAAAGCGTCGTCGGGGTCGGGGGAGTGGCCGAGGCGGAGGAGCTTTTTGGGCATAAGTTACATTCGATAACATGGATGTGAGCGGTGCGTCAACCGCGTCCTGCCGTAAGGAGCGCGGCCGACGGAATGTTTACGGCTTTTCTACCGGTGATAATTTTCGATACGAATTCACAGGTCTGATTTCATCGGTGCGTGATGATAAGCTGGCTTAGAAAAACCACTCATGCACGACGCCGTGCACGTTGTAAATTATAATGAATACTGTTAGGCAGCATAGCCATGCATCTTCCACCGAAACTAAACGCGGGCGACGAAATTCGTGTGTTGGCACTTTCACGTTCTCTCGGTGGCGTGATGCAACCGGGCGGGTTTACTGAACGCGACGTTCAATTTGCTGCCAGTGGGCTGGAGTCGCTTGGGTTAACGGTGAGTTTTGGACGTTGGGTCAGGGAGTGCAACCCGCATCTAACCGCTTCACCACGCCACCGGCTGGAAGATTTTCACGAAGCCATTACCGATCCATCGGTAAAAGCGATTCTCGCTGTTGTCGGCGGGATTGGGGCCATACAGCTGCTGGATGGCCTCGACTACGACCTCATAGCAGCGCATCCGAAGATTCTTTGCGGTTACTCGGACATTTCGTATCTGTGTTACGCCATTTGCGCCCGCGCAGAAGTGACGACGTATTACGGGCCGAACTTCACCACTTTCATGATGCGGCAGGGAGCCGATTACACGCTCCATAACTTCCGCCAGTGCCTGTTTGGAAACTCTCCCTTCGATCTGCGGCCGGCGGACAAGTGGAGTGATGATGCCTGGCATAAGGATCAGGAGAACCGCACCTTCCATTCCAACGAGGGTTTTTGGGCCATTCAGGACGGTGAGGCGGAAGGCACGGTAATTGGCGGGACTTATCGGTGTTTGAATATGCTTCAGGGCACGAAGTATTTCCCGTCTCTTCGCGACGCGATTCTCTTTCTGGAGCACCCAGCCGAAGGAAAGGCTACGTTGATGGATTTGGATAGCGCACTGCGCTCTCTCTCGTTCCAGCCGGAATTTTCGGAAGTTCGGGCGATTGTTTTGGGGCGCTATGCTCAGAACGGCGGCGTGACGCGCGAGAACCTCACCGCGCTCGTCGGCCAGATTCCCGCGTTGAATCACTTGCCGATCATTGCCAACTGTGATTTTGGCCACACCTCGCCGATTGCAACGTTGCCCGTCGGAGGCCGCTGCGAGTTGCAAGTCACTAAAGACAGGGCATCTGTTACTTTCACAGCTCACTAAACCAGGAATGTTGTCTAACCAGTCATTGGAGCGAGAACTGAAAGGGACACGACCCATCATGTCGAAAACAGACGTCACACGCATCGTGATTATTCGGCGCGCTTGCTCGTTTAGCGGCCCCGCTTGCGGGGCGCGCCGCCGCGTCCTTGCATAGGCCGCCGTCATATTCTGAAGAGTAATAGCTTATGCCCCCATCCCGCGCCCCAAAGAAGGATGAACAGGCAGCGAGACCAAAATCCGTGCGGAATGTCCATCATTTGATCACACTTTTGATGGAAGCTTGATGGACCGCCCGGACAGCATGAAGACGCCGTCGCCGCGGTAGTGAAGGGTTTTTGGATATTTCGGAGAGGTCGCAACGTGGGCCTTCAACACTTCAAAGATGAAAAAATTGTACCGATTCACGAGCCCGGCATCGTAGAGTTTGCATTCAAAGTTGCCGTAACACTCCCGAATCAAAGGGGCATGAACCTTCGACGCGGGGATGGCGGTTAGTTTGAATTCCTTGAATTTGTCGATTTTCCATCCGGAGCAGTTTCCGATGCCCACAACTTTCTTCGCCATGGCCTGAGTCGGGATGTTGATCACGCACTCCCCGCTCTTTTCGATCATTTCGAAGCTGTGATTCTGATTGCTGATGGTGCGGCCGACCAGGGAGGGCGAAAACTCCATGACCGTGTGCCAGCCCATGGTCATGATGTTCTGCTTCCCCTTCCAAGCGGAACTGACGAGCACGACGGGGCCGGGCTCGAGGAATCGACGAATTTCGTTGACCGGTAAGTCCTTCTTTTTGTACATGTTTGTGCTCCTGCCAGGCAAGGCGTCGCTTCGGCGGTTCCCTTCTGCGCCCTCATTCCGCGTTGGCGGTCTTAAAGCAGCATTACTCTCCCGTACTCCCGGACTTGACCGCCTCGCTCGTGGGTCAATTGCTTCCCGCGGCCTTCAGCGCCGGAAGAGCGCGCTCGATGCGCTCGATCGTTTCGGTGCGCGGCAGGTGTTTGCCTGCTTCAAGCCGACTGATTGTTTCCGGCCTGACCCCCACGCGCCGGGCGAGTTCCTGTTGCGTCATTCCAGCGGCGATTCGCCGGCGCACGACTTCGCGGGCGATGTCCGCGCGGGCGTACTCGATGGCAGGGGCCGACCCGTCCTTTGCGATCCTGGGAAGCGGCGGCATTACGCCCGCTTTTTCCATCAGAACATCAAACTCGGCGCGGCTGAGAATCACCAATTCTCTCCCTTCAAATGTAACGACGACAGCAATTTAGCGATAATCCGAACACATTTCAATCCCCATATCGACAGCGAATGCTATATATCATCCATAAGCATATACAAAATCTATACTTATGATTAGATGAGAAACGGATCAATCACGGATCAGGATCCGAAGACTGTTCAGAAGTGTTCAGCTCTGTTCAGTCCATTCCCATCACGCGCCAGCCGATAAGCGGATTGCCGTTTTCGCCTTGCCGGCAATAACATCTGGACGGGTTCGTTATAGTGGGTGTCTTTCGCGGCACAGGAGCCTCCATGGCCAGTACGCATCCTTTGCTTACGCCGTATATTCCCGGCGAATCCGATCCATTTGATGACGTGAAGGCCGCGCATCTTCTGAATCGCGCGGGCTTCGGCGGGACCGTGGAGGAGGTTCAGAAGGTGCGGAAATTGGGGCCGGGGAACGCCGTGGATTGGCTGCTGGATTTTCCCGATGCCCCGTCGGAGGAAGAGGCAGGCTTCGCCTCCTCTGGGGACGGAGGCGATTCGCCGGACCTGTCGGCCATCGCGGGGGCGCCCGCGAATTTCCGCCAGTACGCCCGGCAGCTTGTCGGCAAAACGCCCGAGGAAAAAAAGCGGATCATCCAGCAGTTCATGCAGGCCAATCGGCAGGCGATCGAAGCGACGATCGGCTGGTGGCTGAGCCGGATGGCATTCGGGAAATATCCGCTTCAGGAGAAGCTGGCGTTTTTCTGGCACGGGCATTTTACGACCAGCGCCAAGGACGAGCGGGCGGCGATCCTGATGTGGCGGCAGAACGAGTTGCTGCGGCAAAATGCCGCGGGGAATTTCGAACCGTTCCTGCGGGCGATTTCGCGCGATCCGGCCATGCTCGATTACCTCAACAACAACGAAAATCGCAAGGCCCATCCCAACGAGAATTATGCCCGCGAATTGATGGAGCTGTTCACGCTGGGCATCGGCAACTACACCGAGGACGACATCAGGCAGGCGGCGCGGGCGTTCACCGGCTGGGGACATGATGGCGCCGATTTCATTTACCGCAGGGGCCAGCATGATGAGGGGATCAAAACATTCTTCGGCCGAAGCGGAAACTTCGACGGGGATGACATCATCACCATGATCCTGGAGCATCCGGCCTGCCCGCGATTTATCGCCGGCGAGCTTTTCAAGTATCTGGCGTATGAAGACATCGACCAGGACCTTTCGGCGGCGCTGGGGCAGGTGCTGTATGGGAATCAATTCGAGTTGCGGCCGACGGTGCGGACGATTCTGACGAGCCGGGCTTTTTACAGCCCGCAGTCGATCGGGGTGCAGATCAAGTGTCCGGTGCAGCTTGTAGTCGGCACGGTGAGACAACTGGGGCTTTCGTCGTTTCCGCCGACGCCGGCGGTGGCGTCGGCATTGAATCAGATGGGTCAGCTTCCGCTGATGCCGCCGAACGTCCGCGGCTGGCCGGGGGGGCGGATGTGGATCAACACCAGCACGCTGTTCATCCGGTACAATACCGGGGTGTGGCTGGCGGGTGGGGACGTTCCGGCGCTGGGGCGCATCGGGCGCAAGGGAGACAACGGCAACACACCGTTGTCGCCGCGCCTGGCCAAGACGACGGATTTCGATCCTAATGCCGATAATGCCGGCGACGCGCCCGGAAGAATTGTGGATGCCTGGGTCGCTCGGCTGATCCAGCGTCCGATCGACGCGGATAAGAAACAGGTGCTGGTGCAAGCGCTGGGCGATCCGGCAAACGCCAGTTCGATGCGTAAAATGGTGCAATTGATCGTTTCGATGCCTGAATATCAATTGTGCTGATGGAGCGGTTATGGAAAAGTATGTTTCAACCCGGCGGGTGTTTCTTCAGAAGGGTCTGACGATTCTCGCGGTGGCGCCGACGATCCCGACATTTCTGGATCAGACGGTGATGGCGCTGAATAATCCGCTGGATTCCAACCGGATTCAACAACCCACGGGCAAGGATGGAAAGATCCTGGTGGTGGTCCAGCTTTCCGGCGGCAACGACGGGCTGAGCACGGTGATCCCCTATGGCGATGATGTTTACTATCGCGCCCGGGGCAACATTTCACACCCGGCTTCTCAGGTGCTGAAGATCGACAATTACGTCGGCCTGCATCCCAACCTGACGGCGCTCAAATCGTTGTACGACAACGGCGACCTGGCGATTGTGCAGGGTGTGGGATATCCCAATCCAAACCGTTCGCATTTCCGGGCGATGGATATTTGGCAGAGCGCCCAGCCCGAGAGGCAACAACCCAACAGCGGTTGGCTGGGTCGATATTTCGACAACACGTGCCCGGGGTGCGATCCGCGCGTGGGGGTGGCGATGGGCGAGACGCTGCCGCTGGCGATGCAGGGGGACAAGGTCTTGCCGCTCAGTTTCGAGCGGCCGGATAGCTATCGCTACAACGGGCGGGACAGGTCGGATTACCTGAAATTGAATCACGCCGATTTGCCGCCGATGGGCTCGACGCCACGCAAGGAGATCACCACGTCGGCGGACCAGTTGGATTTTCTGCATCGGACGGCGATGGACGCGCAGTTGAGCAGCGAGGAGATTTTGCGTCTGACGCGGAGCCATGCGTCGTCCGGCACGTACCCGGCCAATGAATTCGGCAATGGGCTGAAAACCGTGGCGGCGATGATCGCCGGCGGGTTGCCGACGCGAGTGTATTACGTCTCGCTGTCGGGCTTCGACACGCATGCGGCGCAGCTTCAGCGGCATGATGCTCTGATGAAGACATTGTCTGATGGATTGGGCGCGTTCTGGAAGGATTTGAAAGAGCAGGGAAACGATTCCCGGGTGCTGATGATGACCTTCAGCGAATTTGGCCGGCGGGTTCAGCAGAATGCGAGCAACGGCACGGACCACGGGGCTGCGGCGCCGATGTTTTTGCTGGGGTCGAGCATCCGGCAGGGGATTGTGGGTGGGCATCCCTCGCTGAGCGACCTCGATCAGGGAGATTTGAAGTACGGGGTGGATTTCCGTTCGGTGTACGCCAGTGTGCTTCAGAATTGGCTCCAGACGCCGAGCAAGCCGATTCTGGGAGATCAGTTCCCGCTGTTGCCGCTGGTGAAGGCATAGTTCGGCGGCGACCCGTCGCGGCTGTATGGCGGTATTTCGGGGACGGTTGAGTCCAGCGGGATTGCCCCAGGCATAAAATGCCCGGGGCTTTTTTTGCTTTCGAAGTTTTATAACGACCGTAGGGGAGGCCGGGCGGGGTATTTCGACGTATAATAGACGGCTATAATGGTGGACGTTAAGCTCAGGGCGTCGAAAGGGTGGTTGGCACCGTTCCGCGGGGCGCCCGGATCCATCGCCGGTTTTTCAGGCCGGTGCCGCTCTTTGCCAATGAACCCCCTGCCATCCGGTCGATGATGCTTAGATCGACCGTGTAACTCCGTGGGTAAAATTGAATGGTATATAGATGATGGATGTTATGGTTTTGACGGAGAAAGCCGATTATGCCAGCAAAAACCAATTCCCTGATATCGTTGATTGACAAGAAGCTGGATGTTTTGAATTTCCGGGAGCAGCATTGGGAAGGCTCGTTCTCGGAATACCTGGATCTCGTTATGGAGCATCCGGTCGTGGCGCGGAACGCGTTTCAGCGGATTTACGACATGATCCTGAGCTACGGCCATGAGTCGTACACCCAATTCAAACAGGAATACAACCGCTATAAGTTCTTTGCCGATCCGATCGACCACGGCGCGGACGCGATTTACGGTCTGGAACGGCCGCTCATGCAGCTTGTGGACTTCTTCAAGTCCGCGGCCCAGGGCTATGGGACGGAAAAGCGAATCCTGCTGCTGCACGGACCGGTGGGTTCGAGCAAATCGACCATTGCGCGGCTTCTAAAAAAGGGCCTGGAGAATTACAGCCGGACTGAAGCGGGCCGGTGCTACACGTACATGTGGCGTGTAAATCATCGCGGCCCCGGCGGGGACGAGGCGGAACAACTCGTCGAGTGCCCGATGCACGAGGAGCCGCTGCTGCTGATTCCACTGGAGGCGCGGAACGACGTGCTGGAGGCCATCAACGAAAAATTGCCCGATGGGCGCAAGATTCGGCTCTTCGGCGATGTATGCCCGTTCTGCCGGAAAATCTATGGCGATTTGCTGGAGGATTACGGCGGCGATTGGAAGAAGGTGATGGAGCACGTGAAGGTGAAGCGGTTGATCCTGTCGGAAAAGGATCGCCGCGGGGTCGGGACGTTCCAGCCCAAGGATGAAAAGAACCAGGACTCCACGGAACTCACCGGGGACATCAACTATCGCAAGATTGCCGAGTTCGGGTCGGATTCCGATCCGCGGGCGTTCAACTTCGACGGGGAATTGAATATCGCCAATCGCGGCATCGTGGAATTCATCGAGGTCCTGAAGCTCGACGTGGCGTTCCTTTACGACCTCCTGGGCGCCAGCCAGGAGCATTTGATCAAGCCCAAGAAATTCGCCCAGACGTACATCGACGAGGTGATCGTGGGCCACACCAACGAGCCGGAATATAAAAAGCTCCAGGGCAATGAAATGATGGAAGCATTCCGGGATCGGACGATCAAGATCGACGTGCCATACAACATCCGGCTGGATGATGAAATCAAGATTTACCTCAAGGATTTCGGACCGGAGAAAATCAAGGGGATTCACATCGCTCCGCACACGATTGAGATGGCGGCGATGTGGGCGGTGCTGACGCGGCTGGCGGAGCCGAAGAAGGCCGGCATCACCAAATTGCAGAAGATGAAGCTGTACAACGGCAAAAGCATTCCCGGTTTTACCGAGGACAGCATCAAGGAGCTGAAGGAAGAGGCCCCGCGCGAGGGAATGCAGGGGATCAGCCCCAGGTATATTCAGGATAAGGTGAGTAATTCGCTGGTGAGCCATCAGGCGCAGATCGATCAGTCGATCAATCCGTTCATGGTGATGAACGAACTCGAGAGCGGAATGAGCCATCACTCGCTGATCACCGATGAAGAGCTGAAGAAGGAGTACCGTGAGCTGCTCGTGGTGGTGCGGGAGGAATATGAGGACATCCTGAAGGGGGAGGTCCAGCGGGCCATCAGCGCCGACGAGGACGCCATCAAGCGCCTGGCGGCGAATTACATCGAAAACGTCCGGGCCTACACGCAGCATGAGCGCGTGCGCAACCGTTATACCGGGCGGGATGAAGATCCCGATGAACGCCTCATGCGGTCGATCGAAGACAAGATCGACATCCCCGAGAGCCGCAAGGATGATTTCCGGCAGGAGATCATGAATTACATCGGGGCGTTGTCGCTGGACGGAAAGAAGTTTGAATACAACACCAACGCCCGGTTGCTGAAGGCGCTGGAGCTGAAGCTGTTTGAGGATCAGCGCGACACGATCAAGCTGAAGAACCTCGTCAGCAGCGTCGTGGACGACGAGACGCAGCAGAAGATCGACGTGGTGAAGCAGCGTCTGATCAAGTATTTCGGGTACAACGAAACCAGCGCCACGGACGTGCTGAACTATGTGGCGAGCATTTTTGCGCGAGGCGACAGCAAGCAGGATGAATGACCGTCCTGCCCCGACAGTAAATCATGCGGACATTCAATCGTCGTTCCGGGTATTCGCTGGTGATCGTGGGAGCGCTGGGGATTGCATTTTTCTGGGTCACCGATCCGCGCTACGGCCTGGCGCTGCGCTGGAGCCGCGGCGAGAATCCGATCTATCTGGCCAACCAGCATTTTCCCGGCACGGTCGTCGGATTGGCCGGATCGCTGCTGGTTCTTCTGATCGGTTTGTACCTGCTGTTAAGGAAGGTCACCTAAAGCCGCTTCGGACAAACCCGGGACGCCGCCGCTCAGAAAGTGTACTTGTACGTCAGGGCGAACGCGGGCGATTGCACGCGATAAGCTCCCGCCCAGACTCCGCCCAACACGTCGTCCTTGTTCAGCGTTGGATCGATCCAGCCCAGGACGTTGTAAGCGTCGAGCCGAATCGTCGAATGCTCGCCGAGTTTGTATTCGGCGCCCAGATTCAGGAAGGCGGTGACGCCAAACGGCTGGGTGTAGCCGGGCACCGAACTGGCAGGCGTTCCGGCGCCAAAAAACGGCTTGGTATTCAGGTAGTTCAGGTAATCCTGGCTGCCTTGATAACCCCACATCACCTGGATGTTGCCGTCGACCGAGAATTGCTCGTTGAACTGGTGATGTTCCGAGAGCTTGGTGACGTTGCTTGACCAGTCGTTCAAGTCATATCCAAAGCCATAGGAAGAGGCCGTTATGAACTCACCCGAATTCGGAATGAAATTCTGGGCAACCAGCTTTGTGTAACCGTGAGAAATGGTGAGGGTATCCTGCTCAGTTTTGTAGCTTGCCTCCAATTCGATACCAGCGGTTTTGTACGGTCCCAGCAGTTGCACTTCCTTGAGGACGTTGTTCCATCCCAGGGCATCCAGCCGGTCGTAATAAGCGGAGGCGGCGAAGAACAGGTTTTTCGATTGTTCGCGTTCGTAGCGGAACTCAAGGCTGTTCATCTGTTCCGGCGCGGACGTCGTGTGGTTGGTGATCCACTGCTGGTACATGTACTCCTCGGTATTGGTCCGCAAGGACTGCGAGGCGATGAATTTGAAAGTGTCTTTATCATCCGGCGCCCACGCCAGGGCGCCGCGGGGCGAATAGAGAAATTCGGTGTATCGGTCCTTGTCGGCGCGGCCGCTCAGAAACAACGTCCACTGTTTTGTGATGTGCCACTGGTCTTCAAGGAACATCGAGAACATGTCCGAATTCCAATGCTGCGGCGTGGTAAACGCGCTGTCCAGTCCATCGAGGCCGGGATCGAACCAACTCGGCAATCCGAGCCAGAAGTAGCGGTACTCGGAGCCCACCGCCAACTGATTGGTCGGGAGCATCTGCCAATTCAGCACCGCTTTGGAGTAGAGCTTGTCTTCCTGCTGACTATCGCTGGGGCCGGAGAGGTTGGAGTTGGTGGTGGAGGGGACGACCCGTTCGTAGTCGGTTGCATCGAAGCTGCTTGAAATATCCAAATCCAGCTTGTCCGAAAGTTTTATTTTGTCGCCGCCGAATATGGTGAGCTGTTGGTAGCCCACGGCCGTTTCCGGGGGTGGAATGACCGAGCCGAAGCCCGTCGGATACGGAGCGTAGCGCCGGTCGATTGGATCGAGCGTTTCGCCGCCGCGGGTGTAGCGCGCCCAAAGGCTGAAGCCGCCGCTGTCGTATTCCGCGTGGACCTTGATTTGCGGCTCGCCCTCGAACTCCGCTCCTTCACGTTGATACGAAAAGATCATGGGCTGGCCCGGGAACACCGGGTGGTTGCCGGGAGCCGTGAAGTATTGGCCCTGAACGATCGGTGCATTGTCAACATTGGCGCCGGTAACCTGCGCGGCGCCGCCATAGATGAACCAGCCTGAATCCGCCGTCAGCTTCTCGCCGTGCTTGAACTCGAAGCTGACGAAGTCGTCGAGCACTCCGCCGCGTGCGGTGACTTCCGTGCCTTGATAGGTAAGCCCGTTGTAAGTTTGCAATGAGATCACGCCCTCGACGGCGCCCGGGCCGTAAGTGGCCGATCCGGGGCCGCGAACCACGTCCATTTGCTGTATGTCGCCGAGCAGATAGAGGTCCTGTTCGGTCAGGGCGCCGAAGTGCGTTACCTCGTTCATTTCGCGGCCGTCGACCAGAAAGATATATTTCGTGTTGTCGATGATGCCGCGCATCCCCACGGCGGACAATTCATAGGGATGATCCGAGATTTCGAGATTGGGCACGTAAATGTTGAGAAGGTCGTTGACCGTGCGAGGGTTCTGCTGGTCGATCTCATCGCGATCGATGTGTGTGACCGCCGCCGGCACCAGTTGGCGCTCGGTCATCGTCAACGTATTGGTGGTCACCTCCACCTGCATGAGTTGTTCGAGGGTCATTTCCACGTAGGGATTTTCGGCGGACGGGGACTGGGGCGCGGCGGTCGCCGTGCCGCCAGTATTCACGACATTTTCTTTTTTTGCTGTGGACGACGGCTGCGCGGCGCTCGTGCCGCCGCCGGATGTGGCACTGGACCGGGTGGTTGGAGCAACCGGGGCGGCCGCAAACGATATGACCGACGTGGTCGAGATGATCGAAAAGGTCAACAGCACAATCTGGATTGACCGATGAGCCGTACCATGAAGCATAAGGACCTCTGCCGTCAGGCGATTTGGAGGTACACCCGATTCGTCGGCCGTAACGTCTATTCGGTTTAGCAGGGAAATGCCGAAAATTTGGATGGCGCCATTGAAATGGAGTATTCGGACGGTTTTACCGGACCCGCGAAAGCGGCCGGCGGCAATGGCGCTTCCGAATGCTATAATGTTGTGCATATTCAGGTTAGTGCGTTCAGGGCTGGACTCTGCAAGAGGCTGCAATGATCCTCAAGATCGAAAAAGATCACCAGCGATTCCGGCAGATCGTCAAGGGCCGGATTCGCGACGATTTGCGCAAGTTTCTGACCAAAGGGGAGTTGATCGGTAAGGAGGGCAAGCATCTGATCAGCATTCCGCTGCGGGGGATCGAGTTGCCGCATTTCCGGTACGGAGATAATTCCGCGGGCGTCGGGGCGGGCGAGGGGAAGGAGGGGGATGTCGTCGATTCAGGCCAGGGCAAAACCCAGGGCGGCACCGAGCCCGGACAGCACATCATGGAGGTGGACCTGACGCTGGATGAGCTGGCGGAGATTTTGGCCGAGGAACTGAAGCTCCCGCGCATTGAACCCAGGGGAAAGCATCGCATTACCACGATCCGCGATAAATACAGCGGGATCCGGCGAGTGGGGCCGGAATCGCTGCGGCATTTCAAGCGGTCGTTCAAGGAAGCGCTCAAGCGCCAGATCCTGATCGGCGATTACGATCCGGACCGGCCGATCATCGTTCCTCAGAAGAAGGACATCCGCTATCGAAGCTGGAAGGAAGTCAAAAGCCCGAAGTCCAACGCGGTGATCGTTTTCATGATGGACGTTTCCGGTTCCATGGGTGAGGAGCAAAAGGAGCTGGTGCGCCTCGAGAGTTTTTGGATCGATACCTGGCTCCGCAAGAATTACGAGGGGATCGAATCGCGCTACATCGTGCACGATGTCCAGTCGAAGGAAGTGGACAAGCATGCTTTTTACCATCTTCGCGAGGACGGCGGGACGAAGATCAGCAGCGCGTTCCGCTGCGCCAAGTCCTTGCTCGACGCCCATTATTCAGCCCAGGAGTGGAACATTTACCTGTTTCACTTCAGCGACGGCGACAACAGCTCCGAAGCCGACAGCCGCGACTGTGTGAAGTTGCTCAAGGATCAGCTTCTGCCGGTGTGCAATATGTTCGGCTATTGCCAGGTGGCCAGCGCGTATGGTTCGGGAAATTTCATCAACGTGCTGCATGAGCATTTGCGGAACCACGAGAAGGTGCTGACGAGCCGGGTGAATTCGAAGGATGACATTTACGATTCGATCAAGACATTTTTCGGGAAGGGGCATTGAGGGGGCAAGGCTCAATGAACTTCGAGGTTATTGGTCCGCTTCGCGACGTTCAGCTCATTGCCGCGGGGCGAAGCATTCGGGAACTGCATCGGTTGCGCCGAGTTTATGGCCGCGGCCGATGGCGGAAAATGAAGGCGCGTGCCTCGGTTCGGTATCTTGATGGTAGAATTCGCGACGTTGAGCTTCATTGGTATGAAGCGCACGGAATCGGGCGAGTCGACTGGAAAATTAAGGACAAGGATTGAAATGCCCATGAAACGTGGAACGGGCCGGTTGTCTCGGAAGAAGTTTGCTCTGTGTCTTCGCAACGACGGGAATCCCGCATCACTCGAGGTGTTCAAGATCTACCGTGTCATTCCCCCACGTGCCAAAGACGATCCGCAGGACATCCGCATCATTGACGAGTCCGGGGAAGATTACTTATACCCGCGAGAGAATTTTCTTCCGATTAAGCTGCCGTCGAGGGCCCTGCTGGCTGCTTCCGGACGAGCCTGACTTGGCGGGTGAATTCGAAGGATGATATTTACGATTCGATCAAGACATTTTTCGGGAAGCGGCATTGAACAGCTTTGTTCGACGGCGAAAGATTCGGACGATTGAGTGTCCCGGCCGCTTATCGAAATCCTTGGTCCGTTTCGGAATGTGCAAGTGATTGCTGGCGGTAAAAGCGTTCGGATACGGAAATATTTGCGGGCGCAGTTCGGTGGACGAGAATGGCGTAAAATGAAGGGCGTTGCGCTCATTCGCGACAGCAAGGGTGAAATATATGAAGCAGAAATACATTGGTTCGAAGCGCATGGGGTCGGCCGTCGGCTCGAAAGGATCAAGCGGCCATTCCGACCCGGCTAGCCGGACGAATCCGCACTATCCCTTTTACGCCCTTTGCGTCGAACTGGGTGAGAACTTGGTGTCGTTACAAATCGGGAAGGCTTATAAGGTGATTCGCCCGGAAAAGAACGATCCGGCATACTTTTTTCGCGTCATCGACGAGGAGGGAGAGGATTATCTTTATCCCCGCGAATGGTTTGTGCCTGTCGAGTTGCCTCTGAGCGCCAAGCGAAAGCTCGCTGCGGCGTCGCTGTGAAGTTGGCCGGGATGAATCGAATTCCACATGACGACTTCGACCACAATATCCAAGAGGATCACAGCCGACGAATTGCTCAAGATGGGCGATATCGGCCGGTGCGAACTCATTTACGGGGAATTGGTCATGATGAGTCCGGCGGGTTTCGACCATGGATGGGTGGCCGTTCGAATCGCGCGATTTCTTTCCGAGTTTGCGGATGAACACGACCTCGGCGTCGTTCTCGCCGCGGAGACAGGATTCAAAGTGGAGTCCGGCCCCGATCTTGTTCGGGCGCCCGATGCCAGTTTTATTCGGAAGGAACGCGTGCCGAAAAGCACCTGGAACAAATATTTTCCGGGTGTTCCCGATCTTGCCGTGGAAGTTGTCTCATCCGACGACACCAAGAGGGAAATCGCGGAGAAAGTGAACATGTGGCTGGCGCACGGGACGGTCTCGTGCTGGGTTGCCGATCCGGAGTCGATGACTATCACGATTCACCGCGCTGCGCAGAAGCCTTTGCGGTTGACCATTCGAGACAAGATCACCCGTGAGCCGGCACTGCCGGGTTTCGTGCTTCCCATTTCGCGAGTCTTCAAGCGGCCTTAGTAGCCGATGAAGCGACAGCCGCTTTATAATGCATGGCATGTTCGAGTTGCTCCTTGCCGACGCGGCCATCTCCAGGGGGATATATGTCATCGTTGTTGGCCTCACCGCGTTTTTGCTTTTGTTGTTGGTTGTGGCCATGTGGGAGCGGCGTTTTTCCAGGCCATACGTTGCCATTCCCGAGGCAGACGTGCAGCGATTGTCGCCGTATGTTCGCAGGATGAGCGACGACGTGCAGGCTGCTGGCTTCGTCTTTGGCGGGTACGTGGGTCATGCCAAGCCATCGATTATGACGCGCGGAACGGTATGGTTTTCTTCTGATGGCCGGACGGTCGTAGTAACGAGTTCCGGCACGGTATCCGGAATTCGGACCAAGCAGACCCTGATCTTTTCGCCTCTGAACGATGGAACGCTTCTGTGCACTACAGATCAGACCGGCGAAAGTGATCCTTCCGGAATGCTCCGCTTCAAGCGTCGGTGGAATTCGTTGTTTCCCGGTTTATGGGAACTGCACAAGCGGCGGCAGAGCGCCGCGGGCGCTGGAGTCATGCGTTTTCGTGAAGCGAACGCATTTGACGCCCTGACTCAGATCTACGATCGGCGAACCCACCAAATGGTTGACAAAGGATTGGCGAGATTCATCAACGCGGATGAGGTTTGTTGGCGGCACACTTTCCTCGGAGCGCTGCACATCTGCGGCAATTTCTTCGTCCAGCTTGGCCAAGTGCTGCCGCAATTCTGGCGTAAATATCTGCGGGGCGCGGGTTCTCCGGTATGAACGATCCACAAGGTGGCAATTCCTTGGCTTTCCCAGCCAAGTCCTGTGAGTATAGTGCTGTCACCGCAAAGAGGAGTGTGCCATGAAAGCGGTGGCTGTTTTCCCTTCCACCAAGCAGGTCAAACTCATCGATCATCCCGAGCCGGCTATCTCCGCGCCGACCGAGGTGAAGCTTCGCATGATCGATGTCGGCGTCTGTGGGACGGACAAGGAGATCGTCACGTTTCAATACGGCACGCCGCCGGATGGGTCGGATTATCTTATAATCGGGCACGAATCGCTGGGCGAGGTGATCGAAATAGGTCCGGGCGTCAGGACTCTGAAGAAGGGCGATCTGGTGGTGACGATGGTGCGGCGGCCGTGCGATCATCCGGATTGCGTGGCGTGCCGGGCCGGGCGGCAGGATTTTTGTTATACCGGCGATTTCACCGAACGCGGCATCAAGGGCCGGCACGGCTTCATGACTGAATTTGTCGTCGATGACGAGAAGTACATGAATCTCGTGCCCAGCGCCCTGCGGGACGTGGCCGTGTTGGTTGAGCCGCTGACGATCGCCCAGAAGGCGATCGAGCAGTTGTGGCAAGTTCAGGCGCGATTGCCGTGGGCATGTCCCATCGAGCCGATTTCGGCGAGTTCAGTCGAGCCGGGGCAAGCGCCGAATTATTGCCACAAGGCGGTCGTTCTGGGGGCCGGGCCGGTGGGATTGCTCGGGGCGATGGCCCTGGTCCTGCGGGGATTCAAGACCTACGTTTATTCCAGGAACGCGCTGCCCAATCCGCGAGCCGATCTTTGCAGCGCCATCGGCGCGCAGTACGTTTCATCGCAAACAACTTCGGTGGACGAGATGGCGAAGATCGTCGGCGGGATCGATCTGGTGTACGAGGCGGTCGGCGCTTCGTCGCTGGCGTTCGATGTGATGCGCGTGCTGGGAACCAACGGCGTGTTCATCTTCACCGGCGTTCCCGGGCGCAAGGCCCCGATTGAAGTGGACGCCGATCTGCTGATGCGCGATTTCGTCTTGAAAAACCAGGTGATTTACGGCACCGTGAACGCGGGCAAGCAGGCGTTCCTCGACGCCATCGGCGACTTGGCCGAGTTTCGCCGGCGCTGGCCGGATGCGCTGAGGAAGTTGATCACAGGCCGGTTCGGAATCGCTCAGGCGATCGATTTGCTGACCGGGCGGGTGGTTGGGATCAAGAACGTGGTGAGCCTGCGATGAGCGAAAGCGCCGAGCAAAAACGCTTGCGCGAGGACGCGGCGCGAACGGCCAACTGGAAGCGGTGGGGGCCGTATCTCTCCGAGCGGCAGTGGGGCACGGTTCGGGAAGACTATTCTCCGGACGGGGACTGCTGGAATTATCTGCCCCACGATCATGCACGGAGCCGAGCCTATCGCTGGGGCGAAGACGGGCTGATGGGGATCACCGATCGGGAATGCCGCCTTTGCTTCGCCCTGGCCCTGTGGAACGGGTTGGATCCGATCCTCAAGGAACGGCTCTTCGGTCTCAACTGCCCCGAAGGCAACCATGGCGAGGATGTGAAGGAACAATACTTTTACCTCGATTCCACGCCGACGCATTCCTATATGAAGGGGCTGTACAAGTATCCGCAGGGCCTATTTCCGTATGACCAGCTCGTGGCTGAGAATCGGCGGCGGACGCGTCTCGATCCGGAATTCGAGATTCTCGACACCGGCGTTTTCGATTCCGACCGCTATTTCGATGTTTTCGTGGAATACGCCAAGAACGCGCCGGACGACATTTTGATCCGCATTACCGTCTGTAATCGGGGTCCTGCTCCGGCGACGGTTCACATGCTGCCGACGCTCTGGGCGCGCAATACATGGATTTGGGGCTGCCTGCACGAGGGATGCGAAGTCAAGCCGCACCTGGCGCGATCGGGGCCGGCGTCGGTGGACGTGGATCATGAATCGCTCGGGAAATTCCGCTGGGTCGCCCAACAGCGCGGCGAGGAACCGGAACTGCTGTTCACGGAGAATGAATCGAATCTCCAACGATTGTTCGCTGCGCCCAATTACACCCCCTTCGTGAAGGATGCGTTTCATCGCCATCTCGTCAACGGCGAAGCCGGCGCGGTGAATCCGGCGGGCGTGGGAACGAAGGTGGCGGCACACTATGTGATCGATCTGCCGCCGGGCGCGCAATCGGTGCTTCGGCTCAGGTTGTTTCCGCAGAACGCGGCGCCCGCGGAACCGTTCGGCGCTGAATTTGAGCGGATATTCCAGCAGCGCATCGCCGAGGCGGATGAGTTTTATGACGCGCGGCTTTCGAAGGAATTGCCGGCGGACATGCGAAACATCGGGCGGCAATGCCTGGCTGGATTGCTCTGGTCCAAGCAGTTTTATCACTATATCGTGCGGGATTGGCTGGATGGCGATCCCGAGCAGCCCCCGCCGCCGGCGTCGCGATGGAACGGGCGGAATCGCGAATGGCTTCATCTGTTCAACCGCGACGTGATTTCCATGCCGGACAAATGGGAATACCCATGGTACGCGGCATGGGACCTGGCGTTTCACATGATCACGTTTGCGACGATCGATCCGCAATTCGCCAAGGATCAACTCATTCTGATGCTGCGCGAATGGTACATGCACGCGAACGGGGAATTGCCGGCGTATGAGTTTGAATTTTCGGACGTGAATCCGCCGGTGCATGCCTGGGCCTGCTGGCGCGTCTACAAGATGACGGGCCCGCGCGGGGGCCGCGATCGAATGTTCCTGGAGCGGGCGTTTCTAAAACTGCTGCTGAATTTCACCTGGTGGGTGAACCGCAAGGATGTCAGCGGCAGGAATATTTTCGGCGGGGGTTTCCTGGGTCTGGACAACATCGGCGTCTTCGACCGATCCAAGCCGCTGCCCACCGGTGGGGTGCTCGATCAGGCCGACGGAACGGCCTGGATGGCGTTCTACTGCTCGACCATGCTTTCCATGGCCCTGGAATTGGCTCGCGATGATGCGGTCTACGAGGACATCGCGTCGAAATTCTTCGAGCACTTCGTGGCCATCGTCGATGCGATGAACAGCCTCGGCGGCACCGGGCTATGGGACGAGCAGGATGGATTCTATTACGATCAGCTTTTCCTCGATGGCCGAAGCATTCCCCTGCGCGTGCGGTCGATGGTGGGGATGATTCCCCTGTTTGCGGTGGAGGTGTTGGAAGGCTGCGTGATCGATAAGCTGCACGGGTTCCGCAAGCGAATGGATTGGTTTCTGAGCAATCGCAAAGATCTGGCCAAGTATATTTCGTACATGAAGCCGTCCGACAGCGACCACAAGCATTATCTGCTGGCAGTTCCGTCGCAGCAGCGTTTGCTGCGCGTGCTGAAATATTTCCTGAACGACGCCGAGTTTCTCTCGCCGTACGGAATCCGCTCCGTGTCGCGCTATCATCTGGATCATCCTTATGTCTTCCATGCCGACGGCAAGGAATATGGCGTGAAGTATTGTCCTGGCGAAGCGGATACGGGCCTGTTCGGCGGGAACAGCAATTGGCGCGGGCCGGTTTGGTTTCCGCTGAATTTCCTGCTGCTGGAATCGCTGGAAAAATACCATCATTTTTACGGTGAGGCCCTGAAGGTGGAATTCCCGCCCGGCTCCGGCAAAATGCTGACGCTTCAGCAGGTGGCGGATGGGCTGGGAATGCGGCTGATGAGCATTTTCCTACCCGACAAAGATGGCCGGCGGCCGTGTCATGGCGACGAAACACGTTTTGCCCAGGACCCCAACTGGAAAGATTTGCTGCTGTTCCACGAGTATTTTCACGGGGAAACGGGCCGGGGCTGCGGGGCGAGCCATCAGACGGGTTGGACATCATTGGTGGCGAGGCTGATCGTGGGGCGAGGGCGAGAATTGGATCGAGAGCAGGCGCCCGCCGCCGCGGTGACCGCCGCGCTGCCCACCGCCGCTGAATAGAAATCAAGGTTGAGTCGCCGCGGGACCCGTGACCATTTCCGCGTGAATCGGCGAGTCGTCCGTTAACTGCACCCAGCCGATATCGCGGCTCTCGCCGGGGGACAATTGTTCGCCGGATGGCCAACGATGCGGATGGAATCGCACGCTCATCCTGCCGGTGTCGATTTCGTCGAAGCCGGCCAGGCCTTCGGCCCGGTCCAGGTCGCTGTCTTGCCAGGAGATGTCCGCCGCCACGTCGAGCGAGCCGGGGGCAGTGCCTTTATTCAGCAAATCGATTTCGGTCAGCTTCGTTTCGAGGGGGCGGAGATTGATCTGGATGTCCGGCTTGCCGGGCACGGCCACTACGGCACTTTTTGTGTGATGAAGAACAAGCCAGTAAATCAGGCCGACGAGCACAACGGCGTCGAAGGCAAAAACGGTGAGAAAGACTCTTTTGGCGCGAGGGGTCAAGGGCGGATCACCGGGCGAAGAATTTCTTGATCACGTGAAGCGTCGCCTGCCGCCCAACGGTGGCGATGCTTTCCAGCAGCGGAATCTCCTTGGGGCAGACCTCGACGCAGTTGCCGGACTTGGCGCAGTCGCTCACGCCGCCGTTTTCCATGAGCGTGTCCAGGCGATCTTCCTTCAGGGCCGCCCCGGTGGGGTGATCGTTGAAAAGACGGACCTGGCTGATCACCGCCGCGCCGACGTAACGATTGGCCGGCGTGTATTGCGGGCAGGCCTCGAGGCAGCATCCGCAACTGATGCACCGTGAGAGGGGATATCGCTCCTGCTGGAGCTTTTGGGACATTTGCGGGCCTTTGCCCAGGTCATACGTGCCGTCCACCGGCACCCAGGCTTTGACGCGCTTGAGATCGTTGAACAGCCGCGAGCGATCGACGAACAGGTCGCGGACGAGGGGGAATTTGCCCATCGGCTCCAGCGTGACGGCCCCGGCGCCGAGCCGATCAACCAGGGTGGAGCAACTCTGGCGGACTCGGCCGTTGATGACCATCGTGCAGGCGCCGCAGACTTCCTCGAGGCATCCGCTGTCGTAAACCACCTGCGTGGTGGCCTTGCCGTCGGTGGTCGTCGGATGGGCGGCGATGTATTGGAGGCAGGAGATGATATTCATGTTGGGCCGGCGCGGGACGGAAAATTCTTCCCATCGCGCCGGCTGGCCGGGTCCGTCCTGGCGGCGAATGCGCAGGGTGATCGTGCGGTCGAACGAAGCCGGCGGCGGCGTTTCCGTGGTGGTGGGGCTCATGGCGGGATAACTTTACTCAATCCGACGCTTTTTTGCATCCGCGAGGGGAAGTGGGCCGCCGACAGGTAAACCCGAAATCCGAAACCAGAATGACGAATCAATGACTGAAACCCGAATCACTGAAACAAAAGCCATCCCCGTTTAGGGCATTCTGGTTTTGGACATCGATTCTGGTTTCTGGTTTCGTCATTCGAGTTTAGCATTTCGGGTTTCTTCTGATCGCAGCGCCAGAGGCGGTTGGATGACCTCCGATAAGACGAACATCGTCCGCAAAGCGAATGGACGGGAGGTAACCAATTGCCGAATTGCGGCGGCTGAAAGCGACGGCCGACTGGCTTGCGGTCGGGCGGACGCCTGGGAATCGGCGCTCGGTCGCGGCGGAACGGCCGCTGGGCGCGGCGGCGGGGCGACCGGCTTTTGAGGTTTCTTTGCCGCCATGCCGCGGCGCATCATTTCCTGGAGCATCGCCTGTTGCCGCTGCATCGCCGTGGGCCGGGGCCTCGGCTGCGCCTGGGCCGGGCGGCGCGCCGCTGGAGACTGCGGCAGCGGAGGCGGAACCCGCGGCGCGATCTTCGGCTGCTGCGGCGGCTCTGATCCGCCGCTGAACAGCGCGATCAGCGCTCGAACGATCAATTCGATCAGTTCATCCATCTTCGCTCCGGATTCATGATCCCTTGCCCGCGTCGCCGGGCTTGGCGATGGCCTCGCGCATGGTGGTGTCGGATTGGATGTTCTTCAGCTTGTAATAATCCATCACGCCGATGTTGCCGGAGCGCAGGGCATCGGCCATGGCGCGGGGGATTTCGGCCTCGGCGAGGACGACAACCGCGCGGTTCTCGGCCTGCTTGGCGACCATCTCCTGCTCCTGGGCGACGGCCATGGCGCGGCGTTGTTCCGCCTCGGCCTGGAAACGGCGCTTGTCGGATTCCGCGCGGTCGGCGGCCAATTTCGCGCCGATGTTTTCGCCAACCGTGATCTCGGCGATGTCGATCGAGAGGATTTCAAAAGCGGTGTTGGCGTCAAGGCCCTTGAAAAGAACGGCCTTGGAAATCTTGTCGGGGTTTTCAAGCACGTGCTTGTAATCGAGGGCCGATCCGATGGCGTTGACGATTCCCTCGCCGACGCGGGCGACGACGGTTTCTTCGGTCGCCCCGCCGACCAGGCTCTTGATGTTGGTCCGCACCGTTACCCGGGCTTTGACCTTGAGCTGGATGCCGTCCTTGGCCACGCCGTCGATTGTCGGCTGGCCGAATTGGGGGTTGGGGACATCGATCACCTTAGGATTCACGCTGGTCTGGACGGCATCGAGGATATCGCGTCCGGCGAGGTCGGTGGCGGTTGCCGTCTGCCAGGTCAAATCAATATTCGCTTTGCTGGCGGCGATCATCGCCTGGATGACGCGCTGCACGTTGCCGCCGGCGAGCATGTGGCTCTCCATCTCCGGCTGGCTGACCTGGAGTCCGGCGCGGGTCGCCTGAATGCGTCCGTTCACGATCATCACCGCGTTGACCTTCCGCATGCGCATTCCGAACAGCTCGATGAAGCTCACCTTCGCGCCGCTGACCAGCGCGCGCACATAAAGTCCGATGAAGTTCGCGATAAGGAGGACGAAGACGAGGCAAACGACGATGACGATGACGGCCACGGCGATCCAGATTCCGTTGGGTCCCGATTCATCCGCGAGGTTCGACACGATGTGCATGGAGGTCCTTTCTATTGGCGGGGGATAGTGTACCTGAAGAAGACGCAATGGCCGCTATCGCCGCGGAAATTATTGGCTGGCCGCCGGCAAGGTCTGGCCGCTGGATGCGGCCTCGAAATCCTGGATTGCATCCAATGCCTCCCCGGGCGATTTGGCGCGGTCCAGGGCACTTCGCAGTTCCCGGTTTTGCAAGGCCCGGCCGGCCTTGGCCAGCAGTTGAAGATGCACGTTGGCCCCGGCCGTCGGCGAGAGCAGGAGGAACACGGCCTCGATGGGGCGCTCCGTGACGACGTCCAGCAGTCCGGCGCGGGTCAATCCCAGGGCCACCTGCGGCGATTGCAGGCCCTCCAATCTTGTGTGCGGAAGAGCGATCCCTTCGTTCAAAAATGTCGAGCCTTGCGCCTCGCGCTCGGCCAGTTTTTTCATGACCGTTTCCGCATTGAGTCCCGGTTCCGTGGCGACGATTGAATTCACCAGCCGCTGGCGAACATCCTGTCTGGCGGCGGGATCGTCCCAGATGATGATTCGCTGGGGCGTAAGGAGCCGGCTGAGGGCGCCGGCCGGCCGAACCGCCGACATGTTTGGCGCCGAGGACGGTTCGCGAAAATCACCGCTGGCCCGCTCTTCGCTTTCGGCGTCCACGACGATAATGGTGACCCCTTGGGCCCGGTTGATCAGATCCACCGCCACGGCGTGATGGTTGATCAGCCGCTTCCACCAGGGCAGGGGCCGCGGCCGGCCGATCACGATCTGCCCCACGCGGTAATCGCGGGCGAATCGCAGGATGGTGTCGGCGACGTTCTGGCCCTTGAAGGTGAAGACCATGGCGCCCAATTCTTTGGCCAGCGTCAGCGTGTCGGCGAGCAATCGCTGGGTGACGGCGTCGATGACCGTGGGCTCCTCCGAGGGGGTCTGCACGTAGACGGCATACCAGTTGCGATTGAGCCTGCCTGCAAGACGCGAGGCGAACCGCAGCAGCCGGGCGCTGTTCGGGCCGCGCGAGGAGAGACAAACCATGATCTGGTCGGGAACGCCGGCCATCGGGGTGGCAACCGTGTCCGGAGCGGTCTCGCGGCGCTTGAAATCAAGCTGGGACGCCAGCTCACGCAGCGTCAATTCCCGTAGGTGCTCGAGATTCGAACTGGTGAAGAAATTTTCCAGCGAAGACTGCACGCGCTCGGCCGGGTAGATCTTTCCCTCGCGCAGCCGCTGCTGAAGGTCCTCCGCCGAGAGGTCGATGTTGATGATCTGGTCGGCTTCGGCCAGGACGGAATCGGGAAGGCGCTCGCGGACCTTTACGCCGATCAATTGCTCGACGGTGTTGTAAAGGCTTTCGATGTGCTGAATGTTCAGCGTGGAGATGACGTGAATTCCGGCGGCGAGGATGTCCTGAGCGTCCTGGTATCGCTTGACGTTTCGAGAGCCGGGGACGTTGGTGTGCGCCAACTCATCGACGATCGCGACCTGCGGATGCCGCGCAATGACCGCGTCAGCGTCCATTTCCTCGACGATGATGTCGTGATATTCGACCCGGCGGCGCGGGATGACTTCCAGGCCTTCGATGAGTTTGGCGGTTTCGCTTCGGCCGTGTGTTTCAATGAAGCCGACGACCACATCGATGTTCTCGTTCTTGAGGCGATGGGCCTCCAGGAGCATGCGATAGGTCTTGCCCACGCCGGGGCCGTAGCCGAGATAAATCTTGAGCCGGCCCCGTTGGGACCGGCGGATCATCAGGAGGAACGATTGTGCGCGGTCATCGGGCATGAGCGTTCAATTTCGCCTGGCCGCGGAGTTTTAGCCAGCGCCGCAGCGCCACAACGGACCAGATTACCTCGACAAGCCCGAAAGGCCACGCGCCTTGCAGAAAGCCGTATACAGAACCCATCAGGCACGAAGCGGCGAAGGCCAGCACGAAGAATACGGACCGGTCCTGAAGCGCATAAAATATTAGCATCAGACTTACGGAGAGCAAACCGAACGCGTTGAGTCGATCCATGATGGAGAAAATCAGGGCCGTGAGTTCGGCGCTGTGGCTTCACCGCTAACTCACGGCCCATCGAGCGATCTTATTTTGAACTGGGAACCGGATACTTGACATCCAGCGCCAAATTCAACCTCAGCACGTTGACGCCTGGGTCTCCGAGGATTTCCAGGTCGGGGCCGTCGGTGTATTGCTTGAGGAGGTCCCGCGTCTGGTCGGCGGAAATGTGCCGGGCCGTTGCCACGCGATTGATTTGCAGCTCGGCGTTTGCGGGGCTGATATGCGGATCCAGGCCCGATCCCGACGCCGTGACCGCGTCTCCGGGGATCAAGCTGCCAAAATCGGCCGCGATCACGCCGGCGGTTGCTCCCGAATGCGGAAAGGCGTCAACCAACGCGATATCGTTGATGCTGCCGTCCTTGTTCAGGTAGTTTTTCAACGGCACTACCGTGCGGGAGCCGTCGGCGCCGACGGTGTACAGCTTGAAAGGAATGCTGTTATCCACGGCGTAATGAATCGTGCGAAGACGAACGCCGTCAAAGGCCAGCGATTCCGGCTGTGTCGTCGGCTGCGTGGTGGCAGGGGTGGTCGCGCCGTTGATGAGCTTATCGCTCAGGGGGCCCAGGTTGCTTCCGCCGGAGCTTGTGGGGTCGTATCCGGCGCCGGCCGCGCTGGGGCGCGGATGGAAATACTGCGGAAGCGAAAAACCCTGCCCGATCAACGCCGAGCCGACGGCCTCATTCTCGTTGGTTGTGAACGAGCCGTCCTTCTTCAGCAACGACCCGTTGGCCTGAATGGGGAAGACCAATTGGCTGATGCCCCAGATTAAAAACGGGTAAATTGCGCAGCAGATGATTCCCAGCACGATCGTCACCGCGATGGACGCCCAGATGTGCCCGAGCAGACTCCCACCGGGCTGATCGTTGGGGTGTGTATCGACGACTGGAACAATGATAGTGCCTTTAGCCATGATGACTCCTTCTTTCTGCAATTAGTGCGGCATCGCCAGACCGGGCAAGTGGATGAGGTTGATGAACAAGTCGATGATCTTGATTCCAGGGAACGGAGCGATGATGCCGCCCAGGCCGTAGATCAACAGATTCCGCCGCAGGATGGCCGCGGCCGATGCCGGCCGGAACTTCACGCCCTTCAGCGCCAGCGGAATCAGCAGAATGATGATCACCGCGTTGAAGATGACCGCGCTAAGAATGGCGCTGTGCGGCGTCTGCAACTTCATGACGTTCAACGGCGCCACCTGCGGGAACGCGCCCATCAGCATCGCGGGGATGATGGCGAAATATTTGGCCACGTCGTTGGCGACGCTGAACGTCGTCAGCGCCCCGCGGGTCATCAGCAATTGCTTGCCGATCTCCACGACTTCGATGAGCTTGGTCGGATTGCTGTCGAGATCGACCATGTTTCCGGCTTCCTTGGCGGCCTGGGTGCCGGTGTTCATGGCCACGCCGACGTCCGCCTGAGCCAGGGCCGGCGCGTCGTTGGTGCCGTCGCCGGTCATCGCCACCAGGTGGCCGGCCAATTGTTCCTTCTTGAGCAGGGCCAGCTTGTCCTCGGGCGTGGCTTGGGCGAGGAAATCATCGACGCCGGCTTCCTTGGCGATGGCCGCGGCCGTCAGCGGATTGTCGCCGGTGATCATGACCGTCTTGATTCCCATCGCCCGGAAACGCTGGAAACGGTCGGGCAGGCCGCTCTTGACAATATCCTTGAGATAAATGACCCCCAACGCTTTTTTGTTGGTGGCCACCACCAGCGGCGTGCCGCCGGCTCGGCTGATGCTCTCTACCGTCCTATCGATCTCGGCGGGGAATGACGCTCCGGACGCCGCGACGAACTTGCGAACGCTGTCGGCGGCTCCCTTGCGGATCATCTGACCGTTGAGATTCACGCCGCTCATGCGCGTCTGGGCGCTGAACGCCACGAACTCCGCGTGGGGCAATTCATGGATTTCGCGGCCGCGGATGCCGTATTTTTCCTTGGCCAGAACGACAATGCTGCGTCCTTCGGGCGTCTCGTCGGCCAGCGACGAAAGCTGTGCGGCATCGGCCAACTCCATTTCCGTGACGCCGGGGGCAGGGTAGAATTCCGACGCGGCCCGGTTGCCCAGCGTGATCGTGCCCGTCTTGTCCAGCAAAAGCACGTCCACGTCGCCGGCCGCCTCGACGGCCTTACCGCTCATCGCCAGCACGTTGTGCTGCACCATGCGGTCGATGCCGGCGATGCCGATGGCCGAGAGCAATCCGCCGATCGTCGTCGGAATCAAACAGACCAGCAGCGCCACCAGAACCGTGACGGAGAATGCCAGGCTTACCTTGGCGTATGCGTCGCCGCTCAGATAGGTCTGGGTGAAAATGGCGAACGGCATCATCGTGATGCAGACGGCCAAGAAGATGATGGTCAAGGCTGAGAGCAGGATCGACAAGGCGATCTCATTGGGCGTCTTCTGGCGCTTGGCCCCTTCGATCAGCTCGATCATCCGGTCCATGAAGCTCTCGCCGGGGTTGGCGGTCACACGGATCTTGATTTCATCCGAAAGGACGGTGGTCCCGCCGGTGACGGCCGAGCGGTCGCCGCCGGCTTCGCGGATGACCGGCGCCGATTCGCCCGTGATGGCCGATTCGTTGACGCTGGCCGCGCCTTCGATGATTTCGCCGTCGGCGGCGATCAGCTCGTTGGCCGCCACGACGAAGACGTCGCCTTTACGCAGCGATTCGGCCGGAACGGTCTGAATCGACCCGTCGGGCAGGATCTTGCGCCCGACGCTTTTGGTGCGGCTCTTGCGCAGGGCGTCGGCCTGGGCCTTGCCGCGGCCCTCGGCCATCGCTTCGGCGAAGTTGGCGAACAGAACGGTGAACCACAACCATAGTGAAATCTGCGCCACGAAGGACAGGTAATCCTTGGTGAAACACAGGTCCAGGGTTGTTAGCGCCGCGCCCACTTCGGTGACGAACATCACCGGGTTCTTCACCATGTGGATCGGGTTCAGCTTTTTGAAGGCCTCCCCGATCGCGGGCAATACAATCACGGGATCGAACAAGGGTCTTGCTTTGGCTGCCATAACCTTTCCTCAGTTCTTTTTAAGATCACTCTTACTTGGCTTCGCGTTGGTCAGTTGGTTTCGCTAGGACAACGTCAGTACAAGATGCCGCCACTTCGCATGATGAAGTGTTCGAGCATCGGTCCCATCGCCAATCCCGGCAGGAAATTAAGCGCGCCGACGATGACGATGACGGCGATGATCAGCACAATGAAAGTCGGTCCGACGACGGGGAAACTGCCGACCGAGGTTGGGGCCGTCTTTTTCATGGCCACGGCTCCGGCCAGGGCCAGGATGGGAATCAACTCGAAATACCGGCCCAAAAGCATGCAGAAGGTCTGCGTCACGTTGAACATGGTGCTGGTGTAGACGGTCTGGCCGGCGGCGTTGGGGCCGGTCGGCGAGTAGCCGTAACCGCCCATGGCGGTGCCGTTGTTGGCCATGCCGGAACTGTAGGCGTAGAAAATCTCACTGAAGCCGTGCGGGCCGCCGTTGCCGACGTTCGTCCGGCCCCAAGCGGCCGCCGAACCCCAGGCGGTGAAACCCACACAGTCGATGACCATCACCAGAAGGTACAAACAGCAGCACTTCACACCATACGAGTCAATCTTCTTGCCCAGGTATTCCGGCGTGCGTCCGATCATCAGGCCTGCCAGGAATACCGAGACGAAGATGAAGACCAGCATCGTGTAGAGCCCGGTGCCGATGCCGCCGAAGATCACCTCGCCCATGTGCATGTTGAACAGCAGCATGAAGCCGGCCATCGGGGTCAGGGAGTCGTGCTGGCAGTTGTTGGCTCCCTCGGCCGTGTCGGTCACGTCGTTGGCCCATGCGGCCGAGTTGTAGATTCCGATGCGGACTTCCTTGCCCTCCATGTTGGCGTAAGCAGGATCAACCCCCAGCGCCACCAGATTTGGATTGGGCTGGGCTTCGAAGTACCAGGTAACCAGCAGGGTGGCGATCAGCATGATGAACATGATCAGCCAGATGTTCCAGGCGTGCATCGTGTTATGGATCATCCGGCCGTAGTAATAGACCATGCCGGACGGGATGGAGAAGAACAACATCCACTGAAGGAACTGTGACAAGGGTGTTGGATTCTCAAAGGGATGGCAGCAGTCGGCGCCGGTAATCCCGGGGCCGTTAAGGCCCAGGACTTTGGGCGCGCAATACGATGCCATCGGCCCCTGAACGATGGTCTGAACCGTCGGCTGGGTGGTCGATGCCGCACTGGATTGGTCCAACGCCGTGGCCGCCGTGTATCCGCGGAAATTCATGGGTATCCCCTGCCACACGTCGAGCACCGCGAAGACCACGCAGATCGGGAGGAACAAATAAAGCGTCTGGCGAGTCAGATCGACCCAGAAATTGCCGATGTTGGTGGTCTGCTTACGCGACACGGCGCGCACCACCGCGGCGGCGGCGGCAATGCCCACCTCCGAAGAGAAGAAGAAATGCAGCGCTGTTGAAACCGTTTGCGAAAAGTGCGTGAACATCTGCTCCGGCTCATAACTTTGCCAATCCGTGTTGGTGGCAAAGCTGGACGCCTGGATGAAGGCGATGATCCCCGGCACCTTGCCGCCGCCGTTGATAACGTCGTTCTTGTCCACCGACTGCGCCAGATTGGGCATGTTCTGCTTGAGCGGCAGGACATCCTGAATCCGGTACAATCCGTAGCTCAGCAGCACGGTCACCATGCCCAGGAACAGAAGCGCCAAAGTGTACTGTTTCCAGTTCTGCTGCTTCTTGGGATCGACCCCGGCCACCTTGTAGACGAGCCACTCCACCGGGCCAAGAATCTTCTCGAGTATGCCCAGACCGCCTTCCTGATCGGGATCGAGCACGCGCAGCAGGTAGATTCCCATCGGCTTGGTGATCAAAAGCAGTCCGATGCAGAAAACCAGCAACTGGATCCAATCTAAACCACGCATGTATTGCATAACCTAAAACTTTCCAACCCTCTTACTCGTGACTCCGCTCACTAAACTTCATGCCTCGTTTGGAGCGACTCGCGTTTGTGTCAGTAGGAGATTTTTGACCCCCACATCAAAAAGTGTTCAATGATCGGACCGACCGCCAGCGCCGGGAGGAACGTGAGCGCTCCGACGACCACGACGGTGCCGATCAGCAGAAGCGTGAAAGTTACGCCGGAGACCGGGAAGCTCCCGATGCTTTGCGGGGTGATTTTCTTTGTCGCCAAATGGCCGCCCAGCGCCAAAAGCGGAACGATCATGAAGAACCGGCCCAGGAGCATGTCGAACGACTGGGTGACGTTGTATTGAGGCGTGTTGGTGGTGAGGCCGGCGAAGGCCGAGCCGTTGTTTCCGGCGCAGGACGAGAACGCGTAGAGGATTTCGCTGAATCCATGTGGACCGCTGTTGCCGGGCCCGGCTAGGCCCCAGCCGCTGACCGAAGCCCATGCCGTGAAGGCCAGGATGCAAAGCCCCGGCGCCAAAATCGCCAGTCCAGCGCATTTCACCTCGTAGGCGTCGATCTTCTTGCCGAGGTATTCCGGGGTTCGCCCGACCATCAGGCCGGCGATGAAGATGGCCAGCACGACGAAGATGAGCATTCCATACATTCCGGCACCGACGCCGCCGAAGATCACCTCGCCGGTCTGCATGTTGAACATCGGGACGAGTCCACCGAGCGGAGTGAAGCTGTCGTGCATGGAGTTGACAGCCCCGCAGGACGCGTCGGTGGTGATCGTCGCGAACAGCGCCGAATTGAAGATGCCGAATCGGACTTCCTTGCCTTCCATGTTGCCGGTGGCGGAATCGACGCCGAGCGACGCGAGGCGCGGGTTCCCCGCCGCCTCGGAGGGCCACGCCACCATCACCCCCGCGATGAACAGCACGAACATCGCCATCCAGACGGTCCAGCCGTGCGCCGGACTTTTGACCATTCTTCCCAGGTAATAGGTCATTGCGCTGGGGATCGCGAAGATGGAAAGGATTTGGAGGAAATTGCTGAGGGGATTGGGATTCTCAAACGGATGGGCCGCGTTGGCGTTGAAGAACCCGCCGCCGTTGGTTCCCAGCATCTTGATGACGATCTGAGAAGCGACCGGGCCCTGGGCTATTGTTTGCTGGATCGGCTGCGACGCGGTGGCGCCGGATTGGTCGATCGCGCTGACCGTCGTGTACGGATTGAAATTCTGGATCATCCCCTGGCTGACGAGAACCAGGGCGTAAACGATGCAGATCGGAAGCAGGAGATAGAGATGAATTCTCACCAGGTCGCGCCAGAAACTGCCGAGCGTCCGAGCACGGCTGCGGGCGATTCCGCGAATGACGGCGGCGCCGACGGCGATCCCCACCGCGGCGGAAAAGAAATTGTGGCTCGCCAGCCCCAGCATCTGCGACAGATACGTCATCGTGTTCTCGCCGCTGTAGCTCTGCCAATTGGTATTGGTGGTGAAGCTGGAAGCGGTGTTGAACGCCAGGTCGCCGGTCATGGCGGTCCGGTTGGAAAGGCTGTCCAGATTCTGATGCCAGGGCAGGTGTTCCTGACATCTGAGGATGCCATAGGTCATCGCCGCGGTTACGAGGCTGAAAATCAGCATCGCGATGCCGTATTGCTTCCAATTGTGTTCGCGTTTCGGATCGACGCGCAGAACCCAGTAGATAAACCGTTCCGGTTTTCCGAGGACCGGGTCCAGAAACGTGACGCCGGCCTGCTCCGGGTCGAGAACGTGAAGCAGGTGGATCCCCAGCGGCTTGGTGATCGCCACCAGCACCAGGACGTAAATCCCGAGTTGTATCCAACCGGACCAATTCATGATTGCCACTTTCTAAAAATGCTCGGGACGAATCAGCGTCCAAAACAGGTAGATCAACAGGCCGATGGAAACACATCCAACGATGATGTTTTCTGTCATTGCAACATCTCCAGGGGTTAAACTTTTCCGAGGGCGTAAATGTAAAGGACGCTGACCGCGAAAAATGCGATGGTCAGGCCGACGTATAAGACATCTGTCATGAGTGACTCCTGATCGAATGTAGGGGTTCCGAAGCCTGGTGCTCGGCAAAGATTTCCGCGAGGAATTTCTCCTGATCGCCCAGGTCAACGTCCGCGCCGGCTTCAGCGACGTCGGCGCTTTCAAGCCGAAACAGGTTCCGAGCCGCCGCTTCGCAGCCGGCCGGAGCGTTCAGCGCCTTCTGGTAAAACGTCCTGGCGGCGCCGCGGTTTCCTTCGGCTTCGAAGGCGGCGCCGAGCAGATTGAACCAGGCGGGATCGCCCCAGGCCTTGCGAAACAGCACGCCCAGCGCGTATTCGGTGAAGTGAATGTCCTGGTTCCAGATGGCCTGGCGAATCCTCGCCAGCCCGGGGCTGAGTTTTTCGTCGGCTCGGGGGGTCGGTGGAATTTGCGCCCGCGCCTCGCCGGCATCGCCATTTTCTTCGGCATTTTCCTCGTCAGCGTCTTCCAGGGCGGCGGCGACGCTGAGGCGCAGATCTTCCGGCGTTGTCGGTTTCTCCAGAAAATCCGCCGCGCCCAGGCGCATCGCCTTCACCACCACCGGCACCCGGCCGTTGGCGGTCAGCACGATCACCCGGGGGCGCTGCTTCGGCGGTTTCAGGTTGAGATACTCCAATACCGTCATGCCGTCGCTCCTTGGCATCCACAGGTCGAGCAATACCAGCGCCGGCTTTCGGCTCTCAATGGAATCGATGGCCTCTTCAGCGCTGGCCGCCTCGGATACGACGAATCCGTCGGTCTCCAGGGCCGATCGAAGCAGAAGGCGTATGTTGTGCTCATCGTCCACCACGAGAATGTTTTTGCCGCGGCTTGGCATGTCCGTCAGTTATGGGATTCGGGGAGCTTGGCGAACCAGACGTCCTCGGCTTCGTCGCCCAGGACGATGGCCTGCGAGCTGCGGCCGTACCGTTGCAGCTCCAGCAATCTGCGCAGATTGGCTCGCGCCGGCTGATAGTTGTCGTCGGTCCCGAGGGCCTTGGAATAACATTTGCGCGCCAGCCGCCATTTCCGCTGCGCTTCGTACAACACGCCCAGCAGGTTGAAATACTCGGCGGACTGCTGGTCGTTCCGATCGGCGGCATTCATCAGCAGCGACATCGCGGTTTCATATTCCGCCAGACGCAGCAGCTTGCGGATGCGCGTGAGCACCAGGTCGTAACCGCCCGGAACGTCCAGGGTGATATCGGGCGGAGAATCCCATTCCGGCTCGTCGAGCACCCCGCGGACAGCCTGGCGCAGTTCGCTCGGGGTGATCGGCTTCTCCAGAAAATCCAGCGCCCCCAGCCGCGTCGCCTTGACCGCCGCGGGGATCGAACCGTACGCCGTCAGGATAATCACCCGCGGCTTGGCGATGCCGGCAAGCGATTTCATCTGCTCCAGCACGGCCATGCCGTCGAGAACCGGCATGTTGAGGTCCAGCACCATCAGGTCGGGGGTGTGGGACCTAACGGCTTCGAGGGCCTCGCGGCCGTTCGATGCTTCGCTCACGTTGTAGCCGTCGGACTCCAGAGCGGTCCTGAGCATCAGGCGAATGCCGCTTTCGTCATCCGTTATTAGGATGGATGCTGGTTTCATAGTTGGTCTCCGTTTGATGATTGCCGGGGAGTTGATCCGCCCGCTGAAGCGTGAAGCTGAATCGGCTGCCTTTGTCCGGCTGGCTATCGACGGAGATCGTGCCGCCGTGGGCATCGACGATCTCCTTGGCGATGGCCAGACCGAGCCCCGCGCCGCTCGGCTGGTTTTCGCGTGGAACACGGTAGAATCGCTCGAAAATCCGGCCGATGTGTTGCGGCGGGATGCCGATCCCCGTGTCTTCCACGGTGAAGCGGACAACTTTGTCGAAGGGCTCGGCCGAAATCCGCACGCGGCCGCCGGGCGAGGTGTATTTCATCGCGTTGACCAGCAGGTTGGAGAAGACGTGGCCGATGCGGGCGGGGTCCGCCATCACCGGCGGCGTATCCACGGGCACGTCCACTTCAAGCGTCAGGCAATGGTCGTGAAAAGCGGTCTCCAGGGGCGTGATCGCATCGGACACCAGACGCTCCGATGGCTCGGATTGAAGGTCGAGCTTGACCCGTCCCGATTCCAGCCGGCCCATGTCCAGAAGATCTTCGATGATTTTCTGAAGCCGGTCGGCATCATCGCGGGCGGCCATGAGCAATTCCGTCTGCTTCGGGTTTAACGTGCCGACGCGCTCTTCCAAAAGCAGGTGCGAAGCCATGCGAATGGAAGTCAGGGGCGTCTTGAGTTCGTGGGAAACCACCGAGAGCAGGCCGCTCTTCATTTCGTCGAGTTTGCGGAGATTGGTCACGTCTCCAAGGACGACGGTCACGCCGAGCAACTGGTGGTCGGCATCCCAAATCGGAATGGCTCTCGGCAGGAAGAACCGCAACTGGCCGCCCTGGTCGAAGACTTCGATTGCCGATTCGTAACCCTTCGGCTGCGACGGGGCCGATTCGCGCGACACCTGCTGATACAGCTCCCCCAGGCGTTGGTCCCGCAGCGAGAGGATGGATCGCTCGGGTTGAAGCCCAAACAGGGTCTGTGCGGTTTGATTGGAAAGCTCGACGATGCCGTTGGAATTCACGACGGCGATCGCATCGGGCAGGCTGTTGACGGCCAACTGCGTGGTGCGCTGGATGCGCATCAGCTTGGCCCGGTCGGTGCGGCGAAATTCCCGAAGGTTCGCCGCCATCGAATTGAACGCCTCGGCCAACTTTTGAAGCTCATCCCGAGAATTCACCTGCACGATCTGGTCCAGATTCCCCTTGGCCACTTCTTCGAGGGATTGCGTGAGCGTGCCCAGAGGACGGAGAATGGCGCGGCTCATCAGCAGGATGAACACCACCGCCAGCGCCACGCCCGCCACCGCCAGGCGGACGATCAGCCGGGTAGCGCTGTCCGACATGTCCTTGATCTTGCCTTCCACGGGCTGCATGTTTTTGAAATTAAGCTCGATCACGTCCTGGGCGCGCGCTTTCAGCAGCGGCGAGAGGCGCTGGATGGATGCGTATGCGGCGCGGCGGTCGGACAGAGGAGTCTGATCGCTGAGGAGTTTGGCAAATGCGCCGCGATAGCAGTCGCCGGTTAACTTGGTCGTCCGCTGGCCGGTGTGCACATCAATCTCGAATCCAGACCAGAGCCGGGTCAGATCAGAGGCGATCGCGTCCTCGTGCGGCAGGGTGATATTGTGATCCTCGGCGTCGCAATTGGCGTCGAAATCCGCCATCGGCTTGGCGGATGCGTCGGCGGCGGCGGTGATTTCGGCTTTCGTGGGTTGGCCGTTCTGGCCGGAAACGTTCTGGGCGACGGCGCCCAGCGGCTGAAGCGCGTCCAGCATGTGCTGGCCGTATTCGACGCTTCGCCAGTTCTCGTACAGGAATTGGTCCAGCCATGAGCGGTGCTGTTGTAACACCACCACGCCCAGGACGCTGACCGACAGCAGAATGACCAGCAATCCGCCGAAGCCGAAAAATAACTTTTGCCGCAAACCAAACATGGTGACCTCCGGTGTACTGAGCGAAAGGGATGCCACCATTATCCTCTTTTTCGACCTGAAAAGCCCTGTTGGGGAGAGGGCCAAGGCGTTCATCATGCACGCTGCACGATTGCGAACCGGCTGACATTGCGATTTGCAGGGTGCAATTCAGGGCCATCGTATTCCGGTTTTCTGCGCAGAAAATTCCGATTGGCAACAGGGGTGGGACCGTTAAAGCCCGTACTTCTGACGTTTGCGCCACAGCGTGGCCACGTCGATATCCAGGATCTTTGCGGCCTCGTCGAGGGATTTGGCCTTGGCCAAGACCCGGCGGATGTGCGTCTCTTCGAGCTGATCCAGGGAGATGGAATCTCCCACGCCGGGAGGCGCGGGCTTTCCACCGGCGACTTCGGAGGGGAGATGTTCCAGGCCGACGCGGTCGGCTTGGCAAAGGAAGAGCGCGCGTTCGATGACGTTATGCAACTCGCGAATGTTTCCGGGCCACCGGTACGCGCGCAGCGCCGCCATCGCCTCAGGAGTAAATCCGGAGATGAGCCGGCCGCCGCGCAGTTCCGCGAGAAACCGCTCGGCAAACGCGGCCACGTCGTCGGTCCGGTCCCGCAGCGGGGGCAAATCCAATTGGATGACCTTGATGCGATAGAGCAAATCCTCCCGGAATTTTCCTCCCGCGACCGCGGCTTCCAGATCGACGTGCGTGGCAGCGATGACGCGCACGTCGGCTCGCCGCGTTTGCGATTCGCCGACACGCTCGTATTCGCGGTCCTGTAGGAACCGCAGCAGCTTCGGCTGAAGCTGAAGCGGCAAATCCCCGATCTCATCCAAGAGCAGCGTGCCGCCCTCGGAGCCCGCGATCCGGCCGGCGTTGTCGCGAATCGCCCCGGTAAAGGCGCCTCGGGCATGTCCGAACAGTTCGCTCTCCAGAAGCTGCGGCGAAAGCGTTGGGCAGGATAAGGTCGCCATGGGCTTTTTCGCGCGATTGCTCCATCCGTGGATGGCCCTGGCCAGCACGCCTTTTCCGGTTCCGCTTTCGCCGCGGATCAGAACGGTCGTGTCGCTGGGCGCGACCTGCCGGGCGAGGTTGAACGTTCGCTGCATGGCCGGATCGTTGCTCTTGAGGCTCATTTCCCCGCGCGAACGCCCGACGATTTCCTCCAGTCCGGCCACTTGCTGCTCCAACGCCCGCAGCCGCGCCACCCGCTCGACGACGAGTTTCACCTGGGCCGGCGTGAACGGCTTGGTCAGGTAATCCGCCGCCCCGCGCTTCATCGTCTCCACCGCGGTATCGATCGAGCCGTGGGCGGTGATGATGACGATCCGCATCCACGGGCTTTGCTTCAGCAATTGCGGGATGAGGTCCGTTCCCAGGTCCGCCCCAAGACGCAGATCGACAAACGCCAGGTCGAACGATTGCTTGCTCGCCTCCGCCACCGCGTCCCGGGCGTTGCTCACCGCCGTCACGGAATATCCGTCGATTTCCAGGCTGATGGCCAGCGTTTTGCGCACATTGATCTCGTCATCGACGACGAGAATATTGAGCGATTGAGGAAGATTCTGTTCTGTCATGGCTAATCGGGTCGAAGGAAAGAAAGATGCAATTCCGCGTGACGCATGTGCAGGTTTCGCCATTCGTCGGGTTTTAGCCGGCCGAAAACCGGATTCGGCAATTTGGGCGCATCCGCATTCAACCGGTTGCAAGCGCGCCTGAGGCGGGAGAGGCCCTCCTCCGTGGGCAGGACATCCGTCGCCAGCGTTCCCCCGGCAATTTTGGGCAATCGGCCGCCGGGGTTCATCGGTTTGTAGATATACCTCTTTCGCGTCGGCCGCGCGAAAAATCGAATAATCCACGGAATCTTCACCGGCGTGCCGTCAAACCCGAAATTGATCCAGGCGGCCAAATGTCCGCAGGCCTGGCCGAGCGTCCAGTTTCCCAGTTGCCGCAACTGGCCTTTTCGCTCGGCGGCGGCGAGTTTTTCGGCATCCCGCGTGATCTCGTCAATCGTCGTAAAGTGAAGCGTTCGCCGCTGCCGCGATGCTGGCGTCTCCATGGCGATATCTTACCCGCCCGGACCTCTGGCCCAAACGTTAGCGGTCACTGCGGCGCTTTTCTGCCGGGCTTGAGCAAGCGGACCTTTACCTTTTCGCTGGGCACCAGCTTTCCCGGATTGATGCGCTCCTCCGGATCAAACGCCTTTTTGATGCCCGAAAAAAGATTCATCGTCGGCTCGTCGAACAAATAGGGCATCAGGTGAATCTTCTCCACGCCGACCCCATGCTCGCCCGTGATCGTGCCGCCGACGTCCACGCAGAATTGCAGCACTTCCTGGGCCGCTCGCAAAGTGTTCTGTACCTGGTCCTCGTCGCGGTCGTCGTACAAAAAAATGGGATGCACGTTGCCATCGCCGGCGTGAAAGACATTGGTGATCCGCATCCCATGCTCGCGGCCGATCTCGTCGATCCGCCGCAGCACCTCCACCAGCTTGCTCCGTGGAACGCAGGCGTCCTGCGTGCAATAGCTCCGGCTGATCCTGCCGATGGCCCCGAAGGCGCCCTTTCGCACCTTCCACAAATACTGTCGCCTCGCCGCCTCGCCGCTGCTTTGGACCGTGATGGCCCGATATTTCCGGTGAATCTGCACGATCCTATCGGCCTGTTCGTCCAGCAACTCTTCGATCCCGTCGATTTCCGTCAGCAGCAGGGCTTGGGCGCTGGCGGGCAAACCAAAGCCGAACGCTTCTTCCACGACGCGCACCATCTGGCCATCCATCATTTCCATGGCGGCCGGCAGCAGGCCGGTGGCAATGATTTCCGCCACCGCCGCCGACGCGTCGCTCGATGATGCGAATGTGCCGGCGATGGTGCGAAAAGCCAGCGGCTTGGGGGCAAGCCGGACCCACAGCGACGTGATAATCCCCAGCGTCCCCTCGCTGCCGCAGATCAATCCCACCAGATCGATCGGCCCGCGCTCGCAAGCGCCGTTTTCACCGCCGGTTTGAAGGATCGTGCCATCGGCCAGGACCATCTCCACGCCAAACACGTGATTCGACGAAACGAAATCCTTGAGTGTGTGGATTCCCCCCGCGTTGGTGGCGGCGTTGCCGCCGATCGTGCTGGCGCCCTGGCTCGAGGGATCGGGAGCGAAATGTAAGCCCTCGCCTCCCGGCAGCGCCCAGACGGCTTCGGAAAGCTGGGTATTCCGCACGCCCGCCTGAACGTGTGCGATTCGATTCTCGATATCCAGTCGCAGAATTCGGTTCATCCGCGAAGTGGAGACGATCACGCCGTCGGCAAAGGCCACGCATCCGCCGGCCAGGCCCGTGCCCGATCCTCGCGGTACGATCTGGGCATCGTGGCGATTCAGGAGTTTCACGACCTCGGCCACCTCGGCGGTGCTGGTGGGAAAAACGACCGCGCGGGGCCTTGCCTTGGCGATCGTGAAACCGTCGCTCTCGTAAACGAGCAATTCAGACGGATCGGAAACCACCGCGGCGTCGCAGAGCAGCGACCGAAGTTCGTCGATGGGGGGTATCATGTGGGTTCCGGTTTGAGCACGCGTCACATTTCTCGAAGCCCCGCATGTACATGCGGGGCTCCCGGTATCGCATGCGTGAGCGGGTACTTGGGCAGATCTTGCGCCAGGAGGCGAATGGATATTCACCCGCCATCGGCCGCGCGGACAGCGCGAGCGAACGCCTCCATCTTTTCGGCGGATTTATCCCGCGGGGCGGATTCCACGCCGCTGCTGACATCCACGGCAAATGGCCGCATGAGCCGGACCACCTCGCCCACGTTCGCCGGCGTAAGGCCGCCCGCGGCGATGAGGGGCGGCAATCCGGCGAATTGACCGGCCGTCTGCATCGCGTGCAGGGCGGGAAAATCGTTGGCCACGCCCGTTCCGCCGCGCTCCGGGCCGGTGGATGCCGTCTCCAGCAGGATGCCGATCAGGTTCGTCAGCTCGAGATCACGGATGGCCGTGCGCCAGCGGTCGAGCGTGGCGGTGTGGCCCGCGGCCAGATGCAGCGCTTTGATGATCCGCATCGGCTTCAGCTCGGCGACAAGCTCCGGCGGTTCCTCGCCGTGCAACTGAACCGCCGCCAGCGGAACCAGCCGAAAAATCCGGCGGATCTCCTCTGCCGTCGCATTGACGAAAAGCCCGATCGGCATGACGAATGGCGGAGTCGCGGCGACGATTTCGATCGCGTCATCAACGGACACACAGCGTCTGGAGGTGGCATCAAAGTTGATCCCTACGGCATCGGCACCGGCCCGAGCGGCGGCCGCGGCGTCCTGGCTTCGGCAAACTCCGCAAATCTTCACGCGTGTCCGAAACATCAGGGCATGTTACCATATCGCTCAAGCGAGGGTTGTGCATGTCCGTGGGTCATTTCCTTGCATTCGATCTCGGGGCCGAGAGCGGGCGGGCCATGCTCGGCACGCTCGACGGCGCCAAGCTGTCTCTGGCGGAAAGGCATCGTTTCGCCACCCCCAATGGACGGATCCTCGGCCGATTTCATTGGAATTTGATGTCGCAATGGGATGAGTTGAAGATCGGGCTGCGGAAAACGTGCGCCGATCTTCGCGGGGAACTGGCGGGGATCGGCGTGGACACCTGGGGCGTCGATTTCGGGCTCGTTGCCTCCAGCGGCGAAATCCTCGGCAATCCCATCATGTACCGCGACCCGTGCACCGACGGCGTTCTGGAACGCACGTTCGCCAAAATCCCACGCCAGAAAATATTCGACGCAACCGGCGTTCAGTTGATGCAGATTAACACGCTGTTCCAACTCCTGGCGATGAAAGAGCGAAGCTCCAAGCTGTTGGATATGGCCCAAACGCTCCTCTTCATGCCCGATCTGTTCAATTACCTGTTGTGCGGCTCGCGCAAGAGCGAGCTGTCGATCGCCTCCACGAGCCAGATGTACGATCCCCGCAAACGGCGCTGGGCGACTGAAATTCTGGAGGAGCTGGAGCTTCCAACCCGCATATTGCCGGAGATCGTCCCATCCGCTTCGGTCTTGGGAAATCTGCTTGCGGACGTGGCGGCGGAGTGCGGCGTGAAATCCGCCCTGGTGATCGCGCCGGGTTGTCACGACACCGCCAGCGCGGTCGCGGCGGTCCCGGCCGGCGGAGAGAAATTCTGCTACATCAGCTCCGGCACCTGGTCGCTCATGGGCGTGGAACTGAAAGAACCCATCGTCTCGGACAAAGCGCTCAAATACAACTACACCAACGAAATGGGCGTCGGGCCGCGCGTGCGCTTCCTCAAGAACATCATGGGCCTGTGGCTCGTCCAGGAATGCCGCCGGTATTGGCAGAAGCAGGGGGCCGATCACGATTATGCCCAGCTGACGGCCATGGCCGCACAGGCCCAGGAATTCGGGCCGCTGATTGACCTGGACCATCCGCCGCTGCTTTCGCCGGGGCAAATGGTCGAGAAGATCGACCAGTTCTGCGCCATAACGAAACAGCCTCCGCCGGGCGGTCGCGGGGAATATGTGCGCGCCTGCCTGGAAAGCCTTGCCCTGACTTATCGCCGCACGATTCAAGGGTTGGAAGACATCCTGGGATGGAAGATCGAGATCATCCACATTGTCGGGGGCGGGGCGCAAAACGAGCTTCTCAACCAGATGACCGCCGATGCTTGCGCGCGTCCGGTGTTGGCCGGGCCGGTTGAGGCGGCGGCCATCGGCAATGTGTTGGTGCAGGCGATGGCGGTGGGGCGGGTCAGTTCACTGGCCGAAGCCCGCGAAATCGTTCGCCTGAACGTCAAGGTGAAGCGCTATGAGCCGAGGAATGCGGGGAAGTGGGACGCCGCTTATCGGCGCTACATGGACATTGTGCATCGAGGCGATGAAACCGGGACGGGAGCGATTTCTAGATAACCGCTCCTGTTCCGGTTTCATTCGCCCTCAGATCGATCATCAAACGGGAAGTCACATCATTTAAAGTGAGCGCTATATAAACTGCACCTCACCCCCAGCACAGACGGCATCAGGTTCATGGTAACCGAAAGTCGCCGAGACGGATCGATCTTTCATGGTCCTCATGGTGCTAAACTCAAACCAGATGTCAACGATGCTTATGCTCCTGTATTGGCCCTTGCTCCGGCCAAGGCCGGTAGCCGCACCGACACTGTGCTCTATTAACTAATCACGTTCCAGCTACTAGCGTCTGTGTCGCCTTAGAGTCGCGAAGGCACCCAGCAGCAGGAGAGAAATCGCGCCCGGCTCAGGCACGGGTGCTACGCCGATTCCATTCGGAACGTATTCACCTGACACGGGGGTTTCGCTCACCATTGCCCCGGATTTGGTGTACTCGCCGATTCCGACCGTGGTCCCGATTGGTCCGAAACCACTTGTGATATACAAGTCCGATCCAGACACGGTAATGTCATGTGGAGCAAACAATCCTGTTATCAGGGAGGCGTTTACCGTTGTGCCGGAGGTGGTGTATTCGCCCACCTGATCATAGACGTTGTCTACTACGAACAAGTCTGAGCCCGACATGGCAATACCGTCTGGATTGCCTAATGCGGAGACGAGCGCCGAGTTTATGATTGTCCCCCCTGTTGTGAATTCGGCGATCCTGCCGAAGTGTTGGCCAAAATTGGTAGTGCCGCCGGTCGCCACGAAAAGGTTTGATCCAGAGACCACAATTCCCTGTGGGCTGGTCAGACCGGTGATCAGGGAAGAGTTCACAGTGGCGCCCGATGTGGTGTATTCACCAATCCAGCCGTCTCCAGTATTATTTGGCCAAGGCTGCCCGACGTTTGACACAAAAATGGTCGAGCCTGAGACGGCGATTCCCGTTGCATAACTAAGCCCTGAGATCAATGAGGCGTTCACCGTCTGTCCTGAAGTTGTATATTCACCGATGGTGCCGGCGGAAGTGTTTGCCACAAAGATGTCTGATCCAGCGATGGCCAGGCCATCCGGCGAACCCAATCCTGAAACGAGCGAGGCGTTTACGGTTTGACCCGAGGTCGTATATTCACCGATCGTGTTACTTTCGCCCTCGGCTAGAAATAGCTGCGCTTTGGCAGTCGCGGGCGGGAAAACCGACCACACTGCCAAGCCCGATGCGATGAGGGAAATAGCCCCCGAATATGGCCGAAGCATCTTCTCTCTTGTCCGTGCCACGTTAACCCTCATTCGTCTCATCGCTGTCTCCTCTCGATTTCTCCTGACTGACCAGAAGACCGGTGCAAGTCGAACGGATCGTCACGCCGGCTTCTTTGCAATCCGTTTGATTGCCACTTCTATCCGTTTCTCTTTCTTACGACTGGATACTGGAGCCGCGCGCTCCGCCAAGCCGCGGCCTCAAAAGGGACACAGCAAAATGCTAGCTCATTGCTCGCGGCTAACAATCGGGGAAGTACCGGTCGAATCGCTAGGTAAAGTTACCTAAACCCAGCGACCAAGGTGAGCGATGATTCTACACTGACGGCGGGAACCGGAAACCGGGACGGGGAACCGGAAACCGGGACGGGAGCGCTTATCCACAAATCGCTCCCGTCCTGGTTTTATTCGCCAGCAACGATCCAAGCCATTTGCTCCCAAAAAACTCCAGATTTTCCCCTTGAAATAAAGACGGTGTTAGGGTAATGTTCGCACTGCGTCAGGTTCGCAATCTCGTTCAACCCAAGGAGAGATTCCCCATGTCCGCCGATTTCAGCTTTTCCAATGACAAAGGACCAATGACAAATGACATTCCCCCGCGAAGCGCCCCCCCCTCCCCCCACTAAATGGGACATTCTGGGACCGAGTGTGACTTTTACCCGGCCTTTGACCTCAACCAAGTCCAATTCCGGGCCATAGAAAGCCGGAAAATTCAGACTCACCGCGGAGATCGCAGAGATCCTGGCGCGGGCTTCGCCCGCAACCCAAATAATTAGGCATTGCTCGTTAAGGTACGGTGCGTGTTGCGAAGCACTTACCGTCCTACAGGAGCAATGCCATGGAGGCT
>JBEKHH010000035.1:0-51345 GCA_050012375.1 Tepidisphaeraceae bacterium
GGAGGGGGGTGGCGCTTCGCGAGAGGGGGGAGCAGTAGAAAGTTGAGCAATCGAGCCTATAAAGTCCAAGTACACGGCGGGGTCTCCGTGAAGAGTTTGGCCAGGCAGCGCGAGCCAACTTCGCCCCCGCGCGCGGAGTGGGGCACGATGTCGCCCGTGATCCCAAACTAATACCTAACATTGATTCGGATTGCAAGGGGAAAATTTTGGAATTCAACGGTGCGATGCGCTTATCGTCGCCAGATTTCCCAACAGAAGCGTGCGGATCAGACAATTCGATGACAGCCCGCGGCCAGCACGAAAGGCCCGGGAATTACAACTTGTTTGAGGAGTTCTCCTTGGTGAAAACGAATCGTGTGGTCGTCAATGTTCTCGAGGAGTAGCGGGATGTTTCGCAAATCGAAAGAATCCTTTGTGCGCAAAAGCACCCCCATGGAGAGTCGAGGACAGCCAACGCAGCCACAGCCGCTCAAGTTCATCGGATATGCCCCTCCACGCAGTGTAGGTGACAACGAGTCTCGTAGCTGCAGTCCTTTTCGGGGATGGCCACGCTCTCGCCGTCGATTTCCCAACGCCGTCTCCACGCCTCCAGAGTACGATCAGGCCATGGCATCCGATCCTTCGCCACGCCGAGACGAGATAGGACTTCACGAAAACGCGGTTTCAATGCGACGCTTTGCTGGGCTCTGAGGCCCATTCTGGTCAGTTTTCCTTTCTCTTTCGCGTCATTCACCCGGATTTTACTTGGCGAAAACCACCGGATTCATATATATTAAACGAGGCACGGGATTAACAAGATACGGCGGAGGATAATCGATGAGACACTTTGTATGGATCTTGTCGCTGGGAGTGTGCTGCGCATTTCAGGCGGAAGCGGGCGCGCAACCGCTTTACGACGGCATGTCTTATCTGAACTTTACGTCCTCCGGCGGCAGCACCGGGGCGATGCTCGACTATCCTTCGGCCGTCATGAGCATGCAAGCCGTGGGCGTCAACACCGTCGCTTTGAATGTTTGGGATTTCACGTCGTCCGTCACTTCGACGAGCATCGCGCCCAATTACAACAGGTACAGTTCGAGCGACGCACAGGTCATCGCTGCCATCAATGACATCCACAACTTGGGGATGAACGTCCTGCTCAAGCCGATGGTGGATGTGAACAACGGAACCTGGCGAGGCATGATCAATCCATCTGCCGGCAACGTGAACACGTGGTTCACCAATTACAATACGTTTATCGATCATTACGCCACGCTTGGGGCGGAAAACGGCGTGAATCTGTTCAGCGTCGGCTGCGAGCTGAACGACATGGAGCAGTACTCGTCGAATTGGACGAGCCTGATCAGCGGAGTTCGCGGCATCTACAGCGCGCAGGGCGATACCAGTGAAAAGCTTACCTACGCCGCCAACTGGTCAACCAATGGCAGCGGCAAAGGCGGCTACACCAATGTTTCCTGGTGGAACCAGTTGGACTACATCGGCATCGATGCCTATTTCCCGCTGGCGAGTCAGCCCGATCCATCGGAGTCGTCGCTCCTGAGCAGTTGGGGCAATGAAGCCACGGCCATTAACAACTGGCGCACGTCGGCGGGATTGAGCAACGAAAACGTCATCTTCACCGAGGCGGGGTACGAGGCGCAGCCCACGACGGCCGAGGACCCCGCGGGCGTCAATGGGGGCAGTCAAGACATTCAGGCGCAGGCCAATGCTTACGAGGCCTTATTGCAGACCATGTCGGCAGAGTCTTGGTGGGATGGCGTATTTTGGTGGGAATGGTCGCCGCAGGTTCCTGGTTCGACGGACAACGGTTTCGACCCCGAGAACAAGCCGGCGACCGACGCCGTTCTGGAGAGTTATTACGAAGTGCCCGAGCCGGGGAGCGCGGGCTTGGCCGCGGCATGCGGCTTGATGCTTCTGCGAGCCAGAAGGCGGCCGAGCCGAGCGCCGTGATTCTCAGCAAGATTTACTGAAAGCGCCGAAAATCAGGGGATTCAGCTTTACCGGGCCACCTGCCCGCCTGGACTCTTGTGGTCCGCTTCTTCCCCCCCTCTCAGTTCCAAAAACTTCACATTCTGCGAAATCCGGGAATAACGCCACGACGGCGCGAGTTGTTCATTTCGACGGAGGTTTGTAATGACGACTCGAAGAAATGCGGCTTGTTCAATTGCGATCGGAATTCTGGTGGCGGCGACGGCGGGTAGGGCGTCGGCCTTGGAATCTGCCACGGGAACGATTTCGGCCACGCCGCTCGGTGGGGGTGAATTTCAGTACAACATCGCTCTGAAAAACACCTCGAGCGATGGCAGCGACATCGGCACGTTTTGGTTTTCGTGGATTCCCGGCCACGATTTCATGGAGGCGCTGCCGACCAATATCACGTTTCCAACGGGTTGGAGCGTGAACATCACCGGATCGAACAATTCCAGTGACGGGAATGCGTTGCAATTCCTCGCCGGCCCGCTGCTGACGCCCGGCAATACGGATGACTTTTCGTTTGAGAGCACCGAAACGCTGGCACAGATAACCGGGCCATCGTCCTACACGCTGCCGGACAATGAGACAACCTCGTTCATCTATCATGCCGCTCCATTTAGCGATGCGGGATCTGAATTTACCCTGACGCCGGTTCCGGAGCCGGTGTCGGCAACGGTGATGGCTATCGGCGGGGCTGGCTTGCTCATGCGACGAAGGCGAGCTTGAGCCGGCTGTAAATGATTGTTGCTCCAACCTTGCTCCCGGCGGCATATATGTGCCGAGCCGCCGGGAGTTTTTTTATCCAACCGCTTCTTCGTGCAGATGCTCCGATGAAATGACGCGGATAATTTCTTCCGCGGGTGGTGATCCCCGGGGCCGGCTTCAGATCCGCCTGTTCGACGGGGAGCTTGCCGAGTTCAACCAATGGAGTTTTGAGCGCGGGGTTCCTGTGCCGGATCTTGCCCGGTAGTGATGAATTGCTGCGCGGACTCTTCCCCGTCCTTGAGATTCAACGCAATTCGCACTTTCAGAAGATCAAACAGCTCTGCCACCCGAGGCTGGGCTGAGTGGAGCGCGAGCTTACCCCCGACGGACTGTGCTTTTCGCTGGCTGCCGATCAACCAGCCGATCGCCGACGAATCCATAAATGCCGTCTTGGCGAGATTAAGCAGAATATTGTTCGTAGCCCACGAGGCCCCCAGAACCATTTCGAAAGGATTGCGTCCCTGGGCTTCCAGAAGATCGTTGCCGGTGATGTCCCCATCGGTGGCCAGCTTCACGTAGCCGGCCCTTTCGATCGATACCAGGGAAAGCTTCATCGCAGCGACCTTATCAAACGCGTCTTGAAACCATGCAAATCTGTTGTCGCCTTAATGCGACCGCAACCATTTGCACAATAAAACGCTTACTCAAGACGTTTATCGGGAAGGTCTGGTATCGTCTGTACGGAATAAAAAGAAGACACCGGCATTTCTGCACGGTGTCTTCCGGAGGGGAGAAAATGCGCCGTAGGCGCGATCCTTCAAGTTTGCCTATCTTATCTTATACCACACTCATTCCGAGAATCAAATGCTCTCTCCATATGAATTCCAAGAAGGGCATCGGTCGAAATCGCCAACATTCTACAAATTTTTGTCGAAACATGTCAAGTTCTTGTCCGAAAGAACAACATTTCATCTATCTCCATGACGGAGCCGAATTCAGTTCTTTCCAAGCTAAGGTACGGCATTCGCCCTATAAAAGTTGCAGCAAAATGTTCAAAAGCGGCAAATACCGTCCAGGGTCGGCTTGGGGCCCCGAGATCGCGCGAGTCCGGCCCGACCGTCCAGGTTTTGGCGCGGGCGACTGAGTATTGAAGATCGCTCGGAGCGATTGGGGCAGGGGAGTCGCATAGGGAGTCGCATCCAGCTCAGCACATATGCCAGACTTGCGTCGGCCGCCCTTGTGAATGCCGAATGCCGATTGCCAAATGCCGAATGTAAAGCCAAACACTCGGGACTTTTCATTCGGCACTGGGCAATCGGCATTCGGCATTATTCCAAAGTGGCCAAGAATGGGCGTTACGCCCGACGCCTGTCAGAATAGGAGAATCTTCTTGACCTGAAGGGTGAGGCGATGTTTCATAATCCCCATGCGCCAGCGCTACCACACCATCATCAAGCCCGAGTCCACTGACTGTTACCTGGGGTGGGTCGAGGAAATCCCCGGCACGCTCACCCACGGCCGCTCGTTGAATGAGTGCCGAGAGAAGCTTCGCACGTCATTGCTTCTCATGGTGGAAACTCATCGCGACGAAGCTCGCATCCCCCTGGATGCCTCGTGCATTCAGGAGGCGATGGAGATCGACACCGACGAACTGCACGTGCCGTCGCATCAGTTGGCCTGAGAATTCGTCGTGGTCGGCAGCGCCCCCGGCAAGTCTCGCAGCGGAGCGCCGTCCACGCCGATGATCCGCTGCATCCCCGTGAATTTCGGCACCGGAATTTCCTGCTGCACTTGTTTGGCCCGGTTCTTCAGTTCGTTCTGCCGCTCTTGAATCGCCTGCTTGTCACCGGCTAATTTCTGGTTGTTGCGCTGCAACTGGTCATATACGTCCGGCAGCGGCATCTGAATGGTGTTGCCGTTTCGGTCCACGTACGTGCTGGATGCCTGGACCCGATCCATCTCGCGCTGGTTGGCGCCGATTTCCGAATCGATCTGCCCGACTTGCTGCTGCAGCGCATCGTACTGTTGCTGAAGGTTGTCCAGTTCCCGCTTGACTTTGGCTTCGGCGGCCTTCAATTCCTGCAATTGCTTGGCCATGACCCAGGTGGCGCCCCATCGGTACAGTCCCTGCTGGCGCTTGGCCTGTTGCAACAGCGCGTCCTGCTCCGCGAAGAGCGCCACCGCCTGAAGCACGACCGGCGCCCGCTTGTTCTCATCCGGCACGGCGTTGAGCGCCTCGGCGACGTTGTCGAGTATTTCCTTGGTCTGCGGCGCCGACATCATCGCCTGGTCGTAGAAATTCATCGCGACGACAAATGATTTCTGTCGCCAGGCGATCACGGCCAGGTTGTTCAGAGTCGGGGCATGGCTCGGCACGAACTGATTGGCCGCCTCGAAAGCCTTGCGGGATTGCGCGACCTGATCCTGGTTGTAGAGCGCGACCCCTTGCAGATACGCCGCCATCGCGCACTCCGGATCGTCCTGAAGCGCCTGCCGCAAAATCTTGTCCGCTTCCTTGTAGCGGTAATTGACGATCAGGTCCTTGGCCGGCATTGTTTCGGACTGGGCCAGCTCCTGCCGGCGCTGGCGCTCATCGATCGTAATCCATCCGTCCCCCAGCTTCACCAATCCCTGGTCGAGCCGCTCCTGCCACAGGCGCAGGTCTTTGTTCGCCTCGGCCGCGACGGCCTGGTCGCCCGTCTGTTGGACGAATTTTTGGTATCGGCTGACAATGTCCTGGATGTCCGACAGATGCTCGGCGACCCGGCGCAATGACGCCAGCCGATCCTCCGACACCGACACCTCTTGGGCGCCGCGGCTGGCTTCAATCGAAGCCACCTTGTCGGCCGATACCGTCTGGACCGTCCCGTCCTTCTGCGTGACGGTCCAGCCATCAGATGTCCTTTGAATTTTGCCTTCAACCTTCGTGCCGTCGGTGAGGTTGATGACATCGGCGTGAACTGTTACCGCGGCGAAAAGAAATATCATCAACAACGGCAGAAATCTCATGTCGTACTCCACCAACAAACGCGACGTCTTAAATTGTAGTCCGCAATGACGCCATCGGAACAGCGAATCGGCAACGCTGTTTGCGACAAGCTAAGGGCAGGCGTAGCCACAATAGGCTTTGGCGACGGTGTTAAGGCGCGTCGGCCGCTTGTACAATGCGTCTATAATGCCCGAATCCGATGGGACATGGACCCTCCGCCGACTTCTCGAATGGACTAGCCCGTTTTTCGAGCGAAAGGGGATCGACTCCCCGCGGCTCAGCGCCGAACTGCTCCTGGCCCACGTCCTGGGGGTCGGGCGAATCAAGCTCTACACGGATTACGATCGCATCGTCGATCCGCAGGACTTGGCGGCCTATCGCCAACTCGTCCGCCGCGCCGCCGAGGACGAGCCCGTGGCCTATCTCACCGGCCGCGCCCATTTCTTTAATCTCGAATTCCAGGTCACACGCGATGTGCTGATCCCGCGCCCCGACACCGAAACGCTTGTGGAAAATGTGATTCAGCTCGTCCGGCATCAGCCGAGCCTGGAAGCCCCCCGGATTCTGGATCTTTGCACGGGCAGCGGCTGCATCGCGGCGGCCATCGCTCACAACGTCAAAGAGGCGGTGGTCGTGGCTACGGACAATAGCGGTCCCGCCATCGCCATCGCCCGTGAAAATCTTCAGCGTCTCGGCCTGGCCGGTCGCGTCATCGTCGAGCAGGGCGATCTCTTTGCCCCGCTCGATCGGCTCGTCGATCGCTCGCCGTTTCACCTGCTGGTCGCCAATCCGCCGTACATCCCGACGAGCCAGATTCCCCAGCTCGATCGGAGCGTGCGCCAGTACGAACCGCTGGCCGCGCTCGATGGCGGCCTCGACGGGCTGGTCGTTCATCGCCGAATCCTGGCCGAGGCCCCGCCGCGCCTGCTGCCCGGAGCGCACATTTTTCTGGAAATCGCATTCGATCAGGGGAAATCCGCCCGTCAGCTTGCCGCTGAGCACGCCGAGTTCACCGATGTGCGCATTCTCAAGGATCACGCGGGCAACGACCGGGTCCTGACCGCCCGACTGAACAAAACCGAACAAAACTGAACAGTTTTGGGCGATGTCGGGCACCTGCGACAATATTTTTCTCAAAAAACACGTCCAAAACTTTCACCTTTTGGACCCTTTAATAGAGGGACGTGGTTTTTTTGAGCGAGGTACTTATGCCTGAGGTCGAAACGAAAGAGCTGGCGGTGCGCGAGTTGGGGGCGGATCAGCAGGCGGCTTTGGAGTCGCTGCTGGTGGGCAAATCGATCACGGAAACCGCGCGGTCGGCGGGGATCTCCCGAACGACGTTGTATGACTGGCTGAAGAACAATCCGGCGTTCCGGGCGGCGTACAACCAGTGGCACGATCAGCTTCGCGAAAGCTGCCAATCACGTCTTCTCAACCTGACGGATAAAGCGACGGATGCGGTGGAGAAGGCGCTAGAGGCGGGCGATGCGCGGACGGCGCTGCAGCTTCTCAAAGGCATGGGATTGATCGGCGAGCGGAAGATCGGCCCGACGGATGCGGAGGAAATGAGGACGACGATGGAACTGGAGCGGGAGCGGCGGAGGCTCGATCTGAAAACGCGAAAGGAGCTTCAGGCTCTGGAGGATCAGATGGGGGGGGGTGAGAGGGGGGCGAGCCCGCGGTGCTTGCCTCGATAGGCTCGGCACAGGTCGCGCCGCCGCTAATTATTGCGAGTTATCGTTCGCGATCCGGCGATTACCGCTTGGAGAACTGGAACTTCCGCCGCGCGCCGCGCTGGCCGTATTTCTTTCGTTCCTTCATTCGGCTGTCGCGGGTGAGAAACTTGGAGCCGCGAAGCGCGGGCTCCAGACTCGAATCATACTTGGCCAGCGCCCGCCCCAGCCCCAGAACGATCGCCCCGGCCTGACCGGTGTGGCCGCCGCCGTCGCAGCGGGCCCAGATGTCCATCTTCCCCCCGGTATTGGTCACTTCCAACGGGCCGAATATCGATTTGCGATCCTGCTCCGCCGTGAAATAGTCGTTGAGTGTCCGTCCGTTGACCTCGATCTTGCCGCTTCCCGGCGCAATGCGAACCCGCGCCACCGCCGACTTGCGCCGACCCACGCCCCAGGTGTAGGTGGGCTTCACCTTCGGCGCCGCTTCCGCGGCCGGCTGCGGTTTTTCAACTGTTGGGGTTGGCGTTGCGTCTTCAGACATTCTTATTCGCTTTCGCTTTGAATTTCGATCTTACCGGCTCACACAGCCAGCTTCAGTTCTTTGGGCCGTTGGGCTGAGTGCGGATGCCCATTCCCCTTGTAAATTTTCACTTTGCCGAGAATGTCGCGGCCCAGCTTGCTCTTGGGCAACATTCGCCGGATCGCCAGTTCCACCAGCTTCACGGGATGACGTTCGAGCATCCTCTTATAGGAATAGACATGCCGGCCGCCTGGATAGCGCGAGTACGTGTCATATTCCAGCACGTCCGCTTTCTTGCCGGTGACCCTGATCTTCTCGGCGTTCAGGACGATCACAAAATCGCCGGTATCCACGTGCGGGGTGTAGGTCGGCTTATTCTTCCCCTGGACAATCATGGCGATCTTCGACGCGAGCCGGCCCAATACCTGGTCGGTGGCATCGACGACATACCAGTCGCATTTCACTTCGCCCGGCTTGGGCATGTAGGTGCTCATCGCTGGTCCTTCACAGACAAAAAACCTTCCGGCACGCCCGTGAGCCGGAAGGATCGGGAAGTGTAACGGCAGCGAGTCTGATGTCAATATCTGAGTCCTTGATTTGTTGCACGTTCATGCTATTGCGCATGGTGTGGGCGTTGCCGGTTCAGATTCTTATTGATCGATCATATCAGCGCCGGTTGTGAGGGAAGCCGGATCAAACGTGCCGGGCGGATAGTTGGCGGAGGTGACTGGGAGGAGGTCAATCACGGTTGTCTCGGTATTAACCGGGGTGTGGTGCGGGGGGTTGCCGTAGTCGCGCATCCTCCGTGTGTCCGCAACAATATGGCCGTCGATGCGGCGGAGGCCGGAAAGCGTGAGCACACGACTTTTGGCCCATTGGGCGCCATGCTTGTTCCATACGATCTGCTTGACACACACATAGTCGTGTAAGGGATCGACGTAAAAATCGGTGCGGTTGTTGCCTTCGCCGCCCATGCGGAGACCGATGCAGCCGGCGGGCGTTTCGGCATTGGCATCCAGCAAATGGAAAAAAGAGGCGGAATAAAGGCGCGTGGGCCATTGGATCGCATCGGGCCAGGAATTGGTGTCGAGAAGGTGGGGAGTATCGCGATGGATCGTGATCTGCACCTGCGGCTTGGGAGATTTGGCGTTAGCGGCAAACCACACATATTCTCGCTGGCTGTCCATGAGTTGTTTTGCCACCGGCTCATGCTGGGCGGCCCATGTGACGAGGGCCTCGGGAGTGACGGGTTTTGGGAGCGGTGGAGCGGGATGATCCTGCAACTCGATGCCGGGGAGATGGTGGTCGTCGCGGACCTTGTCACCATCCCGCCAAATGATATCGAGGGCGTTCATCGGCATGGAATTGTCCGGCGTCACCGTCACGACGGCGCGATAATTCTTCAGGAAGTCGTCGCAGTTGCGATTGATCGCGTCGAGGACATGTTGAACCTCATCGGGAGGCTTGGCGTCTAAATTCTCGATAGGGGTGCCGCGGGGCACGCCAAGCGTGAAGATATCGGCAGGACCTGTTTGCGGGAAGTCATAGTCGCCGACGCTCCACCCATTGAGGCGGGTTCTAATGCGCACAGGAAGATGCGTGCGAGGGTCGGCCCAGAGTTGCTCGTGAAGAAACTTGATCCCGCGCAAGTCGGTCCAATAGCTATCGAAGCGAATGACGGGGAGGCCGTTGAGGGTATCCGGCACGCGGACGACGGTTGGAGCGGATAAGCCGGCAGGTTGTGTTGCGGCCGCGGCTCGTTCGACGGGAGCGACGTATACGTCCCAGGCAGTTTGCGGCTTCCATGGATGCGGGGTTGCGCCTGGGGCGTAGATTGTGGGGGCGTCCTGCTCGATTTCGCCGCTGTCCTTAAAATACCAGAGCTGGGTCTTGGTTAGGTCGTTGAAGTAAACGACGCTGCCGTCGTTTCGGATGGCGTACGTCTGTCCCGTCTGAAGGTTGTCCCAACTCTCTTTGATCTGCCCGGAGTCGTAGCGGATATGGACCCACGGTTGCTCGCTGACAGAGGCACGGCTGATGGATGACCCGGTAAGGAGGAAGACGAAAGCGAGGATGGTGATGATCTTCGACACGAGTCGGCCCAATTCCTGATCCGGCGCACGCGTGTGCAGGAAGAATCGGGAAGCTTAACAGCAGCGAGTCCGATGGCAATATGCGCACTTCCCTGATTGCCAAATAGGTCGTCGTAGGCTAAAACTCAGACTCAATAGTCCTTTGATGTCGGGGAAGATGGCTCCGATGTCCCCCGACACGGCGGAATACGCGACCCGCGGGGTCGCCAAGCACTCCCCCGGCGGCGGAGTGGGGCCGGGCGGGGAAATCTCGGGTCATTTTACCAGGCTCCACGAGAGCCGGGGCTGGACAATGAACTATCTAAACCGCGATTGCATCGAACAAGCGTCTACCGATGCCTTTCAGAAGCAGCATCCGTACCCATGGGTCAATTTCCAAAGGACCTTAACTGACGAAGCCTTCGAGCGCCTCCGCGCCACCCTCCCCGATGTCTCGATCTTCGATCGCAAAGTCGGAATCAAACGCGGCTACGGACAGGCCAGCCATGACCGACACCTCCTTCACTATCGGCCGGGCCTGCCCATCGATCCGACCTGGCGGGAATTCATCGCCGAGCTTCAGGGACCCACGTACCAGTCCTTCCTGCGTCGCATGCTCGGCGTTGACAAGCAATTCATCCTGACCTTCGAGTGGTACTACGCCTGGCAGGGCTGTTCGGTCTCTCCGCATTGCGACGCGCGCCGCAAGCTGGCCACGCATATCTTCTATTTCAATACCGAGTCCGACTGGGATACGAACTGGGGGGGTCAGATCCTGATGCTGGACGACAGCGGACGTTTCAAGCCGCACTCCGCGCCCGGGTTTGATGATTTCAAGATCGCCGCTTCGTTGGACCCGCGCGGGAACGCTAGCCTGCTGTTCCAGCGCACCGATCACTCCTGGCACGGCGTTCGCCCCCTCCAGGCGCCGGCCGACCACTTGCGTAAGCTGTTCCTCATCACCATCAACGTGCCGACGCTGCAAGTGTGGTGGCGGCGCGTTCGCGGGAAGGATCCCGATGGCTATCTCCTACAATCCAATTGAGCCGCATGCCCCGCGTCAGGCGCGGCCCGCCGCGCTGCGAGTGGGCAAAAACGTGAACATGATGGTTCACGGCGTTGGATTGGGCGCGGGAGGCGAAATCTACCTCACCGCCCGCCCGGACCCCGGCCTTTCCCTCACCCAGCAAGGTCGGGAAATCTTTGCCGGCATCCACAATCTGTTGCGGGAAAAACGGGCATGGATCTGCCAGGAACGGATTTTCGCGCCGGCCGATGCGATGCAGGTTCTGGCCAAGCTGCGGGCAGACACCTACGGCGATTTGGATGATGGCGTGGCTCCGACGTGGCTCGTGGGCGGCCCGGAAAACACCATTCGCGGCGTGCAAGTTTACGCCATCATCCTGCCCCACAGGCCACGGCTTCTGGCCGTCCACGGCACTCCCTGCGGCCGGCTGATCCATCACCAAGGCTGCCGCTGGATTACCGCCAGCGCCCTGCCCATCCATCGTAGCGGCTCGGGGGAAACGCAGACGTGGGCGGCCTTCGAAGAAGCCGAAGACCTCCTCAAACAGGCCGGTGCCGACATGACCTCCATCGCCCGCACCTGGTGCTACCTGAACGATATCCTCGGCTGGTACACAAGTTTCAATGCGACGCGAAGCCGCTTCTTCGCCGAGCGCCATCTGCTGAACTCCGCACAAACCTGCCGCCTGCCGGCCAGCACCGGCATCGGCGTGCGCCCGGCCGGCGATGCCCGGTGTCTCATCGACCTCTTCGCTGTCGCGGGCGAAGCCGCCTGTCGCTACGCTCCTCAAGGCTGTCTCTGCAAACACCTGGCCGCCGGTAAGCAGCGCTCGGCCCTGGAATACGGCTCATCCTTCGCCCGCGCTTCCACCGTCTGCACGCCCGCCGGCCGAACCGTCTTCGTCTCCGGCACCGCCGCCATCGATCCCACCGGCGCCACCCGCTGCCTCGGCGACGCTTCCGGTCAGATTCGCATGACCCTTGAGTGCCTCCGCGCCGTGCTCGGCGACCTGGAGTGTCCGCCTCAGAAGGTTGTGCAAGCCGTCGCTTATTGCAAGACCGCCGAAGTCGAAGAATGCTTCCGGAAATTGGCGCCGGAGCCGCGCTGGCCCTGGCTCGTCGTCCGAGGCGACGTTTGCCGTGATAATCTTCTCTTCGAAGCCGAAGTCGCCGGCATGATTGCGCGGAATTAAGTGGAATAAAAACTTCGCGTCACGAATGCTACGAAGAGCGGAATAAAAACTTCGCGTCAGTTTTAGTTTATCGAAGAGCGGAATTAAAAAACTTCGCGTCAGTTTTAGTTTGTTCGCGTCACCTTTAATTTGTTCCATGTTTGATATGTTCCGCATTATGAGTCATAGGTGACGCGAAATCGGCCAGTTTTGCCACGCCCGTAGTTTGCGCTTAATCACATTGAGTGCATAGCTTTACAGAAACGAAGACTGCGATTCATCTTAGGTAGGGTAAGCGATTTCAGCACAACAGGGGAAGTTGATGGGAAGCGCGGCGCGGTGCATCACCAATGCAGGCATCGCCCGTTGCTGTTGGCCATGCCAGTAGATAGTAGATGGACCGGCCGACGGAAAGCCATTGCTCGATCCCAACGCACCTCATAACCAGGCGGTTGAGAGGACGCTAGATAGTTACTGTTCATTTTAGATATTTTTCTTGCGGATTAAGAAGCTGATACTATAATCCCGACCAGCGTCATCGGACGCAGCGAATTTTTCTGAATGAGCGAGGCAAGGTGTTGAGCGTGTCGACGGCTTCTGTCGCTTGTTCAAAATTCCTATCTAACTCGGGAGGATTTGCAATGCGCCAATCAGTTCAGCGATGTGCGGTTGTCTCGCGCGGATTTGGGTCGAAAACGATAGGGCTGGGCGTTGGATTATTGGCTCTTGCTTGGTCGCTGCCGGCATATGCCAGTGGACCGGACTACCAAACCGTCAACCCCACGTATGATTCTGTCGTCCAGGTGTTGGCTAACGCTAAGGTTGGGAGCGGCGTCGGAACTTTTAACGGAACGGGCGAGATCGTGGGGAACACAGAGGGTGCCGATAATAATGGCTTCTTTGAAGTCTTGACGGCTGATCATGTCGTCTCGGCAACAGGTACCTTTGCCGCAGGCACCCTCCCCAACCTTGGCATCTCATTCGGCAACGATCCGGTCACCCCTCCCCTCGCGGGCGCCTCCACTTTCAATGACTACAATGCGGTTAATGTTTGGCGCTGGGGGGCAACTGGAACCGAGGATATTGCCGTAATGAACGTCGATTATGGCACGTATGACCCAGCGTACAATGCCGACGTAATCAGCCTGACGCCGGCCTATCATCTCGACTCGGGCAACAACATTGTCCAGGACATGAACTACTTTTCCGACATCGGTTTTGGAAACCAGGGAAAACTGGCGGCGGGCAAATACGTGGCACAAGGCAGCTACGGTACCCAGCGCTTTCTGAGCGATGCGATTTCCAATATCGTCGCGAATTTCGCGGGTCCCGGTGGATATACTTACAATTCCGACCAGTTCACCGTGAAGAACCCGCAGAACATTGCTCAGGCGGGAACCGGGGCTGGCTTTGATGGCGACTCAGGATCGCCCATGCTCACCAGCGATCCCGTCAACGTTACCATCAACGTGCCCAATACTACTTACACCAATTACAACGGCAATACCGCCATGTCGTACTACACCGACGACGAGTCTGCGGTGTTCACCTTCGGCCCCAACACCCTTCCCAATATCGCATTCGGAGCCACCGAGGGTGGCGTGGCGCTCAGCCAGGCCGACATCAACTGGATTTTGCTCCATGGAACTGCAGCGTACCTTCCTGAGCCGACGGCGCTGATTCTGCTGCCTGCGGGGATGCTGCTGGCGCTGCGGCGAAATCGTCGCGCCGCCTGAGGAAAAACTTGACGAACGAACGCCGGCCACCGCGCGGGCTCAGTGCGGGTTGCACTCCCAAGCGGTGGACCGGCGTTTAGTTCGCGCTGCCCACCTGACGACCGCGATTGAGACCCCATGTGCCAAACGGTCGCCAGGGACGACAAGTCCCAAGAGCCGATCGCACTCCTCCACAAATTGAATCCTGCCGTCATGGAGAATTGATCGAAAGAGCGAGGCATTACGTTGGTCGTGGTCAGTCTAAAACCACACAGCCGGGTGCGTGTCGCCCCAGTCCGCCGATACGTCTGGACCCCGCATCCCCGAATCGGATTTTTTTAAAATTCCCCAAATTACCACTGGAACTGCGAAATCCTCCTGCTATATTTTCTATTGACGGGAGGTTGGCCGGCTTGCCATACGAGGTAAGGGAAGTTCAGCCGACGCCGAATCCTAACGCGGTGAAATTCGTGTTGGACCGGGTGATAGTGGATCGACCGACAAGTTTTCTCGATGCTGACTCGGGCAAGGACCACCCGATCGCTTCGCGATTGTTCGCCATCCCGGGTGTGACGAGCCTGCTGATCCTGGGAGATTTTGTGACGGTCAGCAAGCGTCCTGAAGCGCGTTGGGCGGAGATAAAGTCAAAGGTGGAGCAAACTCTGGCGTCGGTGTAACGGCCATGCGACTCAAAAAGGCGGCGATTTATTAAAGAGAACAGGTATTATGGGACGAACGTAGTAGTACTGCGAAGTGTTTCTTCCCTCCTTACCCCGTAGGTCTCACCCACGCCTACGGGGTTTTTTTATGCGCTGATTTGTCTAATCAATACAAAACAGGGCATTGCACGTTACCGTTCCTTTGTGTCCGGTGGCGCGGGCGGACCAAGGTATTTGATCAGGGCGTCGCGCAACGTTATTCCACGTAAATCGGTCTCGATCACCTCTCCGCGCGGCGAAATCAACATGATCGACGGATAGCCATCGACGCCAAAGGTCTTTGGCACGTTCGTCTGCTCGCGAGGGCCAAGAATCAACTGAGTCCAGGGCAGCTTGTTCTCCACGACATGTCGGCGGACTTGTTCCACGGTGTCGTCCACCGAAGCGGAGACCATTGCCAGCCTGCCGTCGCGCGACCAGCCTTCATAGGCGTCCTTCAAGGTTGGTTCTTCCGCGATGCAGAATCCGCACCAGGTTCCCCAGAAATCGAGCAAGACCCATTGCCCACGCCGACTTTTCAGCGAGAACGGCTTGCCGTCGAGCGCCGTGGCCACGAGATCGGGAGTGAGTTGTCCGATTCGCAGCGCCAGCGGATCAGCCGGAACCGGTGACACGGCGCCAAGATCGACCATCGGAGGGGCTGAAGCCGGCACGGAGAAATACCAATTTAACGTGTAGGCAACCTGATGTCCTGGAGGTATTTCCACGTACCCTCCGAGGACGTAAGTTCCCGGCCGCAGCCCGGCGACCGATACGCGGCCGTCATCGGGTACTGGCAATTGAATATAGCTAACAACGTCTTCCACCGCATGCGGGTCCGGCGCAGCGTGTTGGGCTTTTTCGACCGCGACATTCTGAGCGTTGCCGGTCAGGCGGTTCACATCTGGTGGCAGGTGGGCCGCTGGCCCGGCCGGATTGATCCACAACATCGACCATTTGCATCCCGGGAATTCCGCCAGGGACGCCTGCAGAGTCGTAGCGCCCGTCATCACTGGCAAATCCACATGCTCGCCTGGCTTGAGCTTGCGCGACATTTCCAGATAGCTCCAGCCGGCCGCTGCAGCCACGGTACGCGGAAGCACGACCGTGGTTCGGAAGCCGCCTGGCCGCCAAGCGGAGATTGCCGCGTGGCCATTGGCATCGCTGTGGTAGAACCCCATCCAGGATATCGGGCAGTGCAGCGCCTCACTGATGCCGGATTGAGGCTCAATGAACGCGCGGCCCAGCGGATGTTTCGCCGAGCCAAGGTGGATGTCGGCGCTGGCCCAGGCATCGAGTACCAGTGGTTTGTCGTTCAGATCGGTGCAGGGGACTTCCGCCGATCCTTCGACTTGCTCGATTGCCAATCGGTACGGCTCGTTCGGCGGAATGAAATGAATCGCGCCGTCGTCGCCGGCCACCGCGATCGGCGGCGAATCGTCCCAGCGTGGTTCGAGTGATGGGACATTCAGGGCGATCGTCGGCGTTGAGAGGTACGCCTTCGCCCCGGTTGCCGGATGGCCGGACGGGATGCGGACGGCAATTGAGAGTGGCTTTGCCTTAATCAATCGCACTTCCACGTCCGCACTTTTTTCTGATGCTTTGACGATCCTCGTCGGGGCAGCGGCGTAGCCATCGGACTCGACGCGTAGAAAATACGCCCAGGCATTGTCGTAAAACGTCCAGGTCGCCTCATTGCCCGGCAAGTCAATTGCGTACGACTCCAAAGTGCGGAACGATTGATCCGGAGATCGGCAGCCGCCTGGAATCACGCGGATGTTTTCAATGGGCCGATTCGTGGAGGCATCGAAGACGCGCAGATGAATCGCGAGCGTCGGCATGGGAGCGGGCCGGGAGGTGGGTTGTGCCAAATCCGCGATGGCGATGGGGCCAGTGCGCCCGATATAACTTCCATCTTTTAGCGCGCTGAGGGCCGTGTCTGTGTCTCCGTCAGATGGCATGGCCAAATGCCACGCGCCGTCACGCTGTATGTCCACGTTCTCCACCGATCCTTCCTGCGGAGCGGGCAAGTTGAATCGTCCGTCGGCGTCGGTGTGGGCACTTAGATCGTAGCTGATCCCCGGATAATCCGGGGTGAAGACGCGCACCGATTCCAGAAGCTGAAAGTTGAGCATGCGGACTCGCACTGCGGCGTTGGCCACCCCCTTGCCGGCGATATCTAAAATTCGGCCGCTGTACGTCGCGCTGGAAGGCTGAAGCGTGAGCCGATAGGTCGGCGGAATACAACCCCAAAAGCCAAACGCTCGAGGCGATTTACCTCGTGCCGCAACGAGAAATGCCGATCGCTCGGACGGATCGCAGTCGAACTGGATTGTGCCGCCGGCGTCCGTGACGCCGAGGGTCACCGGAGTTGTTTCCAATAGAAACCGGGACTTGAGAAGAGCTGTGCCGACCAATTTGGAGACCGTTGCACCGGCAATCGGCTTGCCATCGGCATCGACGACATGAACTGTGACGGGGTTGGCCCAGGCCCGGCAGACAAAAACAACCATTGCCGCAAGGATGACTGCACGACAAATGCCCGTTTTGCGCACTGAAGTAGTATACCTCTTCACTACGCATGGCCAGCACCCGCATTTGAATTTGCATCCAACCGACTGTCCGAATCGCGATCAACTTAAATTGCCGAGCGATTTCAGCGGTTGCCTCACTCCCGGACCTCTTTCCAGAGCTTTTGCTGCACTCCCTCGAATCGTGCAAAGCTGTCGTCGAGATGCTGCATCAGGCGCTTCACCTCGGCCGGGTCGGCGTGGGGATCCTTCAATGCATCGCGCAGGGCCGACGCGGCGTTGTCGAGGCTGTCGGCGCCTTCGGCAAACTGGCGCACCGAATCGTAAATGTTCAGGTTGGCGATCTCATCCGGCTTGGGCTGATACAGCAATCGCCAGGGACTGTGGCGAATCTCCACGCTGGCGTATTTGAGGTTGTCGCTGGTGGCCTTGAGCGATTCGATCATGCCGTTCAATTTGCTGCGATTGTCCACCAGGATCGACCGCAGCGCGGTGGTGGCCGCGTCCAGATTGCCGGAGGCCGACTGCATCTCGCTCAAGGCCGTGGAAGCGCGTCCGACGGCGATGTCGATCTTGGTGAGAATCCCATGAAGGCGATCCAGGACGTCGGGCAAGCGCCGGCGAATGTCGCCAGTGACATGGTTCAGATTCGCCACGGTCTGATGAAATTCGCCGCTGGAAGGCCCGAGGAAATTGCGCCAGGTGTCGAGCATGCGCACGCCCGAATCGGTCAGGTCCTCAACGCGGGCGATCAGTTCCGGGACGCGCACGTGCAACTCCTGCACGGTTGTCGTCGCGGCCAAACCGGTTGCGGTGAAGGAATCGGACGTCTGGGCGAATTTATCCAGATCGGTGTTCAGCTTGTCGGAGGCGATCTTGACGTTTGCCAGGGTTTGGCGCAGGTCCGGCCCCATGCCGGAAAGCTGGTGAATCAGATCGGTTGTCGCGTCGGGATTTCCGCGCAGATAGTCGTTGGAAGCCAACATCGCTCCGCCGCCGAGATTGTTGATGTTGATCGCCGCGGTGCCGGTCAAGCCGTGCTGGACCTGAACGGCGGCGTCCCTGGCGAGGAGGTATTTGCCGGGGATGTCGATGAAGACGATGACGGCGGAACGCTCCTGGTCGATGCGAATGTCGCGGACGCTGCCGACTTTCAGCCCGCCGATGCGCACGTCGTCCCCCGGCCGCAGGCCGCCGATGTCGTCTTGCAGCGAGAAGGCGACGCCGTAGGTTTTGAAGGCCTGGGTGAATTTTGCCGCGCCGCTGATGGCGACGATGACAAAGACGATCAGGGCGAGACTCACCAGCATGAAAATGCCGGCGCGAAGCGCGTTGCGTTGTTTGACCATGACTTAAAAGCCTCCGAGGCTCAAAGGCCTCCGAGCGATCCGAACAAATCCTCTTCATACCCGCCGGCGCGGCGCCGGTCGGTCAGCGGGCCTTGGGCCAGTCCGAAGACGAATTGATGCACCAGCGGGTCGGGATGATTGCGCATCTGCTCGGGGGTTCCCTCGGCGATGAATTTGCCCCGATCCAGCAGAACCATTCGGTCGGCGATGCGGAAAGCGGAATGCATCTCGTGGGTCACCACGACGCTGGTGACGCCCATCTTTTTGTTCAGGTCGATGATGAGCTGATCGATCTCCGCGCTGGTCACCGGATCGAGGCCTGCGGACGGCTCATCGTAAAACAGCACCTTGGGGTCCAGGGCGATGGCTCGCGCCAGGCCGGCGCGTTTTTTCATGCCGCCGGAAAGCATCGCCGGCAGCTTTTCCGCGTGTTGCCGCAGATCCACCTGCTCCAGCTTCATCTTGACCATGATCTCGATGATCTCCTCGGACAGGTCGGAATGCTCGCGCAGCGGCAAGGCAACGTTGTCCGCCACCGTCATGGAGTTGTAGAGCGCGCCGCTTTGAAACAGCACGCCGACCGATTTTCGATAATCGTCCAGCTCTTTTGAGTTCATTTTGCGGAGGCTTTTTCCGAAGGCGATGATGTCGCCGCCGTCGCACATGACATTGCCGATCATCAGGCGCAAAAGCGTGGATTTGCCGGAGCCCGAGCCGCCGAGAATCACCAGCGTTTCGCCGCGCATCACGTCCATGCGGATGCCGTCGAGGATGGTCCGGCCCTCGTAGATTTTGGTGGCGTTCATTACCTCGATGACGGGTTGCGGCATGACTCACCATCCGACGAAATAAAAGACGCCCGTGAAGAGCAGGTCCACCGAGATCAGCGCGACGATGGTGAGCACGACCGTGCGCGTGGTGGCCACGCCGACGCCCTGAGCGCCTCCGGTCACGCTCAATCCCAGCCGGCAGGCCAGAGCGCTGATGAGCAGGCCGAAGACCCCCGCCTTGACCAGCCCGGTTAGAAAATCCTTGAGTTTAAGGGCATCGAAACTGTGATGGGAATACATCGTCGGGCTGACGCCGAGGAATAGATTGCAAGTCACGAACCCGCCGATGCCGCCGGCGAGATCTCCGACCACGCAGATGCAGACCATCATGATGGTGGTGGCGAGGATTCGGGGCGCCACCAGAAAGCGCACCGGATCGATCGCCTGCGCCTCCAGGGCCTCGATTTCTTCGGAGACGACCATTGAGCCCAGTTCCGCGGCGATGGACGCGCCCGCAAACCCGGTCAGCACGATGGCACATACCAGCGGACCCAGTTCCCGGCCGACGGCGATGGCGATGATGTCGGCGACCCTGTCGGCTGCGCCGTATTCGCGAAGGATCGGAGCCATCTGAAGCGACAGAATCGCTCCGATGCAGAACAACACCAGGCATACGATGGGGATGCTGCGGACGCCCACCCGGTTCATTTGCGACCAAAGATTGGCCCAACCCAGACGACGCCCTTGCTTGTTGAACAGCGACCGCCGAACGCCAAACGCGGCGTCGCCGATCAGGTAGGTCAATTCTCCCAGAAAACGGAAGAAGGCCGCCGCGGAGTTCACTACCAGGACCAGGGGTCGCAGAACGAGGTTCATTGGCAATCCGTTACCCGATTATTTCCATCTCGCCTGCAACGCCGGGAAATCCGGCGTGAAATTCACTACAAGGCCAAGGCCTGCTGCTCGTTGGCGGCGAGCACGAAAATCGTATCCAGGCGGGCGATTTCCAGGAGTCCCCTGACCCGAGGCTGCAGCCCGACCAGCATCAGCCGCCCGCCCGAGGGGCGAAGCTTCTGAAGCGCTTCCACCAGCACCGCCAGGGCGCTGCTGTCCATGTACGGAACCTGCGACAGGTTCAAGATCAGCCGCTTGGGAACCGATTTGGCGAAAATCCCCAGCAGCGCCGCGCGCAGCTCGGGGCTGTTGTGCAGATCGATTTCTCCGCGAGCCTCGGCAATCACCGCATCGCCCAGCGTCCGCGGGGCGGAGACCAAATCCGTGTTCCACCTGGCGTCGGCCATAGTTCACCGCTCGTCGTGCTTCGCCGTCTTCTTGGTCATCTTCAGCAGCATTCCATCGCTCAGCCGCTCAAACTTCACGTCGTCCATCAATTCCTGGATGCAGCGCATACCGACTCCGCCTGGGGACAGCTTTCCCTTGGGCTTCACCGCCGACGGATCGAAGGGCTTGGCCCAATCGCGGATGAAGACGTGAAGCTCTCCATCACCGCGCTCCACGGAAACAACGATCGGGCGATCGGTCGCGCCGTCGTAACCGTGGCGAATCACGTTGGCCAGCGCCTCATTCAGCGCCAGTCCAATCTCATCGGAACTTTCCGAGGATATTCCGACGGATTGCGCGAAGCTCTCGACCTTCTTGCGAACCTCGCGCAGATTAGCCGGGTCGCTGGTGATCTTCAACTCGATCCGCTCTGGGCGCGATGAGCTGGCGGGCTGGGGTTTATCGCCGCTGGCTGTCATGGTTGTGGACTCGCCGCTATTGCCCGGACGGATGGTCCTTCAACCACTGCCGCCAACGCTCAATCGCCGGTCGCCGGGCGAATTCGTCGTCATAGTACCGATAACCAAAATCCTGTCCGGTCATCTTTTGCAAGGCGTTGATCACGGCGAAGCGCATCGCCGAGTCATTGTCGTCCAGGTCCTGCACGAGCCGGGGAATTGCCGCGCGGTCATTTTTTTCGCCGGCTTCCTTGATGGCCGGGATCGCGCTGGGCGGGCTGTCGCTCGTCAGCGACTTGGGATCGGGCGAGAAACATCCGCCGACGCAAACGCCCGCGAGAATCATGATCCCGTGTTTCCAATTCATTGCCGGACCGGGAGCGCGGAGCGAAGGCCTTGTGCGCCGATATCGTCGCGCCCGCACTCGTTTCTGGAAACAATGGATCATAGCTCGCCGGGCGGCGCCCTTTCTGAGTTTATCGGACTTTCAGCCGCGATACCTCGATATCCGCCTGCCGGGTCGGCTCGGGGATGCGGTATCCACCCAGGCACGCCATCGCCAGTTCCGCGGCGGATTTCAGGTCGATCCGATGCCCGATGCTGACAAACACGGGCCTGACGGCGCGGCGCGTTCGCAGCACCAGGCCGATCTGCTCCTCGCCATCCATCAGGGGCGATGACGATCCGGCGGGGGCGTTCGGCTCATCGAATGTTCCAAAGAGCCGGCTCTTGGCGATCCCCACGCCCGGGCGATCCAGCACGATCGACAGGTGCGCCGCCAGCCCGCATCGCCGCGGGTGGGCATACCCCTGGCCGTCGAAGCAGATGACGCCGAATACGTGCCGGAGCTTTTCCACAGCTTCCAACACGGCCGGTCCCTCGCGGAAGCTCAGGAACGTCGGGACATACGGGAATTCGATTGGCCGGATCGCGTGGGCGACTTCGACGATTCGTTTTTCGATGCGATCGTAGACCACGGCGGCGGCGAGGACTTTTTGCTTATCTTCGGAAAAGGCGGCATCCGCCCCGGCCACGAACCGCGGCAGGGGCGAAAGCGGCTCGATTCGCATCTTTTGCCGCAGCGCGAGTTGGGTTTCTTTCCAGCTTTTTACGATATTCGGCCAGTCTGGATCGGTTTTGCCGCGGCGCATCGGCTGATTATACGGTTAGCCGTGGCAACGCGGTTCCTCACTAAAATCACAGAGCCGGGGCGTGTCGCCCCGATCCGGGCCGACACGGCCCGGCTCTGTCGGAGTGCTCAAACCAACCCGCTACCCAATTCCGGATTCCTTTGCCCTCCCCGCTCGCGCCACCTACAATGACTCGTTCGATTTCCGGCGAAATTTTGGATACCGCATCCATGAAATTCATCCGCATCAAGGGAGCGCGGGAGCATAATCTCAAGAACCTCAACGTGGACATTCCGCGCGATCAGCTCGTGGTCATCACCGGCCTCAGCGGATCGGGAAAATCCACGCTGGCTTTCGACACCGTCTATGCCGAGGGACAGCGGAAATACGTGGAATCGCTGTCGGCCTATGCCCGGCAGTTTCTTGAACAGCTTCAGAAGCCGGACATCGACGAAATCGAGGGCCTGCCGCCGACGATCGCCATCGAGCAGCGCTCGGCGTCGTCGAATCCGCGGAGCATCGTGGCGACGACCACGGAAATTTATGATTATCAGCGCGTCTTGTTTGCCCGGGCCGGGACGCCGCATTGCTGGATTTGCGGACGGATCATCGCCAGCCAATCGCCGACGCAGATCGTCAATGCGGTGATGAAATATCCGACCGGCACGAAGGTGATGATTCTTTCGCCGCTGATCAAGGGGCAAAAGGGCGAGCACCGGGATGTCTTCGGGGCCATTAACAAGCAGGGCTTCGTCCGCGCGCGGGTGGATGGGGAGATTCTGGAGCTTGCCGGCAATAAACCGCCGGTCCTCGTGAAAACCAAGGCGCACACGATCGAGGCGATCGTGGATCGGATCGTCCTGAAGCCGGAAATCCGCTCGCGGCTGGCCGACAGCATCGAAACGGCGCTGAAGCTCTCGCAGGGTTCGGTCGTGGTGACGGTGCAGAAGGAGGGCAATTCGTGGGTGGATCAGACCTTCAGCGAAAAATTCGCCTGTCCCGAGCATCCGCACGTGTCGCTGCCGGAACTGGAGCCGCGGCTGTTCAGCTTCAACTCACCGCACGGGGCCTGCCCGGCCTGTCACGGGCTGGGGACCAACAGCGAATTCGATCCGGAGCTGGTCGTTCCCGATCCGGCGGTTTCGCTGGAGAATGGGGCCATCGAGGCTTGGCGCAAGGGCGGCAAGCGGATGAACATTTTTTACAGCCGGGTGCTGCGCGAGTTCTGCCGCGATTTTGGGATCAATTATTCCGCGCCTTTCAAAGACATTCCAAAAAAGGTCCAGCAGATCCTGATGGACGGGACGGAAAAGCGCGGGGACGGCGGGACCGGGACATGGTTCGAGGGCGTGCTGCCCAATCTCCAGCGGCGTTTTGAAAACACGGAAAGCGAATTCGTCAAGACGCGGCTGCATCAATACACGTCGGAGCTGCCCTGTCCGGTGTGTGCCGGGACGCGGCTGAAAAATGAGGCCCTGGCCGTGCGCCTGCACAGCGAGACGCCGGGACCGGTTGCGGCGCCTTTGCCGGGAGCGACGGCGGTCCAGTTGCCGGGTTACAGCATTCACGATGTCGCCTCGATGACCGTCGAGGCGGCCAGAACATTTTTCCAGAACCTGAAGCTGACGGAGGAGGGGGCGGCGATCGCCGAGCCCATCGTCCGCGAAATCTCCGCTCGATTGGGATTCATGTTCGACGTGGGTCTGGGCTATCTGACGCTGGATCGCAGGACGGCGACGCTCTCCGGCGGGGAGGCGCAGCGCATCCGCCTGGCGACGCAAGTCGGCAGCGGGCTTGTCGGCGTCTGCTACGTGCTCGACGAGCCGACGATCGGCCTGCACCAGCGCGACAATGCCCGGTTGATTCGAACGCTGAAGCGGCTCAGGGACATCGGCAACACGGTCATCATGGTGGAACATGATGAGGAATGCATTCGCTCGTCGGATTATCTGATCGACATCGGCCCGGCCGCCGGGGCCCACGGCGGGGAGGTGGTGTGCGCCGGACCGATGCCGGACGCGCTGAAAAATACCCACAGCACGACGGTCAAATATCTCATTGGCGAGTATGCCATCGTCGCTCCCACGGCGCGGAGGCCCGTCGATCCGAACAAGAGCGCGCTGGAATTGCGGGGTTGCCGGCAGAACAATCTGAAGAACATCGACGTGACGATTCCGCTGGGCGGCCTGGTTTGCATCACGGGCGTGAGCGGGTCGGGCAAGTCAACGCTGGTCAATCAAACCCTGCTGCCCATTCTGAAGCGCAAGCTCTACGGCTCGAAGATCAAGGCCGGGGCCCACAAGGCGATCAACGGAATCAGCAAGATCGACAAGGTGATCGAGATCGATCAAAGCCCCATCGGGCGAACTCCGCGATCGAATTCCGCGACCTACACTGGGGTCTTCGATGAAATCCGCCGGGTTTTCGGCAAGACGCGCGAAGCGAAGATCCGCGGATACGAAGCCGGGCGATTCAGCTTCAACGTCAAAGGCGGGCGCTGCGAAGCCTGCCAGGGGCAGGGGAACAAATGCGTCGAGATGCACTTCCTGCCGGACGTCTATGTGAGTTGCGAAGTGTGCCGAGGCTCGCGCTACAACGCCGAGACATTGGAAATCCTGTACCGCGGCAAGAACATCGCGGATGTGTTGAACATGACGGTGGAAGAAGCTCTGGCATTCTTTGAGAACTTCCCGCGCATCGCCCAACTGCTCAAGGCCCTCAACGACGTGGGATTGAGTTACCTCAAGCTCGGCCAGCCCAGCACGCAGCTATCCGGCGGCGAGGCGCAGCGCGTGAAGCTGGCGACGGAATTGGGCAAGTCGGCGACGGGGCACACGCTGTACGTGCTGGATGAGCCGACGACCGGCCTGCATTTTGCCGACATTCACAATCTGCTGAACGTCCTGAATCGGCTGGCCGACCTCGGCAATACCGTGCTGGTGATCGAGCACAATCTGGACATCATCAAATGCGCGGATTGGATCATCGACATGGGACCGGCGGGCGGCGAAGGCGGGGGACGCATCGTTGCCACCGGCACGCCCGAGGCCGTTGCGCGATCTCCCCAGAGCTACACCGGCGAATATCTCAGGACGAAATTGGCCGCATCGCACGCCAATGAACAAAAGATCGCCTAAACAGAAGCGCACAAGAGACGAGCGCGGTCGTCGTCACTCATGCGGAGACGGTTTCATCCAGGAACGCGGAACTGGTCGCGAATCCACTCGCCCCGTTGTACGTCGCCTTGATGTTGTTCGACCCCACCGGCAACGAAAGGGTAAAGGCGACGGCCTGACCCGTGGTGGAGTTGATGGCCGCGGTCCCAATCAGCGTTGAACCGTCCATGAAGGTGACAGTCCCGGTGGGTGAACCACTGCCGGCAGTGACCGTGGCGATGAACGCGACCACCTGTCCAACCGTAATCGGGTTTGACGATGCGGCCAGCGCTGTCGTGGTGGCAGCGCCGGCGGGATTGACGGTTTCATTCACGGACGCGGAGCTGATCGCGAATCCGCTCGCCCCGTTGTACGTCGCCGTGATTCTATTCGAGCCCACAGGCAACGAAGCGGTGAAGGCGATGGCCTGATGTATCGTGGAGTTGAGGGTCACCGTGCCAATCAGCGTTGAGCCGTCCACGAAGGTGACGGTCCCCGTGGGCGAAAAGCTGCCGGCCGTGACCGTGGCGGTGAACGCGACCACCTGTCCAGCCGTGATCGGGTTAGACGATGCGGCCAGCGTTGTCGTGGTGGCAGCGCCGGCGGGATTGACGGTTTCATTCACGGACGCGGAGCTGGTCGCGAATCCACTCGTCCCGTTATAGGTCGCCGTGATATTGTTCGGCCCTACGGGCAACGAAAGGGTGAAGGCGACGGCCTGATGCGTCGTGGAGTTGAGGGTCACCGTGCCAATCAGCGTTGAACCGTCCATGAAGGTGACAGTCCCTGTCGGTGAACCGCTGCCGGCAGTGACCGTGGCGATAAACGCGACCACCTGTCCAACCGTGATCGGGTTCGACGATGCGGCCAGCGTTGTCGTGGTGGTCGCGATGGCCGGAGTAATGGTGACCGTTTTGGCGGAAGATGCGCTGGCGGCATAATCGGTCGTTCCTTCGTACGTGGCGACGATCGAGTCACTACCGGATGGGAGCGTCGAGACGGCGATCAAAGTCGCTCCCTCGGCGTTGAGCGTATTGCTGCCCAGGACGGTTGAGCCCTCGGTGAAGACCACAGTGCCGGTCGTCGGCAATCCGCCGCCGGGGGCCACCGAATTGACTAGGGCGGTCAAGTCCACCCATTCACCCAGCGCGGCGGTGGTTAGTGAGGGAACCAGCGTCGTGCTCGTCGTCGCCGCCGCCACCGGCTCGACGATAGAGGCCGACACGCTCGAATCGAACAACGGCGCTCCCGTATAAGTTGCCACGATGGTATCGGGGCTGACCGGCAGGGTGCTGAGCGTAAACGTTGCCACGCCGCTGCTGTTGAGGGTGGACGTTCCCAGTGTGATGTTGCCATAGCTGAAAGTGACGGACCCCGTCGGCGTGCCGTTGAGATTGGAAGTCGGCATCACCGTGGCCGTGAACGTCACCGCCTCGCCGAACTTCGTCGAGGGAAGCGAAGAAACCAGGGCCGTCGTTGTCGTTACCGGCCCTTGGACCGTGACCGTTTTGGCGGAAGAGGCGCTGGCGGCATAATCGGTCGTTCCTTCGTATGTGGCGATGATCGAGTCACTGCCTGATGGAAGCGTCGAGACAGCGATCAAGGTCGCCCCCTCGGCATTGAGCGTATTGCTGCCCAGAACGATCGAGCCTTCGGTGAAAACGACCGTGCCGCTGGTCGGCAATCCGCCGCCGGGAGCCACGGAATTGACCAGGGCAGTCAAGTCCACCCATTGACCCGCCGCCACGCTGGTCAGCGAGGGAACCACCGTTGTGGTCGTCGCGGCTGCTGCCACCGGCTCGACGATAGAGGCCGACACGCTCGAATCGAACAACGGCGCTCCCGTATAAGTTGCCACGATGGTATCGGGGCTGACGGGCAGCGTGCTGAGCGTCAACGTCGCCACGCCGCTCCCGTTCAGAGCCGTGGTCCCCAGCACGATGTTGCCGTAATTGAACGTGACTGACCCCGTCGGCGTGCCGTTGAGATTGGAAGTCGGCGTCACCGTGGCCGTGAACGCCACCGCCTCGCCGAACTTCGTCGAGGGAAGCGATGAAACCAGGGTCGTGGTGGTCGAGGTCAGCCAACTCGCGGAATTGAGTTCAAAAACAGTGCCATATCCGGCAGCGCCGCCTATGTCTGTCGTGCCATAAAGATTGCCGCTGCTGTCTACGGCGATTCCTTCGGCGTCTCCCCCGTCGGCACCGCCAGTGAAGGAATAGAGCGCAGTCACCGTACTGCTTCCCTCGGCCAGTTCCCACACGGTGCCATCGCCGTCCGCGCCGCCTTGAAATGCCGAGCCATACAAGTTGCCGCTGCTGTCTCTAGTGATCCCGTATAGAATTGCCCCGCCCGCATCGAAATCGGTGAAGGAATAGAGCGTGGTCGGCATACTGCTTCCCTTAGCCAGTTCCCACACGTTGCCTAGGCTGTAAGCGCCGCCGGAGTCGGTCACACCATATAGGTTGTCACTACTATCTATGGTGATTCCCTGGGCGTTTGTCCCGAAAACGCCGCCGGTGAAATTATATAGTGTGTTAATCGTGCTGCTTGCTTTGGCGAGCTCCCACACGATGCCGTCGCCGTCATTGCCACCGTACTGGGTCGTGCCATATAGGTTGCCGCTGCTGTCTATGGCGATTCCCTTTGGCGTAACGTTGCTGGTGACAAAGGAATAGAGCGTGGTGACCGTACTGCTTCCCTTGGCAAGTTCCCATACGGTACCATTACCGTCAGCACCGCCTTCGTCAGTCGTGCCATAAAGATTGCCGCTGCTGTCTATGGTGATTCCTTGGGGCTCTATCCCGTCGGCATAGTCGATGACACTGAAGGAGTGGAGCGTGGCGGGCGCACTGCTTCCCTTAGGCAGTTCCCAAACGCTGCCGACGCCGCCAGAGCCGGCGGTCTCGGTCGTGCCATAAAGATTGCCATGGCTGTCTACGGTGACTCCGTATGGCAGTCCCTCTTGGCCAAAGGAACAGAGCGTGGCAGGGGTGGCGCTCAGGAATAGCCTGCCTTCCAAGGCTTCTGCGCGAAAGTCCGCGAACGCGGTGCGGCGGTTGACCGGCGCCGTCAATCGCCCCTCGCGTTGCCGCTGGTCTGTCGCCGACAAATGCCTGAACCACTCAATCAACGATCGTCGATATGTATTTGTACAGGGCATCATCCCTCCCGTTGGCTGCCTCCGCTTGCTTCCGCCGGGCAAGAATCTACAGCAGGATTTTGTGAAGATCAAGCATATTCCCGGCATCGCCGAGGCAGGTGATCGTTCACGTCACCCGCGGCCAATTCGGGCTCGCCTGCCGGCCTGTGTGTTTCACCATCATCGCCCAATGAGATCAGTTGTCTTCCGGGGAGGGTTCAGTCAGGTCAGTGTGCTAGAGCATTTTCATTCCAGATGTAGCGTATACCCGCAGGCCTCAAAGCAGTCGTAGCAGTCCGTCGGCGTGACGGCGGCAAGGGCAACGGCGATGGCGTCACCCAACGCGGGAATGACGCGGGCGGCACGGGTACGCAGCGACTGCTTTACCTTCGACCAGATGTTCTCAATCGGCGAAAAATCCGGTGAGTACGGCGGCAGATAAACCAATCGACACTTGGCTTGTTCGATCGCCTGGCCGATGGCGGCAATCTTGTGAGCCGCCAGATTGTCCATCACCACCACCATCCCGGGCCGCAGCGTGGGAACCAGCGCATCACGGATGAATGAAGTGAATATCTCGCTGTCGGTGGCAGCATCGATCGAGGCCGCGGCCAGCACGCCTTCTATCGTGATGGCGGCCAGCATCGTCAGCGTCTTCCAATGTCCGTGCGGCACGGGAGCAATCAGCCGCTCGTGCCGTGGGCAACGTCCCCGCAGGCGGGTGAACTGCGTGGTGGCGTAGCTCTCGTCGAGCACCACCACATCCTTCAGCGGCACATCCTTGAGTTGCTCGGCGAAGAAGTTGTCGCGGGCCAGCACCACGTCCGGCCGCTGCTGCTCGCGGGCAATCAAGGACTTTTTTTTAGCGACAGCTTCATCCGCCGCAGCGTGTTCCACAGCGCTCCGATGCTGATGCGGATCTCCTGCTCATCCAGGCACCGCTGCCGCAGTTCCTCCAGCGTGGCATCGGGCCGCTCCTTCACCCAGCCGGCCAGAACGCTGCGGCCGGCGTCATCGAGTTTGAAATGTCCACCGCCGATCTTGCGGGGCCGCTCGTGGCGACGCTGCCGCACGCGTCGACACCACGATGGGCTCACCCTCAGTCGATCGGCGATGCTCTTGGTTTCCTGGCCTTCGTCATACAACCGCAGCACACGATCTTTCAGCGCTTGTCCATAAGCCATCGACAAAGAGTATGACATTGCAGTCCAATGCGCCAGCGCAAGGTTTTGCAATTGCGCTATGAATGGGGTGAAGATGCTCTAATGGCGGTAGGTCATAAGAATTGACCGCAAAATCAGATGCATTGCGATGCAAGCTGCGAGGAAGGGGAAAAAGAGGATAAAGCCCTCTTTGCCGATTAGAAATGTCAGAGGCAGGTAGCGCAAATGCCGCACGATGATTCAAGGTTATCAGAACCTCGCTCCGGCTGTGACGATATTTCCAATTATTGACACCCGATAACCGTGGCGGGACGGAATTTGGAGGGTCTGTCGCGAGCTTAACGCCGCGGGGTGGAAACCGGATGGATAACTTTTAACAACTTTGCTTGCGATTGGACCGTTACGCGGACGCCACCGACCCCGTAACAATTCGCCCCCGGTGAATCACCGGGGGCTAACTGTTTTCCGTTTCGTCCGTGAAAAGTTCGGGTTGGGGACTGAAATCGTCGCCCGTGGCTGGCGGAGGGACATATTCGATGTGCAAATGTTCGTAGGCGATTTTCGTCGCCCGCCGACCTTGGCGCGTTCGCATCACCAGGCCGGTTTGAAGCTGATACGGCTCGACGACATCCACCAGCGTGTCGATCTCCTCGCCGAGGCTGGCGGCTATCGCCTCCACGCCCGCCGGGCCGCCCTCGTAAACCTTGATCAGCGTCCGTAGATAGGCGCGATCCTGCTCGTCCAGGCCGCGGTCGTCGATTCCCTCGAGGTTCAGCGCCGCTTGCGTAACCGACGGGGTCAATTTTCCCTTGGCCTCGACGGCGGCATAATCCCTCACCCGACGGAGCAGCCGGTTGGCGATGCGCGGAGTTCCCCGGCTGCGCCGCGCCAATTCCCCAAGGGCCGAGTCCTCGTAATCAATCTCCAGCAGCTTGGCGTTGTGGCGAAGGATCTCGTGCAGGGCTTCGGGCGTGTAAAACTCGAGGTGATTGGCGATGCCGAATCGGCTTCGCATCGGTCCGGTCAACAAGCCGATCCGCGTGGTCGCGCCGATCAGCGTGAACGGAGGAATCTGCATGGTGATCGTTCGCGCGTGCATTCCCGCGTCGAGCGTGATATCCACCTTGAAATCCTCCATGGCCGGATAGAGGTATTCTTCCACGATGGCCGGCAGGCGATGAATCTCATCGATGAACAGGACGTCGCCCGGACTGAGCTTGGTAAGGATGCCGACGAGGTCCGCCCCCTTGGTCAGGGCAGGTCCGTTGGAGGCGTGGACCTGCGCCCCCATTTCGTTGGCGATGACATGCGCCAGCGTCGTCTTGCCCAATCCCGGCGGGCCGTGCAGCAGGACATGCTCCACGGGTTCCTTGCGTCCCTTGGCCGCGCTCACCGCGATCTTCAATCGCCGAAGCAGCGTTTCCTGTCCGATGTACTGCGAGAAATTTTTCGGCCGCAGGGCGAAGTTGAATCGGTTCTCCTCCTCCCCGCCCGATTCGCCGGAAACGATTCGCTCGCGTGCCATCAGCAATGTTTTAACGCCGGGCGGGGAGATCACAAGGGCGGCTGGCCGGTTTGGGAGACGACCCCTTGCGGCGTCGGCATGTGGACGCCCCAGGCCGCGAACGGCGCGCGGGCGCCGCAGTCCAGGCACGTGTTCCACTTGTGCGGCTTGCCGCAGCCGGGGCAGGCGGTGGGATAATCGAATGCGTCGAAGCGCGCGTGGCAGGTTGAGCAGACCCAAAACGGCCCGATCGGCGGGGCGGCCCCGCAGGCGGGGCAGGCAACGCCCGATCGGCGGGGCAGCGTCTCCCGGCGACGGAGCATTTGGGCGTTCTTGAATCCGACAAACGCCTGGAACACGACGAACAGGGAAATGGCTACCAGCCATATCTCGCCAAAGTACATTGCGACCAATACCAGTGCGCCGGCGCCCGCCATGCCGATCACACTGGCGACCATCAGCGAGCGTCCCATGCCCATCACGAACCACAGCAGCGACCACAAAATCTTTCCGCCATCCAGCGGATAGATCGGCAGCATGTTGAAAATCAGCAATCCCAGGTTGATCTCGGCGATCATCGTAAAAAAGTTTTTCAGATCGGAAGTTCCGGGCAGATACATCAACCCAAGCGTCACCGGCACGAGGATGACGTTCACCAGCGGTCCGGCAACGATGCTCCAGAGCCAAGCCCCTGGCCGCATCGGGGGGCTGACGTATGCGACGCCGCCGAATGGCCAGAGCACGATCCGCTCCGCCATGCCGCCGACCGATCGGCACGCCAGGGCATGGCCGAACTCGTGCATCAACACGATCCCGAAAAGCGAAAGCAATTCCGCGACGTTCCAGCCGAACGATTGATAAGCGCCTTTGCGCGATTGCAACTCGTAGACGGCGATCAGAAACCACGACCAGTGGAGATAAACGGTAATCCCGAAGACCTTGAACAATCGAAAGCCGTTTGTAGGCATGGGGTCAATCCGTCGTCTATTGTTAAGCGCCGACGCTGTTAAGCGCGAGCGCTGCGCAGGCGCAGCATTTCGCGAAGGAGCGATTCGGGGGCCGCGTTCTGGGGATCGGCCTGCTTGGCGCGATCCAGCAGTCGCTCCGCCTCCAGGCGGGCGATGCCCAATTGGACGGCCCCTTCGATCGCTTCGATCTCACCCATTGTATGGCTCGCCGCCGCCGGATGGCGCGGGGCGGAGGCGAGGGCAAATTCCGTGACCTTCCCGGCCAATTCCGCGACGATCTGCTCGGCCGTGCGCTTGCCGATTTCGGGCAATGCCACCAGAAACCGCGTGTTTTTGGATTCGATTGCCCCGGCGATCTGCCCCGTGGGCTCGACCAGCGCCCGCAGGGCGCGCTTGGGGCCGATGCCCTTGACCGTGATGAAGAGTTGGAAAAACCGCTTGTCTTCGCTTCGCAGGAACCCGATGAGCCGCGGCGTCAGCCCGCCGCGCGTCGCGTCGCCTTCCAGATCGAATATCGTGTGAAAGGTGATTTGCTGGCCGAGGGCGGCCTGCAATTCCGGGATGTCGGACGCGGGCACGAGGATTTCATAAGTGACGCTACCGCAGGCGAGCTGCACCCGATCCTGCTGCACCCGCCGCAATTCTCCGGTGATTTCCGAGATCATCGCTCGCTATCCTAATGCATTTCCCGCGACAATCTAACGGAACGACAGTCGTCCGCGTCTATTCCGCTCATCGCCGAGAGACTATAATGAACTCGAATGGGACTTGTCATGACGACGCTCACACTTTGCAATCCTCGATATCCCGACCAGCAGCCCCTTCAGGTCGAGGCCCTTGCCGACACGGGCGCGATCCACTTGTGCATTCCGCAGCATGTCGCCGTCCAGCTTCGCCTCGAGCAGTACGATCAGAAAGAAGTCACCGTCGCCGACGGCAGCAGGAAGCTGGTGCCCTATATGGGGCCGATCGAAATTCGCTTTAAGAATCGTGTCGGTCTCGGCGGCGCACTGGTATTCGGAGATCAGGTCCTCCTTGGGGCAATTCCGATGGAAGATATGGACCTCGTCGTTTCGCCGAAAGACCGCAAGATCGACGTGAATCCAGCCAGCCCGAATATCGCCTGCTCGACCGTCAAATGAGAGCGCCACCGGCGCAGCGGGGAGTCGGAGATCACCTCATGCCCGGCTCTCGTTGCCACGCCGCATATCGCCCGCAGCACAGCGCCACCGCCAGGGCATCGGCCACGTCCGGCGGCTGCGGCAACGCCTTCAACCTGAAAACCTGCTGAATCGCACGCTGCACCTGCATCTTCCCCGCGTGGCCGTAGCCGACGACCGATTTCTTGATGCGATTGGCCGAGAACTGCTCGATTCGGATGCTTCGCCGCTGGGCGGCCAGAAGAATGACGCCGCGGGCGTGGCCCATGAGGATCGCGGTTCGCGGATGCTTGTAATGCGCGTACAGTTGTTCAACGGCGCAAATATCCGGCTTGTGTTCGTCGAATAATTCGTTCAGCTCTTTCTCCAGTTCAAGCAGGCGATGGGCGAGCGAAGTCTTGGCGGGAAAGCGAATCACGCCGCCATCGACGATTCTTGGTTTGGCCACGTCAAAATCGACCACGCCGTAGCCGGTGATCTGCAAGCCGGGATCGATGCCGAGGATTCGCATGCGCTAGCCCGTGCAAAATTGTCGCCAGGCATTTCGATAGACGGACTCGATGTCCCGCGCCAGTTGCGGTCCATCCATCAGCGGCGAGCCCTGTAATCGCGGCCTCAGTTCCGCGCGAAGTTGCTTCAGCCGATCGTGGTTGTTCGCCAGGTCCACGGCCAGTTGCAGGTACTGCTCCGGCGACGGCGCGATCATTTCGGGCAGACCCACATTCGACAAGATGCTTCGGCCAACCCGTCCGACGGCGGTTTTGCCGGACAGCGTGATGACGGGGACGCCCATCCACAGGGCCTCGCAGGTGGTGATTCCTCCGTTGTATGGGAACGGGTCAAGAGCAATGTCGATCCGCGCGTAGGTTTGAATGTATTGCGGCCAATCCTGTTTTCCGACGAATTCCAATCGAGACGGCGACACTCCGCCGCGCTCGAACCGCTCCCGCACCCGATCGAGATGCCGTCCCGGCTTGGCGTGCAAAATCAGCCGCGACTTTGGAACCGACAGAAGAATCCGGGCCCATAGGTCCAGGGACACCGCCGAGCATTTCATGAAATTGTTCAGACAGCCGAAGGTGATGGCGCCGCCGCTCAGGCAGGGCGGCGGTGAAACCTCCGGGGCATCGCCCATCGGGGCATAACACAGGTAATTCCGCGGCAGGCGAATCGTCTGTTCGCAGTAAACGGACAGATCAACCTCCGGCGGATCGACGTAAGGGTCCGACAGGCGGTAATCCATCGCGCTCAATCCCGTCGTCGAACAATAGCCCAGATAGCTGATCTGCACCGGCGCCGGCTTGCGCGCGAAAACCGACAGCCGATGTCCCACCGTATGCAGCGCCAAATCGACCAAAATATCGATGCGGTCGTTGCGGATCATCTCGGCGACGCGTTCGTCCGGCAATGGGCAGATGTCTCGCCAGCCGTCGGCGCATTGGCGAAGCATCGCCGTCGTGGAGTCCTCCTGAGCTGCGCTCGAATAGCAGTAGATTTCAAATTGCCCGCGATCGTGATGAGAGAGCAGCGGCAAGATACACCGGCCCACCGGATGATTCCGGAAATCCGGCGACACGTAGCCGATCCGCAGCTTGCGATCGACCGTGCGATCGTTTGGATGCGGGGGGATGGGCCGGGGCAGCGGAGCCGTGACCAGGGCTTCCCATTGCTTGGCCGATTTCAGGATCGCCAAGGAGTCGTATCCCGGATGACAGTGCATCGCGAAAATTTTTGTGCTGAGACGGTTGGCCACCGGCGGCCCCAGCGCCAGGGCGCGGTCGAAGCAGGCCAGCGCTTCATCGTGCTGGGCGCACTCCAAATGGGCGTGGCCGAGGTGCATGAAAACATGCGGGGAATTCGGGGAGAGCCGCTTTGCCTCCTCGAATTCCGCGAACGCTTCATCCAGCCTTTGGCTCAGCAAAAGGGCGACGCCAAGGCAATTGTGCGTGTTGGGGTCGTCCGGCTTGAGTTGGGCGGCGATTTCAAATGATGAAATCGCCTCGTCATATTGACCGATGGAGGTCAGCACGCTCCCGAGGTTGTGACGGGCGTTGAAGAGACGGGGGTCCAGCTCGAGGGCTTTCCGATGCGCGGCGATGGCGTCCTCTTTGCGGCCCAGGGTGGCAAGGGCGATGCCCAGGTCCGTATGGTAACCCGCCACCGACGGATTGACGGCGATCGCCCGGCCGATGAGTTCGACCGCCTGTTCCGGTTGCGCCGTCATCACGGCAATGATGCCCAGAAGATGCAGGGTATCGGCGTGATTGGGGTGCTGGGCAAGGATCGCGCGATAAATCTGCGCCGCCTCGGCCAGCCGGCCATGATGCTGGTGATCCACGGCCCTCCGCAGAGCTTGCGAGATGGTTTGGGGTTCTTGAGTCATCGCAACGAGAATAAGGCCCTCACCCCGGCGGCGAGGAGGCGGTGAAAGTTCGCCAGGCGTCGCGGAAGAACGCTTCGATGTCGCGCGTCAGTTGTTGCGGGTCCTTCAGCGGCGAGGCGAGCAACCGCGGCCGAAGTTCCGCGCGAAGTTGTTTCAGCCGATCGAGATTGTTGGCCAATTCAACGGCAAGACGGACGTACTCTTGGGGCGTCCGCGCGATCAACTCCGGCAGACCCGCATTCGACAAGATGCTTCGGCCAACCCGCCCGATCGCTGTTTGGCCGGACAGCGTGATGACGGGGACGCCCATCCATAGGGCGTCGCAGGTGGTGATTCCTCCGTTGTAGGGAAACGGGTCGAGCGCGATGTCCATGCGCGCATAGGTTTGCACATATTGCGGCCAATCCTGCCGTCCCAGGAATTCCAGCCGCTCCGGCGAAACGCCGCCGCGCTCGAAGCGCTCTCGCACGAGGTCGAGGTGTTGTCCGGGCTTGGCGTGCAGAATCAGCCGCGACTCAGGCGTCGCCAGCAGAATCCGCGTCCATAAATCCAGCGCCGCCGACGAGCACTTGCTGAAATTGTTCAGGCACCCGAAAGTGATGTGGCCCGCGGAAAGCGCCGGCACGGGCGCGACCGGGGGCGTTTCCTGCCTTGGCTCGTAACAGAGATGCGTTCGCGGCAGGCGAATCGTCCGTTCGCTGTAATCCGACGGATCAACTTCCGGCGGATCGACGTACGGATCAGACAAACGATAGTCCATCGCCCAGAGCCCTGACGTCGAGCAATAGCCCAGATAGGTCGCCTGAATCGGCGCGGGCTTTCGCGCAAAAATCGGCAGCCGATTGCCTTGGGAATGCAGGCCTAAATCAACCAGGATATCGATGCGGTCGGCGCGGATCATCTCCGCCGCCTTTTCGTCGCTGACCCGGTGGATATTGCGCCATCCCGCGGCGTGCTGGCGAAGCTGGGCCGTGACGGCATCCTCCCCCGGCATGCTCGCATAGCAGTGGATTTCAAATTGCCCGCGGTCGTGATTCGCCAACAGCGGCAAAATGCACTGGCCCACGACGTGATGCCGGAAATCCGACGACACATAACCGATGCGCAGCTTGCGATCCGGCCCGCGATCGTTGGGATGCGAGCGGATGGATTGGCGCAAAGGCTCGGCGATCAAATCGTTCCACTCCCGCGCCGCCTTCAGCAGCGCCGCCCCGTCATACGCCGGGTCATAGTGCATCGCCATGATGCGCATGCTCAACCACTCGGAGGATTTCGATTCCAGCGCCAAAGCGCGGTTGAAGCAGGACATGGCGTTGCCGTGTTCCGCCCGGGCCAGCCAGACATGGCCGAGGTTCATTTCAATCCGCGCCGAATTCGGCCGCAGGCGCGCCGCCTCCGTCATCGACGCCAGCGCCTCATCCAACCGGTCGCGCGCGAAATAGGCGTAGCCCAGATTGTTGTTGAGGTCGGCATCATTCGGGTCGAGTTGAAGAGCGCTTTGATAGGTTGTAATCGCCTCGTCGAATCGTCCCAGGTCGCCCAGCAGAATGCCCAGCAAATGATAGGACCGAACGGAACGAGGATTCAGCGCGATGGCCTTCCGGTGAGCGGTGATGGCCTCCTCGTGGCGGCCCAGAACGACCAGCGCGTGTCCCAAATCGTCGTAAAAATCGGCGACGGCCGGCTTGACGGCGATGGCGCGGTTGATCAACTCCACCGCGACGTCCGGTTCGCCCGTCTGGGTCGCAAGAATGCCCAGCAGGTGCAGGGCATCCGCGTGATTCGGATTGCGCTTCAGGATTCGCAGATAGATTCGCTCCGCTTCCTTGAGCCGACCGCTGCGATGATGCTTCGTCGCGGTCTTCAGCGCTTGATTGATGTCCAATGGTTGGCTCATGACAGGAGCAGTTCCAGATCGTCTCGTCCGAGCTTGCTGATCAGCGCATTGTCGGCGTTGATGATCGCATCGGCCAAATCGCGCTTGCTCTGCTGGAGCTTCAGCACCTTCTCCTCGACGGTATCCTTGGCGATCAGGCGATAGGCGAAGACTTGCTGCGTTTGGCCGATGCGGTGGGCGCGGTCGATGGCCTGCGCCTCGACGGCCGGGTTCCACCACGGGTCCAGAAGAAATACATATTGCGCCGCGGTCAGGTTCAATCCCAGCCCGCCGGCCTTCAGACTGACCAGGAACAGCTTGCAATCCGCGTCGTTCTGGAATCGATCGACGCATTGCTGGCGGTCGCGCGTCTTGCCGTCGAGATATTCATACACGACCCCCTGCTCGTCGAGTTCCTTGCGGACGATGGCCAGGAAGCTCGTGAATTGCGAAAAGACGATGGCCTTGTGTCCTTCATCGGCGATTTCGGCCAGGCGGGGCAGAAGCGTGTCGAGCTTGGCGCTCGCCTCGTCAATGCGGGATTTGTTGAGCAGCCCCGGATGGCAAGCCGCCTGCCGCAAACGCAACAGCGCTTCGAGGATTTGAAGTTTGCTCTTGCCCAATCCTTCCTTCTCGATGCGGCCGAGGAGGGCTTGGCGATAGTGCTCTTTCAATTCGTCGTAGAGCGCTCGCTGCCCTTTATCCAATTCGCAGAAGATCGTCTGCTCGAATTTCTCGGGCAGATCGCGGGCGACCTGTTCCTTGGTTCGCCGCAGGATGAACGGCCGCAGGGCCTGGGCCAGCAATTGGCGGGTCTCGGCGCTGACGGCGCGGTCGGCGGAGAGGGTCAACGAGGCAAAGGCGCTCGACGCGCCGAGCATCCCGGGATTCAGGAATTCCAGCAGGCTCCACAATTCACCGAGATGGTTCTGCACCGGCGTGCCCGACAGCACCAGCCGATGGTTGGCGCGCAAAAGCCGAGCCGCCTTGGCCGATTCACTGGCGGCGTTCTTGATCGCCTGGGCTTCGTCGAGGATGACGTAGTCAAAGCTGAAGTCCTTCCATTGGGCGACGTCGTTGCGAAGCGTGCCGTAGGTCGTGAGGATCACGTCGAAATCCTGAAAATGATCCGTGCTCTTGAGCCGGTCCGCCGCCGCATGATCCAAAATGCGAAGCTGGGGCGTGAATTTCGCCGCTTCCTGGCGCCAGTTGAATACCAGCGAGCGCGGCACCACGACCAGCGAAGGCCCGGCAGGCCGGCCGCCGCCGGCCCGTTCCGATTGCCGCAGAAGCCTCCGCTGCTCGATCAGCGCCAGGACCTGAACCGTTTTGCCGAGGCCCATGTCGTCGGCCAGGCAACCGTTGAGGCCGAACGTCCGAAGGAATTCGAACCAACCCAGGCCGTCGCGCTGGTAGGGACGAAGCGAACCGACAAAAGACGCAGGAGGCTCGATCGGCTGGATGCCGTCGAAGCGGCGCAGCTCATCGCGCGCCCGCGCATAAGTTTCATCAACGTCGGCGGGCGGCATCCCCGCCAGCAGCGCATCCAGCAGCCCGACCTGCCCGCGCGTGAATTGAATCGTGTCATCCTTGACTCCCGCCACCGCCGCCAGCAGCCCGTAGCGATTCAGCCATTGCTCCGGAAGGATTCCGACCGTGCCATCGTCCAGGACGATCGTCGTCTCGCCCTTGCGGATCGCTTGCAGCAGCCTTGGAAGCCTCACGCTGACGCCTTCAAATTCGGCGGCGCCGTCCAGCTCGAACCAGTCGATGCCGGATGAAACCGCCATGCGAATCTTGCCCGGCTGACGATAAACCTTGCCGCTGACTTCCACGTGCCACTGCTGGCTGGTCAGGGCCGCGACCACCGCCGGCAGCCGGCGCGGCAAAAGGCGGAACTCGCCAGCGATTCCGCCAAAGTCGTTGTCGGGGCGGAATCCCAGCTCGCGCAGTCGGGCAACGGCTTGGGCTTCGAATGCCGGGTCTCGATAAATGATTCGTCGGCCGCCCGAGTCAAAAACGGCCGGACCCGTCTGCTCACGCCCAATGTTGGTTTCATCGTAGTCGAACGAAAGTTTGCAGAGCAGGCGGTCCGCCTCGCCGCCGCTGCGCGCTCCGGAGGGCGGCGTCAGCACCAGCCTTGGCCGGGGCGTTGGTCGCGATTCGGTGATTCCCATGTCCGGGGGGAGATCGAGCCGGGGGAGGCGCGGAAACTGAAGCAATTCCTGCACCAGGTCGTCGCCTTGTTCGATCGGCACTTCAAGGCCCTGTTCCCGGGCCAGGAGATGGGCGAATGGGAATGCGCCGTCATCTTCAAATGCCGCGGCCTTGTCGCCGATGAATATTGGGCCGCCCGCGACGATCAAGGTCGGATCGGCAATGCCCATGCGCTCCCCCCCGCGCCGCAGCGTGCCCTCCAATCGATAAACTTGCTTTGACCCGTCGGGCAGAACAGCCAGATGAAGCCGCCAGGGCTCGCTGTCGTCCCATTGAATCGGCTGGATTTTTCCGTGGTCTGGGCCGCTTCGCAGCACGCAGCGGCCGGTCTGACACATCCTGCGGACCAGGTCGTGATGCCCGCCTCGGAGCCAGAGACGCGAGTCAATTTCGCGGATGTCATATTCGAAATCCTCGCCGTTGCCGACGCCGACGAGAAGGCCGATCAAATCCCGGTCGATCGCCTCGGGGAGCTGGTGGATCTGATCGGATCGCAGGCGAAGCCGCTTGATTTCGCCGGGCTTGCTCGCCAGTCGGGAACCCAGTTGAATGGCAAGTTCGCCCGCCTCGTTCGACGCCTCGGCCTCGATGACATAGACGATCTGCTTGTTCGCCGGCCAGCCGCTCGCCGCGGGTTCATTTCGCCACGTCCAGTTCGAACGCATTTCCGTCAGGCGCCGGCGCCAGACGGCGTGCCGCTGCGGCTTGGCGTTGGCCGGGCGCTGGTTTTCGCGAAACCGAAGAAACTGAACCTCCCGATGGCCGATCTTGAGCGTCTGGACTTCGCGGACGAACTCTTCCTCCTCGGCTTCATCCGCAAGGTCGTCGGCAGCTTCAACATCGTCGGGAAGAATTCCCTTGGCATCCGCCGCCAGCAGAGTTGCCCAGAGGTGCTTGCACGGCTCGCCCTCTTGCACAAAGTACGGGCATGAGCAGTGATAATGATATTCCACGTCATCCCATCCGACGCTCACGTTGTACAGGGCGGTTCCCTGCACGCGGGCGCTGATGCGGCCCGGCTCGCCGTCCACAATCTGCACCAGGTTGCGACGGTAATAATCCTCGCCCTTCCGGCGCGTGTGCCGCGGGAAATCACTTTTGAGCTGTTGAATCGGCGTCAAGGCTTCCACTCCAGAATCCCTACTTTTCGCATACCTCGACCGTGTTGTCCAAGACTTTGGAGAGGAAATCTTCAATTCGCCGGCGGTATTCCTCCGGGTTTTCCCGGATTCCCACGACATGGTGCGTATCCGGCAATGCCCAGCAAATGCTGGGGCCTTGCCCGGTTGAACGCGATTCCACGGCCTGCCGCACGGCCGCCAGGTCCTCCGCGGACAGAAATGGGTCGTCGCACGATTGGATGACCATCAGGGGGCAGGGGATTCTCGGAATCGTGTCCGTCGGCCGAACCGCGTCAAAGTCGGCGCGGGAAATCCGCTTCGCCAGAAGATACGCCGCGTCCTGGAATAATGTTCCCGGCGTTCCGATGCGATCCGCCTGGTTTGCCGCCGCGTGGTGGAAGTCCGAAAAAGGACATTCCAGAATCACGGCCCACAGATCGTTTCGCAGGATCGCCGTCGCCGCCGCCGTCGCGGCGCCGAGGCTGATGCCAAAGAGCAGGATTTGACGGGTCTGGGCCGGCCGCGCCGCTTTCAATTGATCGATCACCTGGTTCACATCGTGGCGCTCCCAGTATCCGGCCGTGGAATAAACGCCGCCGCTTTCGCCGTGGGCGCGCAGATCGATCGCCAGGATCGCAAAGCCTAGCTCGCGCAGCAGCGGCGCCCAGGCGATCCCGCCCACCTTGGCGTCCGAATATCCGTGGAGAATCACGGCACATCGGCCGCGGGCATCGGGATTGGCAATCCACCAGCCGGCAATGGTCAGTTTCCCTCCGTCCGATTGATCGATGACCTGGAATGACACGTCTTCAAATTCCATTCCCAGATCGGCGGGCGAAAGGCGCTGAAGCAGAAAAATAGCCCGGGCATCCTTCATCCGCGGCGGGCGCAGAAGCATCAGGGCCATGATCACGATCCCCGCCCCGGCAAAGACCAGGGCGATGGCGATCATGACCAGGGCAAGGACCAGCAGCTCGCGAAGCATGTCTTGGATATTAGGGCCGTCGCGGCCCATCGCAATAAAGGATTTTAATGCTGGAGAACGAATCCGTCCGATAAAACGATGGACGGTCCAGGCCCGGTGGTGGCTTGGCCGTGAGAGTCATTTGAGCAAGGAGCCCCACGTGAAATTCACCATTCCCGCCATTGCCCTGTCAGTTCTGATCGCCGCCGGCTGCCAACAGCAGCCCAAGCCGGCGACAACGGATTCCGCCGCGTTGAACGTGGCGCCGGCGCCGGCGGCCTATTCCGCGCCGGCCCCGATGGCCGCGCCGGATCCGGCCCTGTCAACTTCCACGCCCCTGGCCAGCCCGGCGTCGAGCAACAGCTACACGATAAAAAAAGGGGACACGCTCTGGCAAATTGCCGCGACGCACTACGGCGACGGCAAGAAGTGGCGTGAGATTGCCGATGCCAATCCCGGCCTGACCCCCAGCGCCCTGCGCGTGGGGCAGACGATTTCGTTGCCGTAGCCATCGAGCAGAGAGAAAATGCGGATCAAGAGATGATGCGGGGACGCCGCTTGGGTCAAAGCGGCGTTCCTTTTTTTCGTTCCCCTCACATCAAGTTCCTGTCAAATCGGGTCCCTCCCGCCCCTTCAGTCGTCAAGAACTTTTTCGAGTTTGGAGGCCGACTTTTCCCAAGGTTCAGGGCGAGGGGCCTCCGCGATGCCACTATCAAAACAAAACCCCAAGATGCCCAAGCGCGAAATCCGGGTCTATTATGTCGCATATCGACCTATTAAAGTCGCTTTTAGGTAAGCAAAATTCTGAAAAAATTGTGCAGATTTAACTTGATCCCTGACGAGTTTGATCTAAGTTACTCTTTGTTCTACCGGGATTTGTACGCTCTTGATGAATGAAGTGCCTGTCGGCTTCCTGGAGAAAGATGCGACAGTGTGTTTAATGATTATTGCTTAGATGGCGGAATGCCGCAAAACCTTTTTCGTGCGGCGATTTTGGAGGCGAGACACACCATGACTACCTTGCATCGTTCCTTGTCAGCGCTATTGGGTTCCGTTCCCTTGTTCGTTCTGGCCGGCGCGGCCCATGCGTCCCTTTATCTCAATCAGATCGGTCCGAACATCAGTTACACGAACATCAACGAATTTGATTCCCAAATCGTCGGGCCCCCTCCGGTCAGTTCGACGCCGACCGGATTGTTCGGCGCTCCGGTCCTGTCTCCTCCAGGCAGCGACAACTTAACATTCCCGTCCCTCACCTTCTCGGTGCTGGTCGCCGACGGCCAGTTTGAGTTGCAAGATGGCAAGCTGATCATGGACATCGCCCCCACCTCCCCGTCAGGGGCGATTCATTCGCTGAACTTCGACGAGGGCGGCGCCTGGAGAGTTCTGGGCCCGGATTCCAACGAGACTCCCGCCACTGCCACGACTGTCGAGGCAACGCTGCTATTCAATGATGTGCAAATCACGTCCGTCAACGACGTGCCGCTTGCCACTCCGATTGTGGTGCTCCCGAAGTTCACAAGCGACGCGGTCATCCAGGTTGGAACGGCTGACACGATCGCCTCGCAGGGCGACGTCACGATCAAATCGGCGGGTGTCACCGGGATCGGCATCTGGGACATCACGGCCAGCTTCAATCTCGACGCCGCCCTGGCGGCCGCCGACCTGACCGGCAAGGTTACCGGGGCGTCTGTCGCCTTGGACAATGAGCTATTTGCCCAGACCTCGTCTCTTCCTACGCTGACTCTCGGCAGCATCGACAAGAAACATTTCGACATAACACCCGGCATAGTGCCCGAGCCGGCCTCAATCTCGCTGCTGCTCGGCGCTGCCGGTCTGCTGATGCGCCGCCGCAGGGCGGTGTGAGGGTGGGATAAGCAAGGGCAACGCCATTTCGGTGGTTACCTCCCCGTGGAAGTCTTCGGCTGCATCTTGGCCAGGAAAATCCCCAGCTCGTACAACAGAATCAGCGGCACAAGCAGGGCGATGGTGGCAGTGACCACGTCGCCGGGGGCCAGTGCGGCGGCGAGCATGGAAAGCCCCAGGTAAATATAACGCCGCAATCTCCTGAGCGTTGATACCTCGACGATGCCGATGCGGGCCAGCGCCATGACCACCAGGGGCAACTGAAATGCCAGGCCGAACGTCAGCAAAAGCTGCAAAACCAAATCGAGATAATCGGGCAGCGTGAAATGCGTCCCGACGAGATTGTCCGGGCCGAACGGAATCACGCGGACCTTGTTGCCGATGAACATTTTCAGGCGGTTCTGGGTGGTGTCGAACCACATTTGCAGATCGGCGGGATGGCCTGGATTGCCCGCGACCGCCTGGACGAACGTCGGCTGGGTCGCGGCGGTGGCGTGGGCTTGATGCACCAGCGGCATCCGCAGCGGGAGGTCGGCGGTGAAGCTGATGAAGAATTGCAGGGACAGGGGAAGGACCAGGAAATAGACGAACGCCAATCCGCAGAACAGCAGCGCGATGCTCAGAGGAACGTATTTCGTGACGTAGCGGCGCTCGCTGGGATACAGTCCGGCGCTGACGAATTGCCAGAGCTGATAAATGATCCACGGCCCGGCGATGACAACGGCGGCGATCAGGCTCAGCTTGATGTAAACCATGAACCCATCGGCCAGCTCATCGGTGTAAACCTGCGGGCTGATGTCATATTTCTGAAGGGCGGTGGTGAGCGGCCTGCACAGCAGCGCCAAGAATTGCTGCCCGAAGATGAGGCAAACCAAAGCCGCGGGGATCAGGCCGAACAAACCCAGGAGGATTCTGCGGCGCAACTCTTCCAGATGATCGCCGATGGACATCTGGAAATCATCCGGATTGAAATGCTGCCGCGATTCGGCCATGGGGGGATTGTAAGCGGCGATTGCCTATTTCCAATTGCCTATTGGAAGAGGGGGCACGCAATTGCGTCTTCATTCAATAGGAAATAGGAAATAGGAAATCTGCTCACGCCGCCGGAAGTGGATCGAATTCCAGCGCGACGCGATATCCCATGGCGCTGGGATCGCAGCGTAGGACACGGCCGAAGGCATCCCAGCCACGCAGCATGCCCTCTTGCGGGAAGTTGACGGTGAGATGTTCGCCTCGGCTCAGCGGTCGATCGGAAATGGCCGAGAGGCCGCCCAGGGACAAATCCCGGAGCATGAGACTGAGGCGGGGCATCTGGCGGGCTTCGATGGTGTGATCGAGCCGGTGGCCCAGTACGGTTGCGTGAAATTCCTTGCGTGGGAACATCCGCCGGTCCGCCCAGGACTCTTCCGACAGATGGGCAGGCATTTTCAGCAGTGCAACCATGGGCGACGCTCCTTTTTTTTCCGGCCTGTTGACGAGCCACGCTGCTGCGTCAACATCAAAAATCCTGTAGGCTCATCGGCCAGATAGGCGGAAAAGGTTATCTATCTTGCTTGGAGAATGGGCGGCGCCGTGAAATCGTCCCAATTGCCTGGAATCGTGTATCTGGTCGGTGCGGGACCGGGAGATCCCGGGCTGATCACCGTGCGCGGGGCGAGATTATTGGAACAAGCCGATGTCGTCGTTTACGATTTGCTGTCCAACCCACGCCTGCTGAGTTATTGCCCGCGGGCCGAGGCCATTTATGTCGGGAAGAAAGCCGCGGCACATTCGATGCCGCAGGAACAGATTAACGCGCTGCTGATCGACAAGGCGCGAGCCGGCAAGCGCGTCGTTCGGCTCAAAGGGGGAGATCCGTTTGTTTTCGGCAGGGGTGGGGAGGAATGCCAGGCGCTGGCCGAGGCGGGGATTCGATTCGAAGTCGTTCCCGGCATTACCGCGGCGATCGCGGCGCCGGCCTATGCCGGCATTCCCGTTACCCATCGTGATTTCAATTCCAGTTTCACGTTAATCACGGGGCATGAGAAGGAAGACGAATACCGCGATGAACAAACCCAAGCCCGCGAGCCGGGCCCTGCCAGCGATATTCAATGGGAGGTCATCGCCAAGCTGCCCTGCCTGGCGTTTTACATGGGCGTGAAATCGCTGGCGCGGATTTGCGGGCGATTGATCGATAGCGGCATGGCTCCGGACACGCCGGCCGCCACGATCCAATGGGGCACGATGCCCTCGCAAAAAACGGTCGTATCCACCGTGTCGCGTCTGGCCCAGGATGTGGCCGAGGCAAATTTGCAGCCTCCGGCGATGACGGTCATCGGCAAAGTTGTCGAACTGCGAAACGCGCTGTCGTGGCTTGAGAAGCGCGCACTGTTTGGCCAAACCGTGGTTGTCACCCGATCGCGCCATCAGGCCAGCGAGCTTTCGCTTCGCCTCGAGGAATTGGGGGCCGCGGTGATCGAAGCGCCGACGATTGAGTTGCATGAGCCGGCGGACCTCAAGCCGGTGGATGCGGCCATCGAATCGGCTGGAAGTTTCGATTGGGTCTGCTTCACCAGCGCCAACGGCGTGGCGGCGGCGAGGCGGCGATTGCTCGCCCTCGGACTCGACGCCCGCCTGTTCGCCAACGCGAAAATCGCCGCCATCGGCGACGCGACCGCCCAGGCCGTCGAACGCGAGTTGTGCCTGAAAGTTGATTTATGCCCCAAAACATTCGTGGCCGAAGCGTTGGCCGATGAACTCGCCCAGCGGAATGCCATAGCGGGGCGGCGGTTTCTGCTGCTCAGAGCGGATATCGCCCGGCCGCTCCTGCGCCAGCGACTTCTCCACGCAGGCGCCGCGGAGGTGTTGGATGTCCCGCTCTATGAGACTCGAGCGGCGAGGGAATTGCCCGCGGGTTTGCTGGAAGCGCTCGATGCCGGCCGGATCAACTGGATTACCTTCACCAGCAGCAGCACCGTAAGGAATCTTGTCGATCTGCTCGGTCCGGATTACCGGCGGAAACTCACCCGGACAAAGCTGGCCAGCATCGGCCCCATCACCACGCAAACTCTGCGGGAAGCCGGTCTTGAACCGGCGGCTGAGGCGAGGAAATTCGACCTCGACGGCCTTGTCGCCGCGATGGTTGCCCAGCGGGAGAAATCGCCATGAGCCTGTCCGATCCGGTGATCGCCGTCATCGGGGCGGGGGCGGTGGGGGGCTATTACGGCGCGCGGCTGGCGCAGCGCGGCCATCGGGTTCACCTGCTGACCCGCGCGGATTGCCGTCACATTCGCCAATCGGGCATGATCATTCACAGCCTAGATGGGGATTTCTCGCTGCTGCCGAGTCAAATCCACGCCTACGACGATCCGCGCCAATTGCCCAAAGCCGATCTGGTGATCGTTACGCTCAAGACCACGGCCAACGGCCGCCTTCGCGAATTGGCCGGTCCGGTCCTCAAGCCGGATTCCGTCATCCTGACGTTGCAGAATGGCCTGGGCAACGAGGAACTTCTGGCGGAGTTGTTTGGCCGGGAGCGAGTCCTTGGAGGAATGGCGTTCGTTTGCATTAACCGGCCGAATCCCGGCGAGATTTTTCATACCGATCATGGCGTGATTCGTCTGGGCGAGCCGTTTGGGATCGTCAGCCAGCGGGCCAAAAAAATCGCCGAACTGTTCAACAGCAGCCAGGTGAAATGCGAAGTGCTCGAGGATTTGACGTTCGGGCGCTGGGACAAGCTGGTGTGGAACGTACCGTTCAACGGCCTGGGGGCGGCGCTGGATCTGACGACCGACCAAATCGTCGGAAACGAACACGGATTAAGGCTCGCGCGCCATCTGATGCAGGAGGTGATCGCCGCCGCTCAGCCGCTTGGCGTTCGCTTCAACTTAACCGTCATCGAAGAGAAGATTCAGCATACGCAAACAATGGGGGCGTATAAAACCAGCATGCAGATTGACCGGCTCATGCACCGACCGATGGAAGTCGAGGCCATCATTGGTAATCCGCTGAAGGTGGCACGCAGCATGTCTATCGCAACGCCATATATGGAAATGCTTTACGACACATTGCTTCTAATCGGTGCGACAAAAATGGACTAAAGACGCAAGCAAAATTGCCATCAAAATTGTCATGGTTTTTCTTGCGTTTTTTTCATTCTGATTTATAGATAAAAGACGGAGAGCGAGAGTGGACGGCACATCGAATTTCGGCACTTTCGCTTAGCACTTAAATAGCAACAAGGGATTGCGGAGGTTGGAGCAAATGATCTCGAAACGAAGGGCAGTCCAGTTGGGGGTTTTGTCGGCAATCGCGGTTTTTGCGGCCTGTATTGGCGTGCTGGTGTTCCAGGGTGGCGATAGCGACGCCGCTCAGAACGCCAAGATTCAGACGGTCGGCACACCCGCCGCGGGGCCGGATTCACTTTCTTCCACGGCCACGCCGGTTGTTCATTTGCAGACCGCTCACAACTGAAGCATCGCGCCGCCGAGAGAGCCCACATGAGTTCATCTCCCCTGCGCTTTTGGGTATCATTCTATCCATGCATCTAGTGGTCTTTGAGGGATCGCGCTGGGGATCGATGGCTCCGCTTTCGATCAACCGGCCGGTTTTCACGCTGCTCAGCGGCGCCAGCACGCTCCTGGAAAAACAAATTCAGCACGTTCAGCCGCTGAGGGTGACCCTGTGGGTCCGTCCCGAGATGGTGAGCTATTGCCGCAAGCACGTGCTGCCGACGCTTTCAATCCCCGCGTCGATCAACACTCCGCTGGATGACGAGCCGGCCTTTATCACCAGCGGGCGGACATTGCACCTGAGCCAGTTTCCCCGCCCGACCGATCCGATGGTTACCGTGGACGAAGGGAACCTGGTCAGGCAGGCGTATGCGAAGATGCCGGGCCTTTCAGCCGAAGATGCCATGACGCGGAGCGACCGCTGGCTTGGGCTGCTGGATCTCCCGCAATGGGCCGATCAGACGCGAATGCCGGAATATATCTGGGACCTGGTTCACTGGAATGAGGAAGCGATTGTCGCCGATGCGATTCAAATGGAAAATCGGCCTCGCGCTCCGAAGGGAAAGTATCACATCATCGCCGAGCAGGACGTGATCGTCAGCCCGGAGGCTAAGATCGCGCCGGGAGTCGTTCTGGATGCCGGCAAGGGTCCGGTGGTCATCGACGTCGGGGCGTCGATCGGCGCCAACAGCGTGCTGGAGGGCCCGGTTTACATCGGACGCTATTCCACGATCTCGCCACAGTCATATATCTATTCCAGCACCAGCATCGGCCCGATGTGCAAGGTCGGCGGCGAAGTGGCCGCCAGCATTTTTCTCGGCTACAGCAATAAAGCCCACTACGGGTTTGTCGGCCACAGTTACGTTGGTGAATGGGTGAACCTGGGAGCCGGCACAACCACGAGCAACCTGAAGAACACCTACGGCCCGATCAAGATGCGCATCGGCAACAAGGAAATCGAGACCGATCGTCGATTCCTGGGTTCGATGATCGGCGATCACGCCAAAACCGCCATCGGCACCCGGCTCATGACCGGGAGCTACATCGGATATTGCAGTCATCTGGCCGCCAGCGCTTTGCCGCCGCATTTTATTCCCAGCTTCACGTTCTGGACCGATGCCGGGCAAGCGCCTTTCAACATGGAAAAGGCGAGGGAAGTCATGAAGCGGGTTTACTCCCGCCGCGACCGGGCGTGGGATGAGGATGACGAAGCGATGCTGAAAGTCGCCGTTGAGTTTGCCGAGCAGGTGGAGAAGCAATAGCCGGCTGAAAATGGGTGATTGGGCAGCGCGTCAGTTTGAAATCACGTTTTCGTGAATTCCCTTGACACGGCACCGACGTTGTGGCTCCGTCAGCGCGGGTACACGACCGGACGAGGTGGTATGATCAGAATGCAATGATTCTTTTCATCGACACAGAAACGACAGGATTACCAAATAAATACTCTGAGATTCACGAGCAACCCTACCTCGTCCAGATCGCCGCCATTTTGTGTGATGACTCTCGCCAGCCTGTGGCGCAGGTCAATCGGGTCATTCGACCCGACGGCTGGACCATTCCACTTGAGGCAACGGCGATCCACGGTTTCACGACGGATTCTTGTCGCCGGCTGGGTGTGCCGTTGGGCATGGCCTTGAGTGAAGTGCTGGCGCTATGGTCACAGGCCGAACGGATCATCGCCTATAACATCTCGTTCGATTATATGATGCTGCAGTTTTCGGCGCAAAGGGCTGGACTGCCTCTGCCGCAGCGCGAACTTTACTGCGCGATGAAAGAGGCATCGAAACTGATCAGCGATAGCGGTCGCTGGATGAAGCTGGGGGCAGCCTATCGCTGTTTCTTCGGCCGCGATTTCGAGAATAAGCACAATGCCATGGCCGACGTCCAGGCTTGTATGGCCATCTATTTTGCGCTGCAGGATGCCCTGGCACCCATAACCCGGTTGATCGGTGACGTTCAGGGGATCAGTGGCGCAAAGCTGCAGAAGGCCCTGAGTGGAGCGAAGGAAGTCGAGGAACACCAAGGGGTGCTCGATTCGCTGATCCAACTGCATTGCAGTCCTCTCAAATCCATCGACTGGGCGCGCATCGCCGCCCAGCAAAAGCCGCAGCCGCCAGATTATTCGCGGGCCGAGGAGAACGCCGCCGCCGAACGACTCAAGTCTTATCGCCCAAACATATTTATGAAACTGTTGGAGTTGGACCGCGAACGAATTGCCGCTCTTGAGGGAGAAGTTGAGCAGGCTCGTATCCGCGACCGCGAAAGACACGAGGAGGCACTAGCCGCTTTCAGGGCAAAGGCTGCCGCGGTGGAACAACACCGGCGCACGGCAAAGCGAGTACTGGCCGGTGACCAGGACGCCTTCAATGAGGTCATGGACCATTGCGAGATAGCCGCTTCCCCTCTCCTGGCGCGGAAAGCCATCTATTCTTTCGTCGGACCCGACGCCGTTGAGGTCTTTGCGTACTTGAATGGGCCGGAAGCCATCCCCGAGCAGACGAAAACCCTACTGGCGAGCGGTCGCGTTTCGGTAAGGAAGGCGCAGAAGAAGGAGTTCGCAGCCTTGTATCAAGACCATATCTGTAGCGCGGCTCTGCGCATCGCTAGGGATCTGATGGCACTTTTGCCAATTAAGAACGTTCTGCTTCATGGCTACACGTCGGCAACGGATCCCGCGACAGGGGGCGAGTGTGAGCGATGCGTATTGTCCTGCATCTTGAATCGGCGAGGGTTCCAGACCATTGAGTTCGATCGGGTCGATCCCTCAGATTGTGTGGAGAGTTTTCCGCACGCGATGAAAATTTCAAAAGGACGATTTCAGGAAGTATCGCCTTTATCCTTTATTGAAGAAACGACTAAAGGGGCAAATCGATAGTGCTGTGAACCAGATCGGATGCTCAGCCCACCTTCGGCTCCAACACCGGTGGGGGCCAATCGTCGCCGGGGGAATCGGCGGGTGGCCGCTTGGCAAACGGCGTGGGTTTGTAGCGGGCGGCGAGGGTCAGGAGAATTTGCGCGGCTCGGATGCGATGCTTTTCAGTGGGGTCATTTGACCAGGACGGAGGTGGCTTTGAAAACGACGCTCTGATAACGGTCGGTGGCGGTTTCTGAAGGTCTAATTGAACCGCAGAGTGCACGGAGATCCTGACGCGGGCTTCGCCCGCAACCCAAATGAAAGTCACAGACGAACATGGAAGAAGAAAACGATAGGCCGTAACAAGAATCGGCGCAACAAAACCGTCCCGCACGTCTTTAGAATTTCCGCGACGG
>JBEKHH010000036.1:0-49387 GCA_050012375.1 Tepidisphaeraceae bacterium
GAACCGGCTCGAACGCTGCCCAAACCTCGTCCGGCAGCCGACGGGCCAAACTCTCTAACGTCATCCAGACCTCCTTGTCCGAACGCCACAAGTTTACCAACGTCCAGGGGTTTTTTCCCCTAGCCCTTAGCGCTTTCGCCAGCTTATCCAAAGTGCGCAGCGTGAGATTTTCTTCGGCCCTTTCGATAGCGCCGACGTAGGTGCGATGGAGATTGCACTTTGAAGCAAATTCTTCCTGTGACCATCCCCGCGCCTTCCGCAGACGCCGCACTTTTTTTGCCACGATAAAGATTGATTCTCGCCCTTGCACGAGAGCAAAATGACGTTAGGATGGGAATAGCTCCACAGGGTATACCTAGCATTTTGGCAATTGTGGAGAACGTTCTGTCGCGTCACACATTTCGAGAATGGATGGAGGGACATGGTGAGCTTACATTATAGATTCAAAGCCGTGCTTAGATTTGTACTCCTCCCGGTTGCTTTGGGGGCGTGCAATCTCACAATCGACACCGCACGCGGCGACTGGCTCATTCAGACGTATCAAAACGGCTCACCGATAACCGATTTGTCGGATGCAGACAACCTGATCGCCAGTACCGCTCCGATCGCTTCAGGCATTATCGACGCGAGCGATATGTTGGGATTCAATTCCGGTGAAGGAACCGGCCATTTCTCACTTAACTATCCGGTGCCCGGTATAACGCAAGCCCACGCTACAGACAATTATGCGGTTGTTGGAACAGCCACGCTTACTGTACCCGCCGCGGGCCTTTACACTTTTGGCTTGAACACTGACGACGGAGCCCGGCTGCAAATTGATGGCAGCAACGTGATAGTCGACAGTGTAAGGGAACCACCGCATGACTCGACTTACGCGGCCATCGATCTGACGGCCGGAACGCATTCGGTTAACTGGACGTGGTACAACGCGGCAGGCGGTAACAACGGAGGTGGGGCCGAGGCAGAGGTTTTCGCGGCCCCTGGTTCGTACACCAGTTTCAATTCGAATTTTAAGTTGATTGGGACAGCCCCAGGTGCCTTTTTGATGTCGCCGGCAGTGCCGCCAGTGCAGAAAGTTGTGCTGGATTTTGGCGATCCAACGCCATTCAATGTCGGGATTGTATCCAATCCGCTCAACGGAAGTGTTGTTTATGCACACTCCATTCCGGGCGACATTCCCGCTCAGACCTTCCTTGCTTCGGACGAGCCAAAAATATTACAGGATGTGAAAGGCCTTTTCGCTGATGCTGGCGTTACCAACATTGATATAAGCATCGGATCAGCGGAGCCTAATGCAACCGTGGTCTATTTCGCTCAAGATCAAAACAATAACCCTTTGGCCGGGTATACCAAAGGGGGAATTGATCGATTCAACCAACGGAACAATGATCAAGTAGTCGTATTTGGAGACATAAATCCTGAGATTGACGCTGAGACCGTTGCTCACGAATTGGGCCATTCGTTCGGACTTATCCATGTCGATCCGGGTACATATACAGACCCAAGTACCGGCCTCAAATATGTCGAATTAATGAAGCCAACCACTGATCAGCCGGATGGCACCTCATTTGCGTTCATCAATGAAGTTTCCACGGGTACCGACCCTGCCGCAAAAGCACTCCATTTGAGCGAGAATCCGGTCTATAATTTGCGCCGATACATTGACGGTGATTCTGATCTATCGCTTCAAGCCCAAGGCATCTATCCTGGAACATGGGATGTCCCATCCGCCGTCGGAACAATTGCCGAAACGCTCAATTTTGCAGCTAGCCGCACACTCTATAACGTTGACATTTGGTCTGGTGCAGGCGACTCGGACACCCTGGATAGCATCGCTCATTTTGACCAAATCACATTGGCTGAACTTTCAAGTCTGCCGTTCGAAGTCAATTTCGGGGATTCCCTAAGCCTGACTGCGGCGTCTACGCCCGCCGGGAGTCTCGATATAAGCCTAACAAACGGCGACCCATCAAATCCGGATAATCTTGCGATTCCAGTGACCTTGGGGGCCACCACGGCGACTCTTGAGGTGGTCAATGGCGCTACCTACACACCGATCGCTGATGCAACGATAAATGGCGTTTACGTTCCGGAACCTACTAGTTTAATTTTTGTTGCTTTGGTCGTAGTGATATTAAATCAACTGAGCCGCAGAAGATTATCTAGTAGTTACCGACTGGGCCAATAAACGGAAGTCGGAGGCGGCAATCACGGTATCTACCATTGATGCCTCCTGGCTGTCCTTTGTAACAAGGCTTCAAATCGGGTTGCGGAGATGCGAGCAAACTAATCAGACCAAACCCCAACAAAACTAAAATAGCGAAAGTAATACAGACAGCCAAAATTGCACGGTGCCGTTTCATTGCTCCATTATGCCACATTGACCGCTCAAATGAAAAGCGACCCCAAAGGGATCGCTGGGCTATCAGAGGTTCAGTAATGCGTGCAATTCCTCGCCGGTGCAATCGGTGGGTTGCTTGCCGACGGGAGTTTTGCCCACTTGACAAGTTTGTGGGACGCAACTTCGGTGAAGATGCTCACGGCGCATCACATACCGGCGTCATCGCCATCGGTTAAGATCGTGACGACGCCCACCGCGCTAGAATTTCATTGCCGCCGACTCCGGAAAGTTACATTCTCCGTGATATACTCCGGACCATGCCTGTCTCGCCCAATCGTGACTCTGTTCGGATTCAAGACCGCGACGTTGCGTTGCTTCGCGGTCTGTTTGAATCGCGGGCTTTGACCCTGTCACAAGCGACAGCAATATATTTCGACGGAAAAGCCGAACCGGCGAAAAAGCGGGTGCAGAAATTGAAATCTGCAGGCATCATTAGAGAGCGGCCCAGGCGGCTTTACGAAAAATCCGTGCTTTTTCTCACCACCAAGGGTTTCAAACGCATCACCGAAGACGGCAAGCTTTCCGACTTCCCGCAATTGAGCGTGGCCGCATTCGAAACGCGGTCTCGGCTTTCCGACCTCACGCTCCGCCACGAATTGGACGTGCAAGAGGTGAAGACGGCGTTTGCATCGGCACTAAAATCCACCGATTTTACCCTGAAAGAATTCTCGACATGGCCGTTGCTGTCGCAGTTTCGGGCGTCGCCGGGTGACGGGTCGATTGTCGAGGTAAAACCGGACGGCTTCATTCGAATTCATGAATCGGATGACTCCGGCGATACCTTCGAATGGGCATTCTTTCTTGAACTCGACAGAAGCACCGAGACGCTGGAAACGCTCGCCGCCCGTGCCCGCTGTTATCTCAACTACTACAGCAGCGGCGGCTTTGCAGAGCGCAATGGACTTCCCCGATCTGAATACAAGGATTGCCCGTTTCGAGTCCTCATGGTTTTCAAAACGGCCGAGCGACGGAACAATATGGCCGTCCGTTTGCTCGGCAATCGCCCTCAAATCTTGACTCACTCATGCCGACGCATAAGACCCACGACACTCGGCCAAAGTCGCCATCGTTCTCGATCAATCTCCGGCGTGGCATCTTCAATTGTTTTTCATGTTCAGCGAGCGGGAATTTGCTTGATCTGGTTTGCTTGCTTGAGGGAATGAATCCCGAGAGTCCGGCGGACATCCGCAGAACCGCAGTGCTACTTGATGAGCGGTTCCCCGCGTCAAATGCGGGAAAGGCGCCACCGCCGCCAGCTTCGCAAAGACGCAGCGCCGGACAGAAGCCAGAGGCGGGATCGGGAGAAAAGATTGTCGTCAATGCCCCACTCGACTTTGCGCTGAAGAATCTCGATCCGAATCATCCCTACCTCTTGGGCCGGGGATTCTCGCCCGAAATCATCGAGCATTTCGGCCTCGGCTTTTGCTCGAAGGGGCTCATGAAGGATCGGATAACGCCGACGCATCGCGTCGGTTTGGTGTCCACTCCAGGCGTCGATCATTCTTTGGTCGACGCCTTTTCGTGCGCAATTGGAAATGAACGAGTGCCTGAAAATGTGCCAGCCGCGAAGCTTTGACCACTTGCTGTTTTGGGTCGCCCATACAAAATGGTGAGCCACCATCTGCACCGTCACCGGCAAATTGGTTTTTTCGCAAAAGGCCAGTTGCCCCCCCGGATGCTGGCCGGACCATTCCTTCATCGCCGCCACGAGCAGCGGAGACATCGGCACGTGGCGAAACGTCAATTCCCTACTGCGGTCACGTTTTTTCTCCCGGATGCGAACCATGCCGTTTTCAAAGTCGAAGTCATCGACTTGGGAGCGGAGCATTTCGCTTCGGCGGGCGCCGGTGTGAGCGACAAAGACGAATGCGGGATAGACGAAGCCGAACCGGCAGTTTTCTTTGACATGGGCAAGGCACTCGTCAATTTCGGAAACGCTAAGAAACAGGCTGTCCCAAAGCTCATCTTGCTCAACTGCCGAGAGGCCGCCGCGTTTGATCCGCTGCTCGATTTGCTGCCAAGTCTGGAAGGGAGCTTTGGCCTTGGATTTGGAATAAACCAAGCCTTTTGTGGGAGCAGGACCAGCAACCAATGCTTGCGGCAGACCCCATTTGTTCCAAATGCTTCCGAAGGTGCCGATTTCTTTTTGAATGGTCACCCGACTGATTGGCCTGCCGCTCGGTCCTTTTTCCCCTGCCCGTTCATCGGCATATTTCTGCAATGTTTCTGACGTGATCGAACGGATTCCCGTCCTCGGGCCAATGACCCGCTCCAGGTGATCCATGTGGATCTTTTCGGTGTAGCGAGTGTTCGCTTCTTTGGCCCCCTTGGTGAATTCTTCCCGGTAGCGGCGAAAGAACATCGACAGCGGCAGGGATACTTCCACCTTTGGCTTGTCATTGAGCTTCCCGTCGCTGAGAAGGAACAATGCCAGGTTGCCATCGGCCGGCGGATCGAGCTTACCGCGTTCGAGAAGAATCAGGTTTTCCTCGACCCGGCCGAGCAGAGCTTGCGCTTCCCGCTCGTTTTCAGTTTTCAACTCGCGGCGAAACGTTCGTCCGCCGTACCGGAAGGAGACGCGAAAGCGTCCGCTCCGCTTTTCAAGCCAAGCCATGGGAACCTCCCAACGCAAATGCCACGCATCTGCAAAACTGCTCCCAATTTGCTCCCACAACGCTTTGGGAGCTTTGGGAGCAAAATCAGAAATCTCAGTTTTTCCTTGGTATTTCTACAATTTTGAAGTGAAAAAATCAACTGGGGAACTAGGATTCGAACCTAGACAAACAGATTCAGAGTCTGTTGTGCTACCGTTACACTATTCCCCAAATCTCTAGGAAAATCGCTCGTAAATTCCGCGTTCGCACGCATATTACCGATTGATTCTGAATCTTCAACCTTGCCGGCCAATTGGACGCATCCGGGCGCATCCAGGCGCGTTGGCCGCGTTGGGGTGACAAGCTGGGTGCAAGGGAATTTCCGTCGGTTCCCGTAGCAACGGCGGCTTGCCGTGTGCTCGACAAGTCCGGCAGCGTGTCCAGCGCTTCGGCCAAATTCTCGCGCCGCAAATGCGTGTACCGATCCATCGTCAACGTGATCGACGAATGGCAGGCCAGGCGCTGCGCCGTCTTTGGATGAACTCCACCAGCGGCAAGGTTTGAAATGAACGTGTGCCGCAGGGCGTGGAAATCAACGCAGCGGAGCGTCCCCGATGAGTGCAGTTCCACAAGCATCGTGTGATTGGCAGGAAGGTTTTCTGAAAGTTCAGCCTGCCGTCGAGACCCGCGCCAAAATCCATTTCCGCCGCCTTCCGCGTGAATAGCGTGAAAATGCAGTTCAGGAAGGCATCGCCAGCGCTGTCGTTGCGTATCAGCGATTGGCTGCCCAAGGCCGGCTGCACGTCGCCCATCCCGGCACGATCGCAACCAACGCCATTCACCACGTTCGCAACGGGCGGCATGTCGGTGGCGGCCAGAATTCAGCCCATGATGTTATGTCGGCGACATGCCAGCGTAGACACTGCGTTCGTGTTAGCAGATATTTCGAGCATCGATCAGCCGACATCGCCGACGGCTGGCGGCAGGTAATCCTCGCCGATCGAAAGGCGAGAATCCCGGACCTGGCAGCATTCCGGATCGACTTTCCGCAATGGCTTCAGACGCTCAGCCGCCGGGACCGCGGGGTCATCAATGCGCTGACCAGCGGCGAAAGGACCAAGTCGATGGCGGAGCGATTCGGGTTGTCGGAGGGTCGGGTCTCACTGCTGCGGCGGAAATTCGAGAAGTTGTGGCTGACGTTCCAGGGCGAAGCCGAAGAGGTGGCGGCCTGATCAGCGATCGACCGTGGCACCCGGCGCATCTGTGCCACGGATGCCGGAAAGGAGATTCGGATGAAACCATCGTGTTTTCCCGGGTCTCTTTTTTAGCTCTTGCCCTCCTGCAGAAGCGTGGGTTTCCAACCGCACGACCTCACTCAATGAAATATTCTCCTCAAAGCTGGTCCCCGGAGTGTTTTGCAAATAGGCTCAGGACCCGTGACGACAGACGCTTCCACTTTGCCCGACCTTCCCTCCGCCGCGCTCACCCGCCGGTTGCTGCCTTGGCTGGTGGCGGTGGCAATGTTTATGGAGCAACTGGACACCACGATCCTCAACACTGCCGTGCCGACGATCGCTAAGGCGCTGGGAGTGGCGGCGCTCAACATGAAGGCGGCTCTGACCAGTTACATGCTCAGCCTAGCGGTCTTCATCCCCATCAGCGGATGGATCGCCGACCGTTTCGGAACCCGCCGCGTCTTCTTCAGCGCCATCGGACTATTCACCCTCGGTTCTCTCTTGTGCGGGCTGGCCATGAACATGCCGATGCTGGTGGCCAGCCGCGTCGTTCAGGGTTGCGGCGGAGCGCTGATGGTTCCGGTAGGAAGAATCGCCCTGGTGCGGACGTTTCCAAAATCCCAATTGCTGCGAGCGTGGAGCTTCGTTTCGATGCCCGCCATGATCGGACCGTTTCTCGGTCCGCTCGCCGGTGGGCTCATTGTCGACTATCTCCATTGGCGGATCATCTTCTTCGTGAACCTGCCGATGGGGCTGCTCGGCCTCTACATGACGTTCCGCCACATGCCGGACTATCGCGCCGCCAGAAGCGATCCGCTGGACTTCGTGGGACTCGTCCTGTTCAGTTCCGGGATCGCACTGCTCTCGTATGTGCTGGAGATCTTTGGTGAGCATGCGCTCAGTGTTACGGCCGAGCTAAGTCTGCTGGCACTGTCGGCGCTGCTGCTGTGGGGTTACGGTTTGCATGGGAGAAAAGAGAAATATCCGCTGCTCCGTCTGCGTCTATTCGCCATACGCACATTTCGCGCGGCGGTGACCGGGAGTTTCATCACCCGGCTGGGCATTGGCGGATTGCCGTTCTTATTGCCGCTGCTGTACCAGGTCGGTTTGGGGTACACGGCGGTGCAATCGGGGCTGCTGGTGATGCCGCAGACCTTGGCGGCGATTGGATCGCGGCCGTTCATTCCTGGGCTCCTCAATGCGCTGGGATATCGGAAAGTGCTGCTCTTCAACACGATGGCGATCGGGGCGATGATTCTGCTATTTGCGACTATCGGTCCGGGAACGCCGGTGTGGGTGATCGCCGCCGAGGCGTTTTTCTTTGGACTCTTTTCATCGCTTCAATACGTTTGCATGAATACGCTGGCGTTCGCCGACCTGGAGGATGCCGATGAAAGCAGCGGCAGCAGCATCGCCAGCACCGTGCAGCAGATGTCGATGAGCTTCGGCGTGGCAATCGCGTCCTTGGCGACAATCATTATTTTAGGCGGCAATCGCCATCCCGGGGCTACGGGCATGGTGTGGGGCATCCATCGCACGTTCCTGGCGCTGGGGTTGTTCACGATGGCAACGGCATGGGTGTTCAAGGAACTGCGGCCGGACGATGGCGCCTCGGTCAGCCGGTTGCGTTGAAAGACCATCTCGATGCTTGGTCGTACGGGCCGGATGGCCGACGCGAGGACATCGACTGCATCCCGGACTTCCTCAGGAACCTCTGAAAAACCCCGGCCTGGATTTTACGACCCTCGGATTTCCAGCGGTTTTTGCGGGTCGCATTCGCATGATCGGGGGTTATTCAGAGGTCCCCAATGACGAACTGCCCGATTCAGAGGCCTACCTATTTACGGTTTCGCGGAACAATGGTGGCTCGGCCAGGGTGAAAAGCACAACTTCTTCGCCGGCTACCGTGCCGATGTCGTGATGCAGGCTCCGCACCTTTACGCCGGTGATCCCCTGCACCATGGCCTCCATGACCGGCCGCGCCGTTTCAATCAAATGACACCGTACCTGCTTGAGCAGGTCTCTGCATTTCTCCGCCGCCAGCGTTTTGACCAGATGCTGCTCGGCCGCGGTCAATACGCCTTTGAGTCGGACCACCACCAGATCGTCGATCAGATGTGCACGAATTTCTTTCGGCCCCCGGCCCATGTACTCCTGTTCGAAGCGGCTCAAACCCTCCGCAACGGCGCTCTCGATTTCGCCCTGCGTCTTCATCTGCGAGACACGATATCAATCATTCCAGGAATTGCCTTGCTTAATAAAGCCCATGAGCCTATGATGAGCAATGGTAGAGCCTTAGATAGAACGGCTCGCCGCAGAATATCGAAGTCCTCGGATGACTAAATAAAGGGTAACCCGGCCAACGCCCGGGAGACCTGTTAACGAGTAAGCCGACACAATTGAACACCGCTGGTGTTCGGTTGAGTCGGCTTTTTTGTTTCTTCGAGGCATCGATTCGCAAAGGAGACGCACCATGATGACGGACATAAGCTGCTGGCGAGACGTTCATGGACAGCACGATCTTCCGGCGCAAATACGTCGAGAAGGAACTGTTCGCGTTCAATTCCAAACCGGAGCTACCGCTGAGCAGTTGGTATCAGCCGACCCGCGATTACGCCTCGGAAGCAGTGACGGCCACTCCGCAATTGATGAACGCGGCCGAAGAGTCCCTGATGGCACGACCGCCGCCGCGACGTGGTGGAAGAGGATTGCGTGGAAGAACTGAAGGCGATCGTCGATCGGAACCTGGCCGATCTGTCAAACATCGAGCAGACGGTGATCCACCGGCGCTTCAACTGGAAGCGGGCCGGCGAACCGGGCCCTGACGGAACGAATCACAGGGGGAGTCAGAACCGGAGGCAGCAATGTCTATTTCGATGGAACGATTTGGATCAAACGAGCAATTATCGGAGTCCCGCGTATCGAGCGGATCGCGAGGCCCGATATTTCCCTATAGGCTGCAGTGCCGCGCGTGCGGCTTTGAGCCCGTTGATGCAATCATTCGTCCGTTGCGTTGCCCGAAGTGCCATGGTTCTGCCTGGGAACAATTCGCATTTCCTGGAAACCTGCTGGTGAACGCCGACCGACGCGCCAACGATAGCCGAGCATTGCGATCATTGATCGCCAGAGCTGGCGCGAGCTGAATCCGCGGCCAAGACGTGAAAAGCCTTTTTCTCGGTTGGAGTTAGTCATGAACATGCAACGTATTTTCGGAATCGCCCTGCTGGTGGTCGGAGTCATTTTGCTGATTGTCGGGATGAACGCTTCCCATTCGGCGGCTGACCAAATCAGCAATACCTTTACCGGGCGATTCACGCACGAGACCGCCTGGTACATCTTCGGCGGCGGTGCGGCGGCCCTTTTCGGGCTGCTTCTGGTGCTGGTCGGCGCGCAAGGCAAAAGCGCCTGACGACCTGGTTACGGCGCCTGGAGTAAAGATGCTAACGCATGGAGGCGGAAAGGACCAACGGCAACAATAAAATTGACGGGATGAAACGGTTGAAAAAGCTTGAGTTGCCGCATCGGTATTCGGCAACACGAATCATTGCGGAGCATTGTGCCGACGCCCAAATATCTTCGCGGCGACGGCGCTTTTTGAAAGGACATATTATGAAACTGGCAATTATTGCGTTGAGCGTACTGGGCGCGGGCGTCATTCTTCCGAATTTAACTGCCTGCTCGACGGAAACACCGGGCGCTACGGAAACCTTGGGCGTCTACTCGACGAATGTTGACGCTGCGCCCGACAAGGTGACGACCGCGGCCCAAAAAGCCGCCGACGATCTAAAGCTGACAGACATCGTTGGCAACGGAACGAAGGTGGACGGCAAGGTGACTGCCAAGGACGCGCAAGGCGACGTGGTGACGATCGACATCGAACAGGCCGGCGAGAGCGTCAGCAAAGTGACGATCCATGTCGGCACAACCGGCGACGAAGCCCTCAGCAAACAGTTGATCGACAGAATCAAAAGCCATCTGTCCTGGCTGTAAGCAAGGGGGTATGGACGTATACCAGTGCAGTCGTGCGGGTCTTCCCTCCGTTGACTCGTTACGTTGCCACCCGCACGGCCGCACTACTTTTTGAATGCCGAAAGGATTTTTATGGGATTGATACTACTCATTATCGTGATCCTGTTGCTATTTGGCGGATTGCCACATTGGGGTTACAGCCGCAATTGGGGATATGGCCCGAGCGGAGGCTTGGGAATCGTGCTGCTCATTGTGGTCATCCTAATGCTCATGGGACGGCTGTAACAGCGCCCCGGCATCGACGGCCAGTCGATGCCGCGTTTGTCGTCGAATCGGCTGGCTTGTGCCAGTTTCGCATGATGTCGTGTGGACTATTTAATCAGAGGAGTTGTGACCATGGGACGTGAAGACATTGCTGCCGGGAAACTCAAACAGGTAAAAGGAAAACTGAATGACATTGCCGGCGCGGTCAAAGGTAATACCGCCCAGCAAATCAAAGGCAAAATGCAGAAAACTGTCGGCAAGGTCCAGGAAGAGATGGGGAAAGCAAGCTCCAAACGCTGAGAGTTTACGCCATGCGTCGAAACCACGGAGAACCTTCCTTGCGCGCACGCGTAATTGTTGTTTACTGAACCAACTTTCCTTCACAGGAGACCGCCGTGCACGAACTGCTACTATCAATGGTTACCGCAAATGCCCCCGTTCTGGCGACTTATATTTGGATCGGCGGCGGCACTGTGGGCCTTATTGTACTCATCGTCATTATCGTCTTGATCCTGCGACGCTGACAACGACCCGCGATAATGTCTCCGGGAACCCCTGAAAAACCCTGGATGCGGCGAAACGACGTGCGATTTTTCGGGCTTTTTCTCGCTCCCCGGAATCGTCAGACCGGGTTTTTCGTGTGCGCTACGTAGACCGCATCTTTTTTTGTGATGTGGCCCGCTGGCATACTTGCGGGCATGAACAAATCACCTCGCCCAGGCCCAGAGGAGTGGCGTCAGATCATCGGTGGGCAATGGCCCAGTGGACTCACCGTGGCAGCCTTTTGTCGCGATCGGGGAATCACCAAAGGTTCCTTTTACACCTGGAAGCGGCGATCGCGCTCGCCGGCGAAGCCAATCTGGAGTAGCTGGAAGGGTGGCTTAGACGCGAGATGCTGGTGTTCGGCGCGCACACGAGCTTCAGCGTCGGTCATCGCAGCCGTAATGCGCGGTCGAAGATTATATAGAGAGACAGACCCCGACCGCACGCCGCGGCGCACTGGCTCGTGGAATCTGAGTAGGAGCAACGCATGCAAGCGGTGAGCCTCCCCGAGCAAACCGATGGCCTTCCCACCCTCTGCGGCTATGAAGCTGCCGTTGCCGAGGCAATGGCGCGGCCGGGGCCACTCTACCTCATTGACAGCGGGATCGACTTTGCCCGTGTGCACAGCGCCTTTGCCATCGCCCTCCACATGCATCAGCCCCTAATTCCCGCCGGAGGCAGAGACATCAGAACTGCCCGGATCGTCAGCAACCTCAAACACATGTTCGATACGGGGGACAGCTACAACGCGGGCGTTTTCCAGTCGTGCTACAAGCGCATGGGCCAGTTCATTCCCCAACTGGTTCAAGCAGGGAGTCGGCCGCGGGTAATGCTCGACTATTCGGGGTGTCTGCTTTACGGGTTGCGGCAAATGGGGCTCGACGACGTCTTTGAAAGCCTCAGGACGATCACCTGCAACCCAGAGTATCGCCGGTCTGTGGAGTGGCTGGGTTCGGCGTGGGGACATGCTGTAGCGCCGTCCTCGCCCGTGCAGGACTACCGGCTGCATGTGCGGGCTTGGCAGCATTATTTTGCCGCCGTCTTCGGACTTGAGGCCCTCAGCCGGGTGCGGGGGTTCTCGCCTGCCGAGATGGCCCTGCCGAACCACCCGGACATCTGCTACGAGTTCATCCGGACATTGAAGGAATGCGGTTACCGCTGGGTTCTGGTTCAGGAGCACACCGTCGAGCAAATCGACGATGGCGGGCCTGTCCGTCAGCCGCATATTCCGCATCGTCTGGTGGCCCGGAACTCCCGCGGCCAGACCCTTAGCATCATCGCGATTATCAAGACCCAAGGCAGTGACACCAAGCTCGTCGGACAGCTTCAGCCCTACTACGAGGCCAGAGGATTGTCGCGCGTCTCGCTGGCGGGAAAGCCAGCGCCGGAACTGGCGACCCAGATTTCGGATGGTGAAAACGGCGGGGTGATGATGAACGAGTTTCCCGCCAAGTACATACAGGTCATGGCGGAAGCTTCCGGCTCCGCTACTCCGCCAGCGAACGTCGGTGAATACCTCGAGTACCTCGAATCAATCGGGATAACGGAACGCGACTTGTCCCCGATCCAGCCCATCCTTCAGACACGCATCTGGGATGTTTTTCCTGCCGGCACCGGCCCCGAAGTCATGGAGAAGACCATCGACGAACTGCGCCGCCACGACAGCCGCTTCCATGTTGAAGGCGGAAGCTGGACCAACAACATTTCTTGGGTCCGTGGTTACCAGCAGATGCTCGGACCGATGGAAGCGGCCAGTGCCCTGTTCAACGAGAAGGTCCTGGGCCGACATGTGTCCACCGCGGAACATCGATATCGCAACGCCCTGTTTCATCTTCTTTTGACCCAGACCAGTTGTTACCGTTATTGGGGCACGGGCGTCTGGACCGACTACGGCCGCGAACTCTGTCGGCGGACGATGGAGATCCTGACTCATGACTTTTGAGAACAGCGTGTCTGCGGAATGGGCGGGCCAGCACCGGTTGAGCCAGTGCGAAACGCTGGTGAACCGTTTGAGACGAACCACCGAAGGCACGCCGCTTTTATTCAGCCGCCAACCATCCACGACTTTCGGCTATAGCTCTCGGAGCTGAGGGGACTGGTCGAATTCGCGTCGATATGGCGGCTGGGCCGCGACGAAAGCCCATTGCCCGAGCCGGCCTTTAGAAATTCGCGGGATGGCGATCATGAGCTAAGATGCACGCCATGGTCGAACATTCAGGTCATGTGAAGACTCATACTGCCCATCGCATCGAGATAAAGTTGCGCGACATCAATCAACTGTTCAACACGATGGACGCTTCTCCTTTTCATGAAAAGGATCTTGATGCCGATGCCGAAGAATTCATCGTGAGCTGGGCCCAGGAATTTCCTCTTCAAGATCCGCTTGCTCTGGTAGTTCACGTTAATCAGGAGAGTCCAATGCAGACGCCCGACGTGCTCGTTGAAAGGGCTGTCCAGAATTACTTTTCGTATCGTGGAAGCCTCAGTCGCCTGGAGTTTCGGCGGCTCATGAGGGACGGGCGACTGAGTCTGTTGATTGGGCTGGTATTTCTAAGCATCTGCCTGGTTGTTGCGGGACTGCTCCGTGGAACGGGCCCAGAAACGATATGGCGGGTGCCCCGGGAAGGCTTAACCATTGCAGGATGGGTCGCTATGTGGCGGCCGCTGCAGATATATCTTTATGACTGGTGGCCCGTACGCCGGCGGTGGAAAATCTTCCAAAAGATGGGTCAAATGAAAGTCGAGATTCATCACCAAGGGTGATACGATGAAAGTCGAAGATCATTCCCGATCATCCAACCAGGCGACAACGCAGGCTGCGCTACAACCAGTGGATCGGCTGGCATAGTCATTAAGAGGAGTCGGGGGACATGGCTCAGGGCGGGCACTTTGAACAGCAAAATCTATTGGCGGCGGGCAACATCCCGGCTGGCTTCGATCGGTTTGCTTTTTAGAAAGGCCGCGTCGGAATGGTACGCGGATAACGCCCTGCGCTGCTCAGCAGCGGTTTCCTTTTATGCTGTTTTGTCCCTGCCGCCACTGTTGGTCATCGTCATCCGGGTCATGGGCAATGCCCACGCCAGCGAATTTGCCCGCGAACAGATAATCAAACAGACCACAAACCTGATGGGCACGCACGTTGCCGACGCGATCAAGCCAATCATCGAAAGCAACGCCACCCAGAACAGCGGCTATCTGGCAACGGTAATCAGCACTGTTGTTTTGCTATTCTCCGCCACCAGCGTCTTCATTGAGTTGCAGAATTCAATGAACAGCATCTGGGGCGTGGAAATCAACGCGCGCAAGACAAACCTCGCAAAACCGGCCGTTCTTACGTTTATCCGCGCTCGGCTCCTGTCGCTGGCGATGGTCTTTGGCCTTGGCTTTCTGCTCGTCTTCTCCATGTTCATCAGCGGAATTCTCACGGCCTTCCAACAGCGCATCGCCGACGTGGATCGATGGCCGCCCTATCTCGCCGGTATCGCGATTTCCTGCACTGTGGAATTCATCCTGTTCGGCGTCCTGTTCAAGTTTCTGCCGGATGTGCAACCGAGATGGAAAAACGTCTGGCTTGGGGCGCTGGTCGCCGCGATCCTGTTTAGTGCCGGCAGGTTTGGGCTGGCGATTTATTTCAAATATGCCCGCATCAACAACATGTATGGCGCGGCGGGGTCGTTGATGGCCGTATTAACTTGGATTTACTACTCGTCTTTCAGTTTCTTCTTTGGGGCCGAATTCACAAAGGTCTGGACGCGGCGATACGATCCGAGTCATGCATCGGAACCCCTGAAAAACCCCTCTTGACAGCCATGATAATATGACCCGCCGACAGGGAGGTCATTATGCGGGAACGTGAATCGGCTCAACTTTCTTTCGCGGACACGGTGGTCAGCCAACTCGGCGGCAAACGCACCCAAGCCCTGCTGAATCAACTCGACGCGTCAATCGACTGGGAATCGCTGGCCAAGCCCGTCCGCGCCGTCTACCGCAACGCCGACGGCGGCGCCCCGGCCGAGCCGGTGGTGATGATGATCAAGATCGTCCTGTTGCAGAAATGGTTCAATCTCTCGGACCCTCAGGCCGAGGAGCAACTCAACGACCGCGTTAGCTTCCGCCGCTTCGTGGGTCTGCGCGGCGAGCAAGCCGCGCCCGATGAAACGACGATCGTCGTGTTTCGCGGCCGGCTGCGTGAAGCGGACCTGGACCGCAAACTGTTCGAGATCGTCAAACGCTCGATCGAGCGACGCGGCCTGCTGATGAAGGAGGGAACGCTGGTGGATGCGTTGATCCTGGAAGCGCCCAAGGGTCGAAAGACGGGCGAAAAAGACGAATCCGGGCAGGACATCACCACGCGCGATCCGGAAGCGTCGTTCACCCAGAAGCACGGGCGGAGCTACCATGGCTACAAGGGACACGTCGCGGCCGATCGCAGCGGTATCGAGGCGAGCGTCGCAACCGCTTTGATTTTGCGATGACGTTGGTGGCTCACAACCTTCGCCGGGCAACGTGGCTTGCCCGGGCGTAGGATTCGGGGGAGCGGTGCGCGCCCCGGTCGGCAAAACCGGCCTGGGCGAGGCCGAAACCCGCGAAAACCAGCGAAAAGTGAACGCTCTACGGCCATCCCGTCATGCGGCCAATAGCTTGCAGAGGTTATTCAGAGGTTCCGAAGGTGATGAATGGCAGTATTTGTTCGGGTACGGCCATGGCCCCGGCACCTACACTCTACAACAGCCCCTTGATGCCCCAAGCGACATCGTGGCAGGTGGCGGTACCTTCGATTTCACATCACTTGTTGCGTATCACCTTGAGCTTGATCCTGGCTCCACCAATGGGACGCCCAATTCCTACAACGTCAATTGGACCAACCTATCGGCCGTAAATGTCCCCGAGCCGGCCAGTCTTGGGATCGGCGCCCTTTCGTGCATCTTCTTCGTACGCCAGCGGCGCCGATCATGCCGTCCCCTCGACGGACGGAGCTAACTTATTTCGGTCTCCGCACCAAATATCCCGGCAGCCCCGCCGCATCCTTATTCGACGCCATCCCAATCGCCTGCGCCAACGCCTTATGAAAGTGCGATCGCACGAGCTTCTCAGAAATCCGCGTCCGATAGAAATCCGCCCACTTGAATTCCGCAAATGGCGTCCTTACCTTCATATATCCGCCCGCCGCCCTCACAAAACCCGCCAGACTCCTGTAGGGATCATCTCGAAGTTCTCTCAAATCCTTCGGCAGCGCGTCATGGTCCTTCCGCTTGCCCGACGCGCTCACCAGGTGAAGAAATCTCCTCGCCCGCATCTTCTTCCAGAAATCGGCTACCGAAAGACCCGAGAAATCCTCCTCAATTTCCATCGGCGCAGTCTCGAAATGCTCCTTGATCAATGCCAGGCCGAGATGGTGATGATCGATCACATACGCCTTCTCCCGCGACCCAAGAACCACCCGGATCGGATTCTCCAGGATAAATCCGACCAATTCCCCCGGCTTGCGCTCCAGCGCGCGCAGCTGCTTCCGCTTGAACTTCACCTGCATCATTCCCACAGTCAGTTGCGTCGGCCGCAGCTTGGAGAGAGCGATATTCTCGATACGCGGTGCTTTAGTGTCAGTCATGGCCTCTTTCTTGCGGGAAGTTTAACGCCTTTCCCAGTGCCGGTCAGGTCCGGGCCCGGGTGCTTTGAATCATTCATCTCGCGTCAGCAGCATGCCAGCCGTCCGCAAAAGAAAAAAGATGCGGTCTACGTACCGCTCACCTTTAATACACAATCGCGCATGAGTGGATTTGCTTCAGGATTGAGAAGAAACTGATCGGATAGGATTTGTGATGGTACCCAGCCCACATGCCCTTTCTGATCGGGCAAATCGCCCCGAACGCTTGTTTTCGATAAATGTTTTCCAATACCTGGGACGAGATTGAGACAGCGCCGCCGCTGATTTGTGCAACGAGCCGTCGGCTCGATGTGGCCGAGTTCATCGAGTTTTGCATCGGCTGCCGAATGGCGCCGTCGGCGGCGCTGGTTGAGCTGATGAAGCTGCGGCGGTGAAGGCGATCGATCAAATTCAGTGGGGCGATGACGGATCCAAGGGAGACCAGGAGACGGTGTCCGATGTCGCGCGTGATCTCAAAAAGATATATGGTGTCACTCGTGTCATCAGGCCGCCGCGCTGGCTAGCGGGATCTCCCGGCGGCGCGTCAATGAGCCTTTCAAGGAGCAACCCAATGAGAGAACCGACGTTTCGAGATCTGTCCAAGATGATCGACCATTCGCTGCTGCACCCGACGATGACCGACCAGCAGGTTCGTGAGGGGTGCGAGCTTTCCCGTCACTACGACGTGGCGACCGCATGTGTGAAGCCCTACTCGATCCCTCTGGCGAGGCAGGTTTTGGCCGGATCTGATGTCAAGGTCTGCGCCGTCATCAGCTTCCCGCACGGCAACAGCACCACAGGGATCAAGATCGCCGAGGCTGAGAGCGCCGTGCTGGCCGGCGCTCTGGAGATCGACATGGTGGTCAACAACGGCAAGGTTCTCGGCGGCGACTGGGACTTTGTTGCCCGCGAGGTGCGGCTGATTAACGAAACGGTGACAGGCGCCGGCGGCGTCCTGAAGGTGATCTTCGAGAACGATTACCTCACCGACGAGCACATCATCCGATTGTGCCAGATCTGCTCGGAAGCGAATGTGGCGTTCGTCAAGACGTCCACCGGATACGGCTTCGTCAAGCAGTCCAACGGTGATTACAACTACAAGGGCGCCACCGAGGCACACCTGCGGCTTATGCGCAAGCACTGCCCACCCTCCGTGCAGATCAAGGCGGCTGGCCGCGTGCGCACGCTCGATGATCTTTTGAACGTGCGGGAATTCGGCGTTACCCGCATAGGTGCCACGGCCACGGCCGTAATCCTTGAAGACGCCCGGAAACGCTTCGGCTGGGGCGGTGCCGGTCAGCCGGTCGCACCAGGGCAGGGCTACTGATCGGATTGGAGAGATTATGGCGTGGCGGCGGCAGGTGCAGTTTTCGGATCGGACGGACACAAAAACCGTCGCCGCCGGTGAAGAATTCCCAATCCTGCCATCACCATCATCACCGCGCTCGCCGGCTCCGAAACATCGGCCATCAAACCATTGGCGGCCGCGAAGGCGTCAACCGCGGCGTAGTCGGCGGCGGGCCGAGCAATCGCCCCAGGTAAAGTCCAACGATTTGGAGCGGCGAGGACGGTTCCGAGTATTCGCGGACGGGCAGTGGGTTCGGCGGAGAAACCCGCGGCAGCGTCGGCGCGCCCGGGCGGCCGTCGGCAGCCTGCGACGCAGTGGTCAGGCCTGCCGTCGCCGACGGCACCGTGGACGGGCTAGCACTCGCCACGCTCTTCAGGGTGTCTTCCACCCCCTCGGCCGCTTTGGAAAAACCGCCGCGTGCGGCGGCTTTCTGAAACCGTTGCAATTCGTGCTGGATGTTCTCCCGGTAGTCCGGCAGCTTCTGGGCCACCTGCACGAACTGCTGCTCCACGACCCAGCCGATCGTGCCAAGCAAGGCCAGAGCCGTTCCTACGGCGATGAGGACGCCTGCGATCCGTCGCAGTCTACATCGTTCCAGCCATGTCACGGCCGGCGTCAGCACGAACGCAAGCAGAACCGCAACTGCCAGCGGGATGAGCACCGCTTGAGCAAAATACAATGCCGCGACCGTGGCAAAGACCGTCGGCATCAAGCCGAGCTTCACGCCGGCTCCTTTTGCGTCTCGGTTGCGACATTGCTGGCTCTGGCAACCACTTATCTTTCGACATTCATGAACGATCGGACGGTCACGGCTCCACATATCGGTAGCCAGTGACATCCAATATTGCGTCTTTGCCGTAAATGACGGTTCGCCAATCGCCGGATGCAAACTCGACGGGCCAACGGCGCCTGGGTTCCCATTTCTCATGACCGCGAGTGTAACGTTCCAGCGAGAATGCAGGAATTGTCCTAATTTCGTGCAGGACTTGCTGAAGCTGCTTGCGGGGATCGCAGGTATTAAAACTGAAGCTGATCCGCTTGTCTTTCGTCCGGACCATCTCCGTCCAATCGCCGTCAAAGAAGTCGGCAACAGTGCTTATGGAGACGGTGATGGTACCCTTGATGCCGTCGCTCTTGGGCGTCGTCTTCATAGCAACGAACACATGCGGGACCAATGTCAGCCGCACGTCGATATTTGAACTTGCGCCCTCGCCAAAAATCACTTCAGCGTCGGCTTGGCCGATCACGTCGGGGTGTGCCAGCGGCGCATCGGCATACGCAATCAAGGGGTTATTCCACCAGCTATCGTCAACATCATATGAGGTGTGACGCTCAGTAATGTCTCGCTTCCCAACGATATGGGCCAGGAAGCCGTACCTCTTCTCGGCCACCGTTTTGATACAGACCATAACGCTGCTGGGACCGGCGGGCTGGGACGCAACCGTCGCCAGCCAAGCGACCCGTCGCGGGAGGTCGCCTCTCGCCGCTTTGTCCGGCGTGTCGGCCGCATTCTGACACGCGATTAGCGTCAGAACCAGACTTAGCATGCACGCGGGCGCCACCCAAACCAGCATCGTTCGTGCGTGTACGCCGATCGTGAGATCGAACACTTTCATGCAATGTCCTTGCAAGAGATCGCGTTCGCCGAGAACGTGTTTCAGCGTCGGCATGCGCCCGCAATCAAACGCGCCGGGTGCGTCTGGATCTGGGTCAGGCGCTTGCGTCCCTGAAGAAGGCGAATAACCACAACGGCCAGGGCCAACACCGGCAGGATGTGGATCAACCCACCGGCCGGGTACGACGTGGTAACTTCCGGCAACCACTACACTATGAGAATGACTACAAGAGTCCACAGCAAAATAATGCTCCTTTCATTTTTGCTGTATCGTTCATCGCCCGTGCGCGATCCAGTTTCGTTCAGTGCGCGAAAAAAAAAGCCGACGTGGCCGAACACCCTCAGGCATTCGATCACGTCGGCTTACTCGTTGACGGGTCGCCCGGCTGTTGCCCGGATTACCCTCTATTTAGTCGTCCGAACGTCTTCGATATTCTACCGGGAGCTGATTTATTTAAGGCTCCACAAGTCCCCTGTTTTAGGCGTCCCGACCGGCGAAGGCGAAAGGATTGCCGGAATATTCGGTAGACTCTTGGTACTGATGAAGACTCAGGGCGAAATCGAAAGTGCCATCTCGGAAGGCAGCAGCGGCTTTGAGCAGGAATAGAAGGGTTGGGGTCCCAAGGATACCCATATCCGGATGGATAACACGGCTCTACAACCTGTGCTGGTCACCGGCGCCAGTGGCTTCATCGGGGGGCGATTGGTACGCCGGCTGATCGAGCGTCACCGCCGAGTGTCGTGTCTGGTGCGAACCAATTCGCGCATCGATGAGCTGCGGTCGGCCGGCGCGCAACTGGTCACGGGAGATGTGACCGATCGGGGCAGCGTAGCACGGGCACTGGCTGAGTCGCAGGCCGGCACGGTGTTTCACCTGGCCGGACTTGTGAAGGCACGGTGTCGGGACGACTTCATGAGTGTGAACGCGGGCGGCGTCGAGGCGGTCGCGGCCGCCTGCGCGGATTGCGCCGGCCCGCCGGTCCTGGTTGTTGTGTCCTCGCTGGCAGCCGCGGGGCCTTGCGCCGCGGACGCGTCGCGCGTGGAAGGCGATATCCCCGCGCCCGTTTCCGACTACGGTCGCAGCAAGCTGGCGGGAGAACAGGCCGCGACCAGGTATGCCGGAGGTATGCCAATCAGCATTGTGCGTCCGCCGATCGTGTTCGGCCCCGGCGATCGGGGCATGCTTGAAATGTTTCGACCGATTGCGCGCTGGGGCCTTCATGTCGTTCCCGGCCGGGGCGAGAGTCGCTATTCACTTCTCTACGTGGACGACCTGGTGGAAGGCTTGCTTCTTACAGCCGAGATTGGCGAGCGCGTGCCCCAGGGTGGGGCGCCGAGCGGCCAAGGCATTTACTTCATCGCCGGAGAGGATCGTCCAACCTACGCTCAGCTCGGACAGGCGATGGCCATCGCGTTGGGGAAGAAGCCTCCCGCCGTCATACACTTGCCCGGGCCGGTGGCGAGACTCGTCGGCGTCAGCGGAGATGCGATGGGATGGATCCGCCGCCGTCCCGGTTGGGTTAGCCGCGACAAGATCACCGAAGCCTTGGCCGGGTCGTGGACGGGCTCACCCACCAAGGCGCGCACGCAACTGGGTTGGTCCCCCGCGGCCACCTTGGCCGATCGCCTATATGAGACAGCCCAATGGTATCGCCGAACGGGATGGCTATAGGCTTCACAGGATTTTGTCGTAAATCCGGTAGGTGTTGGAGATTTTCGTGCCGGCGCGTTCGAGGCTGCCGCGCGAACGGGCGTTGCTCTCCAGTACCCACGAGAACTCATAGCGCGTAATACCCCAGCTTGCCGCCGCCCCAACCAGGTGGTCGAGTAACACAATACCCAGGCCCGCGCTCTGGTATCCAGGCACCATGGTCACTGCCATGGCACGAGCCGCGGTGATGTGCCGCCGCCCGGTCAAGAGGCGCACGAAGCCGAACGGGAGAAGTCGCCCGTTGAGCTTGCGGATGATCTGGTTGTAGTCCAGGAGGGCGAGCATCGCGCCGACGGGCTTGCCATCGATCTCCGCAAACACCGCGAACTCCGGCACGATGATGTGCCGAAGTTCGCCGGCGATGTGTTGTCCCTCGCGCGGGGGTATCGGCGTAAAGCCCCAGGTGCCCTCCAACGAACGATTATAGATGTCCAGGTACGCCGCAATCTCCTGCTGAACCTTCCGCGCGTCGAATGGCCGGATCACCAGATTGAACCCTTCAAGCGCCGCAAGCACAGCGGGCTTGTATCGCTGCGTCAATGTCGCCAGCAGGCCCGTGTCCATTTCATAGGCATACAGGTCCTGCGACTTGGCCAACCCACAGGATTCCAGCAGGGCTTCGTAGTACGGCGGGTTGTACGTCATCAGGAAGCAAGGGGGCCGATGGAAGCCATCGACCAGCAATCCACAGGTGTAGTTAAGCGACGGATTCACCGGCCCGCGCACGGCCGTCATGCCGCGCTGCCGCAGCCAGGCATTGCCGGCCTCGAATAACGGACGGGCGACTGTTGTATCGTTCACGCACTCGAAGGACCCGAAGAACCCAAGATGTTCGTTATATTTGCGATTGTGTGCCTGATTGACGAACACCGCCAGCCGGCCCACCACCCGGCCGCCTCGCTCGGCCAGCAGCGTCACGATCTGGGCATTATCAAAAAAGGGATGATGTCCCCAACCCAGCAGTTGGCGCTCTTGGGCAAGAATCGGCGGCACCCAGTTGGGGTCGCCGGCATAAATGGACCAGGCAAGCCGCTGAAACCACCTGCGATCCCGCCACGAAACCACCGGTCTGACTACAATCTGGTCACTCATGGCCGGCGCGCCTCAAGCCACACTATCCCATCTGGTAATCAGGGCGCCCGCGGCAAAAACTACCGCCGCGATTCCCCCGGTTATCGCGGCACATCGCACCGCGGCCATGTTGTTACTGAATATCATGGATGCCCGGAGCCCCTCGTTCACATAATACAGTGGAAGGATTCTGGCAAACTTCTGAAGGAATCCCGGCATCATTTCGACGGGGAAGAACGTGCCTGAGAGGAACATCATCGGAAAAAGGAAGGCGTTGGCCGCGGCAGCGGCGCTCTCGCCATCTTTGGCGATGGGGGTGAGCATCATGCCAATGCCGACAAAGACGAAGACCGCCAGCACGATGTACACCGCAAGCCAGAGATTGATCTGTAGCCTGACGGCGAACACGGCGTAGCTAACCAGCAGGATGGAAGTCGTGGAAATGAACGCCAGTACCAGTTGGTACAGAATGTTCGACAGCAGCCAGTCGATACGAGTGATCGGCGTAGTGGCCAACTTCCGGAGGATGCCTTTCTGGCGCAATTCGGCGTTCATCGTCAGCGCGCCGGACAGGCTCGACGTCATCACCGCCATCGCAATAATTCCGGGCACGAAGAACTCGATGAAGCGGTACTTCTTGTTCAGGATCGATTGCTCCAACATCGTAATAAACGGCGCTGTTCCGGACATCCTCTGATTCGTGGCCGCCACGATGGAGTTCAGGAATTGCAATTTGGTCGTCACCGACGTTGAGCTGGGGTCATAGACGTACGTCAGCACAACCGAGGCGTCGCGATCCCGTTTTAAGACCCTGCGTGCCTCCATTTCTTCAAAGCCATGGGGAATGACGAGGAGGAGATTCAGCTTGTGTTCCTTGGCGTATTGGACGGCGCTGCCGTCGGAAGGAACTGAGATCGTTCTGAACACCCCATCAACGGCAACGCTTTTCACCAGTTGCGCCGAAGACGCGCTCTGGTCGAGATCCTGCACGCAAAGGTCGAAGTTCATGTGCTCGGGCTTTGTGAAGATCGCGCCGAAAACCAGCACCAAAATGACCGGGAAAGCGATCGTGAAGAACACCGTGGACTTCTCGCGGCTGAAACTGCGGAGCTTCACCTTCAAATTGGCGGCGATGATGCGTGGAGTCATTGCGGGGCTCCGTGCATCGGGGCGCCCTCGCGGAGTTGCTCGCCCGTGAGGCTGAGGAAGACCTCTTCGAGATTGGGCTTGCGGACGTCCATGCCCGGCAGCGAGATGCCGGCGTTCTTGATGGCGCTTAGGATCTTCTGGACGTCATCGGTGTGCTGCACCCGGACCTTGATATTGTGGTGGTTGTCCTCAACTGGTTCGAAGCTCAATTTCCTGATCGTCTCCAAGGCATTTGCGTCCGCGGATTTGAGCGTGAGGCACATGTAATTCGCGTTGCGTTCGATCAGTTCCTCCGGAGAGCCGATCGCGACGATTTTACCTTTGGAGATGATGGCCACGGTATCCGCAAGAAGTTCCGCCTCTTCCATATAGTGGGTGGTGAGAAACACGGTCTTCCCTCTGCTCTTCAAGCCCAGCAATACGTCCCAGACCGCGCGCCTCGCGTGGGGATCGAGTCCCGTGGTCGGCTCGTCGAGAAACACCACCTCGGGGTCGTTCACCAGTGCGATCGCTATTCCGAGCCGTTCCTTTAAGCCCCCGGAGAGTTTCTTAAACTGCACATCGCGCTTGTCCTGGAGGTTCGTGAGGTCCATCAGCCCATCGACATCGGTGTTTTTGCGGCCGAACAGATTTGAGTAGTATTGGATGCTTTCGCTGACCGTGATCCGGTCGAACGAGTTGAACCCCTGCGGGAGGACGCCAATACGGGGAACGATGTCGCGCTTCCTTTTTGTAACATCCATCCCGAGAACGCTCACCCTTCCCGACGTGGGAGTGCGGATGGTATCGATGATCTCGACGGTGGTGGTTTTCCCCGCGCCGTTTGGCCCGACGAATGCGAACACTTCGCCTTTTCTGACGGTGAACGAAACATCGTTGACCGCGTGCAGGTCTCCATAGCGTTTGGTCAGCCTCTCGACCACAATGGCGTAATCATTGCTGCCGGTCATGGACGGTCAGATCATTTCTATGGGGCGTTGGAGTCGTGGCATCTCCGCGCTCAGCCTCATCAATGGCGCGGATTCCAGAGGTGGATGAGTGGCGGCGCCCCCTTGGGGTCGCCGGAGTAAATCGATCGGGGAAGGCCCCCGAAACACCAACGATCCCGCCACGACGCCGGGTGAAGAATCGCAGATAAAGTCCGGCCCAAGCTGCTCCCAGCACCGTGCCGGCAAACACGTCAACGGCCAAGTGCTGCTTGGTGGCCATCGCGGAATAAAGGATGCTGAGGCACCAGCACCAATTCAGTCCTCGAATCAGACCACGACCGCCCAGTTGGCGCAGCCGTCGCCCAATACAGATGGCGGTGAAGACCGCAAAGGCCGCATGGAGGCACGGAAAGACATTACGCGGCTCGTCAATCGCAACCAGGAGCCGGAAACCGGGATACTCTACCAGGTCAATGTTCGGCCGCGGGACGGACGTTGGCCAAAAGAAAAAGACCGCCAGTCCCGCGGTACCGAGTCCGCAGAGGGCTGCGCTGTAAGCGATAAGTTCTCGCTTGTCGTCCAATAGCCATGAACCTAGCGGAATGTAGATCCAGAGAGTGATGTACAGGAGCAAAGTGTTAGGCGACAAACCGACCAGTCGATCGATCGCGGTGGTCGGCATCTCGGTCACAGGGAAAACGGGAAAGTAAAGAAGAAGAAAGTAAGCGGCAAAGAAACTGCTCGCCATCACCACGCTGGCAATCAGCTTAAACCGCCAGTGCGCCTTCAGCCGTGTGCCGAGTTGGCGATACCAGTCTATTGGTTGATTGCATTGGACTAGACTCATGGATCTCCCTCTGTTTCCCGTCGCCTTTGCGGGCTTGCCATTCCGTCAGGTCCGCCTCGCACACCAATGCGCGATCGACGCGTGCGGCGCTACAGCTTGGCCAGCTCGTCGGCGATGGCGCCGACGGTGTCGCGGATTTGTGCCTCGCTGTGATTGGTGGTGATGAAGAAGCGCAAGCGGGCGGCATGCTCGGGCACGGCGGGGTGCAGAATCGGTTGGACGTTGATGCCGCGGCCGAACAGGGCGCGCGCCAGGCGGAGGCTCTTGACGGAGTTCCCGACGATCACCGGAACCACCGGCGTGCCGGCAGCCGAGCCGGTGTTCAGCCCGCGTTCTTTGGCCAGGTTCAGGAACAATGCCGCCAACTCGCCAAGCCGGGCCACGCGCTGCGGCTGAGCCTGTAGCACGGTCAAGGCCGCCAGCGCCGCCGCCGCGTTGGGTGGAGACATGCCCACGCTGTAAACGAATCCCGGGGCCGTGTACGCGAGGTACTCGACCAGCTCGGCCGACCCGGCGATGTACCCGCCGCAGCTGGCCAGCGACTTCGAGAGTGTGCCCATCCACATATCAACGTCGCTTCGAGTTATTCCCCAGTGCTCGCCGATCCCCCGGCCAGTCGGCCCCATGGTCCCCAGCGAATGCGCCTCATCGACGAGCATCAGCGCTTTGTGTTTCTTTTTTATTTCGACGAAGCGAGGCAGATCGGGGTAGTCACCGTCCATGCTGTACACACCTTCGATCGCGATCAGCGCACGGCGATAACGATTGCGAACCTCGGACAAGAGCGCGTCCATCGCCAGCCAGTCATTGTGGGCAAAGACGCGACGGGTGGCTCCGGAAAGCTGGGCGCCTTGGATAATCGAATTGTGCGCCAGGACGTCGTGGACGATCAGGTCTTCCGGTCCCAGCAGGTGGCCGATGGCGGTGACGTTGGTGGCATGGCCGGAAACAAACACGATCGCGGCCGCGGTACCCAGGAACGCGGCCAGGGCCTGCTCCAGATCGCGATGCACCTGCTTCTCGCCGGAGACCAGCCGGCTGGCGCCCGCGCTGGTGCCGTAGCGGTCGATCGCAGCCTTGGCGGCGGCGGCGACCGCCGAGTCGTGGGCCATGCCGACGTAGTCGTAGACGCTGAAGTTGACTAGATCATGTCCCTCTATACGCGTAACACCTCCGGAAAATGTTCCGCCCTGGTCAACTCGGAAATACGGGTTATCGCCGGCCACAGCCCTCAGCATGCGTTCGTAACGCTTCAACTCACCGTACTCGGGGAATCGGACAAAGTCGTAGTGTGCCCGCGGGATCTGGCCGGGGAGAACGCCGATCTTGGCATGATCGTTCAGATGCTTCTGCACCGCGTGAGCCAGTTCGCCCAGTGTTTGCGCGGGGTTGAACTCCGTATCGGGCAGGCGACAGCCGAAGTTCTTCTCCAACCTGGCGGCAAGCTCCACGCGCTGCAGCGAATCCAAGCCGAGTGCGGTGAGCGGCGTGTCGGGCGTCACGTCGGACAGAGCCGCGCCACCTATGGCGAGGGCGTGTTGGCACACGGTGGCAAGAACGAAGGATTGTTCGGAGTGCGGCGCGGGATGCCCGATGGAGCACGCCACACCGCCGCCGGGGTTTCCTTGTGTGACGGCGGCGGTTGCACCGGCGCTCTGGACGGTCACGCTGGAGTCTTCAGCCAAGGCTTTGAGTTCGCGGGCCAGGAACGCCGTGCGGCAAGCGCGGCGCTGGACCTTGCCGCTGGAAGTTTTGGGAATCGTGCCGCAGTGCACCAGCACGATCGTGTGCAGTGCCAGGCCATGCTCATCGAGCACCGCCTCCCGACACGCCTTCAGCACCGAAGTGAAGTTCGTCTCCCCGTTTCGCGGAACCTCTTGCACCAGAACGAGGCGCTGGCCCCCAGGGTCTTCCACGGCAAAGGCCGCCCCGAGACTGGCTTCCAGCAGCGGGTGACTCTTGCGGGCCGTGGCCTCCAAGTCCTGGGGATGATGGTTCAGGCCGCGGACGATGAGCAGGTCATCCTGTCGGCCGACGACGAAGAGTTGGCCCTCGAACACAAAACCCAAGTCTCCGGTCCGCAGGAACGGACCTTCGCGCGTGTTGCTCAGATGGGCGTTGAAGATTTGCTGTGTCAGCTCGGGCTTGTGCCAGTACCCTTGGCCGACCGACGCTCCCGCAACCCAGATCTCACCCACGCGGCCGGGGACGGCTTCCGTGCAAGTTTGTGAGTCGACGATCGCGACACGCAGATTGTCGACCGGCATTCCGCACCCCACCAATCGTCGAGCCTTGTTCGCATCGTCAGGCACAGACTCGACACGGTTCTCGGTCAGCGCCGCGTCGTCGAAGGCCCGAACGGTTGGACCGCTACCGCGCTCGGCGCCGCTGACCATGAGCGTCGTCTCCGCCAGACCGTAGCAGGGATAGAAAGCGGCGGAGTTGAAGCCACAAGGCGCGAACGCGGCCGCAAAGCGTTCGAGCGCTTCGGGCTGAATCGGCTCGGCGCCGACAAACGCCACGCTCCAACAGGAGAGGTCGAGAGTTGCACGTTGCGCGTCGGTGATCCTGCGAACACACAAGTCGTAGGCGAAGTTGGGGCCGCCGGAGATGGTCGCCCGGTATTTGCTGATGGCTGCAAGCCAGGCGAAGGGTTGCTGAAGGAATGCCGCGGGCGCCATCAGCACGCTGGGGAGGCCGGTGAGCACCTGCATTAGGACGCCGCCCACAAGGCCCATGTCGTGGTACGTAGGCAGCCAGAACACGCCGACGTCGCGGCCCACCCCGAAGCCGAAGGCCTGGTAGATGCAGCGGGTGTTGTGCATCAAGTTGGCGTGGCTGAGCATGACACCCTTGGGCTGGCTGGTCGATCCCGAGGTGTACTGGAGCATGGCCACCGTCTCGGGGGCGATGATGGGCATCTTCCATTGCTCGGCTAATGCGTCGGGGATTTCGTCGGCGGCGAGCCACGGGATCGGCGCGGCAGTTTCTGTCTGCCCGCTTCCCAGCCCGGTCATCGCTTGAAACTGAACGGCGGTGGCGCCGGTGCTCAGGACAAGACGCGCCCCGGCGTCGGCGACGATGGCGCCAAAGCGACTAAGCGTCCTTCGGTGCGGGAGATATGTCGGCACTGCTACGCAACCGGCGTAAAGACAACCGAAGAACCCCGTAACGAAGTCGAGGCCATGTGGATAAGCCAGCAGCACGCGCTGGCCGGCAAGGCCCATGTCCTGCAAGCGAGCGGCGATGGCGCGCGCCCGTCGATCGACCTGTGCGTTTGTCAGGACGACATCCTCTGACTGGCCGTCGAGCAAATATACGAATGCCGGCTCATCCGGACGTTCCCGGGCGTGGTGATACAACACGCGGATCAGATCGTCCGGAGGTTGCTGCAGACCGGCCTGCACTCCTGCCAGAGGCGACACGCCATGCCCACGGTCAACCTCATCGCAAGACTTGTTGGATGACCACGGTCTCGGCGCGTGGCTTGTCATCCTCTGCTGAGGGAAGGCGGCGCCCACCACCGACTCCCGGCTTTCCCTTCTCAAAACCGACATAGTTGGGTCTCCTGCTTCAAGGGTACTCCCATCGCCTGTTCCCTTTGCAGATTTCCGACGAACAGACGCAAAAAAAGCCGACGTGGCTCCCCCACCCAAGGGTGCGGAACCACGTCGGCTTACTCTTCGACCGGCCTCCCGGAATCACCGAACTGCCCTTCATTTAGTCATCCGACGACTTATTCAAACTTCTCTTCCCGGAGCCAGCCAATGGCGCGGCCTCCCGTCACTTGGATTCTATTCGATGGAACTCAAAAGCGGGAGTCAGAAAACTCTTTGCGGTAACGCAGGCATTGGCGGAACCTCAATTCAACCTTGGAACCTCTGAATAACCTCTGCAAGCTATTGGCCGCATGACGGGATGGCCGTAGAGCGTTCACTTTTCGCTGGTTTTCGCGGGTTTCGGCCGCGCCCAGGCCGGTTTTGCCGACCGGGGCGCGCACCGCTCCCCCGAATCCTACGCCCGGGCAAGCCACGTTGCCCGGCGAAGGTTGTGAGCCACCAACGTCATCGCAAAATCAAACCGGTTGCGACGCTCGCCCCGATACCGCTGCGATCGGCGGCGACGTGTCCCTTGTAGCCATGGTAGCTCCGCCCGTGCTTCTGGGTGAACGACGCTTCCGGATCGCGCGTGGTGATGTCCTGCCCGGATTCGTCTTTTTCGCCCGTCTTTCGGCCCTTGGGCGCTTCGAGGATCAACGCATCCACCAGCGTTCCCTCCTTCATCAGCAGGCCGCGTCGCTCGATCGAGCGTTTGACGATGTCGAACAACTTGCGGTCCAGGTCCGCTTCACGCAGCCGGCCGCGAAACACGACGATCGTCGTTTCATCGGGCGCGGCTTGCTCGCCACGCAAACCCACGAAGCGGCGGAAGCTGACACGGTCGTTGAGTTGCTCCTCAGCCTGAGGGTCGGAGAGATTGAACCATTTCTGCAACAGGACGATCTTGATCATCATCACCACCGGCTCGGCCGGGGCGCCGCCGTCGGCGTTGCGGTAGACGGCGCGAATGGGCTTGGCCAGCGATTCCCAGTCGATGGACGCGTCGAGTTGATTCAGCAGGGCTTGGGTGCGTTTGCCGCCGAGTTGGCTGACCACCGTGTCCGCGAAAGAAAGTTGAGCCGATTCACGTTCCTGCATGATGACCTCCCTGTCGGCGGGTCATCTTATCATGGCTGTCAAGAGGGATTTTTCAGAGGTTCCATCGGTCAGATTCGTAACTTACAGCGTCGAGTTGATGAATCTTGAGCTTTCCACAAATTCCATATTTTACGCTGGTTTTGAATCCCTTCCGAAAATTCTCTGACAAACCCTGACAGGCGGAACTCACGATTTTGAGTCAGGAAGATTAACGGCAAATGCACCGCGATCACTGTTGTAAAGGGCAAGGACCAGGCCGTAGAAATTGCTGTGAAAGATACGGCGGAAAAACTCGTGGCCGGGAATGGGCCCATAGAGCGGCATGTAGGGCCCTTCCGGAACTTCGGAGCGCATCCATTGCGCGCCGAGGATGTAGACATGGTCATTGGAGAAGGTAATGGGTCCGAAAGCCGGCACGCTGGCGACCACTGACGGCTTGAGATCGGGCAGGGAATATTTTACGACTCTACCGACGCCGAATGTGCTTGGTGAGCGTAATGCCGTGAAGAGCTGTCCATCCTGGATTGTGCCATCGGTGGGCGGTTCACCCAGAAAGGGTGGATAGTCGAAAACCTGCGCCGCTTGCGCATAAGGATCGACCAGAAGCGGGTTGTACGTCCAGCTGTCAATTCGTCCGACGAGCAGCCGAGTAGCCGGATGGTTTTGCGAATCGCGTCCACGAAGAACAAACATGTAATCCGGAGCAAAGGCGGTGTGAAGTGGTTTTTTGTCGTCGAAATGATTGTGGTCGGGCTGATCCTTGGCCTCGAAAAAGACGTTGACTTTCTTTGAGCCGTCGGCGTTCAGTTGCAGGATCGCGATCCATCCCCGACCAAATCCACCGGAGACACACGCTCGTCCCGGATCCAATCCTCCGGCCGCTCCACGCCGGGTCATGGGGGGCAGTCCGTCGCTCGCGTCGAAGCGTGCAACGATGCGCCCCAACGACGGATCGACGACTATTACTGCTCCGCCTGTTTCATCGACGAGCGGCGCCCAGAGATAGCGCCCGTCAAATGATGGACTGGAAAAGCGAAAAGATTCGTGATCCGAAGAGAAGACCCGCCGAAGGACCCCCTTCGTCTTCATGATGTAGATCGCGCTGCGGTCGAAAGCCGCGTCAATTCCCCGTCCGGCGACCAGCCACGTAGTAATTTGTTCTGGGTAGACAAGACTATTCCCATTTTCATCAGTGATCGTCAGGGCGAGAGGCGTGAAAGTAACTTGCGGTGTTTTTCTGGGCGCGGATAACGAGGGAGCGGGCGACGAAACGATTCGAGGAGCAATCGGACGGGTCGAAGCGATGTTTTGGTCCGCCTGTCGTCGGGCGTCGGCGATGCCCTCCCTGACGCCGGGGCTATCGATCGCGGCCGCTTCGTTCAGCAATTCCTGCCAGGATGGATCGGCCAGTTCCGCCGGCGCATATCCGAACCAGAGGAACATGCTCACCTGGTAGCGCGTACCGGGCGCGTCCTTGTACAATCGAATCGCCCGCAAGCGAACCTGGTGGCCCTCTTCCAGAGAATCGACTCCAATGCAGAAATTGCCCACTCCCAGCGGAACGCGATAGAATTCCGTCTGGCCGGCTTTCAACCGTGCTTCCAGAACCGAAAAGAAGAGTTCTCGCTTGCGGCGATCGAGCGCGAGTGCCCGTTGTTTGTACTGATAGGGGATGTCGCGAAAATAAATGCCACCACACCGCGAAAGAAAATTCGCGCATTCGACGGTCTTCGACGTGTCCAATCCGATCCTCGTCCGGCGAAACCAGGGCTCGAGGTGTTCAAGCTCGCGTTCTTTCATTGTCATTACCTGGTCGCCATATTTCTCAAAGAACATTTCGCGGTTGCCGGTGTCGCCCGGGTGGCGAATATCGTGAAGTGTGTTGATCACATCGAAGTGAAGTTGTGTCTGGGTTGGATCAAGCAGAAGGCTGGATTCGAACAGGTCCAGCGCCTCGTCCCACTCTCCAAGCCGCTGGTGGATGTAAGCTTGATCTGCCAGCAGCGAGGCTTCTTCTTTGGGATCGGGCGCCGGGGGCATCTGCTGGCCGGCCCGGCGCAGCAAATCCTCGGCAGTGCGCAAGATAAAGGCCGAAGTGTCCCGAGGCGAGAGTTCTCCGGAGGTGACTTTGGATAACTCATTCTCTCCTCGCTTTAGTGCCAACGTGATAATGACTCGTCGAGCCGAGCCGAATCCGTTGTCGGTGTACTGTCCCAGCAAGTAGAACGGGAGCGGCCTTTCGATATTCGCGGGACCGGTGAGTCGAAGCTCGGCTTCGATGGCCCGTGCTTCGTTCAGTTCCACGACGAGCACCCCTGGGCGGGCCAGAAGTGAGTTTTCGAGCAAGCGGGAGTAGGCCGGACCGAGATAGGCGAATTCGTAGGAAAGGTCCTGGCAAATCAATGGCGGGACCGCGACAATTGCGGAGACTTTCTGTTGTCCCTTTTCGATTGACTGGGCGACGGATGCCTGGATCAGCGATGCGTCCTGCTCAGGATGGTTTGCTTCCGGCAAACTTTGGGCGAGAAGGCGCAGGCCTTCGTGCGTTTCACAGACGATCGTCTCGATTCGGGCGTGAGGAAGCGGCCGGCTTCGAAGCAGCACCAAGATATCGGCGTGAACCAGTTTACCGAGGGCAGCTCGCTGACTCACCGCTTCGGGCGCGAAGCAATCTTGAAGTTCCTGCTCGTTGATCACCTGCTCGAGTTGGGAACGTTCAACCAGGCTGATATTGGGGAAATTGGACAGGTTTGCCTCTATCAACACGGCAACCCTGCCCGCATCGGTGTTGGGGTCAGCCAGAATTGCGACTCGCGTGGCCGACGCCATTTGCGTCAGCGCGGTCGAGATAAAGAGGATGACGAGGAGACCGTGTTTCATCGTTGCAACGGCTCAGGCGAAGTTGCGGGTTGGAGGTTTGGAAAGTGGACGGTTTCGAATGCGGGCTGGGCCCAAACGATAATGTCTGCATCGAGGAGTTTGCCGATGCGGAGGGGCGCGGTCTGATCGCCGATTGCGTCAATAGTGAGGCTGAGTTCTTTAAGAACCTTGTCTCGGTCCTCGCGATCGACGAGCGCGATGCCCGGCTGTTCGACGACGGAGGCTTGCAGGAGCTTGAGGAAGGAATCGGTGGATTTTGAGTCGGTCTTAGCGTTTGGATCATTAACGATGCCTACGAGAGCGACGAGCGGTGCGCGTGTTATGGGCTGGGCGGCGCGGGATGGGTTTGCAAGCGTGAGCGCCGGTAGGCAGATCGCGATCTGAACAGATAAACTGCGCCAACCCTGTGTTTTCATTCAGACCCTCCGCTCATCGGGCAAGATCATTTTGAAGACTCCGCCTGGGGAACATGGACCGCGTAGGCGGCATCGGCGACGGAATTGATCAGGACCAGGCCATAGAACTGGCTGTGACAAAGCTTGAACATTCCTGGTCGGTAGGCCTGGGGCAGTTCGCCGGTGAGGAGGCGATAGGGTCCGGTGAGTGTGTCGCCGAGGGCCCAATCGTCATCAACGCCCTGGCCGAGGCCTGGGGGCGCCTTGTTGGTTGTGTAGACGCGATAGTCCTTTTGGTGGAAGACGTTGCTGATGAGGAAGCGGCCATTGATGTCGGCGATGGGACCGCAAACGGGGACGTTGGCAATTTCGATGGGTGTAAGTTCGGGGAATCCGAAGCGAAAGATCTTTTTAGGCGGCATTGCCTCTTGCGGGTACCAGCCGGGGGGATAGGGCTCGTATTGTGTCCAGTAAATCGATCCGTTTTCGGCGAACATTCCGGCGTTTTCGGGGGGCATTTCGACGTCGTCCTTTACGGCGATGGCAGCGCCGGTGCGGTAGTCGATCAGCAAAGGGTGTTCGTTCAAGGGTGAATAGGGCGATTGAAAACGGCCGACGAGTAGTTTTGGCGAGGCGTGGGCGAGTGAGTCGCCGGGCTTTGAATAAATTGCCGCCAGAAAAGTGGGATGAAATACAGCATCGGTTTGTTGCCAGTCGCGAAATGTATCGTCAACCTGCTGGCGTGCTTCGAAGATGACGCGGATTGGGCCGCGGCCGCCAGGATTGAATTTGATCTCGGCGACCCAGGTTCTGCCGAAATAGGCGGCCATGCAGACATGGCCGGGCTCGAGAGGGGCGAAGGAGATTGCAGGTGTGCTTTCGAAGAGCTGGTTCGGATCGACGGGGAGAAGCCCGTCCGTAAGTCCGATCGTAGTCATCATTCCTTTGACCGGATCGATAACATTGAGCATGAGGTCGGCGGGGCCTTGGGTGTGATTGTATATACGCGGCGACGCGGTCCAGATATATTTTCCGTCGAAGCAAACGCTGGCGGAGGCGATTCGGCAAACGCGTTTGAGCTGGCCCTTGTGGCTCATGAAATAGAGGTTGTCGCTGGACCAAATGGCGTCGAGGTTGGGACCGATTGGGCACCAGCCGACGAAATGGCCTTTTTCAAAGGCGGTGAGCGGATGCGTGCGAGAACGCTGCGTTGTGGAAACTTCGAGCGAGAGATCGATAGGCTTGAAGGTTAATCCGGGATGGGTGGTGCTGGCGAGCGGAGGCACCGAGGGCCGTTCGGGGAGGCCTGAGAAAACGAAGCTCGGAGAATCGTCATAGGGGACGAAGCCGTGTGCGAGGCGGTTGTGCATGAGGGTGGCAGCCTGCTGACACATTGGGCTCGGCATTGCCGCGAGCTGGTCGATGGCCCATCGCAATTCGGGGGAGCCGGTCATGTCGGGGCTACCGGGCTTGGAATCGAGACAGAAAAACATCGTCAGCACCTGCGCGGATTCAAATGTGTCGGGATAGCGGCGCACAAAATCGAGCTGGCGAACAAGCGTTTCCTTGCGAGTGCCCTGCTGCAGACCCACTTCATTGGCGAGGAGCATGCCGATGTCGTCGTGGGCGTGTTGGGCCTGTTTGGCTTCCAGGACGTGAAAGGCCGTGGTTCGGAATCCGGTGACGTACTCCTTGTCGGCGAAATTGGGGTGGAAGAATGATGTCAGGGCGGTGACGACTGTCCAATCGTATCGGATTGGACTATTCGGGTCGCCTTTGAGGCGCCAGAGCGTGAGCTTACCGTTTTCCATGCCGGCGGGTTCCCGAGGAGCGCGAAGGAATGCTTCGAGGTGGGAGAGCGCGTCGTCGTAGGCGGCCAGGGCGGCCTCAGGATTGATCTTGTATTGGTGCGCATCGGGATCGCCAAGCCCTGGATTGCACAGACGGCGACCGATCAACTCGACGGCGATGCCGTGATCGCGGGGTTGCTGGGGCTGGACGAGGAGGCTTGCCTCGACGAGGTCGAGCGCTTCCTTCCAATTCCCAAGCGAACGGAAAACTTCCATGCGAGCGTTGAGGGCGGCCGCCTCGGCGGCGGGATCGGGCGGGGGCGGGGCAGCGTTGCCGGAGACGCGCCGGAGCAGGCGATCGACGCTGTGCGCGATAGCCAGGGAAGATTGGGCGACAGGGATTTCGTTTGCCTCGGTTCGATCCAGAAGCATTTGGCCGCGGTGGAGTTCGATCACGAAGCGGACAGGGGCATTCTGGCCGTTGGCGTCCAGGTTTATTCGGAAATCGCCGGCGAAGAAGAGGGGCAACGGGCGACTGATGTTTGTCGCGCCGGCGACGGCGATTTCGTTGGCGATCGCCTGGGCTTCTTGCAATTCGACGACCAGGATTCCACGTCTTTGGTTCAGAGACTGTTCAACAAGCTCGCGGAACGCTCCGGAGAGCGGTGCGTATTTGAACGTGAGGTCACGATCGACGAATGGGGGTACAGCTGCGATCTCGGAGATGTGGTTGCGCCAGATTTCCAAGGCATCGCCGACGAATTTTTTAACGTCCTGCGGGTTGGCGGAAATTGCATGGGAGAGGCGCAGACCCTGATTAGTTTCGCAGACGACAACTTCCGCGCCGGTTGCTCTGGGCGGCATCCGGTGCATGATGACCAGGAGATCGGCCTTGAGGAGCCGGCCTGTTTGAGCGCGATCAGCGACGGCATCGGGAGAAAGAAGGCGATCGAGCTGCCGCTCCTGAAGCAGCGAGGCAATCGCCGAGCGATCGACGAGCGTGACCGGCAATTGGGTGAGTTCGGCTTCGACAAGTTCCGGCTGGATGGCGGAATCGGGATCGGCCAGGACAGCGCAGACGACTTGATCAGCCGCCTGCGCCCGAGCCCGAAAGAGCGGAAGCGCCGTGAGCAGTAGAATAAGTGTCAGCGATCGCTTCATCGTCCCTCTTTCTCAGTGCGACGGCGCGGTTGCTGGCATGTCCGCGATATGCTCGATCAGGCGGATTCCCAGTTCATGGGCGGCTTTTTGCAATGCGGTTTTTCCGGCGATGTCGGAGGAAAGATCGGCGGCCCGGCTGGTGATGCGGTCGGCGAAGACCGTTTTGCCGTCGCGGCACGTGACGGCATTGAGCTCGAGACGGGCGGAACAAATCTGCAGGTTGCCGATGCGACCGGCGAATTCGCTGATGCCGGCGCCTTTGACGATCAGATCGACGCCGGCTTTTGACGGGTTGATCTCTGCAGTGTCAATGACGGTGAAACCGCACTGCGTGAGGACTTTTCGCAACTCCGTGTCAACGGCGGGATCGGTGACGAGGACGGCGCTTTCGTCCTGCTCGCTGACCTGCAACTGGACGATGGGGAGAGGACGTTTCGCGAGGCGCTTTTTCAGATCGATCAGCGGGTCGGTCGGTTCGTCGGCGGGGAGAAGCTTACCGGCATTGTCGCGGAGATGGTCGGCGACCTTTTGCGAGAGCTTGATGATGAGATCGCCCAGATCGTCCCCCTGCTGCCCTTTGACGATGATGCCATCGACCAGGCCCGTTTCGGTGCCGATCAGCTTTGCAGTGAGGAAGATGCTTTTATCGACGAGGAAGATCTTGCCGGTGACCAGGATCTGCGCGCCGACCAGTTTGCCGACGTGGACGGCGGTGTCGGCATCGACAAGTCCGGTCAGATTGAGTTCATGTTCTTTGAGGATAGAATCAAGGGTGGAACGATCGACGAGCGTGAATCCCGGTTCTCCGCTGAGGGTGGCGGTGAGAGTGTCAACGACCTGCGGGCCGGCGTCTCCCGTTCCGGGCAGATTGGCTTGGAAATTCAGCAGTGCCACCGTCAATTCATGGTGAGCGGCGGGCACGGTGGCCGGCTGCGTGGTGGCATCGGCGTGAACGAGAGGGGTAAGCAAGAGAACCGTCGTGAAGATGCAGCAGTTGAGTAATTTTCGCGTCATGGCTGAACTCCCGCAGGAGGAAATGTCGGCGAAACAAGCTGAGCCTGGGCGGACTGAGTCGCGCAATATTGATTCGGCGGCGAGACGGATCCGGCAGACTGGAAATAGATCAAGCTGTTGCGAAGGATTGTCTGGCATCGGGGATCGGCTGGCAAATCGGGCTCCGGAAGTTGGCAGAAAATTACGCGACCTGCGCCGAAGGGGACAATTGCCATCAGAATCTTCGAGGGAGTTTGCGATGGCCACCAGGCGAGCGGTTCGGCGGAAGCGTCCGTCGGCAATTGCAGTGAATATAGGGTTTCATGCTCGGTCCAGCAGTTCAAATCCGCTTCATTTAAGCCGCAAAGAAGGGCATGAGATCTGTTCCAGAAGATATCTTGCGACGGGCGCGTTGTGACTGCATAACCTGCGAGTTTTTTGCAGCGGGTCTGCTCGAAGATCACCAACTGGGCTCCCGATTCCGCTTGCCGCAGGACGGGCTGTTGAGCGAGCGGCGAATCTTCGAGGGAATTGGGGGCGATGATCAGAATGTCCGCCCGAGCTGTTTCTAATTGCGATGCATCTGCAATTTCGAGGATTTTAGCGCGCGGATTCTGCCAGCGTAACAGCGTGGCGATTTGTCTGGTGGGGTCGAGGATGACGAGCCGGCGGGCGCCGAGATTCATTGCTTGGGAAAAATCAATGGGTGGGAAGAGGTGAATCGTGATTTCTCCTCCCTCAATCTCTTTGCCGGTGTCTGTGGCCGCGAGGCGATAACTCCAAAGAAGCTCACAGCGGGCTCGAGCGCGCGGAAGGAGGAGATGGATATTTGTTGTTTTCTTCGGATCGATGGTGCGTTGGCCGTTTGCAATCGACGCAGCGTCCCTCGCTAATCTCCATCGGACAACCATCTGAGTCGAGCCGCGCGGCGTCAGCAAGATCATCTGGTCCTGACCGCCGAACCAGTAACCCTGATGGGAGAGGAGGATGATGAGCAGGGTCGTGGTCATGAATTCACTGGAAGCTTTGAGGCAGATCGTATCGGCCAAAGGCAACCTTCAGGCGATAGCTTCCGCGCTCGGTGGTGATTTCGCCGGCCGTAAGCTTTTGTCCGGGGTTCATCTGGAGCGAAGTTGAAACGGCGCCCAGGACATCGTTGCCGTGGGGCGTTTGAATCTGCGCCCAGAAATTGAGCGTCATGGGAACATTGGCGGAGGTGCCGATGTTGTATTTGATCGTGGCCGAATCGTTGATGGGAACCGTCATTTCGGCGCTCTGACCGGGGACGATCACAAGATCGGCGTTGGAGACGTCACGCCCGGCGACGTCGACGGCGAGGCGAATGAGAAATACCTGATGGGGTGCGGCCAGATCCTGTTTTGAGAGGCCCATGTCGGCCTGGGCATCGCTGTTCATGACCCAAATGGTGCGATGATCGAAGACTTCGGAGACCTTGCCGAAGGCTTCGACCTGATGGGCCTCGTCACCGGCAGGGAAGGGGAAATCAGTGTCGCTGGGTATTTTTGACTGCATGGCGATATTCGGCAATGAGCGTCCCGCGCGACCGGCCTGGAAGGACACAAAGCCGATAAAGATCGCCGCTGCGACGGCCATCGCCCATCGAAGGCGGACGTAGGGACGGGCGGCGGCCGTTTTGAGGCGTTGCTCAATCGTTCGCCATTGGTCATCGGTGAGCGCGGAAACATCCGGCGTGAGGCGATTGCGAATTTGATCGAAATCGGCGACGGCACCGGCACAATCAGGGCAGGAATCGAGATGCTTCAGGACTTCTCTGGCCCTTTGGCGATCTTCTTCCGTCCAGTCGAAGTTGAGAAGAGTTTCCTGGATGCGGTCGCATGTGTTCATGCCGTTTCACCTGTGGTTTCGCGCCAATCCTGCATGATCTCGCGGAGCCGCTGAATGGCCGCGTGGAGTAGCCGGGACACCGTCGTGTCCGAGATCCCAAGGATTTTAGCGACCTCTTTTCCAGAGATGCCCTGCATGATGCGCAGGGCGACCACGATCCGTTGCTGCTCGGTCAGTTGTTCAAGCGCCGCCGATACAGAATCCTCGATCTCAATTTGATCCCGGGAGGCGTCGCTCAACTGCCGTTCCCGGCTCGCGGCCTCCATATAACGATTTTCAACGGTTCTGCGTCGTTGAACCCGCAGACTTTCGTTCAATACGATTCTTGCGAGCCACGCTTTAAGACTCGCCGAATCCCTCAACTGCGCTCGTTCCTGCCACGCCAGAAGGATGGCCGTCTGGCAAACATCTTCAGCCTCGCCCATCTTGCCAAGTATGCCGTAGGCGAGATTGAAAAACAGACGCCCATTCTGACTGATCTGGTCAGAAATCGGTTTTTGCCAATCCACTCAGTTCCTTCCCTCATCGGAACCGCTGTTCTGTTCAGTTCCCACCGTAGGATGCGCAGCAGGGACGATATTTTCAGCCTGACTCATGATTCGTTCCATTCAAACGTGAGCGATAATTTTACCCTGACGGCGAAGGCTTTCTCAATTTCCATCGGTCCGGCAGCCAATCGGAAAGGCGGCTGATCGGCGCGGCCGGCAGATTCACCAGCAATTGCGTTAGGTAACGCTGCGGATAGACAAACAGATTCAGAGTCTGTTGTGCTACCGTTGCACCATTCCCCAAATCTCTCGGAATCACCGCATTTGCCCGAGAATTCCCGCATTTTACTCGATGTTCGATTTGTGCGCCACGGTCCGCCCCCCCGGTGAATCACCGGGGGCTAAATGGAAATCGGGGGGCCACGAATGAGCTGGCGCCCGGGACGACGGGCTACTGGGATTTTGTCGTCAGATGGTTCATCAGTTGCTCGTGAAAATCGGCAAACTGCTTCGATACGTTCGTCAAAAAAGCCTTACGGCCCGGATCGCTTTCGTTCTCGGCCAACGCTTTGGATAACTGCACCGCATAATCCGTCGCCTGGGCCTGATTAAAGATCAACTGAACCTCAAATTCCTTGCCGCTGGACGACAGCAATGCCTTTTCATCGTCCGAGGACTGCAACTCCCGGCCCTTCGCCTCAATGTACGGCAAATCCGGCACGTCATATTCGATGCGGATATCGCTCTTGGGAAACTCATCCATCTGCTTTTTAGCCGTCTGACACGCGCCGGCGATTTCCTTGATAAGGCTGACCACCGAATCATCCGCTCGCGTGAAGATGACGATTTTGCTCACGCCGCTGTCATCGCTCATCAGCTTGTAGAGCAGGCTGTAGCCTTCATTCTGCCGCCGAAACATTCCGCCGTTGGCCGAGGGCGGTTTTGGAGTCGATGCACAACCGGCCAATGCCACCGCGCAGGCGAGAAGCAGAACGTTTTTCCAGATGGGTTTCCGCACGCAATTGGTTATAGCGGTTTGGCGAGAATGCCGCCATGCCCAAAACGATCCGGCCCTCACCCGCCGATAGAAATGTTGGCTATCGCGGCGTTACGCCGACGTCTGCATGCGCTTGATCTGATCCCGCAGGCGGGCGGCGTCCTCATAGCGCTCGGTTTTGACGGCTTTGTCCAATTGCAGTCGAAGCCGCGACAGCGGGTCGATGGGAATCTTCCGCCGAATTTCCCGAGCGAATTTCTTCAGCACCCGAACCTCATTGGATTGAGGCAGCGCCTCCTCCTGGCCAAAGCGAGCGAAAAATTCCCGGATGTCCTCCAGGCCTCTTTCAATCGTGGCCAGCGCCGTTCGGTAATCCCTCTTGTTGAAGTGCAGGGAGGCCTCGGCCCGGGAGTTCATCATGATGATATAGGGCCGATACTGCTCGAGCACCAGCCGGTCCTGTTCTTCCGTGGCAAACTTGCCGCAGAAATCCAGCACGCGCAGGTTGCGGGCGGTGTCGCGCACGACGGCCTTGAAATCCTCCAGCACGAACAGGCCCAGATAGCGCTGGTAATACATCACCGCTTCCTCGCGCAGGTCCTGGCACTGGGCGCGGGTGAGTTGGAAGCCGAGATCGGTTCCGTTGCGGATGCGATGTTCGTTCAGCTCCCGCTCGAAATAATCCAGAAGCGATTCGCAACCGTGCGGCCGCGTCCCGTCCGGCCGGCCCGTCAATTCCATTTGCAGCAGCCCCAGGTCCACGCGCATTTGCAGCTTGGCCGATCCATCCATGCCGCTGATCTTGCGGACGTTGATGGTGCCTGGCTCGTAATCCCATCCCTTGAGGACGGGGGTGATATCCTTGCCGGGAAGTTTTCCTTCATCGCGGGAAGGGCCATCGGGGCGATTCATAACGATTTCTCCACAGGCTCCCATTCACCGGCAGGCGGTCGCCCGCCGCAGTGAGTTCATCCGCAATAATTATAGCAGGCCGCTGGCGATTTTTCGCGAAGGCACGGCATCGTTCAACAGATGGCAAGTCCTTGCCCGCGCAGGCTTTGAAACAGCCTTGCCACAAGTCTTTGACTCCTCTTCATTCGTGGGACAAAATAGGGAGATGGCCTCGGCGGTAAAATGTGCCTGCTTGAAATGCCAATGCACGGTTCAGCCGGGCAAGGGCATCGTTCGCGACGGCAAGACCTATTGCAGCCGGGCCTGCGCCTACGAATGCACGTCCACCACGTGCGTCTGCGTGCACGATCGGTGTGACGAGAAGCCGCGATAACAGTTATCCGGGGTGTAACGCCCATTCTTGGCCACTTTGGAATAATGCCGAATGCCGATTGCCAAATGCCGAATGAAAAATCCCAAGTGTTTGGCTTTACATTCGGCATTTGGCAATCGGCATTCGGCATTCAGAAAGGCGACCGGCCAAAGAAAGACGTTACCCCCGTTATCTGCCGCCGCCGCTATTTCGCCCTGGCCCGCGACTGGCGAAATTGATCGAACGCCGCCGCCGCCACGATGATGGCGCCGGTCACGATGTCCTGGTCGGCATTGGTGAGTCTGGGAACCTTGCTGCATCCATTTCCCACAACGGTCATCAGCAGCGCTCCGACGAGCGTTCCGAACACATTTCCCTTGCCGCCGGAAAGGCTTGCTCCCCCGATCACCACCGCCGCGATGACATTCAGTTCATATCCGCTGGCAGTGGTGGGATCGCCGAGATTGTTCAGATAGGAAAATTGCAGCACACCCGCGATGCCGGCGAACACGGTGGCGAAGATGAAGATCATCAGCTTGGTTCTGGCCACCGGCACGCCGCACAGACGGGCCGTCTGTTCGTTCGATCCGATGGCGAACACGCGCCGTCCAAACCGCGTATAGCGAAGGACCCCCGCGACCAGGAGGCTCAAAACCAGGAGGAGCCACACCCCCGGCGGCAGGAGCATCCATCGCTGCCCGGGCGGCAGCATTTGCAGAAGGTGGCTGATCCAACTCCTGGGCGTGGAGATTTCGCTGCCGCCGGCCAGCCGTTTGGCCAATCCGCGCACCGCGCCCCACAACCCCAGCGTGACGATGAACGACGAGATATTGAACCACGTCACCAGCGTTCCAATGACAAGTCCGACGCACGCCCCGGCTGCGATCCCCAGCAACGCCGCCGCCGTCGGCGAAAGGCCGTGCAATCGGCACAGCGCGATCACGACGGTGCACAGGGCGATGTTGGATCCCACCGACAAGTCGATTCCGCCGGAGATAATGATGACCGTCGCCCCCAGCGCGGCCGTGCCCACCACCGCCGTGTTCAGCAAAATGATCTGAAAGTTATCCAGGGTCAGAAATGTTCGCGGCTCCAGAACCGCAAAGCTGGCGACGACAAAAAATAGCCCCGCGATCGGACCCATCGTCCCCAGAAACGCGGAAAAATCCTCCGCCGAAGACCCCCATCTCGCGTTTTTTTGCGAAACAGGCGATGGGCTTTGCGTCGGCGAGGTCGTCATGCCGTCTCCATGGCGCCGGTGGCTTGGAGCATAATCTGATGTTCGTTGGTTTGATCCGCCGCAACCGACCGCACCAGCCGGCCCTTGCACATCACCGCGATTCGGTCGCAAACGCCGAGCAGTTCCGGCAGATAACTGCTCACCATAAGAATCGCCTTGCCTCGGCAAGCCAGTTCGTCGATCAGCCGGTAAATCTGCGCCTTCGATCCCACGTCAATCCCGCGCGTGGGCTCATCGAGCAGGAAAACATCCACATCGTGATGCAGCAACCGGGCGAGGGCGATCTTCTGCTGATTGCCTCCCGACAGATCGCGCACGGCCTGCCGCGGCGAGCGGCAGCGCACGCCGAGCTTCTCAATCCAGCGGCGCGAATCCGTGGCCTGCGACGCGGGATTCACCAGCCAAGAGAGCCGCGTCAGAGTCAGATTATCCGCGATGCTCAGATCGAGGGCCAATCCCTCATTGTTTCGGTCCTCGCTGAGCAAACCCATTTTCTCGGCCCATCGGCGCGCCGGGGACGCGGGGCCGACATACGCCGCCACGCGCACCTGCCCGCTCTTGATGGGCTCGAGCCCGAAAATCGCGCGGAGCAATTCGGTGCGTCCGGCCCCGATCAGCCCCGCAATCCCGACCACTTCCCCCCGGTGCAAAGTCACGCTCGCATCCACCGGCCGCGATTCCCCGGCCAGGTGTTTCACTTCCAAGACCATTTCCCCGGCTTTTCTCGCCGAGCGCGGATACAAATCATCGACGGACCGCCCGACCATCATGGAGATGATCTGGGACGTTGCCGTCGTGGCCGTCGGGCCGCCGCCCACGCTTCGGCCATCCCGCAGCACGGTGAACCGATCCGAAATCTCCCGCGCTTCTTCCAGAAAATGCGAGATATAGATGATCGCCAGCCCCCGCTCCTTCAGCCGCTTCACCTGCTGGAACAGATGCCGGATATCCGTTTGCGTCAGGCTGCTGGTGGGCTCATCCAAAACCAAAACGCGGCAACCGACGCAGATCGCGCGCCCGATCTCCACCAATTGCCGCTCCGCCAGCGAAAGCTTCCCCAGCGAAACGTTCGGATCGATATCCGGCCTGCCCAGCTGCGCCATGGCATCGGCCGCCCGCCGCTTCATTTCGGGCCATCGCAAAAACGGCCCCCACACCGGCTCCATTCCCAGCAGGATGTTCTCCGTCACGCTCAGGTCTTTGGCCAGCGAAAGCTCCTGGTAAATCATGGCCACGCCCCGGCGGCGAGCCTCCAGCGGATCGCGCGGCCGATACGCCTCGCCGTCCAGGAACATCTTTCCTTCATCAGGCGAGTGCGCCCCGGAAAGGATTTTCATCAGCGTGCTTTTCCCCGCTCCGTTTTCACCCACCAGGGCCAGGACTTCACCCGAATCCACGCGCAGGTCCACCCCATCCAGCGCAACGGTGGCGCCGAATCGTTTCCGCACGCCTTCCATGCGCAGACGCGATTCTTCTTTCCCGTCAGGAGTGAACAATGGCAAAACCATCCCTCGCGACCAATGGCATCAACCGCCCGACAGCAGCTTCTGAACCTCCGGCGTGTTCAGGTTGTCCCGCGTAATGAGTTGCACTCCGCTGTCGATATTGGGCTGCGGCGCTTGGCCGCGGATCGCTCCGACGCACGCCTTCACGCCTTCGTATCCCATCTTCGTCGGATCCTGCGACACCAAGGCGTCGATTTCCCCTTTCTTCAGCGCCTCCACGAGCGGCGGCGTCGCGTCGAATCCAACAAAATGTTTCTTCCCCGTGAGATTGTTCTGCTCCAGCACGTTCAGCATTCCCAGAGTGCTCGATTCATTCGGACAGAAAATTCCATCCGCGCTCTGGATTTTATCGAGGAGATTCATGGACGTCTTTTGCGCCTCGCTGACGCTGGCTCCGCCGTACAGGAAATTATCCATGACCGGTTTCAGCCCCGCATTCTGCGCCATGGCGTCGAGAAAGCCTTGTTCGCGATCGGTCGTGCTGGCCGATCCTTCAACATATCGCAGCAAAAAATATTTCCCCTGCCCGCCGAGGATTTTCGCCAATTCGTCCCCGCCCATTTTGCCCGCCAATCGGTTATTCGTTCCCACGTAGGAGAGGAAGTCCTTCCCCACGTCGCCTTTCAAGGCGGAGTCGATGATGATCACCGGGATCTTTTTCTGCGTGGCCGACTGCACCGGCGGAAGCAGGGCGGTATCATCCAGCGGCGCCAGCACGATCCCGCTCACATTGTCGGTAATGAACTGTTCCACGAGCGAGATCTGTCCGGCTCGATCGTCCTCCTGCACCGGGCCTTTGTAGATGATGGTTACGCCCAGGTCCTTGCCGGCCTGATCCGCCCCGGCCTCCACCGACTTCCAATACGCATGGCTCGTCCCTTTGGGAATGACGACGATCGTCAGCATCGAAGCCTGCGTCGTCGCGCCGCCATTCGGCGACTCGCTTTCCGATTGTTGTTTCCTCACCACCACGACCGTCACGACGGCCGCCACCAGCAGCGCCACCACGGCCCAGATCCCCTTATTCATTATCGGTGCTCCTCGTTTTGGCCACTTTCGAACCGGCAGAGTTTAATCGGCTTGGGGCTCCGGTGCGACAAGACCAATAGCCAAAATTATCATTGCCTCGGCCGTCGATAACTTTTACCATTCGGCGATTCGACCGAAGTTCGCCGGGTTCGTAACCGAGGCACGCCATGAACACCCTGTCCATTCCACGCCCCCAGCTCAGCGAAACCATCACCCGCATCCTCGACACTCAGCCGATTGTCGACGTGCACACGCATCTCTATCCGCCAACCTTCGGCACGCCGGCCGCCAACGCCACCGGCCAGACCGATCCCGCCGGCCTGATGCTCTGGGGCATCGACGAGTTGGTCACTTACCACTATCTCGTTGCCGAAGTCTATCGCGTTGTCCCGGCCAGCAAGCTTCCCTACGAGCAGTTCTGGAAAATGACCAAGCGGCAGCAGGCCGACCACATCTGGAAGAACCTTTTCGTCGAGCACACGCCGATCAGCGAAGCCTGCCGCGGCGTGCTGACGACGCTGCAAACGCTCGGCCTGGATCCCAACGAAAAATCCCTCGACGCCTATCGCCCCTTTTTCGCCCAGCAGGACCCCAGCCAATACATCGACCGCGTCATGCAACTGGCCAACGTCTCGTCGATCACCATGACCAATCCCGTCTTCGACGACAACGAACGCAACCGCTGGCTCCTAAATCCCGCGGTCGCCAGCGATTCCCGATTCACGGCCGTCCTGCGGATCGACCCGCTTCTGCGCGCCTGGCCGACCGCCGCCAAAAAACTCGTCGAGTGGGGATTCAACGTCTCCGAGGAAATCTCCGCCGCCACGGTCGAGGAAGTCCGCCGCTTCCTCCGCGAGTGGATCGTCCGCCAAAAGGCGATCTACCTCGCCGTCAGCCTGCCCCCGGAATTCCGCTATCCCAATGTCTCCGACCCGGTCGAAAAAGCCGGCCAGACCATCCTCGAAAAGGCCATCCTTCCGGTCTGCGCCGAGCGCGGATTGCCGTTTGCGATGATGATCGGCTCTCGCCTGCGGGTGAATCCCGAACTCCGCGACGGCGGGGACGCCTCCGCCAAGGCCGACATCGCCGCCGTCGTGAACCTATGCCGCGAATTCCCCCAGAACAAGTTCTTCGTCACCATGCTGGCCCGCGAAAACCAGCACGAGTTGTGCGTGGCCGCCAGGAAATTCGGCAACCTCATGATCTTCGGCTGCTGGTGGTTCCTGAATAATCCCAGCCTGATAGAAGAAATCGAGCGCATGCGTCTGGAACTGCTGGGCACCAGCTTCATTCCCCAGCATTCCGACGCCCGCATTCTGGATCAGTTGCTTTACAAATGGCGGCACAGCCGTCGCATTCTGGCAAAAGTCCTGACCGACAAATATGCCGACTTGCAGGAAACCGGCCGCCACGTGACTCCCCCGGACATCGAGCGCGATGTCCGGCTAATGCTCAAGGATAATTTCATCAGTTTCCTGACCCGATAGTTTGTCTGTTGTCATTTGTCATTTGTCACTTGTCATTTGTAAAAACGCCCGATCCTCGCTATCACAACCTCCATGCACAGGCTCAAAGCCCCCCAACGCCGGGAGCAGCTCATCGAGGTGGCGACCAAGATATTCGCCAAGTGGGGATACAGCGCCGCCACCACGGCCGAGATCGCCGACGCCGCCGGGGTCACCGAGCCGATCCTCTACCGCCACTTCACCAGCAAGCAGGACATGTTCGTGGCCATCACCCGGGCCATGAGCGAGCAAACCCTGCGTCGCTGGCACGAGCTGATCGAGCGTTCCTCCAGCTCCACCGAAAAAATTCGCACCATCGCCCGCCAGTTTCCCAATCACCTCCGCGCCAATGAAAACGCCTACCATGTGATTCACGGGGCACTGGCCTCCAGCCGCGACCGCAGGGTTCTGGCCGTCATCAAGGAACACTATTCGGAAATCGAGCGGTTTTTCCGGAAAATCATCACCGACGGCCAAAAAGCCGGTGAGTTCAGCAAGGACCTCGACCCCGAGGTCCCCGCCTGGCAACTGATCAACATCGGCATCGGCTACGCGATGATCGCGCTGAACCTTCAGCAGTTCGAGCACTTCTCAGTGGAAGACGCGATCGAATTTATTTTGCGGGGATTAAAGAAGTAAAAAATGTCATTGGTCATTTGTCCTTTGTCATTTGCAAAGATGGCCGATCGCCAGCCGCATCTGCCAATGACAAGTGACAAATGACAAAGGACCAACGACAAATGAGATCCCCATAAAACCAGATGGCCCACGAAGTGACTCGCGACGTCACCGCGTGGGCCTTTTTAATCGGCTTGCGCCGACCTTTTCTGGCATCGAACCGATTCTGTAGGCAACCTGCTCCTTGGCCTGGGCCCGCCTCGGTCCACTCAGCGTAAGACAACAGGGGGCTGCTGTTTCACGCAGACGGTATCATCGCGGCAGTTTCCGCCGCGACTGCTTGCCCAATAGGGCAGCATAGCGGTTTCCCGACTGGACGGCCGTGGGTCTCGCTATCCCGAGCCCGTTCCTAGGATCCGCGCCGCTCGGCATTCCGTTACCAGAACACTCGCGGCATGTTGGGCTCGACCTGGCGGGTGTCGGAAGACTCTCTCTCCACGATCCGCAGATCACTGGCGGCGACTCTAACCCGGATTGCCCCTTGGCGTTTTGGCGCCTCAGTATCGGGTGGCCTGATCGCTGGCCGCCGACTTTCGCCGTGCCCGCAGTTGTTTGCTTTGCACGGTCTTTCGCTATTGGAAAGCCGGACTAATTTGTCAGGAGCGTTCTCCTATTTCGCCGGTCACTTTCATGCCCGACGACGGGAAGGGAATATACGCTGATGCAAGCGAAATCCCTCGTTTTTTTCGACAACTGAAAATCACTTATCCACCGCCGCGCGCAAGTTCTTGTCCCGCAAGCGAAATCGCGGTGCATAAGCCGGTGGATAATCTGATCGCGAGGAAAAACCCGCGCCGCGCGTTACCATGTTCATTCCCATGGATATCTCGCCGCAAACGCAGCAGGCGATTTTGCTTTTAGCCGCGGACGTCGTCACGCGCCGCCTCGGCGGCGATCCCCGGCCGCTGCCCGCGTTCGATGACCCGGTGTTTTCCCGCCCGGCCGCAGGATGTTTCGTATCCCTCCATCGCCGCGATACCCACGCCCTGCGCGGCTGCATCGGGCTCCTGGAATCGGGCAGGCCGCTGCGCGAAGCGCTGGTTTCCGCCGCCGAATCCGTGCTCGGCGATCCACGGTTCCTCGCCCAGCCCGTCACGCGCCATGAACTGCCCGACTTGGAAATCGAAGTCACAATCCTCGGCCCGATGGAGAAGGCAAAATCGCCATTGGATTTCGAGCCGACCCAGCGGGGGATTTACCTGACCTTGCGCGGCCGATCAGGATTGTTCTTGCCCCAGGTGGCTCGCGAAACCGGTTGGACGCGCCAGCAGCTTCTCTCGCGGCTCTGCACGGAAAAGCTCGGCCTGTCCGAAAATGCCTGGACCGATCCCTCCGCCGCGCTGCACACCTTCACCGCCGACGTGATCGGACCAAGACCCGTGATGTGAAAAAAAACGCGGCCTGCGGACTTCCGCTTACAAACCAAACTTTAACCGCAGAGTACGCGGAGAACGCTGAGAAGAACCGAGAAAAATTCGTTCTAGTGTTTCTTCTCCGCGTCTGTCTCCGCGCCCTCCGCATTGCAAAGCTGTGGCATCTTGTTTTTTTGGCAAGGTTCAGTGGTCATGCGGCAAGTTTG
>JBEKHH010000037.1:0-45605 GCA_050012375.1 Tepidisphaeraceae bacterium
TCCGCGCCAGCGGCCACAGGATCGACCGATACTGCGCGACCCCGATGATCATCGCCATCAGCGCCACGCCCGCCAGCAGTCCGCTCATCGAAAACATCAGGAACTTCAGATGATAGTCGGCGCGATCGTAGGCAAGCTGGATTTGACGGCGGCATTCCGCGTCCAGATCGACCATCGGCTTGAGGACCGAATCGAGATTGGCCGGCTGGGCGGAATCGGCGGAAAGGTCGGCTTGCGCCGCCGCGTCCAGCGACCGGCGGACGCTCTGCTCCAGGGCGGCGTCCTGCGAGGCCGAATCCGGCGGGAAGCCGCGATTGAACAGATCGAGCGCCCGGCCCAACTCCACGTGCGCCGCCGCCGGCGCCGGCTGGTGGATGGCGAGGTAGAGCTGCGCGGCCGCCACGTGCGTGCCGACCTCGTAAACCTTTTGCAGTCGGCCATAGCCGTCGAACGCGGCATTGAAATCAGACCGCATCTCATCGATATCCCAAAAGGAGGCGGCGCCCGCCACCAGCAGGCTCGCCACCAGCGCGGTGATCTGATACGCCAGCTTTCGCCGCAAGGTCATCATACGAGCCAATATCATCGCATAAATCGGGCTGAAAACGGAGTGGTTGAGGTCAGCCGGCGCGCAAGCCGGCCGGCCCCAAGACAGATGCCGAAATCGAGCGCCACACCCCATCGTGCAAATATTGCCCGACAGACATCGCCCTCGCCCGATCCGCGCGATAAGCTGAATGCCATTTGATGAGGAGGTTTAGCATGAAATGGTTGGGGACTTTCCTGGCGATGGGGGTATTGCTGAGCGGGCTGAACGTCGCGGCGGCCGATGCCGTCGATGATCGCCAGCTTGCCCAGGCGACGATCGACAAGGCGCTGGCGTATCTCAGGAGCCAGCAGAAGCCGGACAACGGCTGGCAGGATGAAGCCGATCCGCCGGGCATCACCGCGCTGGTTCTGCGGGCATTCCTCTCCGATGCCAAGTACCCCGCCGATCAGCCGTTCTTGAAAAAGGGATTCGAGAAACTGCTGTCGTACCAGGTCTCAAACGGCGGCATCTACAAGGATGTCCTGGCCTGCTACAACACGGCGATCTCAATCAGCGCGCTGGCCGAATCGAAAGACCCGGCTTATCGCGGCGCGACGATCAAGGCGCTGGATTACCTCAAATCGCTGCAATGGTCGGACAAGATTTCCGGCGTCTCCGAAGAGGTGCGGCTCAAGAGCGATCAGGACATCCGATACGGCGGCTTCGGGTATGGCCGCAGCGCCCGCCCGGATTTGAGCAACACGCAAATGGCCCTCGATGCCCTGCATGACGCGGGCTTGAAGGCGGACGATCCGGCGTTTCAGGCGGCCACGAAATTCGTCGCCCATTGCCAGAACTTTTCCGAGACCAACGATCAGCCGTGGGCCGGCGACGATGGCGGATTCATCTACACCCCGGCCGGCGGCGGAAACTCGGCGGCGGGGGAGTATTTCGGCATCGGCGGCCGGCGGATGCTGCGCAGTTACGGATCGATGACCTACGCAGGGCTTAAAAGCATGATCTACGCGGGACTCTCTCACGATGATTCGCGTGTGAAGGCGGCGTGGGACTGGATCAGCAAGAATTTCACGGTCGATGAGAACCCGGGAATGGCCGCGCTGGGGCCGGACAGCGCCCAAGGCGGTTTGTATTACTATTTCTACACGATGGCCCGGGCACTGAGCGCTTACGGCCAGCCGGTGATTGTCGATCCGCAGGGATTGCAGCATGACTGGCGCGTGTCGCTCATTCGGAAGATCGCGACGTTGCAACGGCCGGACGGAAGCTTCATGGGCCAGCGGAAATGGATGGAGGACAATCCCGTGCTGGTTACGGCTTACACGGTGATGGTGCTGGAAGTCGCCCAAAAGGATTTGGCGGACCGGCCGGGCAAATAGTTCGGTGTGACGGATCATTTTATATTTTTTCAATGCCGGCGATTTCGGACTTTGATCCAAGCGGGTTGGAAGGACTCATCTCCCAATGGGGGTTTAAGTCCAGCCATGCCCGAACAATCCTGCGCGCACTTTACCGCGAGGACGGCCCGGTTTTTCCGCACCATTCGTCGCTGGGACGAATGTTGTGGGAAAAGCTGTCCGGCAATGTTCAGGCGATGCAGACAACGGTGGCCGGCGAGCATTGCAGCGCGGACGGGACGATCAAGCTGCTGGTGGGCCTGGCCGATGGGCAGGCGGTGGAAGCGGTGCTGATGCCCGGCTTCCGCTCGGATCGGGCGGCCGGATGCATCTCCTCGCAAGTGGGATGCGCGATGGGATGCGATTTTTGTGCCAGCGCCCGCGGCGGTCTGAAGCGCAATCTGACGGCCGGCGAAATCGTCGAGCAATTCCTCCACCTGCGCCGGCGGGCCAGGTTGCTCGGGAGGAGATTGGCCTCGCTGGTGTTCATGGGAATGGGGGAGCCGCTGCATAACCTGGCGAGCGTGTTGCCCGCGATCCAGCGGATCGCGCATCGGCGAATGGGGAACCTGGGCTGGCGGCATATTACCGTCTCCACCGTGGGAATCGTGCCGGGGATCGATGCCCTGGCCGCCGCGGAGAATCCGGTTTATCTCGCCGTTTCGCTGCACGCGCCGGATGACGCGACGCGCGGGCGCATTGTTGCGACGAATCGGCGATGGCCGGTCGCGGAGGTCCTGGAGGCGGCCCGCCGATATCAGTCCAGCACCGGCCGCATTGTGAACATCGAATACTGCCTGCTGGCCGGCGTCAACGATTCGCTCGAGCAGGCGAGCCTTCTGGCGAAGCTGATGCGCGGATTTCCGGCCCACGTGAATCTGATTCCGCACAACCCGATCGGGCCGGGGATCAGCGGCGTGGAATATCACCGGCCGGATCCCCCGCGCGTCGAGCGTTTTGCCGAGGTCCTGCGCCAGCGCGGGGTGGTGACGCATATCCGCATAGCCCGGGGCGACGACGTGGCCGCCGCCTGCGGACAACTTCGCCAGACCACCATGATTCCCGCCACGACGCCTCGCCTGGAGGCGGCCGAGCGGTGCCGCGATTGCGTCCGATAAGGAGATTACCATGGTCCGCGACTGGCTGTCATGGACATTTGAGCCGATTCAGGACTATGCTGGCCGCTGGTCCGCTACAGATTGGAGAGCCTCGTGGACAAATTCATCCTGCCGAACTTTCACGCGATCCTGATCCACTTGCCCCTGGGATTGCTGGGCATTGGCGTGGCGATCGAGTTGTTCAGCTTCTTGTGGCGGGGCAGCTCGCTTCGGACCGCCGGGCGCTGGATGATTTTGCTGGGGACGCTGGCGGCGGTGCCGGCGCTGACCAGCGGGCTGTATGCTCTGAGCGACGTGGTGGGCCACGGCAACGGCGCCGATTCCTGGGTGGAATTCAAGGCCGGCAGCAATTTCACCGACGTCGATTGGCGATTCGTTCGCTATCACATCATCCTCAATTCCGCCGCGACGGGCCTGGCGCTCTTTGCGGTGATCCTGTGGCTCGGCGCATCCGACCATTGGCGAAATATCCTCCGCCTGCCGGCGCTGCTCATGCTCCTGGGGGCGATGGGACTGATGACCGACGGCGCCTGGCACGGCGGGGAGATGGTTTATCGCCTCGGATTTGCGGTCCAGGGACGGCAAGCCGTCGTTCCCGAAAACGCGACTCCTCCGCAGAATCTCCAGGACAAGATCGCGTATTACGCGCCGGAAGGCGAAGTCCACCTGCTGCTGGCGGGCGTGGTGTTTGCACTGGCGGCGGCGGCGCTGGGGCTATCCATCCGCCGGGCGGTAACCACCGACTCCGTCCTGGTTCAGCGAGTGCCGCCGACGTACGTGCCGAAGGCCGTGGCAGGTCAGCCGCAAAAGCCCATTTCATTGCTGCAAGCCCTGAACGATCCGGGTGACGAGATCCCCGTTATCCCGTGGGTTCCGGCCCCGAGGTTTTGGCTGCTGGCGGCGCTGGTGGCGATCGGCGCTATCCTCAGCGGATTGTGGTTTGGGGGATTCTTCGTGTCGTGGCCGAAGATTATCGACCAGGGGCATCTGCGCACGTCGCTCCAGAACATCAAGGATGCCGACCGTGCGCGCGAGGGACTGCACATCGTTTTCGGCGCTTCGATTCTTGTGCTGGTGTTGGCCCTGGCCCTGCTGACGCGGTTCGCGCCGCGCAGCCGCGTGGTTTTGAGCGCATTTTCGTTCCTGCTCGTTCTGGCGATGGCGGGGCAGATATGGCTGGGAGTGCTCTTGATCTACGACGGCGACCGCGGCCCGCTGGCAAGGTTCAAGACCGAGGCCCAGGCCAACGAGCAGGAAAACAATTCACCAGCACCGACACTTTCGCCATCGCCGGTGACGCAGCCGAGCACGTCGCCGACGACGCAGCCGATCGCGATGTCCCCAAACCAGTAAATTCCCCCGGCCGAGCGGGACGTTACAGGAGTTTACAAAACGTTACATTTTTTCATGTTTTATTAGTGAATGCTAAGTTATAGGCTATGCCGCAAGTGTCTTTTTGTTAATAGGTTATGTCATTTTCTCGCGGCGTGATCGGAATGAGTTGGCGAGAGAGTGTTCAACCGGACTCAACGGTTTTTTTGCGGGAATTCAGCGGGTAGGTTTTCCGCGAAAATCCTGCCGACTGAAGTCGGCAAGCCGGTACGGCATTTAGGATATTGCGCTAATTCAAAGCTGTCCCGGTTTAATTCCTCAGTTTAATTCCTGCGCGGTGTCGGCTGAATAGCTGTCGGCTGATTAGCTGTAGGCTGAATAGCTGTCGGCTCAAAAGCCGGATTGACGCGAATCCTTTCCGCGCGCTATAAGAACACTTCAGACGTTTTTTGGTTGTTTCAAGCCGTATTTCGCGAGTCATTTTTGAAAGGAGGGTGTTCGCTCGGCAGAGGGAAATTCTGGCTGCGGGCGATGACGGGAAGCGACGGCTTGGCATAGAGGAAAGACACGCCCTGGTGCACATTGGTCCTCCCCATCGCGTTGACGGTGGGATGGTGCGCTGGGGACATACAACAATGGAGGACAATCATGGAAAGTATAAAAAAGGTCCGCGTCAATTTCAGTTCTCACGTCATTCAAACCGCCAGGCTTGGGGTGCTGGCCTGCGTGGCTTGCCTTTGCTCGACGGTCTTGGCCCAAGATAACTTCGGCGGCGGAACCTTTGTTGTCCCATTCCCGCTCCCGGCCGGTTGGCCCACCCCCGCTCTTGCTCTTAAGGCGCCAGGCCAGCCGTGGACCAGCTTGGACTTCACCTGGACCTATGACATCAATAGTGGAGCACCCACTACCGACGGGTTTATCACGGTAGGACCTCCGGGCGGCGTCCAGAAGACTACCGACAGCTCGAATAACAACATTCTCAACCCGACCTACACGGACGAATGGATTTGGTCTCCCGCCAATGCTGGGGCTGTTGGTGCGACCGTTACTTCTTGGGGTTGGGCCACCGCTCCCACAGCCGCTGTGACAGTTACCTATTCGTACGACAACGTCCCCGAACCCGCCTCCATGGCATTCCTGATGGTTGGTGCGTTGGGATTGATGATGCGGGTCCGTCGGAGCAGCAAGTAGGCACAGAAGTGGCGGGTGTGTCCGACGATCGGAGGAGGGAACGCGGCCCGGGTTGGTCAAGTATTCGAGCCGCGTTCCCTTGGAGCGGATAGGGGGACATCACTGATCGAATCTTGATGATGTCCCTTTTTGTCTCCTGAATGTTTTTTGGTTGTTTGAAGCCGCGTTTCGCGAGTCATTTTTGAAAGGAGGGTATTCGCTCGGCAGAGAGAAATTCCGGCTGCGGGCGGTGACGGGAAGCGACGGCTGGAGGCAAACATCTTAGAGGAGATTTTGACATTTAGGGGGAATAAAAGTGATTCCGGAAAGTATCAAGGGTCCGCGTCACTTTTAGTTCCAAGAGGAAAGGGAGCGACCCATGAATCGCAAAACCATTCTGCTGCCCGCCGTCGTCACGCTCGCCGCCGTTATGTTCGCCGCCGCGCCACTCGCCATGGGGCAGGCCTATATCGCCTACCCCCTGTATACGCCGACGGCGAGCGGCTACTCCGGTACGGCATTTAGTGGTGGAGCCTCTCCGATGCCCACCTTTGGGGGTCAGACCGTCGGCTCTTGCAGCAGTGGCCCTAATTATAGTAATGGCGGCCCTCTTCTCTGGGAGGCGCAGGGGTCGGTCGTCGAGCTGAATCCGACCGGGTTGAGTTACTTCACCGGCTCGGGGGCCTATGCTACCGACGGCGCTCAGCAAGTGGGTGTCGCCAACGTGTACACTTGGACGTCGGGTAGCTATGCCATGTTCTGGACCGGTTCGGCCACGAGTGCGGTCGACCTGAACCCCTCCACCGGCTTCCAATTTTCGGCAGCCTACGGCGTCGGCGGCGGCCAGCAAGTGGGAGATGCCTGGAGTGTTATTCCTGCTACTGGTCCTACTTTTACCGACGCCATGCTCTGGGCCGAGAGGGGCTCGAAGGTGATTGCAACGGACCTGAACCCGACCAGTTCCGGTTACTACAACTCGAGAGCCTGGGCCACCGACGGCATTGAGCAAGTGGGCCAAGCCAACTCATCGAACGGCGCTACCCACGCCATGGTTTGGAACGGCTCGGCCGGCAATTACGCCGACCTGAACCCCGCCGGGTTCTCCGGTTCGGTAGCGTACGGGGTCGGCGGCCACCAGCAGGTGGGCATGGGCTTCGGTACCGAGACCGGCGGTGCTGTGCACGCCATGCTTTGGAGCGGGTCGGCGACCAGTGGGTGGGAGGACCTGAACCCCACCGGATTCGGCACCTCCTATGCCTACGGGACCAACGGCAGCCAGGAAGTGGGCTATGGCACCTTGGAGCAGGACAGCAATCCCAATGCCCTTGTCTGGACCAGCAACAACACGATCACTCCGGGCATTGCGGCCAACTCCGCCATCGATCTGGAAACGGCCCCATCATCAACCGGCACCACATGGGCGGCGACCTCCTCCCAAGCCTTCTCCATCGACCAGTTCGGCGATGTGTTCGGCATTGCCAGCGGCACGTACAACAACGGGAGCGGCAACGTGACCGGCACCTGGGCCGTGGAGTGGGCGCCGGTGGTGTCGCTCGTCGCGGCCGGGGGGCTGACTTGGAACAACACCGGCGGCACCAGCCCGAGTGATGGAACGACCTGGGATACCAGCAGCAACAACAACTGGAACAACGGGGGCTCCGCCGCCACGGTCTACACCGATGGCAGCAATGTCACCTTCAATGACTCTAACAACGGCCACCATGCCGTCACGCTGAACACCACCGTCAGCCCCGCCTCGGTAACCGTCGACAACATCCTGGACAACTACACCATCAGCGGCACCGGGAGCATCGACGATAGCGGTTCCTTCGTAAAATCCGGCAGCGGTACCTTGACCCTCGGCGCCCTCAGCACCGCTTTGAGCGTGAGCGCCGCCAGCATCAGCATCACCGGTGGATCTATGCAACTCGTCGGTGGGACGACGGTGACGGCTGGGACGATCAACATTGATTATGGATCGTCGCTTAGCATGTCAGCCGGCTCACTCTCGGTCAGCGGAACTGGATACGCCGGCTACAGCGGCGCGGGCAGTTTCAACCAGACCGGTGGAACGGCGACTTTCAGCGGCCAAGACACCAACGGCAACGGACTCAGCATCGGCGACCAAACCGGCGGAAACGGCACATACACCCTCAGCAGCGGAACGTTGACCGTGAGCGGCAACGAGACCGTCGGCAATTCGGGCACTGGCACGTTCAACCAGAGCGGCGGCACGAACACGGCTGGCGGTCTGTTTCTCGGCCAAAATACCGGCGGCTCCGGCGCCTACACCCTCAGCGGCGGCTCACTCTCCGCCGAACTCGAGTACGTGGGCTACCGCGGCACGGGAACCTTCGACCAAAGCGGCGGCACGAACACAATTGGCGAGCTGTTCCTCGGCTTAGCTACCGGCAGTTCTGGCGCCTACACCCTCAGCGGCGGCTCGCTCTGGGTCGAGAGCGAGGAGTCCGTGGGCCTCGACGACGGCAGCACGGGAAGCTTCATCCAATCTGGTGGAACGAACACAGTGTACGGAGGGCTAAACCTTCCAGGCAGCGTTGGATCAAGCGGGACCTACGACTTTCAAGGGGGAACGCTGATCGCCTCCGCGATTTCTGTCTACAGGGGCGGGCTGTTCGAGAAGACGGTCGGAAGCGGCACTTCGGTGATCGGCTGTCCCTTCCTCAACCTTGGCGGCACCGTCCAGGTGGATAGCGGAACGCTTTGGTTCTACTCCGGTTTCGCCCAATCGGAGGGTGTGACCAAAATGGAAGGCGGCAATCTCGCCGGCTCATTTGATTTCGAAGGCGGAAGCCTCGAAGGCTCGGGCTCGATCCTTGGTTACGTTCTCAATGGGGCCACGGTCAAACCCGGCGATTCTCCCGGCACCATCACGATTACCGGCGACTACCAGCAGAGTTCCGAAGGAACTCTCATGATCGAGTTGGCTGGCGGCTCTCCTGGTCAATTCGACGTGCTCGATGTGGAAGGCACGGCCTCCCTCGACGGCATCCTGGATATCTCTTTGCTGGACGATTTCATCCCGACCTTGGGCGAAACGTTCCAGGTTGTGGATTACGGCGACCTCAGCGGCCAGTTCGCAACGGTCGATGTGCTTGGCAATTCCAACGTTCAATTTGCGTTGGAGTACAACAGCAATGATTTAGTCCTGATCGCGACGGTCGTGCCCGAACCCGCCTCTCTGGCGTTGCTGGCGGTTGGTGGGTTGGGATTCATGAAGCGGCCGGGCCGTCGGAGCAGCAAGTAGGGCGCTGCGCGAGAAAGTGGACCAGTAGAACAGTAGAAAGTAGAGCAGCCGAAGAAAGAGCGGCATCCAAGATTTCCTCGGTTTTTAGAGAGTGAACCGCTCACGTCCCGGTTTATTCGTCCCGGTTTATTCGTCCTTGCATCCGCCCGTGGCGTCCGCGCGGCCCCTGGGGGCGGCCCTACGGGTTGCGTTCCAAGGGGTCGTCTGCGGCGTCATCGCTCCTCAACGGGTCGAGTTTAACCCGCTTCGTCGCTCTTCCTTGCATCCGAAGAGCTTGGAACGCAACGCGAACGCTATGGGAGGATGCAAAACGCTCCAATATCCGAGCCGCGTTCCCGGGAGAGCATAAATGAACCACGGCGCGCCGGGATGAGGGACACCGCCAAGACGCCAAAACGCCAAGATGGAATCACGCCATCCATTGGACCACTCCCAATGACCGTTCTAAACGGGCGACGGCGATGCGGGGACATTGGCGTAACCCGCGGTGCTTCGCACCGCCGCTAAATATGGTTGAGTTGTCCCTCAAGCACGGTGCTCTATTCAGGCGGCGAAATCTGCGAATCTCGACGATTTCCCCTTGGCGGCCTCGGCGTCTTGGCGGTTCAATCGCCCTTGTTCCCGGAAGAATTGGCAGACCCCTCATTCAATCGGCGTGACCTTTTCCACGTCCACGTGATAGATGCTCTTGATGATCCCCGAAGTCGGATCCTTGCGCACGTAAACGTGCAGCGTGCCCAGGACTTTTACGGGATCCTCATAGTAATACGCACGCGCCCCCTTGACGACGTAACCGTCAACAAAGTGCTGGGCCAGCGGGGGGCCGTTGAAACAGCATTTCGTCTTGGAATAGACCAATTGAAAATAGTTGAGGCGGGCGCTGTCGCCGGCATAGTTGGGAGCCCACATTTCGCCGATCGCGAGGATTTTCTGGCCTTCCAGGGCGCGCCACTTTTCGGGGATGTCCTTCATCGTGGCGTTGGTCTGGTCCATGTCGAAGGTGCTCATGGCCTTCAGATCGACTTCCTTGAAGGCCCCGTAATCGTGAATGCCGCCGCTGAGGAATTCGTTGAGCCACCAGAAAAACAGCAGGGCGATGGGCAGAATAATCACGGCGACGAATACCAGGATTCGCCAGTTGATCCGCTCAAGCAAAGAGGGCTTGCTTCCCGGCAAGGGACGGGGCTGATAGGAAATTCCGACCGGCGGGGCGGATGGCGGCGTTGCGGTGCTCATAATGGGCGACCGCGATTCCGGGACATCGGCGTAACCCGCGGTGCTTGCCTCGACAGGCTCGGCACAGGTCGGACCGCCTAAATCTGGTTGAATTGTCCCTGAATCACGGTTGTTTATTATGGATGACAATCTCGTTCCATTCTCATTGCGGGGCGGCGCGGACGCTGGAGGCGTCCATCTGGTAAATGCTCACGATGAATCCGCCGTCCCTTACTTCCTTCACGTGCAGCGTTCCCTCGACGACCAATTCGTCGGGGAAATAACTCACGGCCTTGCTCTTGGGACAATGCACGACAATTGTATGCTGGATCTGGGGCGGCTGGCCAAAGCAGCAGGCAAAAAGGCTCGGAACCAGGGCGAATTCGGAAATGCTCTCCGCCTGATCCAGCGGAATCATGTAGCCGGTGGTCTTGAAATGGCATCCGTCCATACGCAGGACATCGGCCGGGATGTTGCCGCCGACTGTGGCGTCATAGTCGAAGTTCCCAAGCTCTTTGATGGGCATCTCAACGGTTTCTCCCGGCGTTGGGGCCTGATGAATGTGGCGGGGGCCGCCATCGACCGCGATGGCTACGGATTGCTGAACCGCGGGAACCGCCGGATTGGCGGATGGGTTAAGGAGTTGATGGCGGCAAACGCGAATCTGCTCCAAAATCGGGCCAAGCTGGTCCGGCTGATCGGTGAGCATCTCCGAGACCTTCTGCAAGAGCGGCAGGGCGGAGGCGTAATCATTGCGCCCCATGTCTTCGTTGGCCTGGAGCTGAAGCTCGTTAATGAGCGCGGCGGTCGGCTGGGTGGTCGGCGAAACATCGGCCAAGACCGCGGCGGCGGCGGTGGCGAAAAGCCCCAACGAGACGACAACGATGACTCCGTTCGGCTTCATATCAGCCCTCATATCCTATTCGCGGATACCAACGATTTAATTAGCCAATTGTAGCAAAGTTTCAGAGCTTCTCATTTCGCATCGATTCCGTTCGGGGACAACTCCGCCGGTATTGGCATAAGCTCTGGTTTGACGGCAAGATAGTAAAGCTCGCCTTGTTGTAATTCATATCCAGCCATGGCCTCGGCCTGTGGGCCGATGCCCATGTAGATGTCGCATCGGCCGCTGGCGCGAATGGCGCCGCCGGTATCCTGGTCGAGCAAAAAGCAGCTAAATGGCTCGGCGGCATTTCCCGAGGGGTCGGGGATTTTCGTCTTCACAAACGCCGGCATCGCTCTGGGATAGATGTCCTTTTGTTCCTTGTCGGTGGCGATGGTGCCCAGCGGGGTCACGGGAACATTCAGACTGCCGAACGGGCCGCCGGGACGTTCGGTGAAGAAAACGTATCGCTGATTCAAGGGCAGATATTTATCCATCATTTCGGGATGCGCGGCGAAAAACGCTCCCAGGCCGCGGAGGCTCAATTGGTCCTCGGTGATGACTCCATCGGCGACCATCTGACGTCCCGGGCTGGTGTAGGCATAGCCATTGGTGCCGGCAAATCCGATTTCGTAGATCTGGCCGGTCTCGGCCAGGCGCAGACGGGCCGAGCCTTGAATGGTAACGACATACGCTTGCCACCGGGTTTTGAGCCAGACCAATTCGTTGCCGGCCAGGACGTTGCCGGTTTCGATTTCGCCGCGCGTGTAGTAGGGGACGATTCCGCCATCGGAACGTTTGCGACCGCGAACCTCCCCGGTCATCGGATCGCGAACCAGATCGGCCGGAAGCTTTTGCAGCGGCCATTGATATTCGCCGCCGCGATGGAGGCTGGCATCGTAAATCGGCGTGCAATAACCCGTGAACAGGACGCGATCGGTAAACGCCGTGCCATCGGGCATGGGAGCGCCATAGCTCTTGTAAACCTCGAAATCCCGCACGATTTGCTGGTTAAACCAGGCGCCGTTCCAACCGCCCATGGCAATGGCTTGATCGCAAATGCCGCGCAGTCTCTGGAGCGTCGCCGCGGCGCGAGCGTGGGTGATGTCGAGATACGGAAAGAATTGCCGGCTGCTGGGCGCGGCGAGATATTTCAGGCTGTTGTCGATGGCGGCCCGGAGGCGCAGCGGATCGATCGGCTGCTCGGCGAAGTTCGGATATTCGCTGGGATCGATCTTGCGTAGGGCCACCATCCCCTCGGGCAGGGGCTTGCGAAAATCAATTTGCCGGACAACCGGCTGAGGAGCTTCCTGTTTGCAGCCAATGAAGCAAATCGCCCCGAAAAGAATAGGTAGGCCGAAGAAAATTCGAAAGGACATGTTGATCCGCCATGATCAAGACCAGATTCGCCAGGAGCGAGTTATCCGCGCTCACGGCCTTCTCGGACGGCGCGGACAATTTCATCCGCCGTCAAGGGTGGATTCACCTGCACCTGACCCACGTCCAGTGGCGACCGGTTGGCCGGCCGAACGATGAATTCCTGGCCATCGAGTCCCTTGATCCGCACTTCACCCTGAGCGCGAGCCTGTTCCAGCAGTTTCGACAATTGCTTCTCGGCTTCGGCCGTGGAAAAAGTCGTCATGGTTTTACCTCGCGAACAGGCACTTGCGCCGCTCTGGCGGCGGCCGCAAGGCCGCCATCGAGCGTCAGAATCTCGCCACCCGATTCTACCGCGCTTTGGATGACATATGCATCATAAGCATAAATATGGAGTTGATTCGACAATCGCACCGTCGATTCAAGCTCCACGAGGCGAAGCTCCACCGGCATTCGTCGGAAAAGATCAACGGCTTGGAGCGCTTCCTCCAAGCGAATCCGACGGCGCTTGAACATGGCTGACAACGCGTTGCCAACTTCCCATGGCAACGATTGCGGCCCGATCAATTCCTGACCCATCGTCGCCGCCAAAAGCGCTTCACGGTGTGGCTCGTTCATCACGCACGCGATCACCACCGTTGTATCTATAACGATCGGCATGCCTCTCCATAATATTCCTGAGTCGTGTTCACGTCACGCCGGCGTGCGCGCTGACCTGCCGCTCGGCGTGATAACTGCTGCGAACCATCGGCCCGGATTCCACGTGCCGAATGCCCTTGGCCTGGCCGCGCGATTTCCAATTGGCGAATTCATCCGGATGGACCCAACGCACGACCGGAAGGTGCTGGGCCGTCGGACGCAAATATTGGCCGAGCGTCAGAATCTCACAGCCGATGGCTACCAAATCGTCCAGGACCTGATCGATTTCATCATCTCGCTCGCCCAGGCCGAGCATCATGCCCGTCTTGGATATGAAACCGTGCCCCTTGGCGATCTGAAGGAGCTTGAGCGATCGATGATATTTGGCCTGCGGGCGAACGGTGGGATATAGCCGCGGAACCGTTTCGACATTGTGGCCCAGGATTTCCGGTTTTTCATCGAGGACTTTTTGCAGGGCATCCCAATCGCCACAAAAATCCGGAATAAGAACTTCAATGCTCGTCCCGGGCGACTGAAGGCGGATTTGGCGAATCGTCTCGGCCCAGACGCCGGCGCCCCCATCGGGAAGCTCATCCCGATTAACGCTGGTGACGACGATGTGCTTCAAGGCCATCATGCGCACGGCATCGCCCACGCGCCTTGGCTCATCGAGGTCCAGCGTGGGCGGCCGGCCCGTGGCGATATGGCAAAACCCGCAGCTTCGCGTGCACACATCACCGAGGATCATCAGCGTGGCCGTCCCCACCGCCCAGCATTCCCCCATGTTCGGACACTTGGCCGATTGGCAAACCGTGTGAAGGTTATTGGCATTGACGAGATGGAGCAACCGGCTGTACGCATGGCCGGCCGGCATTTTCATCTTGAGCCACGGCGGCTTGCGACCTTGATCCGCGGAATTGGGCAGGATGTCCAATGAATGGGCCATGTTTGGTATTTCGATTGTAGGGCGGCTGGGGCGTTAGAAAAAGTGGCGCCGGCGAGGACGCCGGAAAGGCAGAAACCAGAAATCCGAAACCAGAATGACGAATCAAATCCGAAATCCGAATGACCAAATGACCTTGTTTCGGGTTTCGGGCATTCGGGCTTGATTCGTCCCCGGCGCGCCGGGATCTCCGACATTCTGGTTTCTGGTTTCGGGTTTTCTCCTGTATTCTACCCCCATGCCCCTTCGCATCTTATGCCTGGGCGACGTGGTCGGCCGGCCTGGCCGGCAGATCTTGCATCAGAAACTTCCGGCTCTCGTGCGCGAGCGGGCAATCGATCTGGTCGTCGCCAACGCCGAGAACATCGCCGGCGGCAGCGGGATCACCGGCAACCTTTTCAATAAAATCCGCAGCTACGGCGTGGATGTTGTGACGCTCGGCGATCACGTCTATCGCAAGGCCGACATCGTCCCCATCCTGCAAACCAGCGAGCGGATCGTCCGCCCGGCGAACCTGGCGAGCGCGGCTGCGGGCAGGCCGTACACCGTTGTCACCACCAACAGCGGGGCAGCGGTCGGGGTGTTCTGCCTGCTGGGGCGAATTTTCATGAACCTGCCGGCCGACGACCCCTTCGCCGCCGCCGAGCGAATCCTGGGGGAAATGCCGGAAAACGTGCGCGTCTGCGTGTGCGACATGCACGCCGAGGCAACCAGCGAAAAAGTCGCGATGGGACATTGGCTCGACGGCCGGTGTTCGATGATCGTCGGCACGCACACGCACATTCCCACGGCCGATGCGAGGATTTTGCCCGGCGGCAGCGCTTACATCACGGATTTGGGAATGTGCGGGCCATACGATTCGGTGCTGGGCCGGCGGAAGGATCGCGTTCTGAAGCACATGACGACGAACATGCCGCATTCGTTTGAGGTCGCGATGGGGGATGTGCGGATGTGCGGAGCGGTGGCGGAGATCGACCCGGAAACCGGACGGGCCATTTCGATGGAGCGGATCGAAGTCTCCGGCGAGAACGCCGATCAGGCGTACGATGCCGACGACCGGGCGGAGGGGAAATCCGAGTGACGCAAGGGTCTTGGTTCACCACGCAAGAAAACTTGAACGCGCCCTGACCCAAATCATTTACCGCCCGCTTCGCTCGAGACCGCGGAGAACGCCGAGAAGTCGATCGAGAATCGGTCTTTATGTGCAAGCATTTGCTGAGCATTCAGCTTGCAACATGTGCCCGGGGCGAAAGCCATTGATATTCTGTTATCTCGGCGTTCTCCGCGTCCTCGAGCGAAGCGGGCGGTAAATAATCCGGACTAACCACGCGGCGGAACAGGGAGGGGAAGGGCTTGAACTTCAATCCGGGCATCGCCGGGATACGCATGGCGATATTTCACCACGAGATTGGCGAGCGGGCGCGGACCGGCCGAAGGCGGATTCAGCTCCATCAGAACCTGAAAGGCCAGAGGCTGGAGCCGCCAGAGGGGGAATTGCACGTCGAAGCCGCTCCGGTCCGAAAATCGCTCTATTTTTTCCACGGCCTGAATCTGATTGGCGAGGGTGGCGCCATAATAAGGGCCGACGGTGCCGGCGTTGCGCGCGATTGTGGCGGCGATGATGACGATCCCCAGCAATAGCGAGGCGGCGTAAACCGCCAGCGACCAGCGAATCGCCAGGTTGATTCCGGCAGAAGGCCGCAGGAGCCAATCGACAGCCGTCCACGCGAAAAATACGTAAACGATCCAGGTGGCCGCGTAATAGTTTGGGCTGAAGTAAATCCGTTCGATGCCATCCAGGACCGTTTGGCAAATCCAGACGGCCAGTGCGATGAGACACAAGCTGTGAAGCGGAGAGGCGTCGGCGGGGCGGCGCAGCGCCTTCCAGGCGCGCGGGATCGCCAGGGCCATTCCAAGCCAGACGGCAATCAAAGCAAGTCGAGCGATCCATTGGGCGGCGGGGAAGAGGAATTGCCGGAGGAAGATGGGGGCGTAATCCTGCCAACCATCGCCCGGCATGGTGCCGGCAACGCCGAGGGTCAGATAATGTCCGCCGAGCAGAGGAAACAGCCACCCAAGCAGCGGCGAATGCCGCGGGGCAACTTCGGGCCGGGTATGGGTGAAGAAAAAAATCAGATAGGGGAAAAAGAGATAAGCGCAGGCGGCGATGATCGCGAGGGCGCTCCACTTCCATTGCCACAGGCGTCGGCGGTGAAAAATCAGAAGGTGAATTCCCACGGGCAGCACCATGGCGATGGCCATGAGATGGACCAGCGGAATGAGGATGAGGCAAAACAGAGTCAGGCAGAGCAGCGGCGCGGAGGGATTGGCGAGAAAAGCCGCGTAAGCCGCAAAAAGTACGGCCGCTATCGGGATGCACCAGGTGCTGTCCCAGAGCGACCGGCTGAAGAGCCACAGCCACGGCGACAGCAGCGTCACAATGGCGAACCACGGGCTCATCCGCAGCGTTCGCGTCAGCCAATAAACCGCCATAACCGTTATCGAGATGAACAGCAGGGCGTGTAGGGCGAGGATCACTCTCAGGTCATGGCTGAAGGCAAGAAGGACCTGGTCGATCCAGACGGGAAGAGGGCCATATCGCGCGCCGCGGGTTCCCTCCAACCCGAACGGGCAGGGCGTAAACGGGAGGTAAAAGCCGTAAATGGTGCTGGCGGTCCGGTTATAGCGGAGGGCCATCTCCATCATGATGGGTTCGTCGTTCAACCACGAGCCGTCGCCGGGGCGCAGCGCCGTCAGCGCGACGATCAGGGGAAGCAAAAACTCGGGACGGAGTTTTATATTTTTCACTGGGACTTTTTGCGAAAACGATTTTTGAGCATCAGCATTTCCACGGCCGCCTCCGCGGCCCGCTTGCCGGCGCCGATCCTTTGTCGCGCCTGCCGCTCGTTGTTCGTCGTCAGCACGCCGAAGATGACGGGAATCCCCAAATCGATGGCCACCCGCTGAATCCCCCGGGCCGCCGCCCCGGCGACAAAATCAAAATGCGGCGTCTGGCCGCGAATAACGGCCCCCAGACAAATAACCGCCGAACACCCGCGCATCTGCCCGGCCCATTTGGCCGCCAGCGGCAACTCGAAAGCCCCCGGAACGCGATGAATTTCAATCTTGGACGAATGAAAGCCCAACTCACCCAGCCGGGCAAGACACCTTCGCAAAAGCTCGTCAACGATCCGCTCGTTGAATCGCGCGGCAATCACCGCGATCTTGGCCGATTTAGGAATTTTCCACGCCCGCGCCACCGGTGGCTTATTGCTCATGGCGTCAGTTATCGCTCGGCTTTGGGATTTCCACCAGCACTTTGCCCATGGGGCCCGCCGCCAGCCGATCGAACGCGGCGGGAAGCTGATCGAACGGAAATACCCGATCGACGACCGGCGTGGCCCCGGTTTGCCGCAGCAATGCGACGCTGGCTTCCCACGCGGCGCGAGCCTCGGGCGGCGTGTAAGTTCCCACCGCCACGCCGCCGATGCGGATTCTCCGGAAAAACAAACTCGCCGTATTGAACTGGGGGACCGGCCCGGCCAGCCGGCCGACCACGCTGACTTTTCCCCAATTCCCCAGGGTTTCGATCACCTGGTTCAGGATTGCTCCGCCAATATTGTCGATGGCCAGATCGACTCGCCGCGTCCCCAGCGCCGCCTTCAATTCCGCCGGCCACTGCGAATCAGATGGATCGATTGCAAGGTCCGCGCCGATCTGCCGCAACTTCGCAGCCTTTCCCGCGTCGCGCGACAGGGCAACAACGGTGTGTCCCAGCGCCTTGGCCAATTGCACGCTTGCCACGCCTACTCCGCCGGACGCTCCAGTGATCAGCACCACACCGGGCGATAGTGCGCCCCATTGAGTCAGGGCCTGATGAGCCGTCAGATAGACCAGCGCCGCGCCGGCCGATTCCTGCACGGTCCACCCGGCGGGCGGCAAGGCGATGGATTGGGCCGACACGCTGGCGCGCTGCGCGAAAGTGCCCCAGCGGCTCACGCCCGTCTCGCCGCGAAGGATGAGCACCCGTTGGCCGAGAGAATATTCCCGAACGCCTGCTCCAACGGCCGCGACGATTCCCACGCCATCGCGCCCCAGCACGTGCGGCAACTTCGGGTTGGCCGGATACTCTCCCTGCGCCAAGTACCGATCGGCCGGGTTCAGCCCCGCGTATTCCAGATTGACGAGAACTTCCCCCTCACCCACGGGCGGCTCGGCGACATCGCCGATTCGCAGTCGCTCCAATCCGCCAAGATGATCGAGCAGCCATGCTTTCATGAGAACATTGGCATTTGTCATTTGTCACTTGTCATTTGCGACTGCTGGCCTCGCCTCATAACAAATGACCCCCGATGTAATCGGGACCTTCGGCAATGACAAATGACAAATACATTCACTCCTCTTCCGCCTTGGGCTTGTACTGGCTGGCGATAATCTGCTGCACCTGCGGCGGAGCGGGCTCGTAATGGCTGAATTCCATGGCGAAACTTCCCTGCCCGCCGGTGACGCTTTTTAACTGCGACTGATATTGCATCACCTCGGCCAGCGGGGCCGTGGCCTTGATCTGTGCCATCCCGCCCGGCAAAACATCCGTGCCCTGAATCCGTCCTCGCTTGCCCGAGAGATCGCCGGTGATCGCTCCCATCTTGTCCTCGGGCACGGTCACTTCCATGTTCACAATCGGCTCCAGCAACACCGGCCGCGCCTTCTGCACCGCGTCCTTGAACGCGTATTTGCCGGCGGCTCGGAAGGCGACTTCCTTGGAGTCCACCGGATGGTGCTTGCCGTCGGTGATGCAGACGCGCACATCCTGGAGAGGATAGCCGGCGACGACGCCCTGTTCGAGCAAATCCCGCACGCCCTTCTCGACGGCGGGAATAAACTGCCCCGGAATCGCGCCGCCGAAAACTTCGTTGACGAATTCAAATCCTTTGCCGCGCTCCAGCGGCTCGATCCGCAAAAATACCTCGCCGAACTGCCCGGCCCCGCCCGTCTGCTTCTTGTGACGGTGATGCCCCTCGGCCTTGGTCAGGATGGTTTCGCGATAGGCGATCTTCGGCGGCTTGGTATCCACGTTCAGCCCGCGATGCGACAGCTTCTCCAGCACCAGGCGCAGATGCAATTCCCCGAGGCCGTTGATGACCACCTCGTGCGTTTGCCGGTCCGTCGCCCAACGGAAGGTCGGATCCTCCTCGGCGATTTTGGCAAGCTGCATGGAAAGCTTCTGCTCGTCGCCGCGAGCCTTGGGCGTGATCGCCAGCCCGAACATGGGCGTCGGAAACGTCAGCGGCCGCAGATGAACGCTGTCCAGGGCGTGATCGTCGTGCAGCACGTCATTGGTATGAATCTCATCGATCTTGGCGACCGCGCCGATGTCGCCGGCGATAATTTCGTTCGCCTCCCGATGCTCCTTGCCCTGAAGGTGAAACACGTGGCCGAGCTTGACCGGCTTCTTGTTGTGGCCCAGGTAAACCTGCGATTGCCCCGAGCATTTCCCCTGATGCACGCGGAAAACGGCCAGCTTCCCCACGTACGGGTCCGTGGTCACCTTGAACACGTGGGCCAGCAGCGGCTTGTTTGGATCGTTGCGGTAATCGAAAGGATATTCCTCCTGCGGCTGGCCCGTCTCCGCCACGCCCCGAAAGCTCAAAAACGGCCGCGGATTTCCCTCTTCCGGCGAGGGGAAATGCCTGGCGATCGCATCGAGAAGCTCGACGATGCCGATTCCGCTCCGCGCATCGGTGAATAGAATCGGCACGACATGCGCTTCATCCATCGCCCGCTCAAACGGCGCGTGCAGCACCTCGTAATTCGGCTCCGCCCCGCCGAGATACTGCTCCATCAGCGTATCGTCCAATTCGACGATCTGATCGAGCATGGCGGTGTGGGCGCCGGAGACCGAGAGAATATCGCACTCGCCATTCTTGTTCAGCAGGCATTCCACGACCGCTTTATTCCCGCCCGTTGGAAGATTGATCGGCAAACACTCGTGCCCGAACGTATCCTGAATCTGTCCGACCAGCGATTCCAGATCCAGCTCCGGCTGATCGATCCTGTTGATGACGATCGCCCGTGGAATGTTCCGCGAACGCGCGATTTCCATCATCCGCCGGGTGACGACTTCGATCCCGCTCTGGGCGTTGATGACCACGACCGCGGTCTCCACGGCCGGCAAGGACGCGATGGCATGGCCGATCAAATCCGGGCTGCCCGGCGTATCGATGATGTTGATTCGCTTGCCAAGGTGATCCACATGGAGCAACGCCGAATAGATTGAATGGCCATGCTCCTTCTCCTCCCTTTCAAAATCGCTGAAGCTGCTGCCGTCGGTCACGGAGACTTTATGTTTGATGGTGCCGCTGGCCGTCAGCATGGCGTCGATCAGCGAGGTCTTCCCGCTACCGCCGTGCCCGACGAAGACAATGTTTCTGATGTCACCGGTGGTATAGGAAGGCATGAGTGGCTCCTGGCGCTGAATTCCAGGCGTTCAGTATAGGTGGCGATGGAACCTCGGCAAGCGGAAAGGCTTCAGGTGACAAGAGACGGGTGTAATGGTCGTGCTTGGGTCGGGGAGCGATTGCCTGGTGGTTATTGCCTATTGCCTATTTCCTATTTCCTATTTCCTATTGAAAACCCGCACGTGTATTTCAATAGGCAATAGGCAATGGGCAATAGGAATTGCCTCACGCACCAACAGCGGCGTTATTTCCTTTCCACCCACCCCATCTCGCGTTTGCCAAACGCCCCCGGCCCCGGCCCCGGCGTCGGCCGCGCCCAGCGAACAGCATTCTCGATCACCTTCAGCACGTGCGGATCGTGATAGGTCGGAAACGTCTCATGTCCCGGGCGGAAGTAGGCGATCCGGCCAAGTCCGCGCGTCCAGGCGCATCCGCTGCGAAACACTTCTCCCCCGGCGAAGGTGCTGATGAGAAACGTGCAGTCCGGCTCCGGAATATCGAAAAACTCCCCGTACATCTCCTCGCGCTCCAGAACGAAATGATCGTCGATATCCTTGACGATCGGATGCCCCGGCCGGGTCACCCACAGGATTTCCCGCTCGCCGGTGTCGCGCCATTTGAGATTGCACGAGGTGCCCATCAGCTTCTGAAAAATCTTTGAAAAATGTCCACTGTGCAGCACGACCAGGCCCATCCCCTCCAGGACGCGGTGATACACCCTGTCCACGATGGCTTCCTGCACCTCGCCGTGGGCCATGTGACCCCACCAGATCATCACGTCGGTGTTCTTGACGACTTGGTCGCTGAGACCATGCTCCGGCTCGTCCAGCGTGGCGGTGCGAACCTCCAGGTCCTTGGATTTGCGCAGATGCGAAGCGATGGCCTCGTGCATTCCCTGAGGATAGATTTCAGCCACCACGGGATTTTTCTTTTCGTGGCGATATTCGTGCCAGACCGTTACGCGAATAGGCATAGATTCCTCCGAATCAGTCAGCGAAAATAGCGATTGGGGGGCGTGCGGGCAAGGGAGGATAAAGCAAGGAAGAACGGAGCAAGGAAAAACAGAGCCGGGGGCGTGTCGGCCCGGAGCAACGTCGAAGCGCCCCGAAGCTCTACGCCTCGTAACCAACGCTGCCGATTTCGTGGACTTCGCCCTGTTGCTCGCCCGAGCGCTCGGCAGTGGAACGCGGAACCGAATACTCCCCGATCGCCTCGACCTTGAAGAAGGTCGGCGTCAGCCCATTTCGCTGAAGCCAGCCGAGGACCACCAGTTCCAGCGATTCGTCGAGGTCCTGAAGTTGCTGTTTGGAGAGTCCGGTCAAATACGAGGAAGCGGCGTCCCCGAATTCTTCGCGGGCGCGCGCCGCCATGTTGGCCAGGACGGCCCGGGCGTGCCCGGTCGCCTTGGAATCGGCCGCGACGCGCCTGCCCACATAAACCGTCGGCGGCGCGTCGCTGCAACGCCGCGCCGCTTCAAGCGCTTCGCTCACGGCCTCTTGGCGGCTGGCGAAAACGCCCCGGTATTCCTCCCCATTCAGTGAATATGCGAATTTGTCGGACATATCGCTTCCTGCTCCGAACATACGATTGCTTGGCCGGCGGGGCAAATGCGCCGCCCACTTCCGAGCGCAATCGCGGCGGCGCTCAATTGCCGCCTGATAATATATATACGCTCTTCTCCCCTCATCGGTTTGAACCTACCCCAAGGTTAGAATGCAACGCTTGTGACGATCTTGCCGCCAGGCCCGATAACCCGCTCCGCTACCCCTTCATCCCGGTGGTGGCGATCCCTTCGATGAACGTTTTTTGCGCGATGAAGAACAGCACCAGCACCGGGAGAATGACCAGCACGCTCGCGGCCATGAGTTGGTTCCACGGCGTGCTCCCATGCTGAGATTGAAGCGTTTGCAGACCCAGGGCCAGCGTGTATTGGGTGGGGCGCTGGAGGAAAATCAGCGGACCCAGAAAATCGCGCCAGGCCCACATGAATGTGAACAGCGCCACCACGGACAGCGCCGGTCGCGACAGGGGAAGCATGATCCGCCAGAAAATCCCCCATTCCGAGCAGCCGTCGATCCGCGCCGCTTCGGACAATTCGTCGGGAATGGTGGTGAAGAACTGCCGGAGCAAAAAGATGCTGAACGCCGACCCGAACCAGCTCGGCGCCCACAGCGGCCTGGCGGTGCCGAGCCACTGGATCGGCGTATGGTCGCCAAGCCAGACGAAGATGCTGAACAGCGGCACCATCAGGACGGGAAAAGGAATCATCATGGTGCTGAGCATGAGGGTGAAGAGCAGACCGCGGCCGCGGAAGCGGATCTTGGCGAATCCATAGGCGACGATCGCGCTGGAAAAAGTCGTTCCGATCACGGCCAAGGTCGCGATGATCAGCGTGTTGCGCGTCCACAGGGGGAAATGCGCCCACTCGCTGGAAATCGCCAGGCGGTAATTGCTCCACGCGAATTTCTCCGGCATCCAGCGCGGGGGAGATTCCACGATCTGGGCATCGCTCTTGAGGCTCGTGGAGACCATCCAAAGCAGGGGGATCATCGCCAGCGCGCAGATCACAACCAGCGCCGCGTAGGTGGCCACGCTCGTCCAGAATTTTTCGCGTCCGTTTTTCATTTGCCCTGATAGTGAACCCATCTTTTGCTCGACCAGAACGCCATCCCCGTCAGCCCCAGCACCAGCAGCAGTTGAATCCATGCCATGGCGCTGGCATAGCCCATCTTCAGATATGTGAAGGCGTTGTCGTACAGATAATAGGTGTAGAAATAGCTGGCGCGATTCGGGCCGCCCCGGGTCATCATGAACGGCGTGTCAAACACCTGGAGGATTCCGATGATGGCCATCACCAGATTGAAAAAAATCACCGGCGAGATCATGGGGATCGTGACGTGCCAGAGTTGGCGCCTTTTGCCCGCCCCGTCGAGTTCCGCGGCTTCGTAGAGTTCGCGCGGCACGTCCTGCAAGCCGGCAAGATAAATGATCACCGTGTTGCCCACGCTCCAGATGCTCATCAGCGCCAGCGAGGGAATCACCCAGGCCGACTGATCCAGCCAGGGCGGGGGGGATTTGTGCAGCAGCTCCAGCAGCGGCCCAAGGGCCCGATTGATCAGCCCAAGGCGCTGGTTGAACATCCATTTCCACAGGACCGCGGCCGCGATCGTCGGCACGAGCGACGGCACGAAGATGATGGTTCGAAAAACGGACTGTCCGCGAACGCTGGCGTTGAGCAGCACGGCCACGCCCAGCGAAACCACCAATCCCACGGGCAGCGATATCGCCGCATACAACAGCGTCACGCGTAGAGATTTCCAGAAAATCCCGTCGTGAATCAGGGAGCGGTAATTCTCAGCCCCGATGAATGCCGGGCTCTGAAGAAGGTTGTAATCGCACAGGCTGTAATACATCGAGAGGACGATGGGCAGAAACATAAACACGGCAAAGCCGATCAGCCAGGGCGAGAGGAACGCCAGTCCTTTCAGCAGGCTGCGAATTTCTCCGCGGGTCATGGGTCTCATTGGAATATCTAACCACGGCCTTTGACCGGGCGACCGGCGCTGCCGCGCCAGCGCATTTTCCCCTCGCCCCACGTACTCGTGGGGAGAGGGCCAGGGTGAGGGGCGGTTTTTGAACATCGAATACGGCCCCTCACCCTAACCCTCTCCCCGGCGTACCGGGGCGAGGGGAAAAGAGCAAGCGATGGCAACTGCTCGATCATTGAAAATGCCTCATGGCTCTCTTTGGCGAATCAATTGGCGACGCGCATTCGGCGCTTGAGGGCTGTCTCAAACTCCTCATACCTGGCCTGGAGGCGCACCTGCGCCCGCGACAGCGCCGGTATTGGGTCCACTTCCAACGCCAGCACGCCCTGGACGATGGCGGTCAGTTCCGCGCCGGCTTCCTGGGCGATCGGGCATTGCATCGTCATGTGGGCGTTGGGGCTGGACGCCAACTCTTCAAATACCCAAATGTACGGATTGGGATGATGATGCAGGAAATTCCAGCTCACCTTGCTCAGCGGTGAACCTTTGCAGTGCATCATGCACAGCTTCTCCATCACGTCCTGCCGGCTCACGTAGGCGATGAATTCAAACGCCTCGGGGATGTGCCTGCATCCACGCGGAATCATCAGGGCGTCAAACGGACAGTAGGTCACGTCCTTCAAGCCGGGCACGGCCGTTGGAAACGGCGCGACGGCCCAATCGTGATCCATGGATGGATTGTTGTGATGGATATAATTCGCCATCCACGGCCCCTGCAATTCCATCACCTGCGTGCCCAACATGAACGAATTCTGCGCGGTATTGAACCCTCCCTGACTCGTGAAAAACTCGCTGACTGTCGCCACGCCCAGTTTGCGCGGAAAACTCTCCATCCACTGGAATGCCCGAATGACGCCCGGATCGGTCAACGTGAAGCGTCTGCTGACGGCATCCCATTCATCGGCGCCAAACCACAGCGGCATGCTGGTGACGTACCAATCCCATTCCGGCGGCATGGGCAAATAGCCGACGCGCTGAACGTGCCGATCGCCGCGGGCATCGGTCACGGATAGCGTCAGGGCGTCGGAATATCGGTCCAATTCATCGATGGTTTGCGGCGGGCGATCGGGGTCCAGGCCCATGGCCCGAAGTTTCGCCGCGTTCTCCTGAAAAATCCGCTTGTTGTAAAACAGCGCCACCGCCGCCGGCGTGCTCGGCAGCGCGTAAAGATGCCCCGCGAAGTGGCTTCCATTCCAATACACCGGCTTGTAATCCGCCGCCGTGATCCCGTGCGCCTTGGCCAATTCATCCAGAGGTTCCAGGGCGCCAAGGCTTCCGAACTGAACGACCATCGGGTCCCAAAGCCCGGCGACATCCGGCGGAACCCCACCCGCCGTCGCCACGAGCGTCTTCTGATCGATGTCGCTCATCGACATCAGTTCCACGTAGATGTGCTTTTGCCGCCCGACGCTGTTGTTGAAATCATCGACAATCTGCTGGATCGCCTCATATTCGGGGCCGAGCCATTTCTCCCAATAATGAATGACCACGTCACGCTCGCGGTCCGGCGGAACAGCCGGCTCCGGGCGCGGCCCAAAGATCAGCACGCACACCGCGCCGCACAACATCACGCCCAAAATGAATCGCGAAAGGTATCTCAACAGACTTCCATGTCTGAATCGTCGTAAATGAATGGGGATTGTTCAAGTCACGTGGCGGGGACAACTTCGCCTTGTTCAAGCTGCTGGCGGCGGGCAATCGCCTGCTGATAGATCTCCAGCATCATCCGATGATTTCGCCCGGCGTCATAGCGGCCCACGAATTCTTCGCGGGCCGAGCGGCGCATCTCGCCAAGCCTGGGCGGATCGCCGCAAAGCTCCAGCACCGTCTTGGCCATGTCCTGGGCATCGCCGGCATTGAACAGCGCCCCGGTTCGGCCAGGTTGAACCAGCTCCACCATCGAACCCAATCTGGAAGCCGCCACCGGCGTCCCCCGAGCCAGCGATTCCACGATCGTGCGGGGAAATCCCTCGTACCAGAGCGACGGAAAAACCAGCACCGCCGCCCGACCCATCAGATCGATCACTTCCTCCAGCGGCCGCCGACCGAGCCATTCTATTGAAGACTCCCTCGCGGAGGCCGTGCCTTGGGCCGCGGCCGCCCGGCGAACTTCCGCGGCCAGCGGCCCATCGCCGCAGATTTTCAGCCGAATCGCCTTGCCCACGTGTTCCCATGCTTCCAGCAGCGGCCGAATCCCTTTTTCCTCAGTGAGCCGGCCCACGAACAGCGCAAACCCTCCGTCGCCCGGACCGGGGCCAGGATCGGGATCGAGAAAATTCGGCTTCACGTGGATCTGCTCCGGATCGAATCCCGCAGCTAAAAATTTCTCGCGGGCAAATTGCGTCAGAGCGATGTACGCATCCACCTGGTTGGCGTAGGTGCCGATCGACCGATGAACGGCGAGCATCACCGTGGTGACAGCCGTGGCCGAGCGGCTCCCCCGGTAGCAGCCATGCACCACCGCGGCGAGCGGCGTTCGGCCGACGCATTTCTCGCAGGGTTTTCCGTCGCGGAAGAGGGTGGCGCCCGGACAGATCAAGCGGTAATTGTGCAGGGTCTGAACGACCGCCGCCCCGGCCCGGCGCGCCGCGGAATAAACCGCCGGCGACAGCAGCGGAAACGTATTGTGGAAATGAACGACCTCGGCGCGATGCCGGCGCGCCCGCCGGCCAATTTCGCCCGCCGCGCCGCGGTTCCAAACCGTCGCCGCCGCCAGCTTCAGCTTCCCGGCTGTTTCGATGTCATCGTTGTGGACCGAATAAGTCTCAACGTCGTGCCCGAAGCGCCGCAACAATGCCGCTTCCGCCGCGAAGACCTGATCTTCGCCGCCAGCCTGTTGGTAGAAATTGTGGCAGATCAAGACGCGCATATTCCCAGGGCCTCGGCGATCTTGGGATTTCGTCTGTGTTGAGCGGGGATCGCCGCCCGCTGCGTTGTTTCCTCAATCGCTTCAGGGCAGTTCTTGTAAATCCAGACCGCGCCAATCCCCGTGCCGTAAACGCACCAGAACCATATGCCCCCGACCGGTCCCTCCAGAAACACGTCGAACGACGCGTTAATCAGATACGACAGCCAATAAACAAACAGGAACGCCAGCAACGCGAACCAATGCTTATTTTTCCGCCGATGCGCCGACCATGCCGCGGAAACAAGGCCGTACGCAAGCGTCAGTTGGCACGCCGCCCAGATCGCCAGCATCGGCACGCCCCCGCGCGCCAGCATGGTCAGATGCCCGTTGTGGGGGTTGCGCAGGCTATGGTCCAGTTCCACCTGAAAGCCATCGTCGTCGGCCAGGTTGATGCCGAAGCCCTTGCCCTCCCAGAAGTATTTTCCGCGGATCGTGTAATCATAGATCGTGTTCCACCACAGCAGCCGCCACTCCTTGCTGCCGGCCAGGTCCTCGTTGCCGGAATCTATAAAGATGCTCTCGACGTTTTGAACGATCTGGTCGGCCGAAACCACACGGCCAACCTCGTGGGTCGGCATGTCGATGTGAACATTAAATATCCATAGGAGCGCCACCCCCAGCACCAGCGACGGAAACACCCCCCACGGCACGGGCGAGCGGGGCCGCAGCGCGGTGACGATCGCCGTCCCCGCGCAGAACGTCACCATCGCCGCTCTTCCCGTGAAAAACAGCAAGAGGTTGAGGATCATCATCGGAACGACAAACGCCGTTTCCAATCCCCCCAGCAGCACCGCGAACGCGAAGATGCCGGTCAAATGCACCACCAGATCGCCCCCTTTGACCAGCACGTACGGCTCGTCCGCCCAAAACGCATTGGGCAGGTGCGGGTTGGCGAAGATCGATATGCAGAAAGAAATCGGGCCGAGGATCAGCAACCACTTGGCGAAGGCGCGGAACCTCTGTTCGAGAAACAAAAGCCTGGCGGGCTGGGCGGCAAGCAGGCTGGAGATGAGAATCGCGAAGATGCCCCAAATCCAAACCGCCGCATCGTGCAGCGCATCCACGCCGTATTTTTCCAGATAGGGAAGGGTCCGGAGGGTCCCCCAGCCCATCAGCGCAAAAAGGGGCCACAGCCATCCGGTGCGGAGGATTCGGCTCCAGTTCTCGCTGACGATCAGGGCGACGATGCCATAGATCATCGTGGCTTCGCCGACGTACAGCGGAGCGACGCCGATGTAGGCGAATCCCTTGCCCATCAGCGCGTAGCCCAGCAGCAGGATGCAGAGGATGCGAAGAAATCGGTCGCCGTGTGACATCAGCCTTGGGCTCCCGCCGGGCGGATTTCCGCCAGGCGCTTGGGCAGGGGCGTCTCGCCTTGGCGGCGTCGCACCGCCGACGGAAAGCATTCCTCGAGAAACCTGCAAATCCCATCGGCGAATTGATCGACGTCGAACTTTTCCAGGCATGAGGTCCGCGCCGCCGCCGCCATTTGGCGGCCGAGGGCGGGCTCGGCGGCCAATTGAACGACCGCGTCGGCCAGGGCGCGGGAGTTGCCCGGATCAAAGAGCAATCCGGTTTTTCCGGATTCGATCAATTCGACCATCGCTCCCTCCCGCGCCGCGACCACCGCGCATTTCGCCAGCATCGCTTCAACTACCGCCAGGCCGAATCCCTCCTCGCGCGCGGGGTGAACGTAAACATCCAGCAGGCCCAGAATCTGGCGCACGTCCGATCTGGCGCCGAGAAAATGGATTCGCGAGTCGGCCGGCCCCGCCGCGGCCAGCAGGCGCGCCGAGTCCATCTCCCGCCCCTCGCCGATCAGCAGAAGTTGCGCATCCACATTCCGCCGCACCAGTTCGTGCATCGCGCTAATCAGCGCCGGATGATCTTTCCACGGGATGAATTCGGCGACGTAGGCCAGGACCAGGCCCCGCGGCGGAAGGCCCAGCGATTGCCGCATTTCCTGGCCATAGGGCCGGTGCTGCGGATCGCCCGCGAGGTCCTCGACGCCGTTGTAGATCACTTCAGCGGCGGCGCGATGGCCGGCGGGAAGATGCGCCGTCCGCACCGCGCGAGAGACGAAGATCATCGGATCGTCTTTGGTCAGGAAGTTCATGATCGCGCGGCGAATCGTTCCCTGGAGCGTGCCGCGGATCGCATGCACCCAGAAAACCACTCCCGCATTCCGCCCGCGCGCCGCCCACTTGGAGCAGAGGTAAGCCTTGAAAGTCGTCGCCACGATAATGTCGATCCCTCGCTCTTCAATCAGCCAGCCAAGCCGCTGCGCCGGGGACCGATATCCTTTGTCCCCAATGCAGCGAGGCTCGATGTGCAGAGCGCCAAAAGCCTCCTGCATCGCCGGCGAGGGTTCAACGAAACTGGCGACGTGGAATTCGATCCGCAGCCGATCGGATGCCCGCGCCAGATAGAGCAGGCATCGCGGCACGCCGCCGTGATGCGGCAGATCGCGGTGCAGGAAAAGCACCCGCAGGGCCCCGGGGCATTTCGGCGCCGACAGAGGCGCCAGGTGCCTCCTGCGCCAGAGGACCGCCGGCGCAACGTGCGACGCCGCCACGACAATCGCGGCCAGCCACGTCGAGACCCTTGCGAAAAACATGGACAACATACATTTGTCCCGGTGCAGTTCGGCGGCTAGGCCGCGTCGGACAATTGCCCGGCCAATTCCGCCTCCGGCAATTGCGCGCCGCTACGGGTCGCGCAGCGGCTGAACAACCACAGCGTGACTTGATGCAGGGCGTAGGTGAGCACAATGCTCCAGCAGGCGCCCGCCAGCCCGAATTTCCGGGTCATTTCGATCCCGAAGGCGACGGCGGCGGCGGCGGCAACCACCCCGCCCCAGAAGACCGCGCTCATCTGCTGCCTGGCGCGCAGCAGCGAGCCATACACCCCGGACATCCCCGCGATCACCGGTTGCATCCCCAGAATCCAGATCAGGCCCGAATAAGCCTGATATTTGCCCCCATAAACCAGCTCGACAATCCGATGGTTAAAAAATCCCAGGACCAGCCAGTAGCACAGCGGCCCGCCCGCCAGCAATAGCAGCGACAGCCGCTGAAGCCGCTTGCCCTGGTCCGTTCCCAGCGTTCGCACGAATGCCGGCAGGAGCAGGAGGCACAGCGCCGAACTCGCCTGCAACAGCGGCATAAAAAGGGTGGTCAGCGCTCGCAGGGCCCCGGACTGTTCCAGCGTGGCCATCGTCGGCAGCAGGAAGTAATAGATGTTCGCGGGGATGAACCCCAGAATCTGCGTCGCCGTCGCCCAGCGACCGTAACGAAGATGGTCGGCAATGACATCGCGCAGGATCGGCTCGGCGGGGCGGAATTCCACCTGTCCGATGCCCAGGGCAATTCCCGCGATCAGGCTGCTGACCGCGATCATCGTCAGGGCCGTGCCGATCGTGAGCGTTCCGGTTTGATGCACGACGGCCAGCGCCGACATCATCAGCACGAGATACCCGAGTCCGCCCATGGCCGCTCGTTTCGGATTGAACTGCCCGTACCATATGCGGCGCATGAGCCAGAGGAACAGAATGAACGGCCCGGCGGCGGCGAACCAATACATCGCATGCGCCAAGTCCGTCTGGCCCCGCAGCCCGAGAAACCACCCGACGGCAACCAGGATCGCCGACGCACACAGCGACACCGCCAGGTGCCCATGCACCAGGGCCCCGAAATACGGCTTGTGACGATCCCGGTAACGCTCGGGCGAAAAGACCAGCATGGGCTCGGTGAGCAGGGAGGTGTGAATAACGCCCAGCGCCAAAAACGCCGCGAATGCCGTCGCGAACGCGCCGTATTCCGTCGGCGAAAGCCACCGCGCCAGCATGACGTTCACGATGCAGTTGGAGATGGAGAAAAGGCCCTGGTCGGCGACGGCCCAGAATCCCTTGCGGAATAGGCCCCTGGCCAATCGCGGGCGGCTGATTGCCGGTTCACAGTTCATCGCCATCGTCATGCCCCAACCCCCTGCGCCGTGATCCGCCGGCGGCTGAGGCGCTTCAATGCGCTCAGGATGAACAATCCAATGAAGATGCTGTTGGTGACGAGATACCGTTTCCAAAGCCGCTGCGGTTCCTGGCTGAGGCGGAAGAGCCATTCCAGCCCAAAGCGCTGCATGAACGCCGGGGCCGTGCGCTTGTTGCCCGCATGGAAATCAAACGCGGCGCCGACGCAAAGCTGAACGGCGCGGATTTTATTTCGATTGGCATCCGCGAAGGTCTCTTGTCGCGGGACGCCCAGTCCAATGAACGCCACCGCGGCGCCGCTTTTGTTGATCCGGTCGCATAGCGCGTCGTTTTCCGCCGCGCTAAGCGGTCGGAAGGGGGGCGATTCCATCCCGGCGATCTTCAAATCCGGAAACATCTCCCGCAGGTTCATCGCCAGCATCACCAGGACCTCGAGCGTGCTGCCACACAGAAATACGCTCAGGCCGAGTTGGGCGCACCGCTGGCACACCATGCGCATCACCTGCGGGCCGTAGACCCGGTCCGCCAAGGCGGCCTTGTGGAAGAAATTCAGCGCCCAGCGCACGGGTTGACCGTCAGGGGCGACGATCTGGCAGGCGTTGACCCGGCGGCCGAACTGCGGATCGGTCGCGGCGCTGACGATGCCGTGCACCGCCAGGAACGTCGCCACCCCGCCCCGGCCGCTCTGCGCCGCGGCTATCACCGCGTCAACCACCTCAGAATAGCAGGTGACGCTGACTTCAACGCCGAAGAGGTTTGTCTTCTTCGGCCAATGGCATGAAATGTCGTTCGCCATAGTCTTGTCCGAATTCCCGGTTGGAAAATCGCCCGTTGCGCGCGGCGTAAAGCTATCGCCCTCGCCGCGCCAGCATCGATGGAACCGTGAGCAGGATCAGCTTGATATCCTGCCAAATGGACAATGCCCGGATGTACCGTCGGTCCATTCGGATCCATTCGGCAAAGCTGACGCTGGAGCGGCCGTGAATCTGCCAGATGCAGGTCAGGCCGGGCGTCACATCAAGCCGGCGGCGATGCCAGGTCGCGCAGAGGTTGGTCTCCTCCACCGGCAACGGTCGGGGACCGACCAGGGACATATCGCCCTTGAGCACGTTAAAAAGCTGCGGCAACTCGTCGAGGCTGGTTTCACGAAGAAACCGTCCGACCCGCGTGATGCGCGGATCGTGCTTGATCTTGAACGCCGGCCCATCTTGTTCGCTGCGGTGGCGGAGATGCGCCTTTTTCGATTCGGCATCGACGACCATCGTGCGGAACTTGTAAATCGTGAACGGCTTGCCGCCGAGACCCGAGCGCCTCTGCCTGAACAGAATCGGTCCCGGACCCGATGCCTTGATGGCCAACGCCACCAGCGCCATGACCGGCAAAGCCGGCAGAAGACCGATGGAACCGATCGTGATATCAATGAGCCGCTTCCACGGCGGAAGCGGACGGACCAGCAAGGCCGCGACATCGCCGGCGCCGTGCAGCGGCAGCGGCGAATTGCGGGCGCCGCGGCGGGCGCCGGCTTCGGACGAACCCGGCGGCGCATCCGGGCCGAGGTCCTGTCCCGCCTCCTCGATTCCCATCGCGAACTGCGCCACGCTTATGTTCTCATTGTCGCTGTGCGTCTGCCCTCGATAGCTCAGAAGGTTGCACAGCGGCGACAATCCGTCGTAATTGGCCAATTCCGTGAAATGCCTGACGAACGACATCGCGCCGTCTCGGGAAGTGTCCGGCAGCACCACGCACAGCCGCCGCGCGTCAAACCATCCGATCTCGTCGGTTGCCCGCGCCCGTCGGCAAAGCATTCTGCCGACGCGGTGCAGGGGCTTGCGGGCGCCGTTGTCAGCGGCGGAAATCACCACGAGGCAAAACTCATGGCCGTTTCGCTCGCACCGGGAACATTCCCGATGCAAAATCGCATCGATATCCAGTCGCGAGTGGAAGGTTTTGATTTTGTGAATGGGCCGTGGTTTGGCGCGAACCGCGGCGAGCCGCGCTGGAATCCTGATGAATTCCGCCGACGCCGGCGCGGGCTTCAAAACTGGTTTCTGCACCACGGTAACCGCGGCGCTCTCTTGTGCGATCATTGCAACTTCCTCTCCCTACGCAACCTCATACGCCCACGAGCCTCACCATCCGAAAAACATCCGGGAACAACGCATTCCCGCCGGCTGCCGGCGCTCGGATGCCTGCAGCGGTATCCCACCGGCACTGCGCAGGAGCAGCACCGGACCAAATTTCCGCGTCTCGCTCTCCAACCTTATTCGTCGGCCCCACTTGTCAATACCGGCCGAAATGCCCGAATCTGCTCCCGCGACAGCGAACTTCGCATCGGATCGCGATCACCGCGCATCGCTTGCGGCGGATCGATCAGACCCGGTTCGTTGATCACCAACCCCAGGACATTGGCGCCCACGCTGCGCAGCAATCGCAATCCCTGCTCGATCTGGCGCCTCGCCGCCGGATGCGCCGCCGTCACGAGGATCGCCATCGCACAATTCGCGGCCAAAATCCTGGCCTCCACCCCGCGGCTCAGCGCCGGCGAATCGATGATCACCCGATCGTATCGGTCCGACAATTCGCCCAGAATATCCGCGAGCGTGTCGTTGTTCAGAAGCTCAGCGGCATTCGCCGGGGACTTGCCGCAGGGCAGCACGTCCAGGTTGTCGACGCCCGTGGCGTTAATCGCCGGTTGATCGGCTGTGCTTCCGGCCAGGACGTCGAACAGGCCGAATGGGCTTTCCAGCTTGAAAATATGATGCAGCCGCGGCGAGCGATTGTTGGCATCCACCAGCAGCACCTTCAATCCGCTCTGCGCCATCGCCAGGGCAAGATTGGTCGCAACCGTCGTGCGCCCGTCGAGCGGGTTGACGCTGGCCACCAGTAGCGTGCGCCCGCCGTCATCGACCGTTCCCAATTCCGCGACCAAATTGGCGATTCCACGCGCGGCCACGGCCACGCCGCCCGTCGGATCAAGGTTCGTCTGCATCGCCTTCATCGCCGGCGTGGCCGCCAAACCGTCCATGTTCGGCACGATGCCCAGGACCGGCGACCCCAGCCCGGCTGAATGCCGATTGGCATGCAGGGAACCCAACAGGTCCTTCTCGCGCCACACCGCCAGCCCGCAACCTAAAGCCAGCCCCGCAAACAGCGCCCCAGCCAGCGTCCTCAGCTTCGCCGGGTGACTGGGTTTGGGCGAGGGAACCGCCGGCTGGGCAATGCTGATATTCAAACTTCCCGCGTCCTGATTGACGCTCACCTCGTTGATCCGGCTTTCGACAATGTCCAGGTCCTTTTCAATCCGGCTCAACTCGGTCCTGACCCGGTCGAAATCCGCCGAACGCGTCGCCTGTTCCAGCACCAGCGTGTGTTGTTGATCGAACGACGCCTGCAAGGCGTCCTGCTGACCCTTGGCGCTCAACCATCGCTGCCGCTGGGCGCGAACGTAGGTAATCGTCAATTGGTTCAGCCGGGACGTCACCTCCAGGACCACCGGGTGGTCTGGCATGTAGGTGCGCTCGAGGTCCTTCAGTTGCTGCTCGAGTCGGAAGATTTCCGATCTAACCAGGTCCAGTTCCGCCGCGGACGCCGCAACCAGGTCTCCCGCGTCGTCCGGCGCCTCGATGGCCTTCAGCTTCTGCTGATCGTTGCCGATCATCGCCAGCGCCTGGTCGTAGGCGGCCTTTGAGTTGACCGCATCCAGCCTCGCCGCCGTCAGCGCGTTGGACAACGCCGATTCCTGTTGAACGATCGGGTTGCTCTGGAGGCTGTCGTAGGCCGTCTCGCCGAACATGTCCCGCAACGTCGCCAGCTCGCGATCCTTCACGGCGATCGCCAGTTCGTCACGCGATGCTTCCTTCTGCAGAATATCCAGCACCTCCGCGGAAGTGCTGTGCTGCATCTTGGTCTGATAAGTCACATAGGCCTGGACGACGGCGTTGACGAGGTTGGCCGCATCCACGGCGTTGTGGGCTTCCAGGGAAACGTAAATCAGCTCGCTCTTTTTACCGACTTCGGCGGTGATGTTCTTTTGGAGATAATCGATGGGGTCGGCAACGCCGCGAAGCGTGTCCATGCCGCCGATTCCGTCCTCAGCCAGCGCCAGCGCCAAAATCGGAGTCGAGGTCATCAGCTCGCATTGCGTGTTCAGATAGTCGTCGCTCCGCTCCAGATCGCTGGGGGTCTGGCCGATAACACCGTGGCCCTGGACCTGATTGATGTAAACCTCGGCAGTGCTCGTGTAGCTCGAGCGCGCAAATAGGAGGTAGATCCCCGCGATTGCCAGCATCGCCAGCACGCACTGCCCGACGAGCTTGCGGTGCCGCCAGAGAACGCCGGCAATCGGCTGCTCCGGTTTCCCGCTCGACACGATCAGCGCGTGGGGCGTAGCCTTAGCAAGAAAACTGTTGTTCGATTCTGAAATGGTCTCTGCTCCCACTTATCGGACTGGTACTACAGTCGCGAACGGTTCCAATGCGGATATATAACTTGCAGCAACCCCCCGTGAGTGAAATTATACTCTGATTTGACCCCGAGCGACACCCGTTCATATCAATTTGGGTAATTTGTATGGATTACCCATTTTATAACGATTATCGGACACAGGTAATTTATGGGACGTAAATCGACCGGATTGGAGCAATTATATTGCAAAAAAATCGGCAAAATCCGCGCGTTTTTCCCAGGCTTTTCTCCACTTTACCACCCGTACGAATGCCGAATGCCGATTGCCGATTGCCAAATGCCGAATGAAAGGCAAAGTCTCCGGTTTTTCATTCGGCATTTTTCATTCGGCATTTGGCATTACGTTTCCACGCGCTTAAATTCCGGCTTCTGAGACAGTAGCATCATCTTGCTCCACCACCGCATCACGATCACTGCGCTGTAGGTCACTGGCAGAAATCCAAGGATCATGATTCCTTCGGGCAGGCCGACGAAACCGACGACGAAGCTGGCATCGTAAACGATGAGCCACATCAGCCCGCTGAGCATCAAGGCTCGCCCGGCGGCGCGCGAATTGACGCTGCTTCTTCGGATCCAAATCGCCAGAACGACAAACGCGATGACCGCCGCCAGCGGCCCGAGCAGCGCCGGACGAATCGTCAGATTCCCACCCGGCAACGTCAACATAAGATTATGTCGTCGCCACCACACAAGCCCGACCGCCAAAACATCCACGGTCCAGAGTCCCAGGAAAACCGACCACCAATGCACGGGGCGCAATGCCGGCCGCTTGTGTTCCCAGTGATACGCCAACGCCGAAACGATCGTGACGTGGTTCATCAGCAGCAGCGGATGCCATAGCACGGGAAGCGAGGGGGCGGCGATCGTGGCGTGGAAAAACCGGATCAACCCCAATGACATCAGCCCCAATGGCACTAAATATTTGGCGGCGAAATCGTAGAAGACGATCAAGCCCCCCGTAAACATCACGAGGTACAAACTCAATCGCGCGTTGGGCGCCACGGTCGAGTAGATCTCTCCACCGACCAGTGACAGCACCGCCAGAAGCACGCACACGACGTGTGCCGTTCCCAATCCGATCCGGCCGCTGGGCAGCGGGCGATGCGGCGAAATCTGTCGATCACGCCGCCGGTCGATGATGTCGTTCAGGCTCATCCCAAACCCATACAGCCCGATGGACACCAGCGCCAGGGCGATGCACTGGGCCGGATCGAGTTGATCCCACAGCGGCCGCCCGTTGATTTGCACCTGCTGCTTGGCCCACAGCATCAGGGCACAACCGCTATCGGCCAGTGCTGTAAAGACCAGCGCCATGCGGGTCAACTGAAGGACCGGCAACAACCGTTGCGATAGCGATGTCACATAAGGAAGATAACAGGCGAAGCAGCACCTTCGATAGGGGGGAGAATGCGGACTGGGTTGTCGCCGCAAACTCCATCACTGTCGCGTTTCAAGAGTTTTTCGGGATCGAAGGTGTGAGGGCCCGGGGAGCCGCGGGCTTTCATTTCGCTCATGTTTCTCCGGATTTTTGGGGAAAACCTGTCGTGAAAATCCGAATTCGCTGGAAAATCCAAGTATTTTCTCGCTAAATGATTGAATTCGCCTGAAATTTCGCTAGTTTCTAACGGATGTCGCCGGGATGTCCCGGCGATTGGCGGACGAGGCGAGCACAGGGCTCGAACCGACCGCTGCCCCAACTGAGAGTTTCTCAGTAGGGCGGATTTTTTTGGCTCCAACAAACAGGGAAGGAGATTCACCTCTATGGCCAAATCAGCATCCGGTGGCAAGTCGATGACCAAGTCGGAGATTGCCGCCCATCTCGCCGAAAAGGCCGGCCTCACCAAGAAGCAGGTCACTATTTTCCTCGCCGCTCAGGCTGAACTCGCCTACAGGCAGGCGAAGAATGTCTTTACCCTGCCCGGTCTCGGTAAGCTCAAGCTTGTCGATCGCCCGGCACGCAAGATGATCATGCGCTTCGGTCCCGACGCCGGCAAGGAAAAGCTTATTCCAAAGAGCAAGAAGGTACGCTTCACTGTCGCCAAGGCAGCGAAGGACGCCATCCTCGGCCCCAAGAAGTAAGCTGGGTCATTGTCTTAACGTACAGCCGCGAGGTGCCAAACGACCTCGCGGTTTTTTCGTTTTTTGGCCGGCGGATGCAAACATGAGATCCAATGCAAAAGCCCCGGATGTACAGTGTGCGCTACCTGAATCGCATCTTTTTTTCTCGGTGACCCGTTGGCATTCTGCCACGCCATGAACAAATCACCGCGGCCGAGCGCCGAAGAGTGGCGTCAGATCATTGACGGGCAGCGGACCAGCGGGCTCACCGTCGCGGCCTACTGCCTGGAACGACGAATTACTCAAGGTTCCTTTTACACCTGGAAGCGACGGTTGCGCTCGCCATCCCGGCTTGAAACTACACAGGTAGCTTTCATGTCATATTGCAACCCTCCCAAAGAAACAGTCTATTAGTCCACACGACCCCGGCATGTTCCGAGCGGCATTGTTTTTGCCCGCCGCCGGCGCGCACACCGATTTCCATCGGCGGCGAAACCCGGTAGCCTGATGATCAGATGGATAAGCCCGGCCAGACAACGATGACCCTTCAGCAGGCGCTGGACCTGGGGGTTCAGCACCATCAGGCGGGGCGGCTGGGCGAGGCGGAGGGAATTTATCGGCAAATCCTCGGGGGCGATCCGGGGACGTGAACAGGGACGCAGCTATTTTTTTATCTATCCGCGTCGCTGTTTCGGTCCTCCAACGCGCTGGGATTGGGGCACGAGTCGGAACTTAGCGCCGCCGAGCGAGCGATGCGAATGCGACGAGCGCCATCAGGCCGAGCGAAGCCGGCTCTGGAACGACGCCTTCGGCGCCGACGGTGAACGCATAGTCATTCTCAAATTGCGGATTGGTCCAAGAGAGCGACGAATACGATCCGTGGAACTGGATCACTCCGTTGCCTTCGATGCCGAGCACATTGTTGGGGGGGAAGAACGAGAGTGGCCCGCCGCCGGTCTCGGTGCTGGGGCCGCCCGCTTCGATAGTGAAGACCTCAGATAGCGGGAATGCAAATTGCGCGCTGCCCAGGTTAGCGCTGCCCAGACTCCAGATTGCCATGACAGGGTCGACGACGGCAGGGGAGAAGCTGACGGTGTTGATGCCGGTTGCCGGGCCGCCGCTCAATGCAATTGATCCTTGATTCGAAGGAGAATTTCCCACGCTTCCACCGGAGAATGTCGTGCCCGGTGTCCAGCTTGGATACAAACCTCCGGGGGGTGGTCCGAAACCGGTATAGCTCGAGGGGAGAACCTCGCCGGTATAGCTGACATTGACGAGCGTCGGCAATACACTGATCGACCCCAGGGCACCACCCGTGGGCGTTCCAACCGTTAAGGATGACCAGACGGTCCAATCAACGACAGCGGCAGATAGCGGCAACGTTGCCACCACTTCTACCGCCAAACCAACTATTGAATACAGAATGACGTTACGCAAAGCAGGAATAGATTGCCGCATTTTCTTCTCTCCAAAAAATGGCCTTTACCGCCCCTAGTCGGTAGAGTAAGCCTTTTCCTGCCCGTGTCAACGAAAAACCGGTTATGCAGGGTACATTTGAAATAGTCTGCTTCTAGAAGACTGGTGCAGATGCACGTGCCGCATACGGCAGTGAAATTCAAAGCTCATGCAAGATTGTTCATGGCTTTCGCGACCCCCGCCTTCATGCCCTGGCTTTGCGGGGCTTTTTTGTCATGCCCAATTGGCGTTTCATTTCTTCAAGGGAAATGCCGGGGCTTCCGTCATCCTCTTTGCGAGCCTTTTCGAGGATCTGGATGTCCAGCGCGTCCTCAATCACTTCCTCTATGGCCGAGAAATCCCGCGCGGTCCGGATGACGAACTCTTGCTATCATCCGCCGTTGGCTAAGGCGCGGGCGGATAATGGCCCAACAAGCTCGGACCAATTGTTCCAGCCCGCAAAAGACTCCAACAAGGTATGGGCAGTCCGCCATCTTATGCCGATGCGATCGCCGTATTGGCAGAATCCTTTGGTATTTATGGTCAAGGCTGCTGGCTGGGTGCAGTTTATACAGCGCTCACGATGTACATCCGGGGCTTCGATGAATTGAATAACGACCCCAAACCTTTTAGGCCGTCACATTCACATACGGCAGCAGCGCAAGAAACCGGGCCCGCTTGACCGCACGGGCCATCATTCGCTGTTCCATCGCGCTGGCCCCCGTGCGTTTGCGAGCCAGGATTTTACCGTTGTTGCTCACCATCTTCTTCAGCGATTCCGTATCCTTGTAATCGATGTACATTTTGCCCGAAGCGCTCCACCGGGCGATCTTCACCTTCGGACGGCTGAAGGTTTGAAATTTCTCGGTCTTCTCACGACGTTCGTATTTCTCTCTGGCCATCAGTGCTCCGCTTCAATTAGAGGAGCGGGGATTCTACAGATAACCGCTCACGTGGCAAGGGCGCAGGCGAATGAAGAGGAATGCCAAATGCCGAATGCCAAATGCCGAATGAAAGACGAGCCTCTCGGCCTCCGATTCGGCATTTGGCATTACTCTTACGCCGCAGCCGATTCCGCGGCATCCAATTGCCGCTGTGCCGCCTTGGATTGGTACAGCCGTTCATCGGCCCGCTTGATCAGGTTGATGCCGGTAGGCTGGGCCAGTTCGGCCAGCGTGCTGATGCCGATGGACAGCCTTGGCCGCAGCGACGGCTTGAGCGTTGCCCCCATCTCCTGCACGAGGGAGTGCAGCCGGTTGATGACGCGTTTGGCGGCGGTCGCCTCGCATCCGGGCAGGACAATGGCAAATTCGTCTCCCCCGTAGCGAAATCCAAAGTCCCCTTCGCGAATCGTGCTACGAATGATCTGACCCACCAGGCGAAGGATCTCGTCGCCCGCCACATGCCCCAGCGTGTCGTTCAATGCCTTGAACCGATCCATATCGAGCATGAGCAGCGTCATCGGCTTGCGCTCGGCCTTGCAGTGAGCAATCAACTGCGGAAGCAAATGGTCAAGCATGCGGCGATTGTACAGTCCCGTGAGCGCATCCTTCACCGCCTGGCTTCGCAGCGCCTTGATCTGGCGCTCCAACACGTTGTTTCGGTTGGCGATGCGCTGCTGAACCTCTTCCTCGAGCTTGTCCACGGCCTGGCGGTGATGCCGCAGGTCCTGCAAGAGCAGCTTTACCTCCGCGGCGAGATCGTGCAGCCCCCCGGGCCAAAAGGTGTTGAACTCTTCGATCGGCGAGCGCCCAATGCGGATTCGATGCACCAGCCGAGCCATGTCCTTTGCCGGCAGCGCCCATTGTTTGCGCTGGCGTCCCGTCAACACGAATGCCAGGGCGACCACGGCCGCTGAAAGCGCCACGCGCAAAATCGACATGGATTGTTCCGGCAGCACGAGCGTCAGCGATTTGGCAGCCACTCCAACCACCGTCACCCCCAGCACCACCAGTGCCGCGCGCGTCAGCGCCCGCCACCAGATGTTCAGCCTCGGCGCCGAGGCGGCTGGATTCTTGGACTTAGCTGAATGGTCGGCCCGGGCCTGCATTGCGCATCTTTCTCCTGAATCGCTGTATCGGCTCATAAACAAAGAGGGTCGAGCCGAAAAGGGACGCGCAGCGTTATAAACCCCCCAGACGTTATAAACGGCCTCAATCGCCGCCTTGTAAATGCCGATGGGTCCGCTGTTTCGCCTTAACAATGGAGCACCTTGATGGCACAAGCAGAATACGATCTGGTCGTGGCTTCGGACCTCGGTATCATACTCGACATGGCTGACGACGTTCGTCGGCCGAGCTTCATATGGGAAATTCCGGACTATATGAAGGGTCTCCGTTTCTTCGGCGGGGCAATCGGCGCGGGATGGTGTGCCCCTTGTGGGTTGGGGACGGTAAGGATATGGTGCATCGCTGTTGCTAGGCGGCGCATCCCAGCTTCGGGGTCTAAAACGATTACGTTGTTGGTGGTTTTCGTATAGGCTCGTCTCATAAGTCCTTCTGCTCCGAATCCAGCGATGTGAAGTATCTACCTGTCCGATCAAGACGGCATCGAAATTGCCTTTTCACGCGCTGCGAAGTTAGCCATGTGCCAATTGAATTTAATTGAACCTTGCGAGGTAAACGACGGTCAACGCATGGGCTTACGCCGATTGGTAACTTCACACTGGAAGATCGCCACAGTGATGGCGGCGCTGATACCGATGGCGGCGCTGGCGAGTCTCATGGTGCACTATTCGGTCAGTGCGCCTTGTTCGGAGGAATGGTCTGAAACCGCCGCAATGAAGGGGTTCTCACGCTTCCCCACGATTTCCTTTCTGTTTTCACAGCATAGTGAACACCGCATCGTCATGACACGATTGATTCTCTGGGTCACGACGGCCATCTCGGGCGGCGATCTCCGGTATTCCCTGGCGGTGACGTTTGCCGTGGCGATGCTCATTTCGATCATGACGATGATCCTGATCCGGCGCACGCTGCCCGGCGATCAACCATGGCAATGGTGGTGGCTGGCATGCCATCTCCTGATCTTCTCTCCCGTTCAGCACCAAAACTGGCTCTGGGCCCTCAATGTCCATTTTCTGCTGCCAATTGCCTGTTTGATGGCAGGTCTGGTGGTGATCGAGGTGCTGCCGGGCGGCTGGCGGCAAACCGTGCTCTGCATGTTTTTGGCGATGATCGCGGCATTCTCCCATGCCAGTGGTTTGATAGTGACGGTGTTGCTGCCGCTTGCCGTGCTGGCACATCGACCGCGGGAAAGCCGCGCCAGATTGGCCGCGTTGGGTGTCTTCATTGTGGCGTTGTGGCTCGGCTATTTTCATGGCTGGAGCAGGCCGACCTTTGGCGCCGCCGACCCGTTCTGGTGCATTCACCATCCAAGGGCAGTCGCACAGTATATTCTGGCTTTTCTGGGATCCTGCGTTAGCCGAGGTCTTGGCACTTCTGTGTCGATGGCTTTTGGCGCGTTGGTTTTGGCGGTTTGGCTTACGCAGCTTGGATATGTCGCGATCCATCTCGGCAAAGAAGATCTGCTTCGAAAGGCCGGTCCGTGGCTTATCCTTGGCGTATATGCCATCGCCAGCATGGGCATGGCGACATCAGGCCGAGTCGCTCTCGGCGTGACACAGGCCCAGGCATCGCGTTACACAACCACTTCGCTGCAACTGTGGGTTTCCGCGATCGCACTCTGGCCTATTCTTTCCGCCACGTTGCCGGCCTGCCGTCCCTCTCGTCTGGCAACGGCCCTGGGCAGGTTGGCCGTCGTTGGATTGCTGATCAGCTTCTTGATTGCGCAAGTTCGAAGCATCCATGAGATACGCAGAGAATGGTTCGAGCGACTCCGCGGCCAGGTTGGGTTGGAGCTGATGAATTATCCGAATTCCGACGCATTCTTACGCACGCATGATGCCGATCACGCCAACCTGCGCCAGGCGGCGATTGAAATGAACGACTTGGGCCGATTATATCCGCCGATTTTGCCTGCAAATCGCTTCGATTCCATCACTTCGCAAACATCGGCTCAAGGCATCTTTCAGGAGTCCATTGCGCAACCGAACGGATCGATCCTGGTGCGCGGCACCGCCTGCCTGCCCAGCGGACGACCGGCAGACTGTGTCGTGATTACTCGCGAGACCGACGCAACTCATTGGACTGTGATTTGGATGATTCGGGTTGCAGTCAACAAGTCAGAAATTGTCAAAGCCGCCGGGCCTGGAGCATCGCCAGGATGCTGGAAAGGCATTATTCCCGCCCGGCAAATACCCTCCGGCAACGCAGCGCTGGTGGCCTGGGCGTTTGACGCCACCAACCGAACGGCATACCGCTTGGACAAATCACACTCCTGGAGCCAATAGATTCTGCTCGTGCAATCGGCTTGCCGCCGGCAACGTCCCCCGTTCCCTTTCCCCTGTCCATCCCTTACAATCCGCAACCTATGCGACACGTCATCTCAGCCTTGGTCGTCAACGAACCCGGCGTACTGGCCAATGTCGCCGGCATGTTCGCCGCCCGCGGATTCAACATCGATTCCCTCGTCGTCGGCCGCACCGAGGACCCCAATCTCTCCCGCATGACGATCGTCGTCGATGCCGATGAGAACACGCTCGAGCAGGTCCGCAAACAACTCGCCAAGCTTGTCCCCATCACCCAGGTCAAGGATTTCAAAGGATCGCCCTACGTCGAGCGCGACCTGGCCCTGGTCACCGTCACCATCCGCCCCGAACACCGCAATGAGGTGATCGAAGTCGTGAATCTATTCCGCGGCAGGGTCGTGGACGTGGCCAAGGAAAGCATGATGGTCGAACTCGCCGGCACCGAACAAAAAATCGAGGCGTTTATCGAGCTGATGAAGCCCTACGGCATCCGCGAGCTGGCCCGCACCGGCATCATCGCCATGACGCGCGGCATGCAGGTGAGCAAGGAATCCGACACCTCCGCAAGCCCAACCGGCGGCAAACGCAAACGAAGCCTCGATGCCCCTGCCACCGCCGCGCTCCCGCCCAGTTGATTCAATGCGTCAAAAACGAATTTCGGATTTCGGCCGCGCGGTTTTTCCTTATACTGAAGCGGCCGATGTCCAACATGCGTAAAACCCGCGAACTGGCAATGCAGGCTTTGTTCCTGTGGGATGCCAACGCCAACCTGGACCTGGCGCTGGGCGCGCAGGCGACGCAGGATGAGAAGACCGAGGAGTCCGTCGCCGCCCGGGCGCTGCAGATGGCCGAGGGGGCATGGGACCAGCGGGAATCAATCGACGCGTTGATCGAGCGCATCGCCCCGCAATGGCCGCCCCGAAGGCAGCCGGCCGTCGATCGCAGCATCCTCCGCCTGGCCGTGTGGGAATTGAACAACCAGCCCACGCCGCCCAAAGTGGTGATCGACGAGGCCATCGAATTAGCCAAGGAATATTCCACGGAGCAAAGCCCGGCCTTCGTCAACGGCGTCCTGGATGCCGCCCTGCGTGAAAAATCACTCGCCGACCACCTGGCCAAGGAATCATGATCAAGTCCCCGTGCGCAACCCGTTTAGCCGCGACCCGAAGGGGAGCGCGTTTAACCCAGCCCCGCGGTTGGCCCCCCCCGAATTAACACCATGGGATTCTTCTCAAAAACGTTAGACAAGCTCAAAGGCGCACTTCGCAAGACCGCGGTGGTCCTGAATACCGACGTGCGCACGCTGTTCATCCCCGGCCGGCAAATCGACGAGGCATCGCTGGCCCAGTGGGAGGAAAAATTCCTCCAAGCCGACATGGGCGTGAAAAACGTCCAGCGGATGATCGACGAAATCCGCCAGAACTGGCGGGAAGGCAAAATCAAAAACGCCAACGAGGCCGAGCGGATCGTCCGCGAGCAAATCCTGGCCATTCTGACGCGGCTGCCCGCCCAGGATCGCGAGCTGCGGCTATCGGCCTCCGGCCCGAGCGTCATTCTCGTCGCGGGCATCAACGGAGCCGGCAAAACCACCAGCATCGCCAAGCTGGCCTGGCTGCTGAAGAACCAGATGGGCAAGAAGGTGATGGTCTGCGCCAGCGACACATTCCGCGCCGCCGCGGTGGAACAACTGACGATCTGGTCGCAGCGCATCGGCGTTGAAATCGTAAAGCACAAGATGGGCTCGGATCCGGCCGCGGTTGCCTACGACGCCTGCGAAGCAGCCAAGGCGCGCGGACTCGACGCGCTGATCGTGGACACGGCGGGGCGGCTGCATACGCAGGATCACTTGATGCGCGAGCTGAGAAAAATCCGCGACGTCGTCGCCAAACGCATCGCGGGCGCCCCCCACGAGGTCCTGCTGGTCCTGGACGCCACCACCGGCCAGAACGCCATCCAGCAGGCCAAACATTTCGCCTCAGCCATCGGCGTTACAGGAATCATCCTGGCCAAGCTGGACGGCACCGCCAAGGGGGGCGTGGTGATTTCGATACACGATCAGTTAAACGTGCCGGTGAAATTCGTGGGCCTCGGCGAAACGCCCGAGGACATCGAGACCTTTGATCCGCAGCGGTTCGTCGATGCGCTATTTGGCGAACCGGCCGCCGTCGAAACCTAAATCATTTTGAGAAACCATGCAGCGGTCTGCCGACTTCAGCAGCATTTTTCACGATCATCGTAACCCCATGATTCATCACCCTTTCAATCCAATCTTTAACCGCAGAGCACGCAGAGATCGCTGAGAAAAATTCGTTTTTGTGTTTCTTCTCCGCGTCTGTCTCTGCGTCCTCCGCATTGCAAAGCTGTGGCATCTTGTTTTTTTGGCAAGGTTCAGTGGTCATGCGGCAAGTTTGGTTACGTCGGCCTCGCGAAGAATCAACGCGGCGCTCATCGTCTTGTGCCCCTGGGAAGTT
>JBEKHH010000038.1:0-44016 GCA_050012375.1 Tepidisphaeraceae bacterium
CCTGACGCGGGCTTCGCCCGCAACCCAAATGAAAGTCACAGACGAACATGGAAGAAGAAAACGATAGGCCGTAACAAGAATCGGCGCAACAAAACCGTCCCGCACGTCTTTAGAATTTCCGCGACGGCTGCGGGCGTGATGAGCAATGCACACTAAACTTGCCAGCCTGGGTAGCCGGCATCCAGCGGCGTGACCTGCACAACCGCTAAAAACCCCGAAAAAACGGGGTAAATACAGCGCCGAAGCGCCTGACGAAAATCGCCGGCCTTGAAGCCGACATAAACGCCGTGAACTCGCACGCGCGTGCTGATATGCTCACATATCTTGTTAAAAAAACAAGATGTCACACCTTTGCAATGCGGAGACAGACGCAGAGAAGAGTTTTAGCCACAGATCGAAATCAGATGCACGCAGACAAAAATCAGTGCAAAGCGCATTTTCATCTGTGTGAATCTGATCTGAATCTGTGGCAATCCCGGCGCGCCGGGACTCCGCGTCTGTCTCCGCGTCTCCGCGGCTCTGCGGTTGCATTTTTGTTGCGGTTGCCTTGCCGCGGGGGCGATTTTGAAGGACGCTTAATCGTTCGTTAATAATTCGTTCCTAGCATCCGCCGGGCGGGGGCTTTCAAACGAGGAGAACGCATCATGTTCCGATTCATCCAAGCGAGCGCGGCAATCCTGACGATGGGCGTGGGCATCGCGGCGGCGGATGTTCAGATCCAGGCCGGCGGGGCCACCTTTCCCAATCCGATCTATCAGGAGTGGATCAAGGATTTCGGGCAAGTGCATAACGACATCAAGATCGCCTATGCCTCCAAGGGTTCGGGGGCCGGCATCGGGGGACTTCTGGACAAGACGTTCGATTTCGCCGGGTCGGACGCTCCGATGAATGATGAAGAGGTGAAGAAAGCTCAAGCGGCCGGCGGCGATGTCGTGGAGATTCCCTCCGTGGCCGGCGCAGTGGTGCTGGCTTATAACCTTCCGGGCGTCAGCGGCGATTTGAAGCTCAGCGGGCCGGTCGTCGCGGACATCTTTCTCGGCAAGATCACCAAGTGGAACGATCCGGCCATTACCGCGCTCAATCCGGATTTGACATTGCCGGCAACCGACATCACCACCGTTCACCGCAGCGACGGCAGCGGGACGAATTTCGTCTTCAGCAGTTTCCTCTCCACCCAGAGCGATGATTTCCAGACCAAGGTGGGCTTTGGCAAAACGGTGAAATGGCCCAACGGGCAGGGCGGCTCGGGAAACGCCGGCGTGACCCAGACGGTGCAAAAGACCGAAGGGGCCATCGGCTACATCGAGCTGAATTACGCCCTGGCCCAGCATGTTTCGTTCGCGCTTCTTCAAAACAACAGCGGCAAATTCATCAAGGCATCGCCCGAGAGCGTTTCCGCCGCCGGCGAAGGGGCCGTCAAGGACATGGATGAAGACAAGACATTGGCGGTGCGTCTCTGGAGCCGGGATGGCGACGCCGTGTATCCCATTTCTTCATTCACCTATCTGATCTGTTACAAGGACCTGAGCTATTTGAAGGACCAGGCCAAGGCGCAGGCCATCGTGGACTTTTTTTGGTATGCCACGCATGATGGGCAGGCCAAGGCGCCGGAGTTGACGTACGCTCCGCTGAGTTCGGGCGTACAGCAGCGTGTGGAGCAGGCGATCGAGACCATCACCTTCAACGGCCAGCCGCTGCATCCGCCGAAATAAATGATGACCGCCGCTGTTGAATTTGATTCCGAGGCCATCACGCATAACCGCCGTTCCTACGGCGAACCGGCCATGCGCTGTGCCGCCACCGCCAGCGCAATCGTCATCCTTTTGATGCTGGCGGCGCTGTTGGTTGTGCTGTTTGCGGCGGCTGTTCCCAGCATGCGGCGCTTCGGGATGGAATTCCTGACCACCAGCGCCTGGCGGCCGAATTCATTGCCGGTGCTGAAAATGGATGCCCGCGGCAAGCCGATCCGCGATCGTCGCACGGGCATGAAGGTTGTGGATCATTACGACCCGCCGCGCTTTGGCGCCCTGGCGCCGGTGACGGGAACGGCCCAGACAGCGCTGATCGCGCTGATCTTTGCCGTGCCCCTGAGCCTGGGGTCGGCGCTGTTTCTGGTGCGCATCGCGCCGCTCTGGCTGATCATGCCGGTTTCGTTCCTCATTGAATTCCTCGCGGCCATCCCCAGCATCGCCTACGGGCTGTGGGGCATGTTCGTTCTCGGTCCATGGATGGGCGGTCCGGCGCGGTGGGACCGGGTGGCGGGGTTGGTGCCGATGCCCGCCGGAATCGAAAGCCGCCTCTCCGGGTTCTTCATGCGGATTTCGGGACTGCACTGGCTGGCCGAGCAGCAAATCGGCGGAAAGACAGTTCCGATTCCAACGACGGGCAGAGACATCCTCGTGGCGGGGATCGTTCTGGGCATCATGATTATTCCGATCATCACCGCCATCAGCCGGGATGTCTTGCGGAGTGTCCCGCCGGCTCAGATCGAAGGGACGATCGCACTGGGGGCGACGTGGTGGCAGAGTTGCCGGGAGATGCTGAAATACAGCCGCAGCGCGCTGTTCGGGGCGATCATTCTCGGATTCGCTCGGGCGTCGGGGGAGACCATGGCCGTGCTCATGGTCATGGGCAGCGCCGCGACCATTGCCGCCTCGCCGTTCACGGCGGGAACCACGATGGCGTCCACGCTGGCCGGTGAATTCCCCGAGGCGGCCACCAACGATCTTCATCGCGGGGCATTGATGGAGCTGGCGCTGATCCTGCTGATCATGTCCCTGGCGTTCAACATCATCGCCCGATATCTGGTGGTCGGTAAATCTGCCCGAACGTCCGCGGCGCACTAGCGAGCAAAGCCATGGCAAACATCAAGATCGCCCAAGCCAAGGCCACCAGCCAGATCATGTACGGCGTGTGCACCGCCTGCGCGGTTTTGATCGTCGCCACGCTGGTCCTGATTACGGGCTATCTTCTGATCATCGGGCTGCACTCGCTGAATTGGCGGTTCTTCGTCAATTTGCCTCAAAGCGATTCACCCGGAATGCGCAACAGCATCGACGGTACGATCATATTGGTCGCGCTGGCGAGTCTGGCGGGCATTCCCATCGGGATGTTGGCCGGGGTGTACCTGTCGGAATATGAAGCCAAATCGGTGCTGGCGGCGCCGGTGCGATTTGTCTCGGATGTTTTGGCGGGAGTGCCGAGCATCGTCGTGGGGATTCTGGGCTATGAGCTGATTGTGGTTCCGGCCGGGAGCTACAGCGGCTGGGCGGGGGCGGCAGCGCTGGCGTTCATCATGGTTCCCATCGTGGCGCGCACGACGGAAGAGATGCTGCGTCTAGTGCCGGCCAGTTATCGCGAGGCCTCCATCGCTCTGGGCGCGACCAAGGCGGGAACGATCCTGCGCGTGGTGATTCCCTCGGCCACGGGCAGTCTGGTCACCGGCGCGATGCTGGCCATCGCCCGCGTCGCCGGCGAAACGGCGCCGCTCCTGTTTACCGCGGTCGGCAGCCCTTACCTCGTCCATAACCCCAGCCAGCCGTTTCCCTCGCTGACGCTGCGGATCTACGAACTGTCCAACGAGCCTTCGCCGGAAGCGCAATCGCAGGCCTGGACGGGCATTCTCGTGCTCATCGCCCTGATCTTCCTGGTCAATCTGAGCGTCCGGTACTTCACGCGACAGCGCAAGTAATCGGATTTTGTCCGCTCCGCTGAAAGGTCCGGCGACGTAGAATCAGGGCATGGCCGGACCAGACCCTGCACCGAGGCCTTCCGGTTTTCTCGCGCTGGCATCAGGCTGCATTGTTGTCGCGGCGCTCTATTTTGCGCGGGACCTGCTGGTCCCCGTCGCGGTGGCGCTGCTGCTCACGTTTTTGTTGACGCCGATGGTTCATCGCGTCGAGCGGAAGCATGTTCCGCGCGTTTTTGCGGTGTTAATCGTCGTCGGACTTTCCTTCGCGATCCTCGCCGGGATCGCCTGGCTGATTTCCAATCAGGCGAGCGAACTGGCGATCAAGCTCGGCGATTATAAGGGCGATATCGAACGGAAAATCGAGAACATCCATCAATCACTGGGACGCGGCGCCCTGGGCCAGGCGACGCAGACAATCAATCAGATGGCCAAGGATGTCGCCACCAGCCAACCCTCGGGGAATGCGGCCAACGCTTCCTGGCTGAACCGGGGGACGCCGGGCAACCCGATGAACGTTCAAGTCACCTCGGCGCCCGAGGAAGGCGGCGCGCTCAAGACGATCGCCAATTCCCTGCAATTTGTCGCGCCCATGGCCCAATCGCTCATCGTCATCGTCTTCGTGATCTTCATGCTGATCCAACGCGAAGATATCCGCGATCGGGTGATTCGACTGCTTGGGCATGGCCAGCTCAGCGTTACGACCCAGGCCCTCGACGACGCCGCCAACCGGATCAGCCGCTATCTGATCGCCCAATGCAGCATCAACGGCGTGTACGGCATCATCGTGGGCACCGGGCTTTATTTAATACACATTCCCAACGCACCGCTGTGGGGACTGCTCTGCGCGCTGTTGCGATTCATCCCCTATCTGGGCATCTGGATCGGAGCGGTTTTTCCCATCGTTCTCTCGTTCGTCGTTCCCGAGGGTTTTTACGCGGCAAGGCCAGTTCTGACGATTGGCTTGTTTGCGGTCGTCGAACTCACGGCTGCCAACGTGGCGGAGCCGCTTCTGTTCGGCGCCAGCACGGGCGTTTCGCCGCTGGCGATTCTCGTCGCCGCCGTGTTCTGGACATGGCTGTGGGGCGGAATCGGCCTGCTGCTTTCCACCCCGCTGACGGTCCTCCTGGCCGTGGCGGGGAAATACGTCCCTCAATTGGCGTTTCTCGATGTTCTGCTCGGCGATCAGCCGGCGCTGAAACCGCACGAGCGATACTATCAGCGTCTTCTGGCCGACGATCCGGGAGACGCCGAGGACCTGCTCGAGGAATTCGAGCAGACCCACAGCGCCGAGGAGCTTTACACCCTGATGGTGCTTCCGGCGCTTCAGATGACCGAGCGCGATTATCGGCGGGGCGTGCTGGACGACCGGCGACGCGAAATCATCGGGCAGATCATGAAAGATCAGGTGGAAGCGCACGATCGAGCGCCGTCCCAAGACCCGATTCCCGGCCAGCAGGCGCAGGTTGTTCCCGACGCTTGCGTCGTCAAGATCGTTTGCCTTCCGGCCCACAACCAGGCGGATGAGATTGCCGGCCTGATGCTGGCCAATCTGCTGCGGGAGCAGGGGTATAGCGCGTCCGCTCTTTCAGCCGAAACCCTGGCGGGCGAAAGGATCGACGCGGTGGCCGAATCGAAAGCGGACCTGGTGGTCATCTCCGCGATGCCGCCGGGGGCCATCACCCACGCGCGGTACCTTTGCAAAGGAATTCACGCCAAATCGCCGGATACTCACCTCATGGTGGGACTGTGGAACGTCACCGGCGATCTGGAAAAGGGCAGGAAGCGAATATCCGGCGCTCCGGAAGCGAGGCTGGTGGCGGGGCTTCACGAAGCGCTGATGGTGATTCACCAGACGATTCAGCCCCTGCTCACACGCGCGGGTGATATTTCCGCCCTTCGGCCCAAGGAACATCCCAGCGCCGCCGCGCCCAAAAATCAGGCCGGCGCGGACCCCGTCGCCAAGCCGATTTGATCGAACATCCGGCGATATTCATCGCAGGTTGTTTCCAAAAACGCTTCGGCCAAGCCCCGCCCGGAAAGATGCATCATCGACCGGTATTGATTGAGCCCCAGAATCGCTCGCGAATAATCAACCAGCCGCGTCTGCGAGACAAACACGTCGATCGCCTTTTTCTTTTTTTCGACTACAAGCGTGATGTCAACCATGCGGTTGGCCGGCAGAGGCGTCCAGACTTCGTATCCGCGAATGAGCAAGTCGCGCGTCGCGGCGGGAGGCAATCGATCCAGCACTTTTCGCAGTACGCGATTGGTTGCCCAATGATCGCGATGATGGTCCGTCACCGCGGGGCAATAGATGATCGCCGGCTTCCGCTGGGCCAGAATGTGCTCCAATGCCGCGACCATTTCCGGGGTATCCGCCAGCGCGCCATCGGGACCATCGAGGAAGATCAGATCGCGCACGCCGACGATTTCGGCGGCCCGGCGGCTTTCGTCCTTGCGCTGCTGGGCAAGCTGCTCCTTGGAAGACAAGTCGAGCCGTTGCGGATCGCCGGCCATTCCGTCGGTCATGAACACGAACGTTACCGGCGAATTCGCGAGCACATGCCGCGCCACCGTGCCGCCGGGACCGACGATCTCATCGTCCATGTGGGGGGCAAGCACGACAACGGGGCCGCCGCCGAATTCCTCGATCAATTGCGGCGACCGATCCGGCGTCTCCAGCATCAGCCACAGTCGAAGTGAATTCCGCGCCCGCTTGGGAACGATCTTCCTCCACAGGAAGACGGCCAATCGTTTGAGCTGGCGTTTCATGGCAAACGGCCGGAATATCCGTAGCGGGGAGGATAAGCAAGTTGGTCATTCGTCATTTGTCATTTGTCACTTGTCATTTGCGAAAGCCTCGCGAGAGCACGCGTTCGATTACTAGCCAATCACAAATGACCAATGACCAATGACCAATGACCAATGACCAATGACAAATGACAAATGACCCTTACACATTCATCAGCATCGCATCGCGAAGTTTCATGAGCGTTTCGTGCTCGATCTGGCGAACTCGCTCGCGCGTCAGGCCGACGCGCTGTCCAATTTCCTTCAATGTCAGCGGATCGTCGCCGTCCAGGCCATAGCGCAGATTGAGGATTTTGGCGGCCCGGACGTCCATGCCCTCCATCAACTCAGCGAGCTGGCGCAGCTCATCTTCGTCGCGGACGATTTCATCCGGAGGACGATTGTTCGTGTCGGCAACAAGCTCGTTGATCGTCACTTCGCCGTCGGCGCTGCCCGATTGCGTCGGAGAGTTATACGCTTTCTGCGCCTTGCGGATGATCCTCAGCTTCTTGGCCGGCACCTTCATGTGGCGTGACAGCTCTTCAATATTCGGCAGCCGGCCAAGACTGTCCTCCAACTCGCGAACCGCCTGCTTGACCTTGGACATCATCTCGATCATGTAGGCGGGGATATGGATCGGTTGCACACTGTTGATCAGGGCCCGCTTGATGGCCTGCTTGATCCACCAACTGGCATAGGTGCTGAAGCGGGCGCCGTTTTCCGGATCGAAACCTTCCACGGCTTTGAGCAAGCCGATGTTTCCCTCTTCGATGAGGTCCGGCAGGGACAGTCCGCGGTTCACATAATGTTTGGCGATGTTGACCACCAGGCGCAGGTTGGAGCGGACCATTGTCTCGCGGGCGATGGGATCGTTGTCGCACACGATTCGCCGGCCCAGTTCCTTTTCCTCCTCCGCCGAGAGCAGCGGAGACCGGTTGATCTGCCGCAGATAGAGTTGTAAACCGGATTGGACGGCGGTTGAAGCCATAATGTATTGCGGGGGCGACTCCTAAGGCCCGGGAATACTATCGGTCCCAATCCGGAGTGACTTTTGATGTGTAAGCAGCCAAATGTCCGCCAGGGACAATGATTTGCCATCGAATGGAAAAATGGGTCGCCGCTATCCCCGGAATCAGGTCAATACGAATCAGCCAGTGTTATTGGCCGCTGTAATTAACCCGTGTGGGGTGCAGCACCGGCGCCTTAATTCCAGGCGCGAGTATCGAAGGAGCCAAGGACGCGCTCCCCTTCGGGTCGCGGCTAAACATATGTGGGGTGCCTACTCGCGGTCCACTTCGATGTCGCCCAGGCCGCGGGTTTGCTCGCCGCCCTCCAGGCCGCCGCGCAAGCCGCGCTTCTCCGCCCGTTCGAGCCGAGCGCTCTCGCGAGCCTCTTCCTCCTGCGCCCACTGCGCCCGCTTCAGCGACAGGCCGATCTTTCGCTCCTCGCTGTCCACCCGGAGAATCTTCACTTCCAGTTCCTGTCCGACCTTCAGCATGTCCTCGGGCTTCTCCACCTTCTGATCCGAAATCTCCGAGATGTGCAACAGCCCTTCCAACCCCGGCTCCAGTTCCACGAACACGCCGAAATTGGCGATTTTCGTGACGTGGCCCTTGACCACCATTCCCGGCTGGTAGTTGGCCGGGATCACGGTCGTCCAGGGGTCTTCCTGCATCTGTTTCAGGCCCAGGGCGATGCGCTGCTTTTCCTGGTCCACCGATAAGACCACGGCGCGGATGGTTTCGCTTTTCTTGAGAACTTCGCTGGGATGCCCGATCTTTTTCGTCCAGGACAGATCCGAAACGTGCAGCAGGCCGTCGATGCCCTCTTCGATCTCGACGAACGCGCCGTAGTTGGCGATGTTGCGAACCTTGCCCTCGACCACCGAGCCCGGCGGATATTTCTCCGCCACGCGCTCCCACGGGTTTTCCTCCACCTGCTTCATCCCCAGCGAGATTTCCTGCTTGTCCTTGTTGATCTCCAGCACCTTCACCTTCACGTGCTGGCTCTGGGTGACGACTTCGCTGGGATGGTTGATCCGCTTGGTCCAGGACATCTCGCTGATATGCACCAGACCCTCGACGCCTTCCTGCAATTTGCAGAACGCGCCGTAGGACATGATGTTCACCACCTCCGCCTCATGCACGCTGCCGACCGGATAACGCTGCTCGATGTTCTCCCAGGGGCTGGCTTCCTTCTGCTTCAGACCCAGGGCGATCTTTTCCTTCTCCTTGTCGATGGAAAGCACCTTGATCTCGATTTCCTGGTCGATCTTCAGGACTTCGCTGGGATGATTGATCCGGCCCCAGCTCATATCGGTGATGTGAAGCAGCCCGTCGATGCCGCCCAGATCGATGAACGCGCCGAAATCCGCGATGTTCTTGACGATCCCCTTGCGGACCTCGCCCACGCTCAGGCCGTCCAGCGTCTTTCGCTTCAACTCCTCGCGCTGCTGTTCGATCATTTTTCGGCGGGAGATGACGATGTTCCGCCGCTCCTCGTCGATCTTCAGAATCACCGCGTCGATGGTCCTGCCGATCCAGTCCGAAATCTCGCCCGGCCTGCGAATGTCCACCTGGCTGGCGGGCAGGAAGACCGGCACGCCGATGTCCACGAGCAAGCCGCCCTTGATCTTCTTGGTCACTTTTCCGGAGACGGGATTCCCCTCCTTCTTGGACTTCATGATCGTTTCCCAATTGATGATCCGGTCCGCCTTGCGCTTGCTGATCTTCACCAGGCCGGTGTCGCCTTCGACATCTTCCAGCAGGACGCGCACTTCGTCGCCGACCTTCACATTATCCGGATCATCGAACTCCGACCGCTCGAGCACTCCCTCGCTCTTGAGCCCCAGCTCCACGACGAAATCATCGCCCGAAGTGCTGGAAACTTTTCCTTTGAGAATGGCCCCCGGCGTGAAATCCTGAACCTCATCCGATGCCACCAGCTTCGACAAATCAGTGGCCGCATCGCCCAGCGCCGTCATCACGGCCAAATCCACATCCGCATCAATATTTCCCAGCGAGTTAATCAGATTGTAATCGACCATAACAGCCAAATGCGGCGAGCATCAGGCTCGCCCATGCCTTGTAATGCGTAGCCAAAAAAAAGCCGCCGGCGTCCACGCGGTGCCGGAAGCCCGATATCCCATCGCCCGCGACGGACCGTCCGCCGCAAAGCGAACTAAACAGTATAAAAGCTTTCCATCCGTCGAGCAATGATCAAAAACGGCGGGGCTGATCGGGGGTGCGCGACTCAATCTGCGGGACCGAGGGCAAATCAATCGAGAAGATGCAAGAAGATGATCGGTTGAATTCTTGGTGACGATCGGCGGCGCCTGCTCGTATAGGATGAGGCGCCGCCGCCGCGGACGCCGCTGGCCGGCCCGACAATGTTCCAGCAGGCCGTTTCGAGGCGGAAGTGTAGGGTCGCCGCCAGAGGTGGCGGCTCTATGCTTTCGGTTCGAAAAGGCATGTTGGAACATTTACAGGGCAGCCGGCGGCGTCCGCGGCGGAAGCGCCTGTTATATTCGAGTTGGCGCCTTCGGCCGTCTCGAACACCGCAACCGATCATCATTGTCTTGGTTTATTCGCCCTTGTTCCCGCCTAATCAGTCAGGCACACGGCTGATGGACCGAACCGGCGCTCCACATTCCGGACATCGCTCGACCGTGGCGCGAAGATCATATCCACATACCGTGCAAAGCCCGCGGCGAGTTCTACGCGCAATCCTCAGCCGGTGAAAAAGGCGCGGAGCGAAATACAGCGTGGGCCAAACGGCAAACAGGAAAAATGGCAGTCCATACGGAACTACCTCGGCGGTCAATCGCCAGCGGCGAAGCTGCGAGCCGTCCGTTTTCCAGGGCGGCGGGGCGGTCGAGTCGAAGTGATGGAAGCAAAATCCCCAGCGATCGCCCGGCAGCGGCGGGATCGCCACGAAAGGATATTGAGTGTATTTCGTGGTGACGAGCCAATGAAGGCGGCCATCCGTGGGCATCTGCCATACCAGAGTCTTCTCCTCGCGCAGCAGATCGACCCGGGGCGGAAAGAGTTGTTGGCTTTTGACATAGCCGATGCCACCCCGTCCAGACCAGAGACCGGCCGATTCGCGGCGGGGATTGTCGAGACGGGGGTCGAGCGTCCGGCGGCCGATGAAGCCCGTGACCCAATAACTGCTCACCCACGCCATCGCCGTCGCCGCGCACAGCATCAGCGACAGGCCGGCCAGCAGGTTAAACAATCGGCGTTTCACCGGGACAATTCTACCCGAGCAACCGGACCCATCCTTCGATTTCCCAAACGGGATCGGTCAAAGGCCCATGGCTTGAACTCGGCGGCGCGGCTGAAACGGTCTGGAGACAGGTTGTTGGACTCGAACGGACGATCAAATCCCGCTCTTGGCAGCGCGATGGAGCGCATCGATCAAATTCTGCGAGCTGTACAAACTGGTCAGTTTGGCGACCGGTTGATTGTCATGCGGCCCATAAATCGCCGTCAGTGGAATCCCGCCGCCGGGATTCAATTCATAAACCTTCGGCCAACCCGGGGCGTGTTCATCCGTGAGATCGGCCCGGAGCAGCACGACCTTGTCTCGATGCAGTGCCGCCGCCGTGCGCGGGTCGTGATACACGGATGCCTCGATCGACAGACAATTCGGGCACCAGTTGGCGGTGAATTCCACCAGCACCGGATTGCCGCCGGCGATCGCATCGGCGAAGGCCTGATCGGAATACGGCTGCCAGGCGATCCCACCGGTTAGGCGCAGCGTGATCGCCAGCGAAATCCAGATGAACAAGCCCGCAACCGCCAGCGACGCCAATTTCGGCCAAGCGTCGCGCGCGAGCTGGATCGTGCGAACGATCAAAAATACCATCGCCGCCACGATGACCGCGAAGACGGCCCAGAAGAAATCCCGGCTCGATGCCAGCCGGCCCCCGGCGAAATAGACCGCCACCGCCAGCAGCAAAAATCCCATCATCTGCTTCAGCACGGCCGACCACGGCCCGGTGCGCGGCACCCATCTCGCCAGGTTCGGAAACGCGCTGAGGATCAGGTACGGAAGCGCCATGCCAATCCCTACCGTCACGATGACGGACACTCCCATATAAATCGGCTGAGCTATCGCCCACGCCAGCAGGCCCGCGAACATCGGCGCGGTGCACGGCGTGGACAGGATCGCCGCCAGGATCCCGAAAACGAAATTTCCCCAAATCGATTCGTGGCTCGGGGCCAGCGAGTAAACGGAATTCGGCAGGGCAAGCTCAAACAACCCGAACATTCCGAGCGCCATGACCACCAGGATCGCGACGATCGCCCAGATGAACCATCCGTATTTGAATTGCTCTCCCCAACTGAAATGCAGACTGGTCCGCAGCGCGACGATGATGACCGCCAGCGCGGCAAAGGCCGCGATCACTCCCAGGCTGAATACGGCCCCCAGCATCAGGCAGCGGTAACGGTTGTGTTGCGAGACCTCAAAGAACCCGATGGCCTTCAGCGGAACCACCGGCAAAACGCACGGCATCAGGTTGAACAGCACTCCCACGGCCAGCGCGATCGCCAGCGCCAGGACGATATTGGAAGAACCCAACTCAAACGTCCGGCCGAAGAAATCCACGGTCGTGCTGGGCGCGGGGGCCGCGAGAGCCGCCGCCGGGGCGTTTCGGGCAAATACCCGCTGATCGAAGTTGGTGAAGAGCGGCTGGTTCTGGGGCGTTACCGCCGCATCCGCCGGAACGATTTGGGTGACGATCTCGAACGGTTGGTTTCGCGACGGCGGAAAGCACGCGCGATCATTGCAAGCCTGCCAGGTCAGTTTTCCCGAGATCGTCGTGCTGCCGGCGGCCGCGCTCGTTTTCACGCGCATCGGGATGTAAACGATCACCTCGCCGGTGTAGACGCTCTGCGGACCAAGGGCGGGGAAATTCTCAATCGTCCCCGGCGGATAGATCGGATCCAAAAACTCCACGTTCGGATTCGCCTCGGGCGCGACTTCCAATTTGATGTAATTGACGCCGTTGCCCATCAGCGGCGTATGCGACTGGGCGTGCAGGCCCGGTTGGATATCCACCACAACCGCCGCCACGGCCGTCTGCCCAATCTGCAACGCCGATGCGTTCAGTTTGGCTGAATAGGCAGCCGTCTGCGGCCCGGCGGCTTGCGCAAATGTTGGAGTCAAGCCAAATAGTGCGAGTAAGCAGAAGATCGTTCGCTTCATCCGCATGGGTATCCTTTGTAGCTCAATCACCGGTGTCTTCATACGGATCGGCCCTTGCGGATTTAATCGCGGGTTCTCCCTCGCTCCACGCACTCGCGGCAACATTTCTCGTGTTCGCTGTAGATCCATAATTCTCCGACCTCTCCAAAGTGAGATTTAACCGCAGAGCACGCGGAGAACGCTGAGAACAACTGAGAATGGCTCATTCTTGTATTCTCTTCTCCGCGTCTGTCTCCGCGACCTCGGCGTACTCTGCGGTTCAATTAGACCTTGAAATTAAAGGTCACAACCAGGCCGTGTCCGCCCGGCGGCGAACGTGCTAAAATTCCGGCATGGAAGATTTCGGGGAATATGTCCTGAATCTCGGCAAAGCGGCCAGGAAAGCGTCGGCCCAATTGGCTGGTCTGCGGGGCGAGGTCAAGACGGCCGCGCTGCGAAAAATGGCCGCGGCGATCCGCGCCGGGCGCGAAACGCTTCTGGCGGCCAACGCCGAGGATGTCGCCGCCGCCCAGAAGGCGGAGATGCAGCCCGCCCTGATCGAGCGACTGAAGCTCAACGACAAGCGATTGGCGGCCATGGCCGACGGCGTGGAACAGATCGCCGCGCAGGTCGATCCCGTCGGTCAAATCCTCGAAGGCTACGTCCGGCCCAACGGCCTGCGAATCACCAAAATGCGCGTTCCCATCGGCGTCGTCCTCTTCTTTTATGAAAGCAGGCCGAATGTCACCAGCGACGCGGCGGCCCTTTGCATCAAGAGCGGCAACGCCATCATCCTCCGCGGCGGCAAGGAATCCATCCATTCCAATCTCGCGATCGGCAGGATCATTTCCAAATCGCTGGCGGACAGCGGCATCGATCCCGCGGCGGTGCAGCTCATTGAATCCACCGATCGCGCCCTCGTCGCGCCGCTTCTCAAGCTGGACAAATACATCGATCTGGTGATTCCCCGCGGCGGGGAAAGCCTGATTCGCGCGGTGGTGAAGGAATCCACCATTCCCGTGCTCAAGCATTTCACCGGCAATTGCCATATTTATCTGCATAGCGACGCCGGCGATTTGGAGGACCAGGTCCGCAAAATCTGCGTGAACGCCAAGACGAGCTATCCGGGCGGGGCCGTGTGCAATGCGGTGGAAAAGATTCTCTTCCACAAGGATGTCGCCGCCGGGTTGCTCCCGAAGGTGTGCCAGGACCTCGCGGCCAAGGGTGTTGAAATTCGTGGCGACGAGCGGGCGCGAGCGCTTTATCCGAATGCCAAGGCGGCCGAGGAAGCCGATTGGCCGCTGGAATATCTCAGCTTGATCGTCGCGATCAAGGTCGTCGATTCGCTGGACGCGGCGATCGCACACATCAACGAATACGGCAGCCATCACACGGATGCGATCGTGAGCAATTCCAAGCCCGCGATCGAGCAGTTCGTCATGCAGGTGGATTCCGCCAGCGTCCTGGTCAACGCCAGCACGCGTTTGGCCGATGGCGGGGAATATGGATTGGGAGCGGAGATCGGCATCAGCACCGACAAGCTGCACGCGCGGGGACCGATGGGGGCGGCGGATTTGACCACCTACAAATGGATCGTCACCGGCGACGGGCATGTGCGATAAATCCCAACATTTTTCAGGTTTGGCGCAAGCTCTCTAATTCTAAAGTCAAATTGAACCGCAGAGCACGCAGAGATCGCGGAGACGGACGCAGAGAAGAATGCGCCTGAAGGTTTCCTGGGCGTTTCTCGGCGCTCTCCGCGTGCTCTGCGGTTAAATATCTCGTTGGAAAGATCAGAGAACTATGGATTTACAAAGAAGACGAAAAATGTTGGGAGTACCGGAGCGCGGGAAGGAGAACACCACCAACGACGAGCGTCACACCCGATCCGAATCAAAAACTGCATCTCCAACCCGCTTTTGGCCGACATTGCTCAAGGTCCGATATTACGCCCCTTGGGCGATGGAGATTTCATGCCCCTCATGCAGGATGACATCCGCAAGCACTACGAACAGGCCTGGAAGCAGATGGATGACAACGCCCAGGACGAAGCCGCCCTGGCGTATTCCAATCCCATCGAGGACGGCGTGCTGTATCGGCTGTATGAGCGGCTGCTCAATGATCTGAGAATCCCGGTCAGCGGCGGCAAGGTGCTGGACGTGGGGGCCGGCTCCGGTCGTTGGATTCGGTTCTTCACCCGGCATTTCACGCCGGCTTTTTTGATGGGCGTCGATTTCACCGAGGCGTCGATCGAGTTGCTGAAGCGCCGTTACGGCGATGTCCCGCGGATCAAAACCGCGTTTCGCACCGCCGATCTGACCGATCCCTCGCTCGATCTGGGGGAGAGGTTCGATCTCATCAACGTCATGAATGTGCTGTTCCACATTCCCGAGCCGGACCGCTTCGCCGTCGCGATGAGGAACCTCGCCCAACATCTCGCTCCCGGCGGCAGGGTGGTGACGACGGAATACATGCCGCGGCAAACGATGCGAACCAACTGGATGCTGGTGCGAAGCCGCTACGAGATGGAAAGCGCCGCCGCGGCCGTGGGGATGCGCCTCGTCGCCATCAAAGCGTCGTGCTTCTACGGCAACGATCCGATGGGAATCGACGGCCCGGACGCCGGGCTGCGGCAACAGTTTTATGCCGTCCGAGGCGGGATCAAACAGATCCTCGAGATGCAAATGAGCGATCCGCTTCGCCAGTTCTTCGTGAAATTCCTGACCGACGTGGAGTCTTCGATGCTGAACTTCTGCGCCGAGCGCATTGCCGACGTGGACATGCCGAGCCAAAAACTGGTGATATTCGCCGCGGCTTAAGTCCGTCAGGCCTTTGCGCTGCCGCTCATCCGCTCCGCCTCGCACCTCTGGCATTTCGCGTCGTCGCACGGCTCCACGTGTGCCGTCGCATTCCCCTCACCCAATGCCAACTCGATCTGATACTCGATGACGCTGGCGACGCGGTGGCCCTGGTCGATGCTCCACCACGGCGGCACCATGATGTGGAAATCCACCCAGTGATATCGGCCGCTGTGGCGATGGCGGAGCTTATGGTAGCTGCAAATTCGCGGTTCCTTTCCGCTTGCGCCGCTGTGGGAGTCGAGGATATTCCGAAGCAGCTGGGTGTCGCCGGCATCCTGTTCATCCATCAATCCCGCCGCCGATCGCTTCAAAAGCCGCAGGCCCAGGTACGCCATGTACGCGGCGATCGCCAAGGCCGCCGCGGTGTCCACCCATTTCCACCCGGTCAGTCGGACGACGGCGATGGCCCCAAGCACGGCGACGCTGTCAATGGCGTCAACCGCCAAATGCATTCCTTCCGCTTCCAGCGTCAGCGATTTGGCTTTTCGCCCTCGGAGCCAAAGACACAATCCCATCAGCGCGTTGACCAGCAGGGCCGCGCCCATCAGACCCAGACCGATGTCCAGCCGCTCGATCTTTCGCCGCTCGTGATTCAGAAACGAAAGTCCGACTTTCGCCACGATCACCACGCCGGCCAGAAGGATCATCGAGCCATCGAGCCCGGCGGAGAAGAATTCCACTTTGCCGTGGCCGTAGGGATGTTCCTTGTCGGCGGGGCGATGGGCCAGGCGAAGGGAATACATGGCGAAAGCAGCGGTGAAGACGTTGACGCTGTTTTCCAGGGCATCGGAGAAGACGGCGTCCGACCGGGTCAGGAAATAGGCCACGGATTTGGTGATCAGCAGCGTGATGCTCACCGCCAGAGACGCCGCCGCCCAGCGCAGCTCCGAAGCGCGCACCGAGCCGGAGCGGTTCGCTGTTGGGTCAGTGAGGGGCATGGGACCTCTGGGGGTCGTGAAACATGCGGCGATGCTACTCGCCTTGGCGGATGGTTCCAACGATTTCCCATTTGAAACAGCATCCAGAGATTCCCGAGCGCCCTGTCCTACCCGCAGGCATGGGGTATAATCTGAAAAGGAGACTGCATGACGATCAAGGCAATCCTGCGCGACGGCCGTATCCAGCCGCTCGAACCGCTTCCGCCCGATTGGACGGATGGGCAGGAACTTGTCGTCGAAGAACCTGAATTAGCTGAGGCCGAATCGCAGATAAATCAGTGGGCGAAAGACTTGGACAAAGCCACAGCCCAGATCCCGGCGGAGGAACATGATCGCTTTCTCCGCGCGCTCGATGAAATCGAGCGCGCGAGCAAGGATGCCGTTCGCCGGGAGTGGGGCCTGTCATGACGTCGGGATATCTGTTCGATACCAATCACCTTGGCAAGGCGGTCACGGCCGGCTCGGTCGTACGAAGAAGAATCGCCGAATTGCGAGCCAGCGGGGTCAAGTTGGGCACATGTGTGCCCGTGCTCTGCGAAATCGAAGCGGGCATCCAGCAGGTCAACCAGCCCGACGCGTACCGCCTCAATCTGGAACGATTGCTGCGACAGGTTCGCATCTGGCCCGTGGATAGATTGACGGCTCGGATCTATGGCGTGATTCACCACGACTTGAAACGACGCGGCCGCGTGCTCTCTCAAGTTGACATGATGCTGGCGGCGCTGGCCCGGCAGAGGAAACTGACGCTCGTCACCTCGGATCAGGATTTCGCCGCGCTGCCGGATGTCCCGACCGAAAACTGGCTGTCTGAATCCGGAACAAGTGGTTAAATTGCCTCCATGGGAAGGTCAAGGCTCATGGCTCTTCGGCTTTGCTGTTTCCGACCTTGGGTTCATGGCGCGCTTGGCGGTGTCCTCCGGCGGTTTGGGTTTCAATCATCTTGTCCGCAGTGCCTGCGGGCCGTGCCCCTTCTTTATCGGAGGGAAGCGAAAAGCCCTGTCAATTATGATGCGGCGACTTGCGGTATCTTCACGCAATCTAAATAATCCGCCGATAGAATGTGGCCGACAACCCAACGGAGTATCCGGAGGTTCAATGAGTAGACCCGGCACGGAAAGCCGAACGACTTCAAAACTTACCTGGTTCCGAGATTGGGCATCCGAGCATCTTGGCAATATTCGCCATGAGCGTCGGGTTGCCGCCATTGCTTCTTCGCTGATTGACGTCACCCTGCCGTTGCACGATCTGACGCGGGCTGAAATTCGGCTCCTGAAAATCGCGGCGTTCGTCCACGACGTGGGGCGATCCATCAACAAAAGAAAACACCCCTCGGTGGGCGCCCGCATGATCCGGCGAAGCGCCGATCTGCCGTTGAATAAGAAACAACGTCGGGCCCTGGCCTATCTGACGCTTCGGCATCGGGGACTGGTGCCAGCCGCCCATGAGGACCCGGCCCTGCGCCGCGTGCGAGACCCGGCGAAACTTCAGTTGTTGCTGGGGGTTTTGCGCGCCGCCGACGCCCTGGACAGCCGCCGGCTCCCCTCGCCGAGGCTGAGTTTTTTGCGTCGCGGCCGGCGAATTCGGATCGTCTGTCGCGTGCGTGAGGATTGCGCCGCCGCTCGACGTATCTTCTCCCGCCCCAAAAAGTTCCGCCTGCTGGAGGAGATGCTCAACTGCCGCATGGACGTGGTCATCGTCGCCCGCCGCCGGCTGCGCGCCGTCGCGTAAGCGCATGCTTACACTCTGGTTAGGGAAAAAACTCGAATGGCCTTCCCCTGGGGCCTGGCAAGCTGGGAACCTTCCCGCAGGTTCCAACCCCGCTGCGCGATCCAGGGCACGAATAAATCTCCCGACTGCCGTCCCGGCTCGCCCAGCAAAACCGATCCTTCTTTGGCCAGATGCGCTTTGAAGAATTCGTCCAGAAACTTCCACTGCTTGCGATCGTAGAGAATGTCCGCTCCGAGGATCAGATCGAATTGCTCATTCAGCCGATCGGCTTGCCAATTCAACTGGCGGATGCGGACTCGCCGGCGCAGCGGCAGGCAGTTTAGTTTCGCGAAGAGCAGGGCGGGCGTTTCCAGGTCCACGAGCATCACCTCAGCCCCCATGGCCGCCGCCGCCGCGCCGGCCAATCCCATCCCGCAGCCCAAGTCGAGCACGCGAGTGGATGGGGTGAACTTCATCTTGGTCACCACCGCCGCGATCCCCAGGGCGCTTTCCCAAAGTTCCGCCCAATAGGGCAGGTGCTGCGGCTCGGGCAAGCGGATTGGGCTGATCTTCTCGCGGCGATCCTCCTCGGCCGCGACCTCATCCAGCACGCGATTGGGATCGGCCACGCGCGTGAAGCGGAGCGTCACGCCGCCCAGGTCCAAATCCTCGGTGGTGGTTGGATATTTCCGCTGAATCCGCGCCAGCAGCCGACGATAGATTCCGTCGTGGACTGAATTCGAACTTGGCGGCGCCGCGTTCACCGGGCCTGATTCGCGGTTGTTGGAGGAACGATGGGCGTGAGCGAGGCCTTATCCAGCAGCGTGCACCACACCTGGAAAACCACGAGAATTCCGGCCACGACGATGGCCGAAGTCCCCACGAGAGTCAGGATCGAACCGATGATGGCCGCCCCCGGGCGGACGCGCAAACGGCTGATCGCCACCGTCAGAAGCGTGATGAACATCCACGCCCCGGTGAGGATCGGGCCGACGGCCAGCCACGGCTTGGGTCCGCCGGGGATCAGCGCTAGCAAACTCGCTCCCATCAAATAAGTGATGATATTGCGAACCAGAATGGGCGGGGCTTTGCTGGTCATGTCGAACGCCGTGAGGCGATAAAACATCCACGCGACGACGCGCGGCATGAGCGCCGCCGCGACGCCGGCCGCCGCGCCTTCCAGCAAGGTGTTGAAGAGGTATTGCTGTGAATCGATTTCGACGGATTTGTCGTGCACGTAGAAAACGAAATAGGCGAATGCGGACTGGATGAGTACGGCCAGGAACCAGATGCCGCCGATGGCGTAAGAGAAGATCCTGGCGTCGGTGGCGGTTTCCGGCCGGGCCATCTTCGCCAGGAGCTGCGTCGGCTTGAACATCGCATCGAAGGCGGTCTTGAAAAACGCCCCCAGGAATCCGAACGATCCGCGATCCTCCCAGGGAATCCCCGATCCGGAAACCATCAGGTCCGGGCGATCCTCGATCTTTTTTTCCAGGCCTTTGAAACGGAAGTCTTCCGGCGAAGAGTATTTTGCCACGTCGCCTCCGGCGAGTCTGATGAGCCGATCGGGCGTAACGCCTATCTTTGGCCGGTCGCCTTTGTGAATGCCGAATGCCGATTGCCAAATGCCGAATGTAAAGCCAAACACTCGAGATTTTTCGTTTGGCATTTGGCAATCGGCATTCGGCATTATTCCAAAGAGGCCAAGAATGGGCGCTACACCCTCTCCATCATAATCGATGGATCGCCCGCTTTACATCGTTCGCCCATCTCGGATATCGTTTGGGTGGCGAAGTAACCGCGTGGAAACGCAACAATTCATGAAGCGGCGGCTTATCGTAATTTCTCTGCTGCTGGTTGCGGGATGCAGCTCCAAGCTGGAAACAGGCTATGAACCCAAGCGGCTGGATATGCCCCTCGGGCAGCGCGAAACGCTCTATGCGGACCCCTACAGCCAGCAGGCCATGCAGGCCCAGCAGGAGCAGGGCTCCGGCGGCGGCGGAGGCGGTGGAGGCGTACATCGCCCCGGATCGCCATAGAAATGACACTGGAACAGCCCCCGGGCGCCGCCTAGCATCAGTGGATGGAAACCTTGGCCGCGATTGATCCGTCTCATTTCGTCGAACTTGTCGAGCCGCTCCTGGCCAGAAAAGATCTGCCAGGGCTGCTCGAACTGCTCAAGGCCAAGTGGCATCCGGAGCAAATTCGCCACCTGCTTCGCTCCGGCCATTGCGACGCGAGGAAGGTAGCGCTTCTGGCCCTTGCCCTGGTCGGTCCCACCTGCTGCGCTGAAGAACTCTCCCATCAATTAAAAGATCCCGATCCGGTCATCAATGATTTGGCCGAGCATGCGCTATGGGCGATCTGGCTTCGAAGCGGCAAGACGCCGGAGGCCAATCAACTGGTCTGCCGTGGCGCCGAATCGCTGGGCACGCGCGATTTCGCCCGGGCGATCGAAATATTCAGCCAGGCGATCCGCGTCGATCCCGATTTTGCCGAGGCGTACAATCAGCGGGCCATCGCCTATTACCTCTGGGAAGATTACCCGCGGAGCATAGCCGACTGCCGCCGAGCCATCATGCGAATGCCCTGTCATTTCGGCGCCTGGGCGGGAATGGGACATTGCCACGCACATCTCGATCAAATTCCCCCGGCCATTGAATGTTACGAGAAAGCCCTGGCCATCAACCCGCATCTGCATTGTGTTCAGGAGACGGTGGGCGAGTTGAAAAAGCGACTGAATTAGCCGTGAATTCCTGCGCGGGTGTAACGCTCGTTCTTGGCTCGGGGAACGATTGCCTATTGCCCATTGCCTATTGTGCCTCCCCTCAATAGGCAATGGGCAATAGGCAATTGGAATTGCGGCAAGCGGAACCAAGGACAAGCGTCATGCCCTCCTACGCCCCCGACACGCGCAAGTTTATTTCCGCCGTGTGGCGGCGAATCGTGGTGGTTCGCATCGCCGAATCGATCGCCATTGCGACCGCCGCCGCCTCTGCCGCGGGACTGGCCCTGATTCCCATCCTCTGGTTGCGCGGACAATCAGCTTTGCCGCTCGCCCTGGCCATGCTGCTTTTGGGCGGAATCAGCGGAGGGGTCTGGGGAATCTCCAGACGTCCCACGCGCTTCCAAGCCGCCGTCGAGGCTGATCGGCAATTGAATCTGCAAGATCTGCTGGGCACGGTTCACCTGCTCAGCCGCGAAAACGCCGCGGGCGACCCTTGGAGAGATGCGATCGCCTGCGTCAGCGACGAGCGATGCCGCTGCCTGCGGCCTTCGGCCGTGGTCGTCAATCGACTTGGCCTTCGAGCCTGGGGCGGAGTCGGCATCCTTGGCGCGCTGCTCATCACGATGGGCCTGTTCACCGCCCGGCCGCCGAACGTCAGCGCCGCCGCGTCGTCGCCTGAATCGAATTCCCCGGCCCCGCCGCAGAGCATCCAACCGTCCATCGCCGTGGCAAATCCCTCGCCGCAGTCTACGGCTCGACCACCGGGTCCAGGGGGGAATGACGATATTTCAAACCGCGCCGCCGAGCAGGACCAGCCGGATGATTCGCACCGCGATTCCTCGTCGCAGTCGAAGCTCGCTCAAAGCCATTCGGCGGCCGGAGCCGATTCCTCCACCGGCGGCGGGGCGGTGATCACGCACGCGTCCCAGCCCCCGATTGAGTTGCCGGCCATTGGCGACACCGGCGCCGCTTTCCCGCATTCAGGCCAGGCTATCGCGGCCACCGCCGGCCAATCCGATTCTCGTGCAAAGACGCCAGGCGATTCCAACGCGGTCACGGCAACGGGAAGTGCGAATCATCGGTCCCCGCCCTGGACTTCCGACCAGTGGCCGGCCGATTCCGCCGCCGCGCAAGCCGCGATCAACGCCGGCCACGTCCCCGATTCCGATGCCGATCTCGTCCGGGATTATTTTTCTCGCGACTGACGATGCGCCGGCGTCATTTACTGTTACTGTCCCGCCCAAAAGGATTTGCGGCCACCGGACGCCCCTCAACCGCCCTTTAGCGCCCGGCTTGTCCGACCTGCGCTTGCCTCATTTAGCTTGATCCATTCCCGGTGCTCCGCAACTAGCTGAGGACTTCGATGCCGAAATCGGTAATCTCGATCGCGTATGGGTTCGCAGGATATAAACGACAGGCCAAGTCGCAGTTTTAAGTGAGGTTCGAGGTGTAGGAGCACGTCACATGGTTCGCTTTGGCCACGGACGAGAACATTGCGCAGGGTCCGGGTTTCCATTTTTGGTCCATCAACGTTTCTCCGGTGGGCCCACCAGAGATCAGAGACGTACTGTTGCGCAGCCGAGTCGCCAAAGTAGACGGCGTCTAAACTGTGCTGAAGTTGGAGTGCGTTGAGCTGTGAAACGTCCCAGAGTTCCTTAACATCGATAAGCGAGGTGTGTGCGATGCTGTATGTCGCCTCGTCATACATCATCAAAATCATATTCGGAGATATTGGATAGAATATCTGCAGTCCAGGCGACTGAAGCCCCAGCACACCCCGCGACGTCACATCCCGCATTAACGTGTTATAGAAAACAACAGGCGAATCGCTAAATATAAACGGGTATTTCGTGTGATTGCGCAGCACGCATAGAGCGAGGTCCGATACGAGCAAAACGCCATCCATCGCAATGTCCATAGCTTGCAGCACGGCGGATACACGAGTCTCTTCAATTCGCAGTTGCCTTTTGTCAATTGCTTCCAATATTCGTTGGCGGTCTTTTATACATGGCGCCGTGGCGATATGTGCGCGAAATGCCGGCAAGGCCATTGCATTTGGAACGTCCTTGGATTTGTCAAATTCCAAGGCCGTGCGGCTGCGCTGGAAGAGCACAACTTCGCATAAACTCGCAATGTTTTCGGATGTAACTCCAGACAAATCGCCCTTCCAAGCGGCGTCGCCAATTGTTTTTAAGGTCTTCGCATGCGCACCCTCTAGCCCGCCGAAGAGCAGTTCAAGCTCCTTCGATCCATAGAAATTGTGGGCGGCACACTGCCCCTTGATGGGTGCATCCTGAATGGTTTCTCCCGATGCAACCAAAATCAGGTTAATCGCGTTTCTGCCCCCAGAAAATCGCCTGAAGTAAAACTGCGGAACGAAGTGTTGATTGCCATGCTGTTTCATTGCTACAAGCCTCACGCCGTTCGTCGCTGGCGTCGGCCCTGACCATCGCACACGTCGGGTTCAGGCCGCCCCCGTTAGATATCGGTATCCCGCGCGGTCAACATCTTATATGCTTCCAGATATCTCTGCCGCGTCCCCGCCACGACCTCGGCCGGCAGCGGCGGGGCGGGCGGCTGCTTGTTCCAGTTCAAACCCTCCAGGTAATTCCGCACATATTGCTTGTCGAAGCTCGCCTGATCGCGCCCCGGGGCATAATCCTTCGCCGGCCAAAACCGGCTGCTGTCCGGCGTCAGAACTTCGTCGATCAGAATCAACCGTTCATCTGGCAGCCGGCCGAATTCAAACTTCGTATCCGCGATAATGACGCCCCGGTTCTCCGCGTGGCGTGCCGCCAGCGTGTACAACTCCAGCGTCCGATCCCGCAAATGAATGGCCGCCTGTTCGCCGATGCGGCTGACGGTCTCCTCAAAGCTGATGTTCAAATCGTGCCCCGAATCTTCCTTGGTTGCCGGCGTAAAGATTGCCTTGGGCAACCGCTCGCATTGGCGCATGCCCGGCGGCAGCCCTATGCCGCAAACGGTTTTGGTTTGCTGGTATTCCTTCCATCCCGATCCGGCCAGATATCCGCGGGCGACGCATTCGATCGGAATGACCGACGCCTTTTTCACCAGCATCGAGCGCCCCTCGATCTGATCCCGATGCGATTTCAATGACGGCGGATATTCGGCCACATCCGCGGCGATCAGATGATTCTCAAATTGCCCGGCAAACTTTTCGAACCAGAACAAGCTGAGCGCGGTAAGGATTTTTCCCTTGTCCGGAATTCCATTGGGCATGACGCAATCGAAAGCGCTGATGCGGTCGGTGGCGACGATCAGAAGCTGTTGGCCGAGGTCGTACACATCGCGCACTTTTCCCCGTCGAACCGGAAACGGGAGGGAGGATTGCAGCAGCGGCTGATTCATGGTCGCAGATTAAAGCACGTCCGGGGCCATTGCAAAAAGCTTGGCGCCTTCATGAACGGAATCACCTCACTTTGTCCCGGCGCGAGTCAGCAGGTCAATGTATGCCCCGCCCACGAGGGAGGAGTCATCCACGTGCAGTTTGCGCATAATCTCGCGGGCGATCCGCACTCCCTCTTCCGCCGAGCCGTCCTCCGGCAGGACAACCTCCAACTCAACGAAATTCCCCAGCCCCTCCACCTCGTCAAGATGCACCCGCGTAATGCCGACCAGGCACAATGTCCGGCGTTTGCGGACGATCCCGCGAACGCCGTACGCACGGCCGAGCAATTCGCGCATCAAACGCGGATCGGGGACGGCAGCGCGAATATATCCGGAAGTTTTCGGCCCGGTTTCGTTCGATCGTTCATAGTAGATCAGCTCACTCGATTCATCGTTGATGGTGCGCAATTTGAGCCGGCCCGCCGGCGCGTTGAAGAACACATCTTCCTGAACGAGCGCCAGCGGCGGCGAATCCGATAGCGCCCGAGCAAGACGCAGCGTTTCCTTCAGGTCCTTTGCCCGCGCCTTGATCTCGATGTTTCGATTCACCATTTGCCGTCATTCTACCGACGCGCCCGAGATTTGAGGCATCGCCCCTCTCTGCTAAGATGGACTCCCGGCAGCGCAAGCGGATGTTCCCCTCACCCTGTCCCTCTCCCCGGAATACCGGGGCGAGGGGAACGGAAAGTCAACCTGCGTTTGCCCTGGGCCTTCCGGCCAGCAAATATGTCGATCAAGTTCGAGATTTATCGCGATGGAAACCGGTTGACTCAGTTCACACCCGTGGCGCCAATGGCCATGGGGCCTGAAAGCGTCCCCTTGCCGTCGGAAATTTTGTTCCGCGACGGACTACTGGTCCTGAACCGTGCCGACGAGCATGCCCTGGGCATCGCGCTGCTGTGGGACGTGCCCGGCGTGGGCACGCTGCATCTGGAAACCACCCGGCTTCAGCACCGCGAGCAGGCGTACAACCTCAATGTCGAGCTGGCCCGCTTTCGGCTCATGAAGATCGTCCAGAAGCAGGAAGACTGGAACCTTTTTGATTTTCCCAAGGCCGACCGATTCACCGCGCGATTCCGCGAAAGCCAAAGCCTCCTGGCTGATGCCCTGGGCAAGCTGCACGAACCGAGCGAGGCCGCCAAGTTGGCCGATCAATCCCTGGCCATCTCCATCGATTTGTCGGAGCAACTTGCCATTTTTCACAGCGAATTGCTGATCAATCGCCGCAAGCAGACCCAGGCGTTTGTGAAGCACATCGTCGGCTGCCGGGTGGACCCGGTGGTTCAGAATCAAAAGTACAAGGATACGCTCAGCAACAGTTTTGATTACGCGGTTTTACCGATTCGCTGGAACCAACTTCAGCCGCAGGAGCACACGTTTGACGCGGCGGCGGTGGATGAATGGGCCGATTTGCTCGCGCGAAAGCGCCTGCCCATCATCGCCGGGCCGCTCATCGATCTCACCGAGGGTGAAGTCCCCGATTGGATGTACATCTGGGAACACGATTTCGACACGCTGCGCGAGCTGGCGTATGAATACGTCCAGAAGGTCGTGACGCGATACCACAAGTCCGTCGCGGTCTGGAACGTCTGCGCCGGCATCCATACCAACAGCGTCTTTACCCTCAGCTTCGAGCAGATCATCGAACTGACCCGGTTGCTGATCGCGCAGGTGAAGACGCTCCTTCCCACGGCTCGCACGCTGGTGACGGTGAAATATCCGTTCGGCGAGCATCACGCCCGCACCCGATCCAGCGTCCCGCCGATGCTCTACGCCGAAATGGTGGCCCAGGGCGGAATCAGCTTCGAAGCCTTCGGCCTGGAATTCGAAATGGGCGTCCCGTCGCCCGGAATGTTCACGCGCGATCTCTTTCAGTTCAGTTGCATGCTGGACAGGTTCTCGACGCTCGGCAGGCCGCTATTCCTCACCAGCCTCTGTGTTCCCGGGCGCTCCACTCCCGACCCACACGATCTTTCCGAGGGCAAGCTCGATCCGATCCTGGCCGGAAAATGGAAGCGCCCCTGGGATGCCGAGCTTCAAGCCGAATGGCTTGCCGCCGCCTATCGCGTCGCCCTCAGCAAGCCGTATATCGAATCCATCGCCTGGGGAAACCTGGCGGATATCAACCCCTCGCTCCCGGCCGGCGGCTTGCTCGACGACATGCTCAAGCCCAAGCCCGCGTTCGCCAGGATTCAGGAAATGCGCGAGCAGTTTCACCAGTGGCAGCGGAAGGTGTGAGGCTTGCTTATCGTTGTGAAGCGACTTCGCGGAGAAAGCCCACCGGATCGAGAATACGCAGGGCGGGGAAGCGTTTTTGAAATTCCGCCGCCTCCGGCTTGTTTGAATCCATGAGGTCAAGCAAGTCCGCGTCGCGGGAAACGATAAGCCTGGCATCGGCGGCGAGCGCGAGATTGACGTAATGCGCGTCGTCGGGATCGCGGGAATACCGCCACAATTCTGGAACGAGTGGGACGATGACCGCGACCTTGGGCAGGTTTTCGAGTAAAGCGGCGACTCGATTCGGGCGCAGCCTGAACTTGGCAACCAGCTTGGGATAGGACGTGACCTTGCGGATTTCGTCCAACACGATGGGGGAGAGATACAGCGCGACTTGGCCGCAGAGTGCCATTTCAACACATCTTGCGGCTGGACCGCCAGGAGCGGCGAGGGCCTGCAAGAAGATGTTGCAGTCAAAGACCACCCTGAGCTGTTCGCTCATGAGGATCGCCGACCTCGCTTCTCAGCGCGCATCTCATGCTTGGCTTCTTCCAGCAGATCGCTGAGTTCGTCCTCGGTCATCCCGCTCTTGGCAAAATCCTCAGCGATCGGCCCGCTGATTTCCCTGAGGGACAGCGGCGCCTTGGTGGTCTGCTCGACAAGCGTGGCGGCGTAGGTCTCCACGTCAACGCCCGCGGCGGCGGCCTTCGCCTTAAGCGTAGCCTCGGTTTCCGCGGAAATAGAGAGCGTCAGAACCATACGCCTTGATTTTACCATATCGTGGACATTGAGGGCAGTTTTTCTTGGTATAATCCGAAGTGGCGGAGCTGAGAAAATGCAGCGATTTTGACACGCAGAGGCGAGTCGCAATGCAGCTCTCCCAACGCCGCGGATTGAGTCTGCTGCTGGGCATCCTCATTCTCATCCTGGCGATCCGGCTGACGCTGAACCGCAATACCGTTCCCGATCCTCAGCCGGCCGAGGGCCCGAATTCCCGCGAGCTGGCCGATCGCATCGATCCCAACACCGCATCCGAAGCCGAGCTTGCGGCGATCCCCACGCTCGGCGAAAAGCGCGCCGAGGCCATCGTCGAATTCCGCCGGCAATTCAGTTCCCGCCATCCCAATCGTCCGGCGTTCACCGTTCTGTCCGATCTCGAACAAATTCCGGGAATCGGCGCAGCCACGGCGGAAATGATGGAGCCTTATCTGGTTTTCCAGGCCGCGCCCGCCACGCAACCATGAACAATTCTTGTGGGGTCATATCCCGGAAGCCTTCTGGAAAGTGGCCAAGGGCGCGACGTGATGCGGGTTGGGAAGAGCCCACGCCGGATCGGATTTTCTTCAAACCGCGGCGGGTTTCTTCCAGACGAACACGACATGCCTGCAGGAAAGAGCCCCAAGCTGCCGCCCGACCATGCCGCTCCATTCCTCCTGCATCCCGAGGCCGACGGCCAATTGCGTCCACTGCGACGGCCGCCATTCGCGGAATGGATAGGAGATTTTTTCAGACCAGGCGAGCCACCGATGAAATCCCCGAAACATCTTGCGATCCCAGATACTCGAAGACACATCCTCAAATACCACCACGGTTTTTCGTGAAACTCTCCGGGCTTCTTCCAAGACCGGCAACACATCCTCCGCATGATGCAGCACAAAAATCAGCAGGACCACGTCGAAGCTGTCATCGGGGAATGGCAATCGCTTGCCGTCGAAGAGCTGCAGCGGAAGCTCGGTCTCATTGAAATCCTCGACATCCACCGGGACCACTTCGCAGCCGATTTGTTTTTGCAGCCGAACGGCCAGCCTGCAATCACCGGCGCCGACGTCCAGAACGCGGTCGGTCGGCTTGATGAACCGCATCAATTTCCGCGCCGTCCATCGGGCGCGGTGCGCGTAAATCCGTCGTCTGATATACGCGACCAGCGAGCTTGCCATAAACCTCTGAGACGATCTTCAAAGGTTGAAAGGAAAATGCAAGCGGGTGAGGGTGTAACGCCCATTCTTGGCCACATTGGAATAATGCCGAATGCCGATTGCCAAATGCCGAATGTAAGGGCAAACACTTACGCCTTTACATTCGGCATTTGGCAATCGGCAATCGGCATTTACAAAAGTGATCCCAAGACTCCCTCTCACCCAACCCTGGTTGACGCGGCTATAATCCGCCCATGGGCCAGTTTCAGGTGGTCAGTCCGTTTCAGCCTCAAGGAGATCAACCCCAGGCCATCGAGAAGCTCGTCGCCGGCATCCAGGCCGGCTCGCGATTTCAAACCCTCATGGGGGTCACCGGTTCGGGCAAGACTTTTACGATGGCCCACGCCATTGCCCGCGTCAACAAGCCCACGCTGGTGATCTCCCACAACAAAACGCTGGCCGCCCAGCTTTACGAGGAATTCAAAGAGCTGTTTCCCCACAACGCCGTCGGCTATTTCGTGAGCTATTACGATTACTATCAGCCCGAGGCGTACATTCCCCAGCGCGACATTTACATCGAAAAAGATGCCAGCCGAAATGACGATCTGGATCGCCTGCGTCTCTCGGCCACCAGCAACCTCGTCAGCCGAAGCGACGTGCTGCTGGTTGCGTCGGTTTCGTGCATCTTCGGCCTGGGCTCGCCGGTCGATTACAAGGCGTCGGTCCTGGCCATTCGCCGGGGCGTGCAGACCGACCGCGACGAGATGCTTCGCAAGCTCATCGATCTCCAATACGCCCGAAACGACATGGATTTCAAGCGGGCCACGTTCCGCGTTCGCGGCGACGTGGTCGAACTCCACCCGTCCTACGAGCAATTCGCCTACCGCATCGAGTTTTTCGGCGATGAGATCAGCGCCATCGACGCAGTGAATCCCCTCACCGGCGAGGTCCTGCGCGCGGAGGAGCAGATATTCATTTACCCGGCCGTTCACTACGTCATGCCCGAGGAGCGCGTGCACGCCGCCGTGCAATCCATCCGCGAAGAACTCGAGCAGCAGGTCATGCATCTCCGCGGCCAGGGCAAGCTCCTGGAAGCCCAGCGCCTGCTGGCCCGAACCAAGTACGACCTGGAAATGATCCTGGAGGTGGGCTATTGCAGCGGCATCGAGAACTACAGCCGGCATCTCGACGGCCGAAAGCCCGGCGAAAAGCCCTACACCCTGCTCGATTATTTCCCCAAGGATTTCCTGCTGATCATCGATGAATCGCACGTGACGCTTCCGCAGATCCACGCGATGTACAACGGCGACCGCCAGCGCAAAACGGTCCTCGTCGAGCATGGTTTTCGGCTGCCCAGCGCGATGGACAATCGGCCGTTGCGATTCGAGGAATTCGAGACGATGTGGAACCAGGTCGTCTACGTTTCCGCCACGCCGGGCAAATATGAATTGGAAAAGACCGGCGGGGAGGTGGTGGAGCAGGTCATTCGTCCCACCGGACTGGTGGATCCGGAGATCGTCGTCCATCCCGCGCAGGGGCAGGTCCCCCATCTGCTCGGGCAGATCAAGGAGCGCGTCGCACAAGGCCAGCGCGTCCTGGTGACCGCGCTCACCAAGCGCCTGGCCGAGGACCTCAGCGCCTACATCCAGGAAGCCGGCATTCGCGGGCGGTATTTGCACAGCGAAATCCAGACCCTGGAGCGCGTGGAAATTCTGAGCGATCTTCGCAAGGGTGAATTCGACGTGCTCGTCGGCATCAATCTTCTGCGCGAGGGGCTCGACCTGCCGGAGGTCTCGATGGTTGCCATTCTCGACGCGGACAAAGCCGGATTCCTCCGCAGTGAAACCTCGCTGATTCAGACGATCGGCCGGGCCGCCCGCAACGTCGATGCGAAGGTGATTCTCTATGCCGACGCCATCACGCCCGCGATGCAGAAGGCGATGGACGAGACCAACCGCCGCCGGAAGATTCAGGTGCAATTCAACGCCGATCACGGCATTACCCCCAAGACGATTGAAAAGGCCATCCGCACCGGCATTGAAGCGGAGGTGAAAGCCCATCGCACCGCGCGGGAAGCGATTCACGAAGACGAAAGTCAGTTCGATCAGACCGAGCTGATTCGTCTATTGGAGGAGGAAATGTTGGAGGCCGCGAAGAATTTGGAATTCGAGCGTGCCGCCCAGCTTCGCGACAAGCTGAACGAGATGAAGGGCATTCCGATCATCAAGAGCGGCCGATCCTGGGAGCCGGAAGTGATCGATTCCGACCAGCGAACCCGCATCTGGCAGCCAAGGAGCAAGGGCCGCGGAAAACGCGCGGCCAAGTAATTGTCCCGGTTTATTGAGCGGCAGATGCTTTAACGCCGGACAATTATGAATTTCCCCTTTGCACTTCCCGGAATTGATTATATAATCAATTCCTGAAATGTATGAATTTCGCTGGAATGTCCCCAATGTGGACCACATCGACAAGCATGGCATCAAGTGGACCGAGGCTGAATTTGTCGTCAACCATCCGGCCAGGGGCTTTCCCCGGCGAGAAGCAGGACAGAAGTTTCGTGTTTGGGGGCGCACATTGGATGGCCGATATTTGCAGGTGGTTTACATTTTCGATCCGCCCGGCGTGATTTACGTAATCCATGCTCGACCCCTGACCGAGTCCGAGAAACGCCGTCTGCGGCAAAGGAACAACTGATGCACAAGCGCAAACGCTATTCAGAGATGACGACCGCGCAGCTACGCGAGGCGACCCGCCAATACGATCGCCAGTGGACAGGACCCGGCTTGCCCGGCAGACCCCTGACCGCCGCGGATCGCGCCCTCCACCGCAAAGCTCGCGGCCGGCCGATGGTCGGCAAGGGAGCCAAGATCGTTCCGGTAAGCATCGAGCGGGAATTGTTGACCCGAGCCGACGCTTTCGCACACCGGCACAAGCTCAAGCGATCCGAAATGGTGGCCCAAGGCCTGAGACTCGTGATGGCAAAGCAAGCTTAATAGCTGCAAATCTTGGTTAACCGATCGCCTCACGTTTAGTTTAACCCCTCGAACAATTATCGATGTCCCCAATCCTGTCCCCAATCCCGTGGTATCACATTGTCAGGCAGCTTTAGCGTCACGGAATCCCTTTTGATAAGCGGCACGAATTATGTTTATCAATGTTTTGTATCTCCGTCTTTGCAGTGGCGTCGGATTTGTGCGGGTAAAATGCCCCTGAAAGTACGCATATACATCCCCGCCCACCGGAACGGAAATTTCTTTGTCGTTCAACTTAAACCTGATGGTCCGTTCCCTACCAGAGTCCCAAATGACTTCGGAAATCGACATCTTCATGGGTTCCCTTTCGGTAAGATGGTTGCTGTCCCTTAAAGGCCGAGTAGCCTTTTCCCGGCCGCCACAAGAAAAAACAAGGCAACAAAGGTGAATACGAGCCGGTTTGCAAACGCTCGCTTCCCGCTCAAACGGTACGCGATCCCGCCAAGCGGTACGCTGACCAGATAGATCAAGCCCATGCAGGCGAGATAGCAGAGCAGTATCCGGGTAGCCCACGGCGTATCCCGGTCAATCTGTGACGGTCGGACGGGTACGAAGTTGAAATCGTGATCCATGGCCATCCAAATAAGACTTGCCAACGTGGCGAAGCGGAAATTCCATCGGTCTGTCAGGATCGAATACCGCTTCGTCAGCGGCGTGTGTTGAACCTGCGTATCCTTCGCCGTTACCGGCCCGATTTGATCCATCGCTTCCCCTTTCGGTAGGACAACTCCGGTAATCGGCTGACCGTCGCAAGCTCTTAACATGGCGACTGGGTTTGTAGACGCCCGGTAATCCCGGTCGCTGGTGATGATGTGGGCATTATCCGGAGGATGGGCGTCTTGGCTCAAACCGAATCATGGTCTTGTCGATGATTGGGGTATCACTATCAACCGATGAGGGACAACATGGGACACGGAAAATCAAAGAGGCGCGGGGTAACATCAACAACGAGATTCGCGGGAAGGGAGTTGCGAAATCCAAAAACCCCCGACGCCGAGAAACGTCTTGCAGCCGCAGATTTGGGGTTGCATAAGGGACGTGGAGGGAAGAACCGCAAGATGAGTCCGCGTTTCCACGCTAAATTCAAAGCCGCCTTTGGGCATGGGTGACGCCAAAGGCCGGGGCCGCAGTCTCAGGATTGCGGCGGGGCATCAGGCTCACAGGGGGTGCCGGCAGTCTGCCCGACGTTGCTCAACCCGCTGTTCAACTCTCGATCCTGGCAGGTCGATGAACAGTACAGACATGCTAGAAATTGAGTACCTTCAAGACGGCGAAACGCCCTACTGTCTTTTTGATCGGCCAGATGACCCGATCAATCTGCCGAAGGATTTTCATTTGTGTGTTTTGATAGTGCCTGTTGTGGGCACGACAATGAGCCGCCAGTTAATCGCGGTGCAATGCGATGCCGATGCCCGAAAAGTTGCCGAAGAGCTTTTCCCGCCCGGAACAGTCTGGTTTCCAGTTCCGGCCTATCAAAACGGACAGCCGTTTTTTCGCCCCATCAATCATCATCCGCCGGAGTGAGATCGCGGGCCTCGTGTATGTGTCAAAGGGGTCAGGAGTCTTTGAATTCCCCCGCGGTTGTTAGTTGGCCAGTCGTATGGCAAAACCCCGTCTGCACAGAAAAGCCACCGCCTGCAGAACAATCCCGGCCATTCCGGCATTTCTGGTGCAAAGCCGGGAAACAGGTCCAATTTCAGACGCATCGCGCATTTTCTCCTTGTAATCCGCCGTGAGTTCGGGTATTGTTCGGTATCGGCCGGCCCGCAATCGCAAAAAGATTGAAAAAGGACTGAACGGTTACAAGGTCGGGTTCGCGATTTAACGCATGGAGAGATTCCCCATGTCCGCCGACTCCACAGGCTCAGAGCCTTCGTCTTTCTACTGCTCAACTGTCTACTGTTCTACTCTCTCGCGAAGCGTACCCCCCCCTCCCCCCCGGAATGGGATATTCTGGGACACAGTGAGACATTTAATGAGCTGCTGGAAGCCCTTGCCATGAGCTTGTCGAAGGGAGCGCGCAGAGCCAGGCGTGGAGGAATGCGGTATTTGCCACAGATGGAAATCAGATGCACACGGATGAAAATGCGCTTTGCACTTATTTTTATCTGCGCGCATCTGATTTTCATCTGTGGCTAAAACTCTTCTCCGCGTCTGCGGTCCAATTTCGCCTTTCTTCGCGTCTGTCCTCGCGCTTTTCGCGGCTTCGCGGTGGTATTCTTTTTCGTGCGTGCGAGGAATTGAAAAACCCTGCGTGGACTTGGTCCGTAGTCGACGATGATCGCGCAGAAGGCTAAACTTGAGTTGGAGCATGCCCATGCCGTTGCAGTTCCCCAAATTCGAAGACATCCGCGAGATTATCCAATTGGCCCGCCGCGAGGATTTGCGCGACGATGACGTCACCAGCCGATTGATGGTCCCCGATGACGCCGTCGGCGTCGGGACGCTGCTTCAGAAAGAGGTCGGCGTCACGTGCGGCTTGCCGCTCGTGGAAATGATCTGCCGCGTCTACGATGAGCGGCTTCGGGTCGAGCCGATTCCCGGATTTCACCTGGATATTATTGAAGGCCGCTACAGCGACGCGCGGTCGTTGCCGCTGGTTCGCATCCGTGGGCCATTGCGGCCGCTGCTCGCAGCGGAGCGCGTCATCCTGAATTTTCTTCAACATCTATCCGGCGTGGCGACGCGGACGCATCGATTCGTCCGGCGCGTCGAGGGGACCGCCGCTCAGATTTACGACACCCGCAAAACCCTGCCGGGGCTGCGAATCCTGGACAAGTACGCCGTCCGCTGTGGCGGCGGGCACAATCATCGCATGGGCCTGTTCGATGGCTTGCTGGTCAAGGACAACCACATTGCCGGGATTGGGCTCAAGGAATTGGCGAGCTGTTTATCTCAGGCCATTGCCCGCAGCCGCGCTGAATCTCCCGATCGGTTCATCGAGATCGAGGTGGCGAGCCTGGAGCAGTTCCGCGAGGTGATGAAGGTTGAGGGCAACTATGTCATCCTGCTGGACAATATGGATTGTCCCAAGATGCAGATCGCGGTGGAGCTTCGCGATCGCGCGGGCAGGAGGGGGAAGGTGGCCCTGGAAGCCTCCGGGGGCGTGACATTGGAAACGGTGCGCCCCATCGCCCTCACGGGCGTCGATCGCATCGCGGTTGGAGCGATCACCCATTCGGCGCCGGCCCTGGATATCAGCATGGAAATCGAGAGATAAGCGCGCGTCACATATATCGTGACATTTCAAACGGCACTTCCAATGCGGCCCGGGGGCTTACCGGCAAACTCATTCAAAGTCCCAGTCTCATAATCCTTCGCGAATAACGCTTGCGCCGGTTCCGCTGTTAAGTCGCGCATAAACTGCGCCGATGAGCCAGAAGTCTGGGACGGATTTACCGGAGGAAGTGTGATGTTGAACACACGCGCAAATACACGCCAGGCTTTTACCCTGGTGGAAATTCTCATCGTGGTCGTGATCCTGGGGATCCTGGCCGCGATCGTGATCCCGCAGTTTACCAACGCCAGCCAAAACGCCCGTGAAAGCAGTCTTCAGAGCACGCTTCAGACTCTGCGAAGCCAGATTCAGTTCTACAAGATGCAACATGGCGATACGCTGCCGAATCTGGTGACGAACTGGGATCCCTTTACCGGCAGCACGACTTACGGCAATCCAGCGCAGACATTCGGACCCTACATGCAGGCGGCCCCGGTCAATACGATGAACGGCAACTCCAACGTCATAGACGGCACGGTCGCTCTGGGCGGCGCAACCGCGCCGACGGTCAGCACGGCCTGCGGCTTCGTGTACGACTACAACAGCGGCGCCGGCAGCGGCCAAATCTATGGCACCGACGCCACCAGCGGCACGCCGGGGACCGTCGTCGCGGGCACGATCGCCAACGGCGTATTCAGTCCTTACTAACGCAGCCGAAAAACCTTGCGCTTGCCAGGGCGGATCGATTATCCGCCCTTTCTTTTTGGTCGATACTGCTGCTGGCAAGGAGCCATTTTGAACGGCACGGCGACCCATTTTCCATCGGTCGAGGCTCGGCAGTCGGTTGCCGCCAGCGCGGGGAAGCGGCATGCGTTTGCGCGGCGCGCGTTTGCGCGATGCGCGTTTGCGCGGCGCGCGTTCGCGCGATGCGCGTTCACGGTGATGGAGGTAACCATCGTCGTGGTCGTCGTCGGTCTTCTGGCGACCGTGGTCCTCCCGCAGTTCTCCATTGAGAAGAAGCAGGCGAGCCAAATCTCGCTGAGGGATGAATTGCAGTATCTCCGAACGCAAATCGCCGTTTTCAAGGCGCAGCATCAGGACGTTCCGCCCGGCTATCCCCAAGGCCACGCCACGGTTCAACCGAACGCCCGTTGCTTCGTCGAACAGATGACGCTGCATTCGGACATCAATTGCAACGTGAGCCGGCCGGATTCGCCCGCGTATCCTTACGGGCCTTACCTCAAACAGTTGCCGGTCGATCCAGTCAACAATTCCAGCGCCGTCATTTTAGTCCCCAACAACCGGCCGCTGCCCGCGCCGAGCGGCTCCGCCGGCTGGATCTACAAGCCGCAAACCCAGGAAATCATCGCCAATCTCGCGGGGAAAGATGACTCGGGAATTCCCTATAGCACCTACTGACCCCGTTCCATGCCAGCAGCGCCGGGCGCGGCGACGCCGGCTCGGCGGATTCACACTCATCGAGGGCCTCATGGCCTCGGTGATCCTCGCCATCCTGGTCTTGGGCGTGTTCGGGTCGCTCTGTGCGGCCTACCAACAGAGCGCATCCGTTTGCGCCAATGCCACAGCCGTTTTGCTCGCTCGTCAACTCGCTGATGAGATTGTGTCCAAGCCGTTTATTCCGTCGAACCCGCTTGGTTCCGGCGGGTCACAACCGCGCAGCTCGTTTACCGATGTCAGCAGTTACAACAGTTATTGGGATAAGAGCACCTCCATGCCGACGCTCGCGGGGGGAACGGTCGCCCTGACCGGGCCGAATGACGCTTATTACAAGCGAGAAGTCTCAGTAACCCCGGGCGTGGCGCCGTCGATTGACGCCATTTCTCCCCCAACCGACTTTGCGATTGTGACTGTCACTGTGACCTGTCCCAATGGCCAAACCGTTTCGATCCCCGAACTGGTCGCGAACTATTCGCTTCAGGCGAATTGAATTGCACCGCGGAGACGCGGAGATCGCAGAGAAAAGACGGAGAAGACATAGAAAGGAAGTTGTATTTTTGCCACTGATTCCATCTCCGCGTTCTCTGCGCCTCTGCGGTTCAATTCTTCCCGTCGCCGCGGGTTCCTCCTGGTCGAATTGCTCGTTGGCCTGGTGATTGTCGCGATAGTGATGCTTGCCCTGGCCTCGGTCCTGTTTTCCGTCGCCCAGGGCTGGGAGGATCAGGGCGTATCCCAATCGACCCAGATTCAGGCCAACCAGATTTACGCCAGGGTGCAACACTATTTATCCGCGGCAAAATGCGTGGCGTTGTCCAACTCCGGACCGACCGGCGGCTCCATCATCTTCTGGCGGGCCGACGACAATCAGGATGGGCTGATTCAGGAAAGCGAGGTCGCGTTAATCATCCAGGATCCGACCACCCATTCACTTTATCTTTACGACTCGCCTCCCTATTCAGGACCGACGACCTGCACCTTGTCGCAGCTAACCCCCGCGGAAATTGAGGCGTGGCCGTTTGTTCAAAAGCAAACCCTGGGCGGTCCCGGTAACCAGCCTGACGATGGCACGCGGCTCGACGTTGACGGATTTCAGCTTTACGTGCAGCCGGCGCCAACGGACGGCAGCCAACTGCCGATCGTCGAATTCACGCTGACGCTTTCCAAGAACGGGCAGAGCTTGACGGTTTACAACTCCTCGACGCTGCGGCCCGCAACGCAACCCCAATAGACATGCGATTCAGACGCCCCAACATTTTCAAGGAGGGCCCGCCGCGCCGGCGGGGCATTGCCCTCGTCCTGGTGCTCATCGTGATGGCGGTGGCCAGCATTCTCGCTTTCGCGATGCTCTCGGCCGGCGCGCTTCAGGCCACGGCCAGTAGCAACGGCGTCACCGCGGCTGCCGCGCAGGCCCAAGCGGAATCCGGGATTCACCTGGCGGCGTATTACCTGACGCATCCAGAGACCGCCCCCGTGTCAGCGGGGAATTGGGGACCCACGGCTGTCAGCTTTGTTTCCACACAGCCCCCCACGACCATGCCCGGAAGCGTGTCCGTGACGGTCGCCACCGTGGCAGGAGCAACGAACTATTACAACGTCACCGCGGCCGGATCGGTTCCGACTTCAACGGATGGTCAACCGATCACCAGGACGATTACCGCCCAGCTTGAAGTCATACCTTCGTACCAGATTACCGGCGCCGGCGCATTCAATTCCAGCGCCATAACGATCGGCACGGGAGTCACGATTACAGGCACGCCCAATGCATTCTCCACCACCGGCAGCGTCAGAATCAGCGGGACCGGAACGGTAAATGGTAATGTCAGCGCGTCGAGTTTCCTGGGCTCGGCTCCCAACGGCCAGGAGCTTTCCGCTCCATCATCGCCGCCCGCCCCCACTGCCGGCACGCTGACCGACTACAGCCAGCCGTATTACTATCAAGGCACGCTTTACTATCCGGGCACCGTCAGCGGAACGGGTGGAACCTACGGACCGCAACCGGCAAACCCTCTGGGAATCTATTACAACTCGGGCAACCTTACGGTCACCGGCCCTTTGACCGTGACGGGAACGCTCTACGTCAAAGGCGGCTTCCTCATCGACAATTCCACCATCACAATCAACCCGGTGAATCTATCTCAGTTGACGTACAGCCTCCCGACGCTGGTTGTGGATAAGGCCATAGAAATGGAAGGCAGCAACCATGCCCTTACCGTTAGCGGAGTTGTGTGCACCAACACCGGCATCACCAACTCTTTCGCGACCAACTCAACCCATGTGAACATCACCGGCGCCCTGCTCATCACGGGTACGACCGGGGTCATCACCAATGGCTCTGCTCAGGTCCACATCACCTACGACTCGAGCTATACGAATGTCCTCAATCTCGTCGCCAATCCACCGCCGGCCGTCAAGATCATTTCCTGGACGGAGGGAACCAACCAATGAACTTTTGCCAATGGGAGAAACACATGGCCACGCACAAGCTTCTGGCAGCCGTCCTTGTCCTTCAGATCGTCACGATCCTGAACCAGTGGTTCGGCGGTCCGATATCCACGGCCCGGGCGCAAATCCCCGATGCCGGCGCCCAGCGAAATGCAATCATCGATCAGCTCACCAGCGGCAACGATCATCTAAAGGCCATAGATGATAAGCTGGACAAACTTATCTCGATATTCGAGTCCGGAAAGCTTCAGGTCCAGCTTTCAAAGCCCGATGACAATCAACAGAAGTAACCCCGGCTGCCATCCGAGGTTGTGCATGTTTCAGCAATCGACTCAGCAGTTTTGCGGTCTGGGTCCGCGCGGCCGTCGCGGCTGTGCGCGTCTCGGCGCATTTACCATGATCGAAGTCCTCGCGGTGGTCCTGATCCTTGGCATTGCCTCGGCGATCATCATGCCGCAGTTCACCTCGAACGGCGATCTCGACGCCGCCTCCGCGGCCCGGACGGTGATGGCCGATTTGCTCTACGCCCAGAACCGCGCCATCGCCACCCAGCAAAACCAGTACGTCACGTTCAATGTCACCGGCCAGAGCTACAGTCTTTACAACGGCTCCTCCGCCGGGCCGACCACGCTCCTGAGGCACCCGGTGAACCAGAACAATTACGTGATGACTTTCGGCCAGGCGGGCCCCAACAACATTTCCAGCGATGTCACTCTCGGTTCCGTCAGCTTCAATGGACAAAGCACCGTTGCCTTTGATGAGTTGGGAACACCGTACTCCTACAACTCCGGCGCGCCGTCGCCGCTGACCCAACCCGGAACCATTGTTCTCAATTCCGGCAGCTACTGCCTGACGATCCGCGTGACCCAGGACACGGGGGAGATCACGGTCAACTGAAATTGGCGCGAGACAAATGTTCCGATTGAACCGACCACAAATTCATCCCATCGGCATCGACATCGGCCACGACAGCGTCAAGATGTTGCAACTGGAAGTGCGCGAACAATCGCTGGTGGTTCATGCCACGGCGCGGCGCATGTTGGACGCGAGCGGTGGGGCCTCCACGCAGCCAAGTCCGGCCGAGCTCATTTCCCCCCAGGCGGCCCAGGCCATCACCGAGTTGTTGAGCGACGGGAATTTCGCGGGACGGGCGGCGGTGGCATCGTTGCCGCGGCACATCGTGCATGTGAAGAACCTCCGTCTCCCCCCCATGCCCGCTGCGGAGGTGGCCGCCGTCGTTCAGTTCGAGGCCCGCGGCATTTTCCCCTTCGATACCGACGAGGCAAAAGTTGATTTTCTCATCGCCGGCGAAGTTCGCCAGGGAACCGATGTCCGCCAGGAAATCATCGTTTTGGCGGCGCGCTTGGCGGATGTGGATCGGTTCGTCGAGCAGCTTCACCGCACGGGGCTCGTCGTGGATTCGCTGGACGTCGAGCCGTGCTCTCTGTATCGCACGATCGATCGCTTCGTGCGCCGCCGGGAGGACGAGCAGGAGGTGCACGTGCTGGTTGACCTGGGAAGCCGCGGCACGCAGGTTTTAATCGGCAAGGGCAGGGAAATCAGCTTTTTCAAGGCGATCGAAATGGGCGGCGCGGATTTCAACCTCGACGTCAGCCGAAAGCTCGGCATCCGCCCCGATGAGGCGCGGGCGCTCCGCCGCCGGTTTTGGACCCATGCCGACCCGGACCGTCCGGATACGGTCCGGCAGGCCGTCCTCGACGCCACGCGAAGCACCATGGAGAACCTCACCCGCGAGATTTGCCTGTGCCTGCGCTATCACTCCGTCACCTTCCGCGGCCAGCGGGCTGTGAAGGTGCGGGTGTGCGGCGGTGAATGCGGCGATCCGCAGCTTTTGGCCAAGTTGTATTCCTCGCTGGCGATTCCCGTTGAGCCGTCTCGTCCCTTGTACAACCTGGATTGTTCCGTGATGCACGGCGTGGACCGCCGCGACCCGGTAGGCGAATGGACCGTTGCGCTGGGGCTGGCGCTGAAACGAACGTCGGGGAAATTCGCCCCTCTGGACGGCACGCCGCGCGCCGCCACTCCCCCGACGCCCAGGATCCCAGCGGCCGTTCCAGTCGTCGCCGCTTCCCCCGTTGAAACCATTGCCGCGCCCGTGGCGCCGGAGGCGGCAAATGCGTGAATTGGAATTCCTCCCCGACTGGTATCCCATGCTTCGGCGCAAGCGGCGAATTCTCGTGCTGGAGATCTGGATCGGGGTCATGATTGCCGCGGCCCTGGGGCTGTGGGTCATTCTCTCCGCACGCGATGTCAGCGCCAGACAGACCCTGCTCGGCACACGCCTGGGAGAGCAGAGGCAGACCGATAAAGACCTGCAAAAGCTCAATGAACTCGAATCCCTCAAACGCCAGATGTCGGAGCAGGCCAGGCTCGTCGCTCACCTTGGGCCGCACGTCCCGATCGGCCGGCTCCTCGACGATCTCGAGAAGAAGATGCCCAAGGAGATGGCGCTGTTGGACATTTCCCTGGAGTTCCAGCAGCAGACCAAGCCACAACCCGGCCGACCGGCCGCGGGAGCCGAACCCATTGTGGACCGCCAGGTCAACGTGGAACTTCACGGCGTGGCCCCCAGCGATGTCGTGCTCGGGAATTTCATGATCCGACTGGCGACCATTCCGCGTTTTCTCGGCAGCTCGCTATCCACGGCGGACCTGCATCAGGACGGTCGCCTGATGCGAGAGTTCAGGATTTCCTTCAGCTTGAACCTGAATGATACGGACAACTGATGATGCCTTCACTCAAGACGCAAATTCACTGGTTTACCCGCGCTCAGCAGGCGCTGCTCGGCGCTGTCCTCCTCGCGGGGATCCTGTTTTTCATGGGCGTCTATCGCCCCGCAACCGCCAGGCTCGAGCATCTGACCGGGCAGATTAGCCAAAGCGAGCGCGCGCTAGCCGTCAGCCAGTTGCAGACGCGGGCGCTGCCCGCGGTGCAGGCGGACATCAACCGGTTGGAGGCGAAGCTGGCGGATTTCAAAAAGCTCCCGGCCACGCCCGGCGACCTAGGGCAGTTCCAGATCGAGATCGCGCAACTGGGGCGGCGCGACAATCTTCGTGGATGGTCGGTCAGTTGGCCGGGAACGCCCCGGCGCAGCGACCAGTACTATGAACTGCCGGTCAGCGTGAAATTTTCCGGCAATTTCCGCGACGTCTTTGCCTTCCTCTGCCAGATCGAAGATCTCCCCCGCCTGACGCGCATCACGAGCATGGTCGTCAAGGCCACCGACGCCGGCGGCGGCGTCCAGGTCGATCTGCTGATGAACCTTTACTACTCGGAGGGATGACAAAGATGACCCCCGTCCTAGCATCCTGGTCCGAGAAGTTGATCGCCGGCTTCCGCGCCTCACCCGGCAAGTCTTCAACCGTCAGCGGTCTGGCGGTGATTCTCGTTTTCATGTGGTGCCGATTTCTTTTTTGGGGGCATCCTCCGGCGGCCGCTTCGGGCGCGACCGCTCAGGTGGACTCTCCGCCGGCGGTCTGGAGCGTCCCCACGGCTTGGCGCCCGGCCGGGGAGGCCGTTTCGCTTCAGCAATGGGCTCGCCAGCCCATCCGGCCGCTGATCCGCAATCCGTTTACCATTCCCCTGGATGATTACCCGCGCGATGGCACAGGCGTCGCCGACGGCGGAACTTCCCAAACGGGTTATTGGGACCTTGTTGGAAAGTCGCTGTCCTCGCGAGCCGATCAACAAGAACAGCGGCAAATACTGATTGACAACGTGCGGATTGCCGCGGCCTCGCTCAAGCTGCAATCGACCATTCTGGGCGCGCATCGCGGCGCGATGGTCAACGGAAACATGGTGCGTGAGGGAGATAACGTCGCCGGCTTCCGCGTGGTGAACATCGAGGCTCGACAGGTCATTGTGGAACGAGAGGGCATCAAGCTGGCCCTGCTCATGGAATAGCGGCTCGCCGTGAATCACGGCTCGCTGCCGTGCATTTGGGATTATTATGCGGAAATGGACCCGATCAGCCGGTCTTCTTTTTTGTGCGGCTGCGTCCGTTTATAACGGTCCTGCGGCATTTGCTGTAGAGGAAATACAGCGAAGCTCTGTCGATTCCCCGGCCACAGTGAAGCTCATCAGCGATACAGACGCCGATGCCGCGCCCGCCACCCAGCCCTCCGCGGGATCTTCCGCCCGGCCCAAGGTTTCGATGAGCGATGGCGGAAACTTGAGCTTTCAGATCGACACCGACATCAGCCTCGTTCAACTCCTCAGAATGATCGGCGACGAGGCCCAGCTCAGCATCATTCCCAGCAAGGATGTTCGCGGCACCGTTCCCGCCATGAATCTTTATAACGTCACCGTCAACGAAGCGCTTGACGCCATTCTCCACAGCGACGGCATGGCGTGGAAACAAGAGGGGAACCTGATCTACGTCTACACCCAAAAGGAATTGGACGAGCAGAAGAAAGCCGCTCGCAAGACCGTGACCAGGACATTCCCCCTGCACTATGTCCCGGCGGCCGACGTTGTGACGCTGATCAAGCCGGCGCTCAGCCCCGACGCCCAGACGGCTGCCACCAAGGATGCCCAAACGGGAATCAACACCAGCGACGTCGGCACCGGCGCGACCAGCAGCACCGGCGGCTCCGTCAACACCGGCGGGAACAGCGAAGCGGGCCTCGACATGATTGTCGTCACCGATTACCCCGAAAACCTCCAGCGCGTGGCCGACATCATTCAGCAAATCGACCGTCGCCCGCAGCAGATCCTCATCGAGGCCACGATCTTCCAGGCCAACCTCACCGAAAACAACTCGATGGGGATCGATTTTTCGCTGATGGGCGGCGTCAACTTCGACACCCTGCTCAACAACGGCGCCACCCTCAGCAGCGCCTTGAGCGGAAACATCCTGAATACGGCCACTTCCACCGCGACGGGCACTACGGGCACGACATCGACCACCAACACCCCGGCCAATGTGGTGAAACAGGGTTACGCCGGCTTCACCACGGGGAACTATGACACGCAGGTGCCGGCGGGCGGGCTCCAGATCGGCATTGTCAAAAACAACCTGGGCGTGTTCATCTCGGCCCTGGAGGCGGTCACCGACGGCACCGTGCTGGCAAATCCGAAGGTCCTGACGTTGGACAAGCAGCAAGGCGAGGTCATCGTCGGAAGCGAATTCGGTTATCTCACCACGACGACCACCGCCACCACCTCCACACAGGCGGTCCAGTTCCTGGATACCGGCACGATCCTCAGCTTCCGGCCCTATGTCGGCGACGACGGCTACATTCGCATGGAAATTCACCCCGAGGATTCCAACGGCGGTCTGAACGCCTCCAATCTCCCGGTTAAAAATACCACCGAGATCACCACCAACCTTCTGGTGAAGGACGGCAACACCATCGTGATCGGCGGCCTGTTCCGCGAGACCTCGTCGAGCAGCCGC
>JBEKHH010000039.1:0-42964 GCA_050012375.1 Tepidisphaeraceae bacterium
TTTCGCCGGCTGAGCAAGGATTACGAGCGTCTGTCGGCCACGTTGAAGACGATGCATTTCATCGCCTTCGCCTGCATCCTACTCAAATGCCTGCTGGGCGGAATCGGCGGAAGTGCATAACACGCTCTAGATTGTTTCGCCCTGACCTGCTGTGGAAATGGCAAGTGCGATAACGTCTGCCCGAACAATGCCGATTTCCTTCAGCGCATGAAGGAAATCGGCGGTCTGCGGTTCGATGACGTTCCAGTTATCCGCCAGCAGGAGACTAAGCTGCCCACGTATGTGCCGCTGCTTCATCACGGCTACAGCCGCCCGCATTTTCTGCAATGGCCAGTCGTCGCGCTAAAGAAATACAGCTTGTTTCGTTCGGTCGGTGGACGATACCAAACCATCGCCCAGAGCGCTGACGAACTGCGTCGCATGTTCTCACTTGATCCGGGTACGCAAATCATTCTCTGTGGCGTTGCAAAGGATGCCAAGCCTCGGTCATTCGTCTCAGGGCAGAAACAACCAAAGCCAAGCGTGGAGACGTGTTGGTGATCCATCCCCAGCTGCGAGCAGAGTTCAAGGCAGCCAGAAAGGACGGTGTTCGTCCTGACCAGCATGTCGTGCGTTCGGTTCCCGATATGAAATCCTTTCGTGCCGACCTCAAGCTGGCAGGCGAAGATGCAGGCCGTCAGGAAACGGGCTTTGTGGATTTTCATAGCCTGCGGAAGACATTGAGCACTCGGATGGCATCGGCGGGGATGAGCCAGCGTTTCCGGCAGTCACATATGCGGCATACCGACCCCCGTCTGACCGAAGGCACCTATATTGATGAGCGGCTTCTTCCAGTGGCTGTAGAACTCGCGGAAATTCCGTACATCCCGGTCGCGGACACTGACAGCTTCCTCAACGCCGGTACCAACGCTCCCAATGCGGCGCTAGGTGTAGCGCCAGGCGTAGCAGGTGTAGCGCATATGCACCGGAAAACTGTCACTTTGGCACTTGAATTGGCAACGGGTGACATGAACCAGCAAGAGGAGATTGCTGAACTGGTCGTAGGGGACCACTTTCGCAAGTCCTGCAGCTTCAGAGAATTGGGCAAGCTCTGGCACTCAATGACAAGACCCGGAACGCCGAGTCACGACGGATCCCCTAAAAGCGGGCGAAGGGGGTCGAACCCTCGACATTCACGTTGGCAACGTGACGCTCTACCACTGAGCTACGCCCGCGAAACAGTCAAAAGTCTATAGGTCGCTCCATGCCTTTTCAAGCCAAGCCTTTTGGGCCATATCGGCTTCACAGCCCCACCGTGTTGAATCCGGCGTCCACATAAACATTCTCACCCGTCACGCCGCTGGACAGATCGCTCAGGAGATACACGGCGGTCTTGCCAACCTCATCGGCTTCGATGTTGCGATTCAACGGCGCCTTGCGCTCCACGTGCGCGAACATCTCATCGATCCCCCCCACCGCCATGGCCGAGAGCGTCCGCACCGGCCCGGCCGAGATCGTGTTCACGCGGATCTTCTTGGGACCCAAATCGAACGCCAGATAGCGGGCGGTCGCTTCCAATGCCGCCTTGGCCACGCCCATGACGTTGTAACCGGGGATGACTTTTTCGCCGCCCAGATACGTCAGCGCGATGATCGACCCCCCTTCCGGCATCAGCGGCGCCGCGGCCCGCGCCAAGGCGAGCAGGCTATACGCGCTGATGTCGAGGGCTTGGTTAAAGACAATCCTCGGCGTCGAAGTGAAATTTCCGTATTCCTTCTTCAAATACGTCCGATCCGCAAATGCCAGTGAATGAACCAGAAAATCGATTTTCCCGAACCGATCCTTGGCGGCCGCAAAAAACCGTTCGATCTGATCGTCGTGGGCGACATCGATGGGATAAAGCCATTCATCGGGGAATCCCAGTTCGCTCATCGCCCTGCGGACGCGGCGCTCGGATTTCTCGGCGTTGTCCATGGGCAGAAATCCGAATCCGCATTGCGCGCCCTGTTGCACCGCGTTGTGGGCGATATGCGCCGCGATGCTGCGGTCATTCGCCACGCTCAGGATCAATCCCTTTTTTCCGGCCAGAAGGTTCATGAGTTTCTCCACAAGCGCTTTGCCAAATGTTGAGCGTAGCGAAATCCCGGCGCGCCGGGGCTGATTGCCGATCGTGCCCAATTCGGGCAATCCCACCGTTCAGCTTATTGGCCGGGAGTTTCTGGTCAACTGTGCGGGGATTCACTAGTTGCGCCCGCCGTATTGTCGAGTGCCCCCATCCTTGCCAATATATGCGGCATGACACAAGCAAGATCGACTCCGCCGGTTCGCAAGGCGGTTGTCCCGGCGGCGGGATTGGGGACCCGGCATTTCCCGGCATCGCATGCGGTCAAGAAGGAATTGTTCCCCATCGTCGCTCCGGATGGCATCGCGCGGGCCTTGATTCACTACCATGTTCTGGAACTGCTCGCCGCCGGCATCGAGCAGATTTGCATCATCGTTCAGCCGAACGATGACAAACCCATCCGAGCCTATTTTAACGGGCCGGATCGGGAGTATTTGAAGCGGCTTGAGAACTACCCCAATCTGGCGGCCGAAGCCGAGCGGATGCCTAAGCTCGGAGAGCGCGTCTGTTTTGCCATTCAGCGCCGGCAGGAGGGATATGGCCATGCCGTCTATCAGACCAAGACGTTTGCCGCCGATGAGATGGTGCTGCTCTGCCTGGGGGATCATCTGTTTCGCGGCGAGCCGGTCTCCCCGTACCGCAGGCTTGCGGACATGGCGCGCCTGTGCGACGGCAAGAGCGTATCGGCCGTCAATCGTATCGGACCGGAAGAGTTAAAGGGCTTCGGCGTCATCGCGGGGAAAAGACGCCTCGGCGCTCCCGAGCTGATTGACGTTTCTCTCATCATTGAAAAGCCGAACCCGGCCGTAGCGCGCGAAAAGCTGCGCGTCGACGGCCTCGAGGCGGACGTATTCCTCGGCTGGTTCGGAATGCACCTGCTCGCTCCGTCGATTTACCAGGTCCTGGAGGAAATGATCCGCAACGACACGCGAGACCGCGGCGAATTTCAGTTGACTCGGGCGCAGGACGTCCTGCGCCAGCGCGAGGGGTATTTGGCTATCGAAATGACCGGCGCAACGCGTTATGACTTCGGCACACCTGATGATTTCGTGCAAAGCGTGCAGGCGTTTCGAATGAATCTGTAGGCGGGATCTTCCACCTATATTTTTTTATGAGACTACAACAAGCGGTTTCTGACTAGGCTCAACACACAAGCGCATGTTCTATAATAACTTACAATAACATCTGAAATGCCCACATTCCCCACCGGCATCGAGAATTAATATTGCTTCCATTTTTTGGTTGACTTTCCGACAGGAGAGATTAAATTTGCGTCGTAACAGCAAGCGTTTGCTGTCAAACGGCGTGAGGTGGAGAAAGCCTTGGTCGTTGCGATCACATATCAGGGGCGTAAACCCCGCCAGTCGGCAAAACCGAGGAGGTTGAAGATGTCCGGAAAAATGCTCGAAATAGGCAGTCGAATTGTTCGGCATTCCCGTCGGGGATTGCTAGGAGTTATCGCGATCGCGGGCCTGTGCATGATGCGGCCGGCTACCGCTTCAGGGCAGCTCATCGAATCGTTTGAGAACACCATGGATGGGTGGACCTTCAACCCGAGTTGGAACGTCCAGCAGTTTACTCAGACATTCAGCACCACCACGGGTGTCACGGACGGAAGCTACAGCCTGGAGATTGATTCTGGTGCTATTGCTCGCACCCTCAACGGCTTTAACTATGGCAATGCGCTCGTCGGACCAAACAGCGTTGCGATGACTACTCTCTTGTCCAATTCGTCGGCCGTTACGATAGACTTTTTTGCCCCAAGCGGCGCTCTTGGCTACGGCCCGCAGGTTGACCTGGACGTAAACGGCGGACCCACCTTTGGATATCAATCCCTTGACGGCTACGGCTATCCGAGTTTTGCAAATGGCGTTGAAGTGACGATGACCTTCCCAATTACACCAGCGCAGCAGTCGCAGTTGGGTCTTGACGCTATCGGTGGTTACGGCAGTGACCTCGTCCTTCAGCTTGGCTCGGGTAAGCCGACGGCCACCAGCATCCCGGTGTTGTACATTGACAACATCCAAGCGATTCCTGGGCCACCGCCAGTCGTGCCGGAGCCGGCAACCTTGGGCATCCTTGGCGCTGCTGCCGGCGCACTGATGATACGTCGTCGCAAGGCATAATGTAACGCCCCCGAAGTTTCGGTGTGGCTGTCCTATTGATGATTCGCGGGCGAGTCGGATAATGACTCGCCCGCCTTCTTTTTTGGGCGGCAAACAGGGATTGCCAATGAAGTTCAGCCATGGTGTATGGAAATGGGCCGAAGGAATTACCCCGCTTTGTGTGCGGCGAGTCACGGAATACCGGGTGGATCGTGACGCCCTGTGGGTGGCGGCGGTCGATCGAGACGGGCCGGACCCCTCCGACAGGTTCGAGGGGCTCGTGCTGCAACTGCACATCAGTTCGCCGATGCCGGATGTGATTCGCGTTCGTATCTTGCATCATTGGCCGGATGAAAGGCGGGCTGTGAAGGCAGAGCTGGATTACTCGCTGGCCGCGCCGCACGTTGGCATTGAGGATTTGAAGGACGAATTGGTGTTCAGCAGCGGAAGGTTGTCGCTGCGGATCGGCAAGAGCAAGTGGTCTTTGAAGTTTGAAGATGGCGGCGTGCCGATCACCGGCGGCGACGCCAGCAGTTTGGGACATATGACCACCGCCGCTCGCGGGCAATGGTTGATGCAGCGATTGCGCCTTGGAGTTGGGGAATGCATTTACGGCCTGGGCGAGCGATTTGGCCCGGTGGTGAAGAACGGACAGAGCATTTCCGTCTGGAACGAGGATGCGGGAACGGACAGCGAGCTGGCGTACAAGAACATCCCATTTGTCATTTCGAGCCGGGGGTATGGGATCCTCGTGAATTCGACCGGCCGGGTGGATTTTGAAATCGGCACGGAGCGAGTATCGCAGATTCAATTCAGCGTGCCGGGCGAGGAATTGGATTATTACGTTTTCCGAGGGCCAAGCCCCAAAGAGGTTTTAGAGAAATACACTCGCCTGTGCGGCCGGCCCGCGCTTCCGCCGGCATGGTCGTGGGGACTGTGGCTCAGCACCTCATTTACCACCAAATACGACGAGGCGACGGTCAACCAATTCATCGACGGCATGGCGGAGCGTCAAATCCCGCTGAGCGTTTTCCATTTCGATTGCTTCTGGATGACCGAGCGGCACTGGTGCAACTTCAAGTGGGACCCCAAGGCATTTCCCGATCCGGAAGGAATGCTCAAGCGGCTGAAGGCCCGCGGGCTGAAGATTTGCCTTTGGATCAATCCGTACATTTCGCAGCTTTCGGAACTCTTCGATGAGGGATGCAAGGCCGGTTATTTTCTGAAGCGGCCCGACGGCAGGGTTTTTCAGCGCGACGCGTGGCAGCCGGGAATGGCCCTGGTGGATTTTACAAATCCGCAAGCGGTGAATTGGTACTGCGCCAAGCTCCAGAAGCTTCTGGACATGGGGGTGGACTGCTTCAAGACGGATTTCGGCGAATTCATTCCGGAAGATGTCGTGTATCACAACGGGGCCGACCCCGCCCTGATGCACAACCATTACTCCTATCTATACAACAAGTCGGTGTTCGAGCTGCTGGAGAAGCACCATGGCAAGGGAGGCGCGGTGGTCTTTGCCCGATCGGGAACGATTGGGAGCCAGAAATTTCCGGTGCACTGGGGCGGCGACAACGAGGGGACATTTGAATCGATGGCGGAGAGTTTGCGCGGGGGCTTGAGTTTCTGCCTGTCGGGGGCCGCGTTCTGGAGCCACGACATCGCCGGATTTTCCGGGACGGCCCATCCCGCGCTCTACAAGCGATGGGCGGCGTTTGGTTTGCTCAGCACCCACAGCCGCCTCCATGGATCATCATCCTATCGAGTCCCCTGGCTCTTCGATGAAGAATCCGTTGAGGTGGTCCGGTATTTCTCGCAACTGAAAAATTCGCTCTTTCCCTACCTCTTCGCCGCCGCCCACGATGCCCGCGAGCACGGTTGGCCGGTCATGCGCGCAATGTTCCTCGAGTTCCCCGGCGATCCGGCGGTGGCGTATCTGGACAAACAATATATGCTTGGCTCCTCCCTCCTGGTGGCGCCCGTATTTCGCATGGATAACGTCGCCGAGTATTACCTGCCCAAGGGAAAGTGGACGAACTTCCTCACCGGCCGCTCGCTGAGCGGCGGGCGATGGGTGACGGAAAAAGTGGACTTCCTGCACATTCCCCTGTTCGTTCGCGAAAACAGCCTCATTGCCGTCAGCAGCGATGAAACGAAGCCGGCGTGGCGCCTGAACGATGAACTGACGCTGCACTTGTTTCAGGTTATTGACGGAGCGGAGATTTCACTGCGCGTAGCAGCGTCCGACGGCGTCGGATTGGCGCGCTTTATCTGCCGGCGAAATGGAACAAAGATCACGCTCAGCGGCGACGGCCACGCCAAAAATGTGCGACTGTTGCTGCGATCCGTCCAGGCCGCATCGGAAATCAGCAATGGCCGAATCCTCCGTGATCTTCCCGAGGGACTGCTGCTGGCGTGGGCGGATACCACCGAGCCAATTAGTTTTGCGATCAGCATGGCTGAGACGCTGCCGGTCGAGCGGCCCGCGGCGACAACTCCCGTTCTGAAGTGAAACACCCCTACGCGGGCAATCGATCCAATTCCTCCTCCAGCGCGTCCATCAGCGGCTTGAGCGTCTTCTGGGAGAAATCGAACACGATCCCCGCCGCCGCGAAAAGTTGCGGCAGCGGCAGCGTGCCGCCGAGCGCCAGCGCCGCTCGATAATTCGCCAGCGCCTGATGCGGATCGTGCCGGGCTTTCATCCACAGTTGCAGTGCCCCGAGCTGCGCGATGCCGTACTCCACATAGTAGAACGGCGAATGGAACAGATGCGCCTGTCGCTGCCACAGCGATTCGCGCACCAACTCCCATCCGCTCCAATCCACGACGCCGCCAAATCGATTCAGCAATTCCATCCATTTCGCCTTTCGCTCGGCGTGGCTGTGGCCCGGATGGGTGTAGAGCCAATGCTGAAATGAATCGATGATCGCCATCCACGGGAAGAAATAGATGATTCCCTCGATCAATTTTCGCATTGCCCGCGCGGTGTCGGCTGGGTTGTAGAACACACCAAGGTGCTCGCTGCCGAGCAGCTCCATCGACATGCTCGCGACCTCGCAGAATTCCATGGGCGCCGATCGCAGGAAAACCAGGTCCTCCTTGGACGACGCCAGATGATGAAATGCATGCCCCCCCTCGTGCAGCAGGGTTTCCACGTCGCGATGCACGCCGGCGGCGTTCATGAAGATAAACGGCTGGCGCGATTCCTCCAGCGGCATGAGATACCCGCCCGGCTGCTTTCCCTTGCGGCTCTCCAGATCCAAATTTCCATGCTGACCAAGCTGATCGAAATCGCTCGCCAGCGCTGGCGAAAGACGGTTGAATATTTCCCGCGTTTTGGCCACAAAATCGTCGATCCGGGTTTCGTCGAATGGCCTGAGCGGCGGCCTGCCCTTGGGATCAACGGCCGAGTCCCAGGGCCGGATCATCGAAAGCTTCAAATCCGCCGCCCGCTGGCGGTCCAGCCGCCGCACCATCGGCACGCAGGTCTCGGCGATGGAATCGGCAAAGCGCAGGCAATCCTCCGGCGTATAATCAAAGCGCTTGTTTGCCTTCCACTGATACGCACGGAAATCGCTAAGGCCCGCGTTCTGGGCAATCTTGTGACGCAGCGGCAGGAGCGCGCTGAAAATTCCCTCGATGGCTTCGCGGTCCACCAGCCTCCGGCGCGAGCTGGCTTCCCATGCCTCCCGCCGCGTCGCGGGGTCCGGGTCCTCCAGGAACCGCGCGACTTGTTGCATCGTCAGCTCCTGCCCGCGGAAATTCACCATCATGCTGCCGTTGATCTGATCGTATTCGGTGACCCTCCGCGTGACTTCCGTTTCGATCTCCACGCTCTCATCCCGGAAGATATCCACCTCCGCCTGCCACTTCCGATCCAACACCTCAAAACGCTTGCGATCCAGATTCTTCCGCACCGGCGATTCCAGATATTTCTTCTGGAGCGCAAAGGCCATCGGCTTTGCGCGCGGCTCCACCTCTTCCACAAACCGCAGGAATCTTTTCCTGATGGCCTCATCATCGGTATGGCAACTCTTGTCGATGTATCGCCGATTGCCGTATTCATCCACCACCGAAGCCAGCTCGGAAAAATCCGCCAGCCAGCGATTCATCTCCAGGGCGCTCTGAACCCCGCGGTCCAGCAGCTCGCGATACAGTCTCTCCAATTCGGGAAAATCGAACGGGTCCAGATTGGCCGGTACAAAGCGGCGGGGGTACGCATTTGCGGGCATCGAAACTTCCTTTACATTGTGGCGGTGAACACTACTGGCATGCCACTGGCGGAGCAACAGCCGGCGATCGAAATGCGCGGCATCGGCGTGATGCGCGACGGACGATGGATTCTGCGGAATGTCGACTGGACCGTCGGCGCCGGATCACTGGCGGCGATCCTCGGCCCCAACGGCAGCGGCAAGAGCACGCTGGCGCGCGTCGCCGCCTGCCATCTCTGGCCCACCGCCGGCGAGTGCAGCATCCTTGGCGGGCGATTCGGCCGAACGAGCCTCCTTGAACTCCGCCGCCGCATCCGTCTCGTCCAACCCGCGGGGCCTTACGATGTCGATCCCACGCTGACCGCGCGCGAAGTCGTGCTAACGGGCTTTTTCGGAAGCATCGCACTTTATCACCAGGCCGATGATGCGATGAATCGACAGGCCGAGCGGCTGCTGCGGCGAGTCGGGTTGGAGCCGGTGATGGATCATCCCTACGCCTCGCTCAGCAGCGGCGAGCGAATGCGGAGCCTGATCGCTCGGGCGATCGTCATGAAGCCCGGCTTGTTGATTCTGGATGAGCCAACCAGCGGACTCGACGTGCTGGCCCGCGAACAGGTGCTGGCGACGATCCAGTTGCTGCTGGAAGCTCCGGAGGCCCCAACCGTGCTCCTGATCACGCATCACATCGAGGAATTGCCGCCAACGACTTCACAAGTTCTGTTGCTCGCCAGCGGCGAGCCGACCGCGGTCGGCGCGATGGATCACGTGCTTCGACCCGATATTTTATCGCGAACGTTTGGGTTTCCCGTGGAAGTTCGAAGCTCCGGCGGGCGATATTATCTGGAGGTGCATCCTTCGGCGTGGAAGGACCTTTTGCCGGGTCGCCCCGATTGAGGGTACGAATTCCAAGCGGGCTGAGGTTCCTGCCGAGCCTTCCCGGTCCGATAATCGCCTCCTGGGCGCTTGCGAATTTGCGATTTTGTCGTTCCACGCCCACCCTTCGGTTCATTCGGCAAAAATTGCCGGTCGAATGTTAAGCGCTAACACATCAGCGCCGATGACAGGGCTGCAATCGGGTCTTTTCGCGGTGTCACTGGTGTGACCTTGCGACGAGCCTGGAGGGGCTGTGCTGCATTTGGGCGGCGCGGTCATCAGCGCAAACGCGCTTGCGCGCGACGGAACACGGGCCGAGCGGCTTGGTGTCTGACGCGACCATCATGTCGCCTCTTTGGGAGATTTATCATGAAGGCGATTTGCAATTTGGTGACCAGCTTGGTCAAAGACGAACAGGGCGGCGAAGTGCTTGAGTACGCGCTGATCGCTGGTCTGATCGTTGTGGCGGCCATCGCCGTCATCGGTTCGGTCGGCGGCAAGGTCCTTGCCCGCTGGAACTCGCTCAACAGCAGCATGTAAGCCTGTCGTTTCGGTGGCATTGAGAACGACCGACAGGCGCGGCTATCGGCCGACGCCGTTCGTGTCGGGATTCTGTCCTCGGCGTGCTTAACCGAACGGCTGCAACTGCCAAAGCGGCGATTGTTCCGGAGAATCAAGGGCGGTGGGAATTCAAGAAATTGGGTCCCACCGCTCCTTTTGGATTCTTGGGGGGCGTATGGATGGATTCTATGCGCGTTTTTCAATGCCTGGAGCGGCTGTACCGCGACGAAAAAGGTGGCGAAGTCCTGGAATATGCGGTGATTGCCGGATTAATTGTCGTGGCCGCCATCGCAGTTATTGGAAAAGTCGGCGGTAAGGTGCTGGCGCGATGGAACAGCCTTAATTCGTCGATGTAATTGGACGATATGCGAGTATGGCCTGGTCCGCCCTCATAATCTGGGCGCCGCTCATTTGCACGCTCGCCGTGGCTGCCCTTTTCGACGCGCGCCAGCGCAGAATCCCCAATTGGCTGACGTTCGGCCTCATGGCGGCGGGCCTGGGCCGGGCCGCTCTTCTCAGTCCGGCAAACTTCGGCCACGCGATGCTCGGCATAGTCGTCGGCGGAGCCATTCCGCTGGTGTTGTACATGATTTCAGCCCTGGGCGGCGGCGACGTGAAGCTTCTGGCCGCCATCGGCGCTTGGGTCGGACCGGGACCCGCCGTGCTGATATTCATGGTCCAGGCCGTGCTTGGCCTGGTAATCGTGATAACTCAGGCGCTGGCGCAGCGTCGAACGGGCGTGCTGCTCCGCAACAGCGTTCTGATCGTCGCGAATTTCGCCGGCGCTTCGGAGCTTGGATTGCAAAACGCCATCGACACGGGCAAGGCCTGCCAGGCCATCCGGCGGCCACTGCCCTTCGCCGTACCCGTGTTCATCGCGACCCTAATCGTCCTGTCCATGAGCAAGCTGCTCGGGAGATGAAATGTTTTTCAGCAATTGGCAATCTCGCGGAAGTCTTAAGGCCGGAAGCTCTCTCCGGCGGTCGCTCCTCCGGCGAAGCGGGTCCGCCGTGCTTGAGCTTGCCCTGACGCTCTCAATCCTGTTTTCGATCTGCTACGGCTTGATCGAATACGGCTATTACTTTTACGTGAAGAACACTATGGAAGGCGCTGCCCGCGAGGGTTGCCGCAATGCCATCGTCGCCGGCAGCACGTTCTCAACGGCCAACACCGCCATCGAGAACCAACTCCAGGTTGCCAACCTGGTTCCCTCCGGAACCACGATCAGTGGCAGCTCCGGGTCATATACGATCGGAAATTACAAGGTGTATTATGTGGACACCACCACCACCGCCGCGCCGAGCCCGCCAAATGCGCCTTCGACGACGCTTTCCAGTCTTACGAGCATGACCGTCGGCGACACGTTGACCGTGGTGATCACGGCCAACTGGGGAACCGTCGGCGCGGCCTTTCGGCCGGCGGCGCTGATCGGCGCGAACAAGACCCTGTGGACGGCCTCATCCATGCGCAAAGAAGGAGATTGAACGGCCCCGGCTTTCACCGACGTTCTCGCCCCCTTTCATTCCCATAAGAGTGCGGGCTTGCAGCTCCCGCGCATTGCCCTGGTCAGATAACCGAGGCTCGTCTCAAAATCGAAAACTCTTCGCACCTTTCCTAAACCGGACAACCGATTCAACCGAGAAGACAACACAGGCAAACCGCCTATTGGGAGAACTTTATGAATGTGAAGAAGATCGCTCCGTTGATTGTCGCGCTGGTCTTGGGCGCTATCGCCGCCAAGATGATGTTCAATTTCATATCCAGCCGGCAAAGCAATGCCGAGGTCAAGCGCCCCCCCGTGGTCCTGGCCAAGCACAACCTCGATGCCGGGGCGGTGCTTACTTTGGATGATCTGGTTCTGGGCGACGTCGCATCCGATGCCGTTCCGGACACTGTCTTTCAGTCCCCGGACCAACTGGTCGGACGCGTCACCGTCGTCCCGCTGATTCAGGGACAGGCGATCACCTCGACCCTACTTGCCCCGCGCGGCGTCGGGCCGGGTCTTCAGGCCGCCGTGCCCAACGGAATGCGCGCCGTCAGTGTTGACATCAATGAGATCACCGGCGTCGCCGGCTACCTCGTCGCCGGCTGTCACGTGGACCTGATCCAGACCGTGCGCGATGACAAGACCGGTATGCCCCAGGCTCGCACGCTGGCGCAAAACGTCAAGGTCACCGCCATCGGTATGCGCCACAACCCAGGGGATGGCGATGGCGGCGGACACAGCATCACCTTGCTGGTCACTCCCGCGCAGGCGGAGTTGATCGAATTGGCCTGCGCCGTCGGCCGGCCGCGGTTCGCCCTTCGCGGCGGCACCGATCTGGCCATGGTGGACACCAAGGGCGTCACCTTCGCCGAACTCGTCGGGCACCATGCCAACAGAAATGACGAGTTCAACACCGTTGTTCCAGTCATTAGCACGCAACTGCCGAGCACCCAACCCTCCGGCGCCCTGACCGCCAATGTCACCACGCGGCCCAGCATTGATTCGGACAACGATCAATGGACCATCGAAGTGATCCGCGGCGGCAGCGAATCCGAGGCGAAGTTCGCCTTGCCGAGGGACGGCAATCAGTTTAGCGACACGAACGATCCAACGCGTTAACGCTTGGGAGATGAGTCGCTTTAGATGTCAAAACGAGTTCGATCGATTTATCGAAACGCTAGCGAGCAAGGATGAACATCATGTTGAATAAGAAACTGTTTCAGATCGGGCGGAAATCCGCACTGGCAATGGGAACCGCGGTGGCGCTTGGGATCCTGGGGTGGCCGGCGGCGATGCCGGCCGTTGCCCAGCCCACGACCTCGCCCTCCGACATGTCGGCGACCGAGGAAAAGCCCTCCGACGTCATCACCATCGAGCCGGGCAAGGCGAAGCAGCTTTCCTTTGAACAGAAGATCAAGAAGGCGAACATCCTCTTGCCCGATGTTGCCGACGTGATTCCGCTCGAACCCAATGAACTGCTGATCACCGCCAAGAAAGCCGGCACCACCCAGTTGATTCTCTGGGACGAAAACGATCGCACGCAGATCATCACCATCGAGGTTTCAACGCCCGTAGCGCGACTACAGAAGCAATTGCAGACGCTGTTTCCCGGTTCCAAGATCAACGTCGAGGATGACAACGGCACGATTACTCTCACCGGCCAGGTGCGTGACCTCAAGACCGCCGCTCAGGTCGAGCTGATCGCCGGCCCCTATGGTGCCGGCAAGGTTGCGGACCTGCTGGAGATCGCCGGCGGTCAACAAATCATGCTGAAGTGCAAGTTCGCGGAGGTCAGCAAGCAGGCCGAGAAGGAACTCGGATTCAACTTCGCCGGCACCGATAACGTGTCCGTCTTCGGCAGCAATATTGGTGCAAACACCGTAGGCTTCACCCCTGGGCCCCCTCTGACCACTAGCCCTCTTACTAATACCGTCAGCGAAGCCGCGGCCAGCATGTTCGGCCAAGGCGCTTTCTCCGCGATCGCCTTCGATTATTTCATCGACGCGCTGGAGAACAACAGCCTCCTGCGGACCTTGGCGGAACCCAACCTCGTCACCACGAGCGGGCAGCAGGCCACCTTCCTGGCCGGAGGCTCATTTCCTTATCCCGTTCCCCAGACCAGCGGCGGTGCAACGGTCGTCACCATTCAGTTTCAAGACTTTGGCGTTACGCTGAAATTCACTCCCATTGTCCTGGGCAACGGACGCATCCGAATCCATGTTGCCCCGGAGGTGAGCGAACTCGACTATAGCCACGCGTATACGATTCCCGGCGGCGGCCAGGTTCCGGGGCTCACCAAGCGAAACGTCGATACCACCGTCGAGCTGAGCCAGGGACAAACATTCGCCTTGGCCGGCCTGTTGCAGGATGACGTGACCGCTTCGAATAGCCAATTTCCCGTCCTCGGGGATGTCCCGGTGTTGGGCGCACTCTTCCGGTCCGTTAAATATCAGAAAAACCTGACAGAACTGGTCGTCCTCGTCACCCCGGTCCTCGTCCATGGAATTGATCCGGCCGACGTGACGCCGGTTCCTGGCGAGAAGTGGCGCGATCCGAACATGGCGCAGTTGTACCTCATGGGAGATATGGGCGGCGAGGTAGTTCCCCCGCCGCTGAAGCTGAGCCCCCCGACCGGACAGACGCCGCCGTTCGAGGGCCCCGCCGGCTTCCAGCCGCCGCCTACGTCCGGGAAGTGATCCAGCATGGGCGGGATGGTTAATGGATTGGACGAAGCTTCAACCAGGGACGATGCGAAATGTACGTGCAGATGAATTGCGTCATCGTCGACGCCGACAACACCAACCGGGAAGAACTTGCCGCGTTCCTGGTTCGCTTCGGGGCCTTGCCCGTGGCCCAATTCGCGACCATTGAACCGCTGGCCGGAATCCTGGGTCGGCCGGACGGGCCGCTCCTGGCGATCGTCAACCTCGATCCCAACCCTGCCGACTCGCTCAAAAAGATCGCCCCCCTGCCCCGGCAATTCCCCGCGGTCAATTTCTTCCTCATGAGCCAGACGGTCGATCCCAATCTGCTCATGGAAGCAATGCACCTGGGGATCAAGGAATTCATCCCGCTCCCGATGAGCGAGGAAAAATTCACGACCGCCCTGGAACGGGTTGCCCAGGTCAATGGAATGGGCAAGCGGGCCAAGATCATTCACGTGATCCCGACGATCGGCGGATGCGGATCGACCACCATCGCCTGCAATGTCGCCGCCGCTCTGTCCCCCATGGGTAAGACCGTGCTGATCGACATGGACCTGATCCGTGGCGGCGCCGCCAGCTTCTTCGACATTCGCTGCCGCTACACCATCGCCGACGTGATGGACGCCGCCGAAAAGCTCGACAAGCAGTTGCTGGATAACGCCTTGACCATCCACAAGAAAAGCGGCGTTGCGATTCTCTCGCGCCCCGACTTGCCGGAGGATACCCAGCGCGTGAACCAAAGCGGTCTGGTTCGCCTGCTCAACATGCTCAGCCGTACATTCGACTATGTGGTGATCGATTCGCTGATGAGCATCGCGCCCATGTACGCCTCGATGCTGCAAGGGGCCGACGTCAATCTGTTGGTCATGCAGCTCAACGTTCCCAGCGCCAAAAACGCCGAGCGATTTGTCGGCGCCCTGCGCCGCATGGGCGTTGAATCCGCCAAAATCTGCACCGTCGTCAACCGGTACGTTCGCAAGGGCAACGATATCGAGCCGCAGGAAATCGAGCGATCCCTGGGGATCAAGGTCGCCTGGAATATTCCCAACGATTTCAAGAACACCATCGCATCGATCAATTTCGGCGAGCCCGTGGTTATTCGCGCTCCCAAGAGCGAGATCGCCCAGAGCCTGGTGCAGTTGGCCGGACTGGTGGGCGCCAAAGGGAGCCAGGGAAGCATCGCCGCATGAATCGTGCGTAGCGGTTGTAAACGGAGTTGTGAATGGGTCTGTTCTCGACAAAATCCGGTCCCGCGGCAGTGGCCCTGCCTGCGGAGCCATTCGTCGCCGACCCTGACAACTCGGCCGCGGCTCCGAGCGCACCCAGGCCCTTGCCGGCGCTGCTCCGCCCCACCGCTCCATCCTCCCTGAATGCCGAGCGCAGCACGGCGTTCGATCAATTGAAGGTCCGGATTCACCAGCAATTGGTCCAGCGGCTGGACGTGCAAAACCTCAAAGCGCTGCCCCCCGATACCGTCCGCGCAGAAGTCCGCGTCGTCATCCGCGAACTCTGCCAAAGCGAACACGGCCTCCTCTCCAGCACAGATCAGGAGCGCCTCATGGACGAGGTGATGGACGAAACCTTCGGCCTCGGGCCGCTGGAGGTCTTGCTCAAGGACGCCACCATCACCGACATCCTCATCAACCGCTTCGACAAAATTTACGTCGAGCGCCGCGGCCGCCTCGAGCAAGCCGACATCCGCTTCCGCGACAACCAGCATCTGCGCCAGATCATCGACCGCATCGTGGGTCTCGTCGGCCGACGCATCGATGAGACCAGCCCCATGGTCGATGCCCGTCTGGCCGACGGGAGCCGCGTCAACGCCATCATTCCTCCGCTGGCGCTGGATGGCCCGGCCATGAGCATTCGCCGCTTCGGCGCCAAGCCGTTGCAACTGGAAGACCTCATCCGGCATGGCGCTTTCCCGGCGCAGGTGATGGACTTCCTCTCCGCGGCGGTGCAGGCCCGATGCAATATTCTGATCAGCGGCGGCACCGGCTCAGGTAAAACGACCCTGCTGAACTGCCTTTCGCGCTACATTCCACCGGATGAGCGCGTGGTGACCATTGAGGACGCCGCCGAGCTTCAGCTCCAGCAGCCGCACGTCGTCCGCCTCGAAACCCGCCCGCCGAACATTGAAGGCCGCGGTGAGATCACCCAGCGCGATCTCGTCAAGAACTGTCTGCGCATGCGCCCCGATCGCATCATCATCGGCGAGGTGCGTTCCGGCGAGGCCCTTGACATGCTCCAGGCCATGAACACCGGCCATGAAGGCTCCATGACCACCATACACGCCAATACGACGCGCGACGCACTGGCGCGATTGGAAGTCATGATCGCCATGGCCGGATACGACATCCCCATGCGCGCCCTGCGCCATCAGATCGCCAGCGCGTTGCAGATCGTCGTGCAGGCGGCGCGGCTGACCGGTGGAAAACGCAAGGTCGTGCGCGTCACCGAAATCACCGGCATGGAGGGCGACGGCATCCAGGCTCACGACATCTTCCAGTACGAACAAACCGGCGTTGACGGCAACGGACAGGCCGTCGGCACCTTCGCCGTCAACGGAATTCGACCGCGCTGCTGCGACAAGATCGAAAGCCGCGGCATCCCGCTGCCCGCCGAGTTGTTCCAACGCCGAAAGATCGAAATGGACGGTAACGGTAGTGGTAACGGCAACGGCAAGGCGGGAGGCTGACCTCGCCTGGAACACCCGCGAGCTGCGGAAGGCAATGCCTCCGCTGAGGAGTTTTTTATGAACCAGATGATCCTTCCCTACCTGGCAGCTGCCACCGTGATCCTGTTGATCTACGGGCTCTACCAGGTCATCGGCGGCCTGAGCGACGAGCGCAAAAAGCTCCAGCAAAGGCTCACCCATGAGGGTAAATCCAACGAGGGCTTCGATCCCGCGACGCTCACCGTCGTTCGCCGCCAACAGGAAATCGGCGGCGTCTCCGGCACGCTGGCGCGGCTGCCATTTCTGCGCGGGCTGGCCTACCGCATCGGCCAGACCTGGCCCTCCTTCACCCTCGCCAAGTTCGTCTTCCTCACCGTAGGCATGGCGATCCTCGGGTTCTTCGTCCTTTTTGTCGTCACCGATTCAACTTTGCTCGGCTCCGTTCTCGGCATCGTCTTCGCCTTTCTTCCGCTGCTTCTCCTCAATCACTCTCGCAACAAGCGGCAGCGGGAGTTTCTCGATCAGCTTCCCGAAGCCCTGGATTTCCTTTCCCGAATCCTGCGCGCGGGGCACAGCCTTAGCACGGGGTTGCAGATGATGGCTGATGAGCTTCCCATGCCGCTCTCCGGAGAATTCCGCCGTTGCTACGACGCCCACAGCGTCGGACAAGCCCTTGAGGAATCCCTGAAAGACACCGCCGTCCGCGTCGATAACCCGGACTTCGGATTCTTCGTTACCGCAATCCTTATCCAACGTCAGACCGGCGGCGATCTGTCTGAAGTGCTCGATAACATCAGCGACATGATCCGCCAGCGCATCCGCCTGGGCCAGCACGTCAAGGCCAAGACCGCCGAGGGACGTTTCACCGGATACATCCTGGTGGTTTTCCCTGTCGTCTTGTTCTTTGTGTCCTATTACCTCAACCCCAAATACGCTTCGGTCCTGATCCATACGTCAACCGGCTTATGGCTGCTGGCGACGGCGGCAACGATGCTCATTCTCGGGACCTGGTGCATCCGAAAAATCACCACCATCAAGGTGTGACCGCTAAAAAGGTTCAACTATGAGTCAAGCAAATTTAACCATTCTTTTCGCGTTCGCCTCGATCACGGCGCTCGTGTATTACGTCTTCGGCTTCCTGTTCAAGGGCGAGAGCAGCGACAAGCTGCGATCGCGACTTCAGGGCAAGACCAAGGCCGAAGTGGTCAAAAAGGACGGCCGCTCCGGCGGCATCGGGTCGATCATCAAGCAGCTCGGCGAGGCCGCGGCACACCCCTTCATGCCCAGCACCCGCGAAAAGCAGTCCTCGCTTCAACGCGAACTGGCCCGCGCGGGCGTCTACAGCTCCTCCGCCCTGCGCACCGTGCAGGGCTCAAAAGTCATCGGAATCGCCCTCGGCCTCATCCTCGGCTACCTCCTTGGCTGGTGGTTCGACGCCATGTTCTTGTGGCTCGCCATGCTAGGACTCTCCGGCTACGTCGTGCCGATCGTTTGGCTCAGGATGAAGGTCAAGAACAATCAAAAGGCCCTCGAATACGGGCTTCCCGATGCGCTCGACTTGATGGTCGTTTGCGTCGAAGCCGGTATGACGGTCGATTCCTCCATGCAGCGCGTTGGCGAGGAACTGGCCCTGGTGCACCCCGCCATCAGCCGCGAGTTCGGCATCTCACACATGCAGACGCGCGTCGGCATGCCTCGTCACGAGGCCCTGCGGAATCTCGGCACTCGCACCACCAACGCCTCGTTGATGTCCCTGGCCGCCATGCTCAATCAGGCCGAGCGATTCGGAACCAGCGTCGCCCAGGCCCTGCGCGTTCATGCGGAAAGTCTCCGCATCGCACGCCAGCACAAGGCCGAGGAAATGGCCTCCAAGAGCGTCGTCAAAATGAGCTTCCCCCTCGTGCTGTTCATTTTCCCGGCCACTTTTATCGTCCTTCTTGGACCAACCGTGATCTCGCTCATGAACAGCGAACTGATGAAATGATGAATTTTATGGAAACGTTAAACAACACCCACAAAATGCCGATCCCTGAAATGGAGAAACCTATGGCGACTACGAAGCGTCTCTTCACATTGTGCCTTCTCGCGGCCTCGACGACTGTGCTCTTCGCCGCCGGCTGCTCTTCGCAGCCGCCGTCCGAGAGCGACACCGCCCATTCCACGGCGGAGATCACGGAAACCGCGCAGCTCGAACAGACTCAAGAGGCTTCCGGCGCACGCGCCGAGTGCACGCTTTACCAGGATCACTTTGACGGGCCCACGCTCTCTTCACTGGGAACGACCGCCTTGGATGAAATGCTAGCCGATTCCCACAGCACCAACCCGCTGGTCGTCTACATGGACGTCCCGGCCGATGACAAGTACGCTCAGGATCGTCGCCTGGCTGTCGGACATTACCTGGAAGACCGTGGCGGGCTGAAGCCCGAGCAGATCGAATTCCGCGCGGGCGCCAACCCCGAAGTCAACTCCCCGGTCCGCGTCCAGTTGGGCAACTACCCCAAGAGCAACACCGATTCAGGTGGCGCAGCGGGTCATTAACGGGTCTTCCGGATGGGAGAGTCCGGCAAATCCCCAAGCGAGGCGAGCCAACGCTCGCCTCGCTTGCGTTACAGTTGGCGCCGGCACCTCCCGCCCAAGCTCCTTGAGAACCTCGCAGTCGCCGGTAAACTTGCAGAGCAGGCGGCGCGGACCCTGCGGGCGCATGCAAAACGCTCTAATTGCCAATATGCTCCAACATTTGCCTAGCCTGTTCCGCGGCGGGGTCTTGGGGATACTTATCGATGATCTGCTGCAAGCAATCGCGGGCCGGGCTGGAACTGTTGTTCTGTATCAAGAGTTTTGCCCTCGACAAAAGACGTTGGGGTTCCGATGGCGCGGCGGGAGGCGATGCAGCAGCGCTCGGCACGTTGGCATCCGATGCGGGCAGGGATTGCTGCTGCCCCATCATCGATTTCGCTACAGGATATGACCGAGCATCGACCAACTCGGCGGCGCTTACCATCGCCGCGCTGTTTGATGATGTCATGATTTGAGCCGGCAGCGCCATGCCAGCGCCTGAGCCGGTGCAGCGAGTTGCCTGCTCTGCCCAAGTCATCGATCTGTCGTTGGTATTGAGTTCCGGACCGCTCCAGTCGGCTCCATAGAAGCCGTCCGGAGTTCTCTGGGAAATGATCGATAGGGCAGTATTGCATAAGGCGGTCTTCCACAAACCGTTAGAATCGACACCCGGCAAAGTCAGAACCTCATCCGCAAAGGCGGGAGCCCAGAAACCATCAGTCCAGCCGTCTCTTTCGTTGACGAACAAGTTCCCCGGCCGCAAGAAAGCGTCGCGTCGCACGTAGTCCGACGTGATCTGCCGGGCTTCTGCCAGGTACTTCTCCTGCCCGGTGATTTTGTAAAGACGAGCGGCGGCCACGGCCATTGCCATCGTGCCGCCGCTATAGCTCGAACTGAGGCCGCGAACCGGTGAGCCGTAATAGTCTCCCATGGGGACAAGATAATGTGGATTCTTCGTTCCATTGACGGTGGGCCTGATGTCCAGCTCGCAGTAGTAATATCCGCGAGTCGAGTGCTTCATGTATTTTTTCGTCCAGTCATATGTGCCGATCGCGTAGTTCAGGTAATCCGCATTATGAGTCTGCTGGTACAGGTACAAGGCGCTGTCGGCAATCATGATTTCATAGGTGGTCGAGGAGCCCTGATGATCGGGATCATCGGACTTCGTGGCATAAAGTATGCCATACGGCGAGGCCAGTAATGAACCATAGCGAACCCTGGATGTATTTGGATCAGCGAAGCGATTCAGGATGCTGGGGAGCAGCGCCACCGCATCGACCAGGGCGCGTTGGTCGCGAGTGACCTCGTATACCTGGACGAGATAGTTGAGCGCCCAGGCGGCGTCATCGCTCACATTGATGATGCAGAACGATTTATCCGCCGACGAAAGCGCTCGGTCGGAGAAAGTGTGCGAGATGTAGCCCCACTCCGACCAGATCTCGGCCTTCGTTACTGACGAATGGGTGATCTTCCAATTCCAATACTGGATGTTGGCATACTCCTCCATCTGCCAGAAGCTGGGAAAGGCAGCGGCATTGTCGATCGTGCCCACATCGAAAGACTTGGCGGTTGAATTGCCGCCTCGTGTGGGGCGAATTCGAGGGATTGCGTAATTCGGATCCCACCAGTGGTAATGCAGGTCGCGGATGACCTGTTCATATCCTGCCTGCAGGCGGGAGTGTTCAGTAGATGCAGCGTGGCCCGAAGAAGAAGCATCTTGCGCATTCGCGAGCCCTGCCAGCAGGGCATATCCACACAACAATGAGCAAGAGGACAAAATGATCTTCATCGATGCAGCCCTCCATCGCATGGACGTTGGGTATCTCCGGATTCTAGAGCAGAGCGCATGCTTAACCCTGCGGTTGGCTGCGCTTCATCTTTCCAATTCCACCGCCGCGCGAAGCACCTGCCAATGTTGCTCGGCCTCCACCCCATCAACCACCTTCAAATCCCGGGCCTCCGGCATCTGGCAATACACGCACGCAAATCCGCCTTTCACCAATTGTTCCACAGCGTCGGCCCGATCCGGCGAAACATCCCCTACGTCCGCGGGCAAGCCGCTCAGCGCAATCGGTTGATTGCTGATCGCTTCATCCACGTCCATCGACGCCCCGGCCGAGAGCGATTGACCGAGGCGAAAATTGCCCGCCGCCGTCGCGATTTGAATGTCGGTCAAAACGCTCGCGGCGGTATTCGTCAATTTCCCGGCCAGATGTGGATTTCCCGCCGCATCGCGATGCAGGGTCAACTTTGCCCGCAACCATCCCGGCCGAGCGAAGGCCGACTCCCCATGCCAGGATTGGGCCTCGCCCCCGGTCAACTGAATCCGCTCCGGCCGGCATCCTCTGCGATCCTCACGGCAAAGGGCATCGACGAATCGGCCCGGATCGAACGATCGCGCCGCCTGGTTGGCGGGCTCCCACCACTCATTCTCATCCAGCGACATCGGTGCCGATTGCGATCGCTCCGATCTGACGGCAACGATGTCCGTTGCCGCAAGAATCGAGTCATCAACCTGATCGACCATCCGCAGCGACGCGACCGCCGGCGGCGCTTCGCCGGGCCGAGCGGCGGCGTACGTGCCCAGCGACGCCAGCAGCCCGACCCATCCGACAATCGTCACCCAATTCCGCGGCGGCTGATGGAGACGCATCAGAACGAATGAATCAACCGGCCCGACAAGAAAGAACAGGCCGGCCAGCCACAGCAGCGCCTTTTGCCAATCCACGGCGGGCGCCGATCCCGTCGCTCCGAGCAGTTCCAGAACGTGCCGAATCGCCACCGATTCGCGCGGCCCGCGGCCCACGCTGTCCGCCGCGTTCGGACCGGATATCAAAACGTCCTGCTCCTCGCTCAGCGGCATCTCCGTCGTTTGGGCGATGGCCGGCACCGTCACCATGCCCCCCAGAATCGACCGCCAAAATGCATTCGCTTCATTCGCATCGGCGAACTGCAACGGCGCGATATCGACCGGCCATACCGCGATATTGCCCAGGCCAGTGCGATGCTCGTAACCATTCTGATCCAACACGCGCACCGCGACGGCCCCGGGCCGCGGCGACAGATCACGGCCGTTGAACTTGGCAATCGTCCGATTGACTCCCACCTCACAGGGCAGGGCGTCCATCAGAATACTTTTCGTCGGCAAGGGCGTTGTCCCCGGAATCACCACTAGGTTCCCGCCGCGTTGGACCCACTGCAATAGTGCCAGCTCCTGCTCGGGCTTCAGCTCCGTCAAATCCGCCGCCACGAGAACCAGAACGGTCACTCCGTCATATCCAACGAAATTGGCCGGCAGCTTGATCGGATCCAGAATCCCCCCCACCAGGCCGGCGCGATCGAGCTGCGCCTGCAACTGCATCGCATCGCCGATGTCTCCGCTGATTCCCACCAGAAATTCCCGCGGTCCGAGCAATCGCATGGGCACGTGCCCGGCTGGCGAAAACGACGCAGGGTTCTGCATCGCCTGGGTCGCCAGCGTCTGCCCGGTCTTTTCGTCGGCAACGATCACCTCGATGCGCGAAGGCTGGGCGTTGAGGGGAAACAGGAGCGCGTAGGTCGTCGGCCGCGGCTGCGCCACCGCGGTCTGATGCACACAGACCGCCAGCGATTTCTCGCCGTAGGTTCCGTGAATTTGCAGATCGACATCGCGCGTTTGCGGATCAGCCACGGCGACGAACACCGGCGTCCATCGCCCCAGCCGCATGGCGTCGCCCCATCCGGCCGTCGCCTTCAACATCGTCTGCCCCCCGGCCACGGAAGCGACGCCGATGATCGCGCAAAAGGCAATCCACACGGTCAGTGGCCGGGAATTCATATTCTGGATTCTATTTCAATGCCCACCCAGCCCAAAACAGCCGGCGGCGGGGTCAAATTGCAATCGGCACCCGGACAAATGTCACACCCTATCTCAGAATATCCCATTTGGGGGGGGGAGGGGGGTGGCTGCGCCAGATAGTTGAGAAGTAGAAAGTTGAGAGAAGAAGGAGGGGCGTCATGGTCATTTGTCATTGGTCCTCTGTCATTTGTCATTTGAGAAAAGCCAGTATCCGCGGACATGGGGGGGTCTCCGCTAGCGACGCGAGCCGGCTTGGGTTCGCGCGCGAATTGGGCAACACGATGTTGCCCGTCGTGCCAAACTAATACCTAACACTTGTCGGATTTGCAAGGGGAAAATTTCAGAATTCAGCGTGTTCAATTTTCCGGCCTGCCCTGGTTGAAGTCGAAGACGGGCGCGAAAAGAAAGGTCAAAAGCCATTTATGAATTGCTTCACGGGATGCTGCCATATCCAACGGAAGCGCAATGGCTTATGGCCGTCTTTTGGTTTCCGCAGCGGGTTGTGAACAGTTTCACCGCCAAAATCCTGCCGACTGAAGTCGGCAAGCCGCTACGGCGTATATGAAAATGCTCTGCGCTTTTTACGCCCGGGGAATTTGCTGCGGAATCACGCACCAGTTCCGCCACATCTGGCGGTAGGCGGCTTCGATGTCCGCGGCGAATTGGCGGGCGTTCATCAGCGGCGAACGCTCCATCCGAGTTCTCAGGCTGGATCGCAGTTGGGCGAGTTTGGACAAGTCTCCGGCCAATCCGGTGGCGATTGAAAAGTATTGGTCGGGGTTCTCGGCGATGAATTCCGGCAGGCCGACGTTGCTCAGCAGGCTCACTCCAACGCGGGAAGCATGGGTTCGGCCGGCCAAGCTCACCACCGGCACGCCCATCCACAATGCTTCGCAGGTTGTCGTCGTTCCGTGATAGGGATACGTATCCAACGCCAGATCGACTCGGTGATAGAGTTCCAAATGCCCGCGTAGACGACCAACCCGCCCAAGCATCTCGATCCGTTCGCCGGGGATGCCGTGTTCGGCGAATTGGCCGGTCAGTCGCTGCCGCGAAGAAGCTTCGCCGGCCCCGGCCGACTTCAGCAGCAGATGCGATCCCGGCAGGCGTTTGAGCAACTCCGCCCAAATCGCCACCATCTTGGGATTGATCTTTGCGAAGGCATTGAAGCATCCGAAGGTGATCGGCTGGTTGCCGCGCGGTTGGATATCCGGCGCATCTTCGGGCGGTTGATAACACCAGGCGCAGGTTGGCAGACGCCAGAGCTTCTCCACATTCAACTCATCGGTCATTCCCGGCGGATCGGCCAGGGCATCCGTGAAACGGTAATCGATGGCCGTCATTCCCGTCGTGTTCGGATAGCCGAGGTAAGTCACCTGAATCGGCGCCGGTTTGCGCGCAAAGACGCACAGGCGATTCCCGGCGGTATGCCCCGACAAATCCACGAGAATGTCGATTCCATCAGAACGAACCAGTTTCGCCACGGCCTCATCGCCAAGACCGAGGATGTTTCGCCAAACATCGCAGGAACGCTTGATCCGCTCGGTCATGTCGTCGGACCTTGTGGCATTGGCGTAACAGAAGACTTCGACAATCCTGGGGTCATGATGCTCCAGCTGCGGGATCAAAAAGTAGCCAACGGAATGTCGGCAAAAGTCGGCGGAGACATAGCCGATGCGAAGCCGCCGCTCCGGCGAGCGCTGGTTGGCATGGGGAATTATGTCGTTCATCAGCGGACGGGCGTGACGATCCGACCAAGCCCGATGTTCCGCCAGAATCTCTTCGGCGCCATAATCCGGATGATAGTTCAGTGCGAAGACCAGGTTGCTGTGGGCTTCGGCATAATCGGGCTTGATTTGAATGGCCTGCCGATACGCAGCAATTGCCTCATCAAGTTCCCCCGCGTTCTTTAACGCATTTCCCAGATTACTGTGCGATTCGGCTAGATCAGGCTTGAGCCGAATGGCCTGTCGATGGCAGGCAATGGCATTGTCAAAGTTCCCCAAATGGCTTAAGGCGTTCCCTAGATTGCTGTATCCCTCGGCATAATCCGGTTTGAGTTGGATCGCCCGGTGATATGCGGCGATGGCATGTTCGAATTCTCCCCTCTTCGATTGTGCGTTGCCGAGATTATTGTACGCCTCGGCAGAGCTGGGGTTGAGTTGAATGGCACGCCTGGAGGCGGCAATCGACTCGTCGAGTTGTCCCCGGTCTTTCAGCGCCGCGGCCAGGTTGCAGTGAGCGACGGCAAGATCGGGCTTGAGCTGTATCGCACGGTTGTAGGAGGAAATGGCCTCGTCGAGCCGGCCTTTACGAAAAAGTGAGTTTCCCAGATTGGTGTGTGCCTCGGCGTAATCGGGCTTGAGGCGAATGGCGCGGCCAATTAGATCAATCGCCAGGTCGTCGTTGCCGCGTTGTCCGGCGATTAAGCCCAATAGATGCGAGGCCCCGGCATGATTGGGTTGCTGTGCCAGGATTTGGTGGTAGATCGTCTCCGCCTCCGCCAAGCGGCCGGAGCGATGATGCAACAAGCCAGCTTCGAGTTGCTGCTGAAGAGTCATATGGTCAGGATGACGGATCGCTTTGCGAAATCAAGCTGAATGTTGGCACTTCGACAGGCTCAGTGCAGGCATTTCGATGGGCTCCCTTCGAAAAGCTCAGGGCGGGCGTTTTCTCGGGCGAAGACCCAGGGATGGACATCCCTGGGCTTTGAAATGCTGCGGGCGAAAGGAAAACGTTCTGGACTGATACGCTACCCAATTAGGTGCCTTTGCAGCGATTTCCCGCCGCGGGCCGATAATCATGGACTGTCCCCTTCGCTTGACGCTAAGATTAAATGGCCGGATATTGAAGGCCGCATTGGCATGAAACACGCAAGGCACGTTATCGCGGTGACCCTGATGGCGACGGCCATCTGCGCCGATCGCGTCGCACCCGCCATACCGGCGCAGACGACGGGTACGCACTTTGCCAGCCGGCTGTTCGAGCGATTGAGCATGAATCTGCGCCGGGTGCTGCCCGCGGTGACGCTGTACCAGCCGCGCCGGTTTGGGCTGGGGATTACGGCTCGCCGGCCGCTGCCAATGGCCGATCAGGCGTTCTTCCCCGCCCCCCGCCTTTCTCCATTTCAGTTCCGGCTTCCGCCGCCGCTGGCCTGATCCCGGCCCCGTTCGATTCCCAGTGTCGCTCGCACTCTTTTGCCTAGAGGCGCTCAATGGCAGTTACATTCGCTAAGGTTTTGACCAAAGTTTTCGGCAGCCGCAACGAACGCTTGCTAAAGCATTATCAGAAGGCCGTCGATCGGATCAACGCTTTCGAGCCGGAGATGCGCGCCAAAAGCGACGCCCAGCTCCGCGAGCGAACGGAGGAGATACGCAAGCTGCTGACCTCCGGCAAAGTTCGCTCCGCCGAAGTCTTGCCCGAAGCCTTCGCCATCATCCGCGAATCGATGGACCGGAACATTGGCATCCGCTCCATTTTCGACCCGGAAAACAATTTCGATCCGGATCAGCTCAACGACGAGATGCTGGAAGCATACGACGCGGTGCAGCGGTCGCTGATCAGCAGCGGGGTGTCCTGGCGGGATGTGCCCATCCCGCCAAAGATGTACGATGCCATTCGCGAGCTTTACCCGCAAAGCCGCCCCCCCTTCCGTACGCGCTGCTTCGACGTGCAGCTCATCGGCGGTCTGGTTTTGTATGAAGGCAAGATCGCCGAGATGGCGACCGGGGAAGGCAAGACGTTCGTCGCCCCGCTGGCCTGTTTCATGCGCGTGCTGGAAGGGAACCATTGCCACGTGGTCACGGTCAACGATTACCTGGTCCGCCGCGACGCAAACTGGGTTCGTCCCGCTTTTGAAAACCTCGGGGTGTCGGTGGGTTACATCCAGTCGGACATGGAACCCGGCGGCGACGTGCGCCGCGGCGCGTACAACTGCGACATCACCTACGGCACGAACAGCGAATTCGGGTTTGATTTTCTGCGCGACAACATGAAGACGACGGTGGCGCAGCAGGTTCAGGGTCCGCTGCAATTCGTGATCGTTGACGAGGTGGATTCGATCCTGATCGACGAGGCGCGCACGCCGCTGATCATCAGCGGGGCGGCGCACGACGACGCGGCGAAATATCGTGCGGCGGATATCGTGGCTCGGAAGGTGATCGAGCTTCACAAGCCCTACGCCGCCGCCGAGGCCGCCGAAGACGCCGCCAAGCGCGCCGTCAAAGCCGCCGAGGGCGATGAAGACCGCGCCAAGACCAAGGCGGAAAAGGAAGCGGCCCGGGCCCGGGGGCAAAAGGCCGAGCAGGACCTGGCCGTGGCCACGCGTCGCAAGGAAAGCCTCACGCAGTACTACGAGGTGGAGCTGGATCACAAGACGGCCCACCTGACGCATGAGGGCATCGCCGCCGCGCAGGATGCGGCGGGCGTCGGCAGCTTCTTTGTCGGCAACAACATGGAATGGTCGCACCTGATGGAGCAGGCGATGCGCGCTCACGTGGTGTACGAACGCGACAAGGACTACGTCGTGGAGCGCGGGTCGAAGGGAGTCATGGAGGTGTGCATCGTGGACGAGTTCACCGGGCGAAAAATGACCGGGCGGCAATGGTCCGACGGACTCCACCAGGCGGTCGAAGCCAAGGAAAAAGTCCCGGTCAAGGAAGAAACGCAGACGCTGGCGACGATCACGCTCCAGAATTTTTTCAAGATGTACAAAGACCGCGCCGGCATGACCGGTACGGCCCAGACCGAAGCCGAGGAGTTCAACAAGATTTACCGGCTGGACGTGGTGACGATCCCCACGAATCGGCCGGTGATCCGGGACGATTACGAAGACCGCGTCTATCGCACCGAGCGGGAACGATGGGATTCGATCATCGAGGAGATCAAGGAGGTTTCCGAAAAAGGGCGTCCGCTGCTCGTCGGCACCACCAGCGTCGAGAAAAGCGAGATGCTCTCGGAGATGCTCAAGCGTAAATACGGCATCGAGCACGAAGTCCTCAACGCCAAGAATCACGAGCGGGAGGCGGCGATTGTCGCCCTCGCCGGCCAGCAGCATAAAAACCCCGCCGGCGAACTGGTGGGCAACGTCACGATCGCCACGAACATGGCCGGCCGCGGAACCGACATCAAGCTGAGTCCCACCACGACAACGGCGGGCGGCTTGCACGTCATCGGCACCGAACGACACACCGCGCGCCGGATCGACAACCAGCTCCGCGGCCGCTCCGGCCGACAGGGCGATCCCGGTTCAAGCCGTTTCTATGTCAGCCTCCAGGACGAGTTGATGAAGATGTTCGCCGGCGACTGGACGATCAAGGTCCTCGGCTGGCTGGGAATGGAAGAGGGCATGGCCATCGAGGACAAGCGCATCAGCAAGGGGATCCTCCGCGCCCAGAAGAAGGTTGAGGAACGGAATTTCCTGGCCCGCAAGAACCTCCTGGAATACGACGAAGTCATGGATCATCATCGCACCACCTTTTACGGGATGCGGCAGAAAGTCCTGCTCGGACAGGGGATCGTGTCGATCATCTGGGACATGATCGGCGAAGCGATCGCCGACGCCGTCGAGAAGTACATCACCGAGGATTATGTCGCGGCGACCGTCGCGGAATGGTCCAAGGTCAATTTCGACACGACGCTGGAACCGGAGGACTTCCACGGAAAACGCAACATCGAAGAGCTCGAAGCATTCATCAAAGACCAGTCACGCGCCGAAGCCGAGACGAACATCACCGCCACCCTCGGCGAATTCATGGGCGAGGATGCGTCCGATCCCGGCCAATGGGACACCAAGGGCCTTCAGAGCTGGGCCATGAGCCGATTTCACGTGAACCTTTCGCAAAACCAGATTCGTCAGATGAGCAGCGCCGAGGTCGAGGCGAAGCTGCGCACCGCCGCCATCGAGCAGATCGACCATAGAAGCTGCGCCGGCCTGATGAAATATCTCGACAAGCACTACGCGGAGCAGGAGCTTGCCAACTGGGCGCGGGAAAAATTCGACATCAAGGTCAAGCCTGAGGAATTCATCCTTGATGAGCGCGGCCACAACCGCCTGCCGGCCGATCAGATCATCGACTTGATTGAATCGCGGGCCCGGGCGGCGTACGCCCAGCGGGAGATCGCCTATCCGGTGGAACATGCGCTGACGTTCGCGTACGGCGGGCCGGAAGGATTCACCGATCATCCCTATTCCGCGGACTACATTCGCCAATGGGCGAAGCTGAAATACGGCGTCGATCTTCCCATCGAGCAAATCCGCTCGGGAGGCCTGCAAAAACTGCACGACACTCTGGTCGCGCATCAGGAGCGATTCCTCGCCAAAGGCGAATTGGAAAGGACGGTCGATGGCCTGATCGCGGCGAATCCGGAAGTCGAATCCCTCCGCAAGGCGTTCAACGAGCGATTCGGCCAAAAGCTCACGCACCGCGATCTGGAGGTGAAAGTCGAGACCAGTGAAAAGGACGCCCGCGTGGTCACTCGTGCGGCCACGCCCGAGGAGGTTCGGGAAGTTCTGATGGCCAGTGCCCGCAAGGTCCTTCGCTCCGAACTGACGGACCTGGAGCAATTCGTGCTGGTGCAGATTTTCGATCAGTCCTGGAAAGATCATCTGTACGCGATGGACGTGCTGAAGGCGGGGATCGGGCTGCTGGCCTTCGCCGAGCAGGACCCGCGCGTGCAATACAAGAAGCAGGGATACCGCTACTTCGAGGAGATGATGGCGGCGGTGCGCGACAAGGTGACGGACCTGATATTCCGTGCCCGCGTGGTGGGCGCCGCCCAGGTGCGCACCGCTTACAAGGAAACCGCTGCGGTGCACGAAGCCCCAAGCGGCTACGGCGTGGCCGAGAACCTCGCCGCCACGGCCGGCGCCGACAAGGGCAAACCCGCCGGCGAAATGCAGGAGGCCGCCAACCAGACGCAGGGCGAAGGCGCCAAGGTCAAAACGATCGTCCGCGAAACTCCGAAAGTCGGCCGCAACGATCCCTGCCCCTGCGGCAGCGGAAAGAAATACAAGAAATGCCACGGCGTCGGCGTGGCGTGAACGGCGGATTTGCGATGCCCAAACTATTCGAGTATTTCGTGCTGCACCGGCCTATAAAGTTCAGGGAAATCACGCGGAGAATCAAATGAAACTTGCGCGGCGCTCCAGGAAGATTGGTAAGAATGACGTAATCGAGGTCGTGCGCGCTCAGCGTGAGTCGGGCTATAGACTGAAGATTCACTTCAGCGACGGGGCGAGGCGCATAATCGACTTTGGGCCGTTCCTGAAATCTTCACGCAATCCCATGATCCGCGCCTTCTTGGACCAGGGGCGATTCGCGGGTTTTACCATTAGAGACGGCGATCTAATGTGGGGCGATTACGAACTCTGTTTTCCCATCGCCGATCTGTACGAAAACAGGATTTGAGCCGCCTCGGAGTCACCGCCAAACCTGACGACCCCGCTTCAGGGGAGATTCATGTATCGCGGCTTTTTCATCAACCTGGACCGCAACCAAAAGCGGCTGGCGTCCGTGACGCGGAACCTGGCCGACGTCGGTCTCGCCGACATGTACCAGCGCGTTCCGGCGGTCGACGGCCGCACCCTGGGCCCTGAATACGCCACGCAACTCAACGCTGGGAATCTCGGACTGTGGCTGACCCATGAACGACTCATGCGAGCCAATCGCTCGTCGGACGTTCATCTGCACGTCATTGAAGACGACGCCCTGCTTCCCGCGGATGCGAAGCATTGTCTGAATGACATGTTGGACAGGGCCGACACGCATCTGAAATCCTGGGACCTGATCTTCACCGACATATTTTTGCAATTGGAGGTCTCCTGTTTCCAGCTATTGTCTGACGCCAGAGAGCAATATCATCAAAGCCGAACGCTCAACTATTTTCCCTTGAAGCACCTGCTCGGATTCGCCGGCACGTCTTCAATTTTTTTCAACAAGAATTCGATCGATAAATACCTGAAGCTCCTGTCCGGGAACTGGACCAAAGGACTGCCGATCGATTTCTATCTGCGCTCCCTGGTAAAAGACCAATTGCTCGACGCGTATATCACAATGCCGTTTTTGACTTCTCTCTCGGTCAACACGTATGAATCCGACATTGGGAACCCGATGGACCTCTCCCAAAGGGTCTTGAATCTCTACCGGCTCGCGGCGTACAAAGACGCGAATTTGACAGAAATGGCTGAGGAAATGCGCAAGCTCACTGCCAACTCAACCGTGCCGACCTACGCGAGGTTGTTTCTCGACGCGGTCACATTTCTGCTCAGCGATCGGTACGTCAATTTTTGAGGAACCCGGAAAAAGTGACGTTCGCGGTTGTCGCCCTGGAGTAATCCATGACGGAGACTAAGATGCGCCGCGGCCTTGGGCGGATTGGAGATTTTGGGCCGATGAGATGCCGCGTCCTCGCTCTGCTGTTGATGATCCTCGCCTTTGATTTGCCGGCCGCCGCCGACACGCCGCAAATCCAGATCGCCCAGGCGACGACCGGGGCGCTGCGATTGAGCGTGTCTTACGACGGCCCAATTACACCGCTGCCCAGCATCTTCATCGCAAATACAACCAATCAGGCCTCCGCCGGCATCAAGACCGCGGCGGGAGAGTTGCGGGTCGATCGGCCCGGCGGACGATGGACTTTGTGCGATGCCGGCGGCAAGACCGTAATTGCCAACGGCGATCTCGGCACGCTGATCAGCCAGGACGGGACCGGTAAACCCATCGTCCAAATCAAGATCGACCACGCCGGCGGAAGCACCGAGCGGTTCTACGGTTCAGGCGGCGGTCGCGGCGGTCCCGGCAACCTGCTGCATCTCCAGGGCGACAGCGTCGTAGCCGGCGGTTTCGCGATGATTCCGTATTACTGGTCCGACGCCGGATACGCCGCGCTGGCGGTGAGCAGCGACGACAACGCGCCGGCAAGCTGGGATGGGCGGTCGGCAAAATCCGTGACCTGGAATTTTCCGGGGAAGCGAGCGGATCTTTACCTCATGCCCGCGGCCAATCTATATGACGCCGCCAGGGCTTATGCCCAATTGAGCGGGTATCCGGCCGTTCCGCCACGCTGGACGTTTGGATATTTGCAGAGCCGGTGGGGATGGAAAGACCGGGCATACATCGACGACGCGGCCAAGCAATTCATCGATCGCAAATTGCCGGTCGATGCGTTCATCATCGATTTTGAATGGTTCACGCCCAGGCATGACTATGAACTCAAGCCGCAGGGAAGCGCGGATTATCATGATTTTTCGTGGAATCCGCGACTGTTTCCCGACCCCGCGGGGCAGATCGCGCAGCTCAAAAAGCAGGGCATTCATTTCGTGGTCATCCGCAAACCGCGCCTGGGAAACAGCGCGGCCCTGCTCATGGCGCGCCGGAACGGATGGATTTTTACGCAAGGCAAGGGAGTCGATGCGCGCTGCCTCGATCTTGCCAACTCCGATTGCCGCGATTGGTACGCGCGGCAGCTTGTTCCGCTGCTCAGGTGCGGCATCGACGGCTGGTGGGACGATGAAGGCGAGATCACCGACACGACCTACTACTGGTGGAATCAGGCCCAGGCGATGGCGCTGGCGGCCGTGGATCCGAACGCGCGGCTCTGGACCATCAATCGTTCGTTCTTCCCCGGTTCGCAGCGGCTCGGCGCGGCGGCGTGGACGGCGGATATTCCTTCGGATTGGCCGACTCTGGCCAAGACGCCGGGCGACCTGCTGAATTGGAGCCTGGCCGGCATGGACTACGGCGCCTGCGACATCGGCGGGTATGCGGGAAACGATTCGCCCGAATTGCTCACCCGCTGGATGCAGATGGGCGTCTTTCTCCCGGTGATGCGGGCCCACTCGGAGTACGAGATGAAGCCGCGCTTTCCGTGGCTGTATGGCCCGGCCGCGGAGGATGCCATCCGCAAGGCGCTGTTCCTGCGCTATCGCCTGATCCCGATGTATTACAGCCTGGCCCACCAGGCGCACGAGACCGGCGCCCCGCTCATGCGGCCGTTGGTCATGGAATTCCCGAGCGATCCCAAGGTGGCTGACATGACCAGCCAGTGGCTCATCGGCCGCGGTCTAATGGCCGCTCCGATTTTGAATCCCGGCAATCGGCGCCAGGTCTATTTGCCCGACGATGATTGGTACGTGCCGGGCTCCAGTCAACGGTTGACGGGAAACCGCGTTATTGCGGTGTACGCGCCGTTGGATCGAATTCCGCTCTACGTTCGAGCCGGCACGATTTTGCCGCTGGGTCCGGCCATCCAGCACACGGACCAGTTGCCGGGCGGACCGCTGGAGGTGCAGGTCTATCCCGGAAAAGACGCCGACTTCACGCTCGTCGAAGACGACGGCCTGACCAAGGCGTACCTCGACGGCCAGGTTCGCCGCACGAAGTTTCACTGGGATGAGGCGGCGCGGCGGTTGAGCTGGAGGATATCCGGCCCCTACAACGGAGCTGACGTGTTCAGGTCGATCCGGGCCGTGGTGTTCGACGCCGGGCAAATCAGGCGCGCCCAGTCGCCGCTGTCTTCGGACATGTCGCTGCTAATTCCCCGGAATTAGACGGTCCCTCGAAGGAAAGGAAGCCGGAAATGCCGTGGTACTTTTACGTGCTCGAATTCGTCAGCGGACTGTTTCTTACCAACGGCGTGCCCCATTTCGTTCAGGGCGTTAGCGGCCATCGGTTTCAGTCACCGTTCGCCTCCCCGCCTGGGGTCGGAGAATCCTCGCCGGTCAGTAACGCCCTCTGGGGATTTGCGAATCTGGCGGTCGGATTCATCCTGCTCTGGTTCTTCTGGCCCCAGGGTTCTGATGCGTTAGTTGGGTGGATCCTTGTGGGCTTGGGCGTGTTGGCTGCCGCTGTCTGGCTATCCATCTCTTTCGGCAGGGTGCGGTCCAGGACGCACTAAAAAGCGATTCTCGAACATCCATGGAACGCGCTCCCCTTCGGGTCGCGGCTAAACTTAGCGAACCGCATCAGCCAGGGCATGCAGGTTCGCCTCGGACACACGGGCCGGATCGAACGTGCAACCCGGAGCGATCATGATGGGGCGATCTTCCGCCTGACGGAGAGCATCGACCACTTCCTCCCGCACCTGCTGCGGGTTGCCGCTCACCAGCGTGGCCAAATTGTCCACGCCGCCCCAAAGGGCGGGTTTGGCCCAGGGAGCCACGTCGCGGATCGACGGCCCGGCGGCGCGGTCGGCCCAGTTCAGCACGGGGACGGGATACTCGGCGAAGGCCCGGAAGTTCAAGGCCTTGCCACACACGTGCAGCACGTTGAAGGGCGACTCGTTCACCGCGGCGAGGATCGCCCGATCCGTCGGCCGAACAACGCGGTCGTAAAGCCCCGGCGTCTCGGGAGCATCCGCGGAGGCTTCGCCTTCCGCGACCCAATCGTCCCGCACCGAGAGGAAGATCCCGTCAGCCCCCGCGGCCACGCAGTTGGCCGCAAACCGCGCCAGGTTCTGGCCGATGGTCTCCAGCGCCCGGGCAACCAACTCGGAATTCTCCCGGTAGGCTTGCCTGATCCACCGGCTCGGCGCGTCGGCCGATGAATCCAGGTTCGGCGGCCTGTGCACCGTCGGACGTTGGATCAGCATCCGCAACACCGCCCAAGCGTTGAAGACCGTGGTGGGCATGTAGACCCGGCCGCCGATGGCGGTTCTTAAGGCCGATAGAACTGCCAACTGCTCGCCAAAGCCTGCTTCGTCACCCTTGAGCGGCACGAGTGAGGCGAGATCTTCCACCCGCGCGATCCGGCCGGGATGCGGATAGGGGTTGTCGTTCATCACCTTCAGCACGTCCATCGCATAGCGGTTGAGCTGATCGAGATGGGCGCGAACGGCGGCGGTTCCGGCCACCTGATCGTGCGGGAAGTGATACCAGAAGGAGAACGGCGGTCGATCCGGCTTGCGTCCGGCGAGCACGGCATCGACGCGTTCGATCGGGGTCATGGGAGGGGCCTTTCTATCACGCGAGTGAATCCTACGAGATGCGGGAAAAAACCAGAAATCCGAAACCAGAAACCAGAATCAATGTCCAAAACCAGAATGCCCTAAACGCGGGCGGCTTTTGTTTCAGTCATTCTGGTTTCGGTCATTGATTCGTCATTCTGATTTCGGGTTTCTGGTTTTATCCGTTGGTTCGTCATTCTGGTTTCGGATTTCTGGTTTCTCAATCGGCATCATTCCCACTCCACGCGCTTCGCATCGCCCCACAGGTTCTCCAGGTCGTAATACAGCCGCGCGTCGGGGTTGAAGATGTGCAGCACGACATCCACATAATCAAGGGCGATCCAGGTCTCTCCCTCGTAGCCCGAGCGATGGTAGCTCCGGAAGCCCATTTTCTCGGCCAACTCGTCGAGGTCGTCGCAAACCGTTCGCATCTGGCGCGCGCTGGTGCCCGTGGCGATAACGTAGAAATCCGTCACCGGCGAGACGCCCGCCATGTCCAGCACGACCACGTTGTGGCAGCGCGTGTGATGCGACATGCGCGCTGCTTCGATGGCGAATTTCCTCGACGCTTCCAGCCGCGCTTCAATTGACGCGGCCTTCGGCGGCATTTCCGCTGCGCTCTCCCGTCCTATGATCCACCTGCCCTTCTGAGTCGAATCTCAATCACCTGGGCCGGACAAAACAGACGCACGGGGAATGCGGAAAACCCGATCCCGGGATTGACCACCAGCCAGGTGTCATACACCCGATGAATCCCACTAATCAATTTTGCCGGTAAAGAATCATGGCGGATAACGGGAATCCCACCCGGCAGGCAGACCTGCCCGCCATGGGTATGCCCGGCCAGGAACAGGTCCGCCTCCAGAAACCGCGACTTGCGAATCAGGTCCGGATAATGTGACAGGGCGATGCGAACCGTCGCCGGGCCTTTGCTTCCCAATGAGCGGAGGAAGACCGGATCGAAATCCTTGCGATCGACGCCGGCGACCCCGATGAATTCCAGAGTGGCCGATCCCGAACGCAGCGCCAGGCGACGGTGATCCAGCAGGGTCAGGTTCAGGTTCGCCAGGAGAGGCCCGAGCAAATCGCCGTCATGATTGCCCAGGATCACAGCCATGCCGAGGCGGGATTTCAGCGAACTGACCAGCCGCCTCACCACCGACAAGACGCGGCGACTACTTTGGTGGTTGTGCACGATATCGCCGGTGTGAACAATGAAATCCGGCGGATCGGCCTCAGTTCGGGCGATCAATTCGTCATAAGCAGGGTCCCAGCGCTGCCCCACGTGCGTATCGGACAGGTGCAGGAGCCGAAATCCTTCCAATTCCGGCGGCAACCGGGGGATCGGAACCTGGGCCTCTATCCACTCAAAACCTTTAGCAGTAAACATTTGCAGTCGCGGACCGATCCGATCTCGCCGAATGATCGGTTCCAGCGGCGAAGTTTGGCCGGCCGGCGGGCTATCGTCCAATAGCCGCTCCCGGCCTTTGGGCGTTGCCAAGGCTATGTCCGTCGAGCTTCTCACCACGCATTTGCCTTGCAGCATGTTCCCGTGATCGGCTAAAATACGAATTGATCGCCTGAGTTCCAGTACCCTCGCCATCCGTACCTGGCCGACCCGATGTATCACTCCGCTCGCAGCCCTGTAGTTTATGCACTCTACGTCAACGCGGCGCTACTTTTGGCGATTTTGGCGGCACGTTTAAGTCGTGGGCAGCCCGCCATGACCAGTCCCGCCAACGCCCAGAGCGTCCCCGAGCAGCCCATCGCCGGTGGAAACGGCATATTCGTCATGCCCTGCCAGCTCCATCCCGAAGTGTGGGGATGCTATCTGCTGGATACGCAGCGGCAATCCCTTTGCGTCTATGAATATCGCGCCGGCGAAAAGGCCCTGATTCTGTCGGCCGCTCGAAATTTCCGTTACGATTTGGATTTGAAGAACTATAATACTTTCCCGGCTTGGTATGATATCCAAAAGGCCGTGGAGGATGCCGCAAAGAACCAGCGTATGAATGAATCACAGCTTCCCTCGGTTATTCCACCTGCTCCACGCGATAACAATCCCTAGGAGACCACGCCCATGATGGCCAAGATGTTTTACACGCTTGAAGAGGCCAAGGCCGCCCTAAGCAAGAGCGAAGAGGATATTAAGCAATTTGCCCGCGAAGGCCGGCTACGCGAATTCCGCGACGGCCCGCGGCTCATGTTCAAAGCCGACCAGGTGGAAGCGCTGAAAGCGGAACTCAGCGGCGGGGGCGGCGATTTCACCGATCTGGCCGCCGCTGACAGCGGCATGGCCATCGGCCTGGCCGACAGCAAAGGCGGCAGCGGCGTGGGAAGCGGCCTGGGCGGAATCGGCAGCGGAATCGGCAGCGGAATCGGCAGCGGCGTCGGCAGCGGGCTAAGCAGCTCCAGCTCGGGTTCCGGCGCGGCTTTGGGGCTGGTCGATACCGATGCCGGCCATTCGTCCGGCGCGGGGATGACCCTCAAGGAAGATACCGCCTTGGCCACGGACCTGGGTCTGTCGGGTTCAGTCGGCGGTGTTCCATCACCCGGTCGCCCCACCGGCAGCGTGGCAGGGCTTTCCGGCACCTCCCAAGGCAGCCGGCCCGGCGTCGATGTCTTCCAAAACGACGAGGTCGAACGCGTGGACCCCTCGGCACAAACTGCCATCGCCCCCGGGCTGGCCGACATGGCCAGCGAGGGTGTTGGCTCGGGTTCAGGATTGCTCGATCTGACCCGCGAAAGCGATGACACCTCGCTCGGCGCGGAATTGCTGGACGAAATCGCCCCAGGCGGCACCGCTTCGGGAAGGCGAGTCACCGGCGACGCCTCCGGAGGCCAAAAGGTCGTCGAAATCCGCGGCGCAATGGCCGATGCTCCATCCACCAGTCGAGCCTCGGCCGCGCCGGCATTTTACGAAGAGGAAGCCGACCCCATGGCCCCCGCCTTCGGCGCTGCCGCCCTGGGCGCTTCCCTCGTGGTTATTTTCGGCGCCTATGCCCTGGTGACCGGGGTGCTCGATACCGGCCCAGACCTGCTCCAGAACGTCGGGAAATATGGATTCCTCGGCGTCGCGGCCGGTGGATTGGCGGTGACGCTCCTCTTTTTCGTCGTTGGCCTGATCATCGGCAAGACGACGGCGCGCTGAGCTGCTGAAACCCCAGTTGCTTTTTTTGACGCGGCCATCCGCCCGCGCCTTGGGTTAGCCCTGCAAAATCTCCCCTTTTTATCGGCGCTGGCCCTTGCAAATCCCGGAGCATTTGGCAGAATGCCGCGTGTACGCGGTAGAAAAAGCGAGTTGCACATCGCTTGCCGCATTTACAATTCATTCGCATGGAGGCCCACATGGCACGGATGCACAAGTGGCTTGGAATAGCCACACTCGCCTTTTCGCTCACCGGTTGCGTTTCTGCTGAACAATATAGCGCGATGAAGCTCAGCCGCGATCAAGCGGTTGAACAACTCAATCAGGCCGAGGCCGACGCCAAGAGCGCTCGCTCTCAGGCGGACGCTTACAAGGCACAGCTTGAACAGATCGCCAATTCCGGCAACACGACGCAGGCCATGCTGGCCAATTACTCCCAGCAGGTCGCGCAGTTGCAGGCCCAGAATGCGGCGATCACGCAGAAGTATGAGGACATGCTGAATCGTCCGCCGCAGGTTGTCGAAATCGGCGAAACCGCGCTTCCGGCCAACCTCAGCAACCGCCTCACTGAATTTGCCAACGCCAACCCGGACATTGTCACCTTCGACGCAGCCCGCGGCGTTGTGAAGTTCAAGAGCGATGTCACATTCAGTTCCGGCAGCACGGACCTGAACGAACGGGCCATGGGCACGCTGGAGCGATTCGCTTCGATCCTCAATTCACCCGAAGCCGTCGGATATGAACTGATGGTCGCCGGACACACGGACAATCAGCGGGTGACGCGGCAGGCGACGATCAATGCCGGAAACTTCGACAACTGGTATCTCTCCTCGCACCGCGCGATCTCGGTCGCGGCGGAATTGGTCAAGAACGGCGTAAGCAAGGCGCGCCTCGGCGTCGCCGGCTACGCCGATCAGCAGCCGATCGCCTCAAACTCCACCGAAGCCGGGCGTGCTCAGAACCGACGCGTCGAAATCGTTATTCTCCCAACGCATCCGCGCTCCGGCTCCGTGGCCGGCGGCGGCGCCCGCAGCGCCCGTCCCGTCGCCGAGCGAGTCGCCCCCAGGCATCTGGACAAAGACACCGATGCCGCCGCGGACGAGCGCCCGGCCCTATCGAAGTAGCTCAGCAAACAAACACGGTCTGCATTTCTCTCTCCGCATCGCCCCACCGTCAAAAACGGCGGGGCGATTTTTATTTCCTGGGACGAAATATTTGTCATTTGTCATTTGTGACTTGTCATTTGGCATGGGCAATGGGCGATAGGCGATAGGCCACCGGCAATTCCCCTGTCCGATAAGACTAAAGTTATCTACCCCGCCATCCCGATAAAGCCACGGGATACGATCAGGTGCGCCAGCGCGATTGGGCGATAGGCACCGACAGCCGGCCGACGGAACGGCCATGTTCCTATCCTCGTCGGGCTACCAAGGAAGGTCTCACATGCGGACCATTGCCATCATCAATCAGAAGGGCGGCTGCGGGAAAACAACCACGAGCATCAACTTGGCGGCCTGCCTGGCGCGCCTGGGACAAAAAACGCTTCTCGCCGACATGGATCCCCAGGGACACTGCGCCGTCGGTCTGGCGGTTCCTGAGGAACAAATCGAACGAACCATCTTCGATTGCCTCATTGAAGACCGCGATGGAAAGCCGGCCCGCCTCGCGGACATCGTCTGGCAAATCGCCACCGATTTCGACCTGGCGCCGGCCAACATCAAGCTGGCGGCGTTTGAGCAGTTGTTCGCCGGTCGCATCGGCCGTGAAGACCGCCTCAGAAAAGCCGTTGAACCGGTCCGTCCCAACTATCGCTGGTGCCTCATCGACTGCCCCCCCAGCGTCGGACTGATCACATTCAATGCTTTGCGCGCCTGCGATGAGGTCATCGTGCCCGTCGAGACCGGCTATTTCAGCCTCCACGGCTTAGCCAGGATGATGGAGACGCTCGAAGTGCTCCGCGACAAGTGCGACCAGGAAATCCTCATCCGCGTGCTGCCGACGCTTTACGACACCCGCACCAAGCTGGCCCGCGAAGTCCTCTCCGAACTCCGCAATAAGTTCAAGGAATATCTCATGGAGAGCACGGTCAACTTCAACACCAAGTTGAAGGAAGCCGCCAGCTTCGGACAGCCCATCACCGAATACGATCCCGGCAGCCGTGGGTACAAGGATTTCGTGAACCTCGCCCGCGAGTTGATGGGTCATACGCCCGTGGATTTGGAACCAACCCCCATGGACAAGCTCTCGCGCCCGGCCGAACTCGTGCAACGAGCCAAGCAGCTTGCCCAACTCACGAACGTGCAGTTCGGGCGGAATACGATCCCCACGCTGGCGAGCGCCCGATCCGAATCGGCGCCGATTCCCGCGAGCGCGCCCACGGCCGGCGCGGTTGCCGCTCCGCATTCGGTAGCCGCCGCCCCGTCGCGCGGGCCCATGCTCGCCGGTCGGCTGAGCGCGCTGCCGGTTGCGCAGCCCGCGGCCGTCGCTGTTTCATCCGACGAAGAGGAACTCTCCGCCGCCGCGGCGCCTCCCCGCATCAGTCTCCCCTCCGCCGCAAGCGGTCATGGCAACGGAAATGGCAACGGAAACGGAAATGGCAACGGAAATGCCAGCGGCAATGCAAATGCCGGCGGCAATGGTCATCCAGCCATCGCTTCGGCCAAGAACACGACCCGGAAGATCGACGAATTCTACGGCGCGAAAAAGATCGGCGATGAAGTCGTCTTCGCCGCGCGCTTCGAGCAAGCCAAGAAGGTTCTGATCGCCGGCGATTTCAACAACTGGTCTCCGATGTCCACGCCGATGGTCAATCGCGGCCGGCCGGGTGAATTCTGGACCTGCCTGCCCCTTCAGCCGGGACGATATCGCTACCGCTTCGTCGTGGACGGCAAGTGGATGACCGATCCGCACAATAAATATGTCGAGGTCAATCAGTTCGGAGAACTGAACAACGTCATCGAAGTGGATTAGCGTTTCGTAGCGGCAGGCAAAGCCTCCGCAGCGGCGTGCCGACTTCACCTGGTCGAGGACCCAACCATGGATTCCAAACGATCGCTCAGCGAGATCAGCCACCTGTTTCTTAGCGACGTTCGGAGCCGCCAGGGCGGCGGCGTCAGGACGAACCGAATTCCCCCGCGTCAGCAGGCCGACGCCGAGACCCCGGAAGAATTTGCCGCCTCGCTCGAGACCGATTCCCATTCTGTCGAGACCGCCGCGGAGGCTTTGCCTATCGCAGCGGAGGCTTTGCCTGCCGCCGTGCCGCAGCCTGGGCAGAACGCCGAAGCTCGGCCCCACTCCGCCGCGCCCCAGGTGTCCGCAATCCTCTTTTCCCATCTGCTCGGGCAGCGTGCCCAGGGTGTGCGTCAGTACGCCCGCCACCTGGCCGCCCAAACCGGCAACGTTGGCCTGATCGAAGTCGATTCCGCAGAACTGGGCGTGAGCTGTTTCGAGCTGAACGGCAGCGCCGCCGCGACGCCGATCACTCTCGACGCCGCCGACACCCGGCAAATGGGCCAGACGCTGGCGGAGTTGGCATTTGATGTCAATCGCTGGTTGATCTCCCTGCCGAACCCCCGCTCGGCCGAGGCGCGGGAACTTCTGGGCGTCACCCCGCACTGGATTCTGCTGACGACCGCGGATCACGCGGATGTGGTTGCCACCTATCGCGCGCTGAAAGGTCTGGCGGACCTTGAAATGCCGCGGCTTTCACTGCTCGTCCTCAACGCCCGCGACGACGCACAGGCCGACGCCGTCTTCCGCAAGCTGGATGCCGTCAGCCGCCAGTTCCTCGGCCGCGCCCTGGAGCGGGAATCTCCCATTCGCCCCGCGTCAAACGTCATGGAACATGCCGTCCTGAATTGCAGGCTGAGTCACGACAAGCCACATCCGATTCCAGCGCCGCACTGGAACGTGATCAGCCAATTCGTTGCCACCGCCATTCAGCCGGAAGCAAAACACAACCCCGAGCCAAAGAATCCCATGAATTTCAATATCACCGAAGAGCACCGCCCCGCCGCCGCTGGACACATTGCCCCGACACCGGCGGCAAAGATGGCTGTCGTCGATCAAACGACTACAGAAGTGCTCGATCTACCCGGCGACCAAACCGAACAATCCATCCTCGACGCGGTCGTTCGTCAGGGCGGCGCCGACGGCCGATGGGTCCAATGCCCCATTCATCCGCCCATGTGTCCGCAGGCGATATTGGCCGTCGGCCGGGACCATCGCCTGATTCTTCTGGCCGTTGCCGGCAAACGCTTCAGCCAATTCCCGAGCATCGGCCTGGCCCTGCGCTGGATGGCCGAGAACGGCGAGTTGATCCGCATGGCGTTGCCGCAGCTCGCGATCGACTCCAGCGCGACACCGGCCGTGCGTCTTCTGGTGGATCACGACGATCTGTGGGCCGAGACGCTTCAGCCGCTGCTGCAAAGCGACACGATCACGGTGCAGGCGTACCGCAGGCTGAAATGGGGCGCCAAGACCGGGCTGCTGCTGGAAGCGGCGTAAGGGCGGATTATTCACCGCAGAGTACTCAGAGGACGCGGAGAAAAAATTCAGAGAACAACTTAGCTCCGAATTCGCGAAGGCCGCGAGAGCGCAGAGAGCGACAAAGAACCTCATTTCGAATCTGTCGATTTCTCTGCATTGCAAAGCTGTGGCATCTTGTTTTTTTGGCAAGGTTCAGTGGTCATGCGGCAAGTTTGGTTACGTCGGCCTCGCGAAGAATCAACGCGGCGCTCATCGTCTTGTGCCCCTGGGAAGTT
>JBEKHH010000040.1:0-41886 GCA_050012375.1 Tepidisphaeraceae bacterium
GCGCAACTTCGGCGATGCCTTACGTTCGATCCTGCCTGAGCGTCGAGAAAAGGAGATGCTTCTGCGGAGTCTTACTCATGATTTAATGCTTCTGGCCCATCGTGACAAGGGATAGAGACAGAGCCAGCGATGTCCCCTTATCTGTTTCCCGTGACGGTCCGGTCGGAAACACGGGACGTGACCCCACGTTCAACTCCCCATTCGCGACAATACAAACGAGCGAATGCGGCCGGCGATTTCCATGGCTTTGCGCCCCACAACCTCCGTGATCTCCATCTCGTCGGGCATCGGGTAACGGCTGGGTTCCGCCAGCCGCGTCAGAATCTCCGCATCCTTCTTGAACACCTTGAACTCGGGGTGACTTTGGGCGCATAGTTCGATCAGGTATCCCAGTTCGTGCGACCATCGATACGACTTCTTCTGTGATTTGAGGTATCCCTTGAGATATTTCTCCGCGCACTGTTGCGAATGATAGCAGCAGTGCTCCGGCAGCGGCTCCCCCGCATGCAACGCCAATTCGGCCACCCTCCAATCCTGCTCCGCCTTGGCAAACCACGCCTTGGGATCGTCAGAGTCTCTTCTCTTCATAAAGCACCACGCCCTCCCGCATCGCCGCATATTCAAGCGTGTCCGGCTGGGATTGCCGTTGCGCGAAAACCTCCGGTGAGCGCACGATGATGTCTATCGGCTCAATCCATCGTTCCGAAATGGCCATCCAAATCGGCACGCTGCGCTCGTACCATTGGGCCTTCGATTCCATCACCACCATCAGGTCCACGTCGCTGTCGATCCCCGCCTCCCCGCGCGCATAGCTGCCGAACAGGATCACCTTGTCGGGGTGGAACCGCTCCCCGATCAGCTTTCCCATCTCCCGGATCGTCTCCATCGGGATTACGCTCAATTCCGCCGGGGCTTTCATACTTTCACCTCCACCACCTTCGTCGTGTCGTTCCCAAAGATGCCAATCACCTTCACCGCAATTTTATACCGCCCCTTCGCCAAATACGAATGCGGCCCACCGGTCAATTCGAGCGGAATTCGGTGGACGGGCTTCACGGCGGAGCCAAACAGGTATAGTTTGCGCATCTTGCAGGATCGCGATAACACGGGAACGCGTAAAATTGATGGTTACGTCCCGTTTAATTCGTTCCCGCGGTTGATGGCCTTCGGCACAGAATGGCAACCATGAAGAAAGCATACGTTCACGGCTACGATCATCGGGAAAACACGCGTTTGCAGGACCAGGCATCCACGCTGGTCGAGTTGCTCCACTTCGACACCTCCTATCCGGCCGGAAGCCGCGTTCTGGAGGCCGGTTGCGGCGTCGGCGCGCAAACCATCACCCTTGCCAGGAGCAGCCCGGATGCCTCGATCACCTCCGTTGATGTATCCGAAGCGTCCCTCGCCAAAGCCAGGAGAAAAGCAACGGCCGCGGGTCTGACCAACGTCCAATTTGAACAGGCGGACATTTTCAATTTGCCGTACGGTCCGAACTCATTCGACCACATTTTTGTGTGTTTCGTCCTGGAGCATCTCTCGCGGCCGGTCGAGGCGCTGCAAAAATTGAAAAGCCATTTGAAGCGGGGCGGCACGATCACGGTCATCGAAGGGGACCATGGCTCGGCCTATTTTCATCCTGACAGCGAAGCGGCGCGCGCGGCCATCCACTGCCAGGTCGAACTGCAGCGGCGCGCCGGCGGCAATGCCATGGTGGGCAGGGAGCTTTATCCACTGTTGCGAAGCGCGGGCTTTGGCTCAATCCATGTGTCCCCGCGGATGGTCTATGTCGATTCCAGCAGACCTGAACTGGTGGAAGGGTTCACGAAGAAGACATTCACGGCCATGATCGAGGGCGTTGGTCAATCGGCAATCAAGGCGGGAATAGTTGAACAGGGCGTCTTTGACAAAGGAATCAGGGATCTGTACCGGACGACAGGCGCGGACGGGGTGTTCTGTTATACGTTTTTCAAGGCCGTTGCTCGAAGGAGCCGTGACGCGGCATCACCGGGCAATTACTACCGCAAGCAGCGGAAGCCGACACTCTGAGAAGCGCAAAGGGGTAGAGGCAGACAATGGAACATCACTGATTCTAAATCAGCGATGTTCCCTTATCCGTTTCATTTGTGAATGGGAGCGCGTTCATTTGGTAAGAAGAGCGGCGACAACAGGCGCATCTTCAATCGCAGAGAAAAGGAAAAGTCTTGCACCGAACTCAGCCTTACTCTTTGCTTCCTGAAATTATTTGAATTTTGGACTGGACCGTGCTGCAACCCTCGGCCTAAGAATCCTCAGGGTTGTCAGTGCGAACCAATCGCAATTCAATTGGAGGTTCTTATGTACGCCATTACTGGTGCAACCGGTCACACCGGAAACTTCGTTGCCAGGCGACTTTTGCAGGAGGGCCAACAGGTCCGGGCAATTGGCAGGGATCGGCAGCGGCTGCAGGCATTGATCGATGCTGGAGCCGAGCCGTTCGTTTGCGACCTCGCGGACGCCGCCGCGCTCGCCAGGGCCTTTGCCGGCGCCCGGGCCGCCTACATCGTGATTCCTCCGGACATGGGCGGCAAGAATTACCGGGCGTTTCAGGATCGAATCGCGGATTCCGTCGCTTCCGCCCTCGCCGCAGCCGGGGTCCAATTCGCCGTCACCCTTAGCAGCGTCGGAGCCGACAAGGCCAACAAAACCGGACCCGTCGTCGGTCTGCATAATCTGGAAAAACGCCTCAACGCCATCAACGATCTGAACGTCCTGCATCTTCGTGCCGGCTATTTCATGGAAAATACGCTCGCGCAGGCCGGCGTCATTCATGCCATGAACCAGGCCGCCGGCCCGCTCCGGCCCAACCTCAAGATTTCCATGATCGCCACACGGGATATCGGCCAAGCCGCCGCCGAAATACTCCTGCAACTCAATTTCACCGGCCAACAAGCGCGTGAACTCCTCGGCCAGCGCGATCTGACCATGACCGAGGCTGCCGGCATCATCGGCGGCGCTATCGGCAAGCCCGACTTGAACTACGTTCAGTTGTCCGACAATGATTTCCGAAATGCGCTGACGCAGATGGGCATGTCCAGCGACTTCGCCAATCTGATTCTGGAAATGGCCGGCGCCATGAATTCCGGCCACATGCGAGCCCAGGAATCGCGTTCGGCGGGCAACACCACGCCAACGTCCTACGAATCATTCGTCGCCGAGGAGTTCGTTGCGGCCTACGAGGGCCGAATGGCCCATGTTTAACGCGGATCAATCGCGATCGTCTTTGATACACGGGTGATTCGATCTTTTGTGTCGCGGATCGACCCCAATCCGCCGATCGGGGCGGCGCCGCTCCGCCGCCTGCCTCGCCCACCCGGAAGGCTCCGGTGCATCCAGGCATTTCGCCTGCTCTTAGTATAAGCTCTCGGCGACGGATATAATCTCCGCACCTTGCAGGATCACCGGGCATGACCAAGAGCGTTCTGATCGTCGAAGATGAAACGGTGCTTCGTGAATCGCTGGCCGAGCTGATGGCCGGTGAAGGCTACGAGGTGCTCCAGGCGGCGGATGGGAAGGCGGCGTACGCAATCGTGCTGGAACGTCCGGTGGACGTGGTCGTCACGGACGTGCGGATGTCGGGGATGGACGGACTGACGCTTCTGGGACACCTCCGCAAAGTCGCGCCCCAAACGCCGGTGATCGTGGCGACGGCGTTCGGGACGGTCGAAACCGCGGTCTCAGCCATGCGCTCGGGGGCTTACGATTACCTGCTCAAGCCCGTTCAATTCGAGGACATGCTCCTGAAGGTGCAGCGGGCCCTGGAGTACGGCGAGATGGCCCGCACCCAACGGGTCATCACCGAGCAGTTGGCCGAGCAGAGCACGTTTCACAATCTGGTCGGCAATTCGCAGTCGGTCACCAAGCTGTTCGAGATGGCCAAGCGGCTGTCGGGCGTCAAGAGCAACGTCATCATCATCGGCGAGAGCGGGACGGGCAAAGAGCTTTTCGCGCGGGCGATCCATTACAACGGTGTCACGCGGGGGCAGCCGTTCGTGCCGGTGAACTGCGGCGCGCTGACTGATACTTTGATCGATTCGGAATTATTCGGGTATCGCCGCGGCGCTTTCACCGGGGCCGTCCGCGACAAGATCGGATATTTCGAGGCGGCCAACGGCGGCACGCTGTTTCTGGATGAGATCTCGACGCTGCCGATCGGCGTGCAAAGCTCGCTGCTGCGAGTGATCGAGGACAAGGTCATCGTGCCTGTGGGCGACACCCACCCGCGTCCGATTGACGTGCGGATCATCGCGGCCTCAAATCAGGACCTGGAGAAGATGGTCGAACAGAAGCAGTTCCGCGAGGACCTGCTGTTCCGGCTCAACGTGGTCAAATTGCAGCTTCCACCCCTGCGGCAGCGAAAAGAAGACATTCCGCTGCTGGTGCATCATTTTCTAATCAAGTACACGCGGGAAATGAGCAAAAAGATGATCGGCATCACCAACGGCGCGATGAGGGCGATGCTGAGCCATCATTGGCGGGGGAACATTCGGGAGCTGGAAAACGTGATCGAGCGGGCGGTGATTTTTGCCGACGAACGGGAGATCGGCGTCGAGGACCTTCCGTTTTCCGTGGAGGGACTTTCAGACGATGTGGGGGAAGACCTCAAAACCGCGATGGAACATTTCGAGCGGCAACACATCCTGTACAGCCTGAGCCGGCACAATTATGACAAGGCTGAAACCGCTCGCAGCCTGGGCATCGGCGTCTCCAGCCTCTACCGCAAGCTGGATGAACTGAAGATCAGCAAGCACGAAGCGGAAGAAGACCAAAAAGGCGCGGCGGAGGGGGCGTAGCGATTTTTGGGTACTCTGGTTTTTCCCCTCGCCCCGGAATACCGAACATTTTTCACGATCATCGCAACCACGGGGTTCATCGCGCTATCAATCCAAACTTTAACCGCGGAGCACGCAGAGATCGCTGAGAAGAATGGAGAAAAAAGTCGCTTTTGTGGTTCTTCTCCGCGTTCGTCTCTGCGTCCTCGGCGCACTCTGCGGTTTAATTGGACCTCGAGATTAAGGAGGGCGCTCGATTGATGAAAAATGTTGGAAGCATTGGAGCGAAGGGCAGAGACCACAACCGACAATGAACGTCACACCCCGAGCCCAGGCTTGATCACTGAGACCGGTTGCCCGGGGCGCGTGCGGAAACGAAACTGCAATTAGGTTCCTCGGCCATGTAGTCGCCGGTGTGGGAAAAGGCGCGGGCGCGGCAGCCCATGCAGACTTTGCTGAATTCGCAGCATCCGCACTTGCCGCCGAGATTTGATTCCCCGCGGAGGTTGGCGAAAATGGCGCTGTCGCGCCAGATTTGCGGGAGGGGTTTTTCCTTCACGTTGCCTGAACTGACCGGCAGATAGCCGCAGGGAAATACCTCGCCGGTGTGCGAGACGAAGCAGACGGCCTGTCCGGCAAGACACCCCTTGGTCATGGCGGTCATGTCCGAATCGCCGTGGCCCGTCGGATGCGCGCTCGGTGCGCCGCCGTGGCCGTGCCGCGTCGGCATTGGGCGGCCATCCGTCTTGGCGCGTTGCCGCAAGATGCGGAAGTAGTGGGGCGCGCAGGTGGCTTTCAAGTGAAGTTTGCCCTCGAGGCTGCGATCGTAGACCCAATTGAGGGTTTGCTCGTATTCCTCGGCCGACAGCATCACGCTGGGGTCCAGGGACATGCCGCAGCCCACCGGCACCAGCATAAACGTGTGCAGGGCGTCAGCGCCCAACTCCAGGGCAAGGCGGTAGGTTTGGTCCAGTTTGCGGTAATTGTGCTTGGCGATGGTGGTGTTGATCTGCATCGACATTCCGGCGTCGCGCAAAGCCTTGAATCCGGCGATGGATTTGTCGAACGCGCCCGCGCCGCGGAAAAAGTCATGGGTTGGCGCGTCCGGGCCGTCGAAGCTGATGGACACCCGGCGGAAGCCCGCCGCGACGATTTTTGCCGCAACGGCCGCATCCACCAGGGTTCCGTTGGTCGCCAGCGCCGTCGGCAACCCGACGGCGGTCGCGGCGGCGGCCAATTCGAAAATGTCAGGCCGTTTCAGCGGCTCTCCTCCGGAAAACACCAAAATCGGCCGGCCGGTTTCAGGCAAGGAGCGAATCATCGCGATGGATTGTTCGGTCGAGAGGTCCAGGCGGCTGAGTTCTTCAGAAACCTCCAGGCGACGGCAGTGAATGCAGGCGAGGTTGCACCCGGTGGTGGTTTCCCAGAACAGCAGTCGAAGCGGTGGGGCGGGTGGGCTGGCCGCCTGTTTGCGGGAACCGGGGAAACATTCGAGGGACGTGGACATCAAATGCTCCTGGGGCCTGAACGCCTAAATGAGCGACCGCGATTTTGGGACACCGGCGTAACCCGCGGTGCTTCGCACCGCCGCTAAATATCTTTGAGTCGTCCCTGAATCACGGTTCCTTCTTAAGATATAGCACAAACGTCGTGCCATGCGCCTTGGGCCGGTTTGGCCCGTTTTCCAAAGGGATTGGCGGATGATCGCGGTCCCGGCGACGGCGATTCTCAGTTCTTGGAAAGCGCGGCAAAATCGTTCTCAAAACAGCAAACGGGCCAGGGGAGCCCAGGCGTCCGGAGATCGGTTTTCCGCTATTTTTCATAATTCGGCATTGTGGCGCTGCTTTTGATATAGATTAGTCGGTTGGACAACCGCCGATCACGCGATGGGTTGAAAACCGTCGGAGTCGCACCGATCCTGGGATCGGCTGCCCATTATTGCTCTGAGGAGCAGGAACGATCAAGCCCCATGCTACGACGCCGCCTTTTAATCATCATTGTTCCGATGGTGTGCATTCTGGTGGTGACGGCGACCATCGGCCTGATGCTGCTGGAGGATACGCTTGGGCAGGTCGGGCAAATCAATGAGGGCGGCCTGGCGATGGTGGAGGAGGGGAACGATTTTCTGGGGAACTTCCGCGATGCCAGACGCAATCTGCATGAAATGGCGATAAATCACCCGAATCAGTTGGAACCGATGCGCGATTCGATGGCGCGAGCAGCCCAGCTTCTTCAGAGCATTGAGCGGTCGCCGATGGGCCATCATCCGAGCTTCGACCCGACGCTGGATCGCATCCATGCCCAGTTCCCCCAGGTACAGCAGGAGATCAACGCGCTATCTGCGCCTCATGCCGATCTCAGCCCGGCACACGCTGAATCCTTGATCGCGACGATGAATGGGATTGACAAGGATGTGGGTAACCTGGAGCAATTGGTTCGCGACCAGGCGCACGCCGATTTCCAGGAATTGTTCAATCGGTTCCGGCGGCAGGTGCTGGCGCTGACGATCGTGTCCATTCTGGTGATCAATTTGTCGATCCTGGCGCTGCTGCGGATGGGCGCGATGATTCTTCGCCCCGTGGACAAATTGGTCGCCGCCGCGCGGGAACTGGGAAAGGAAAACTTCGACGTTCGGGTTCAACTGGAGACGAATGACGAATTCGGCCAACTGGCACAGGCGTACAATCACATGGCGGAAGAATTGGGGGCCGCGGAGCGCCGGCGGATGGAGGTTCTGGGGCAGGTGGGTCTGACGATGAACCATGAGTTGAACAACGTCATCAACATCATCGAACTGCAATTGATGCTCGTCAGCAAGCGTGCCGAGGACAGAGACGCGATGGAAGGTCATCTCAAGCAGATTCGGGAAAGTCTGGGCCGCATGACGAAAGTCGTCGATGAACTGCGGCATGCCCGGCGGATTGTCTTGACGGACTATTCGGCCGGGATGAAAATGCTCGATCTGCATCGATCGGCCGAGGCGTTCGATGCGGCGGAAGAGGCAGTCCGATCCGCGGCAGAGTCCCGTTTATGACCAAGCAGGCCGACCGCCAATACCCTCTCGCATTGGAACTTGCCTGGTTCATTCGCCTGAGGTGGATTGCCGGCACGGTCGTCGCCGTCAGCGGCGCACTGGATCGCTTCGTCCTCCACTGGCATTCCATGTCAGTCCAGGTGTTTTTCCTGGGGGTGATCATCCTTGTTTATAACGCGGCGCTGCTCGCGTCTTTGAAAGCGGAATGGCAACCCAAACGCGGCTATCTGCTTCGGCTGGCGGCCGCTCAAATGTTGCTCGATCTGGTTTGTCTGGCCCTGCTCACGGGCTGGACCACGGGCCTGCATAGTCCCATCCTGGGCTTCTTCGTTTTTCACATGGTTTTTGCGAGCCTGCTTCTGCCGCGGACGCTTGCCTACGGCAGCGCCCTTGCGGCGATCGGCTTGCTCGCCGGATCGCTGGCGTGGACCGGCCAGATCCCGAGCACTCATGGCGAAACGCTCATTTTCAGCGGCTTCAGCTTTACGCTGCTCATGACCGTTGCGCTGACGAACCACATCACCCGCGACCTGCGACGGCAGCGGCGGCGGCTGGCTCGGCAGAACAAGCGCATGCGGACCATGGCGAGGCGTTTGTGGCTGAACCAGCGGGCCATGATTCGACAGGAAAAGATTGTCGCCCTGGGCCAGATGGCGGCCGGCATCGCCCATGAGGTGACCAATCCCCTGGCGAACATGGACGGGCTGCTGCAACTGACGCAACACAAGCCGGAACGAATGAACGCCGAGGCCATTTCCAAATTGCGCGAGCAGATCGCCCGGATCAATGCCATCGTTCAGCAGATGCGCTCGCTGGTTCATCCGGCCGACGGCCAGCAGCAACGCCTGCCGCTGAACGACGTGGTGGCCCAGACGATCGAGATGGTCCGCATCGATTCTCGCGCCAAGCGGCTTGGCATCCAGGCCGATCTGGCCGGCGACGTTGGCGCGGTCATAATCCGCCCGCAGGCGCTTCAACAGGTGCTGGTGAATCTTCTGCTCAATTCTCTGGACGCACTGGCGGAGGTTCGCCAGCCCAAGCTCGTCGTGAAAACCAGCCGCCGAGAGCGATGGTATGTGATCGAGGTGATCGACAACGGCGTGGGCATCAAGCCCGAGCACTTGAATCGGGTGTTCGAGCCGTTCTTCACAACCAAACCGGTGGGCAAGGGCACGGGGCTGGGATTGTCGATCAGCTACAATCTGATCCAGCGATTGGGGGGAATGATAGACGTGAGCAGCCAATTGGGCGTGGGGACGACGTTGACCATTCACCTTCCGGTGCCGAAAGCGGAGCCGGCGGCGGCGCCCGCGGAATCGACGGAGGGGCATTAATTCCGAAAATTTGAGATTCACTGGCCGCTTCGCTAGAGACGCGGAGACACGCGGAGAAACCGCGATTCTCGAACATCCAAAGAACGCGCTCCCCTTCGGGTCGCGGCTAAACAAGCCAATCGCTATCGGGCGATAGGTGACGCTCCCGAAGGCTGCGTGGCGGCCGCTCGGCGGATTCGCAGAGTCTGCTGGATATCCAGCCAACGGCCGCTCGGATGGCAATCGCCGCACTTATAGATCGCTTTATTGTCCGTCCAGCCGACGGCGCCGAGTCCGCCGTCGTGGCAATCGGTGCAAAGCATTCCCTCGTGCGGACCCAGCCCCTTCCAAGCCTCGTTGATCTTCAGCGGATGATCGAACGTGCGCTCGACGATCACCTTCGGATCCGGCTGCCGATACTGAAACACGTGGCACGTCTGGCAATCCGAGGAAATCCGCTTGCCGCCGGAGGCGATGTGCAAGCCGTCGTGGCAGCGGAAACAGCCGGGGGATTCCATGTGGCCGAGATGGTTGGGGTAGGTGCGCCAATCCACTTTCAGCTCGGGGAAGAACTCGGTTCGATAGATGTCCTTCACGATCTGAACGGCGCGATCCACCGCGTCGCGGCGGTTGGACCAGGTCTGGGGATAGCTGCTCTGGTAGAAAGAGTCCAGGCTTTGCTCGATCGCATCCAGCGCCTGCGGCTTGGTGGCGTAGTTCTGTGAAAGGACCGCGACCGCCTGGCGCTTGATGAACGGCAGCGACGCGTCGAGCTGTCCGACGGCCAGCGCGTGGTCCACGGACCGCTCCGGCGACTGAAAGTTGTGACCGGCTACGTTGTGGCAGTCAATGCAATCGAGGAGGCGTCTCTTTCCCGCCGGCGCAGTGTCATCGTCGATCTTGCCATCGGAGCGGAAGACGATCTTCCTGCCGTCGGGATAGGTGTAGCGCACCCAGGGAATGTGATCGAGCTTGGCATCATCGGCGACATACTCGACCCGATCGAGCATGTGCATGTGAATGCCTTCGGCAACGCCGAGGCTGTTGTTCAAGCCGCCGACCTTGACCAGGATTTCGTATTCATGGCGGGTGTTGGATTCGTCCGGAGCGAAGTGAACGGTTCTGCGCAGCAGGGAGCCGAAGAATTGCGAGGGCCAGTGGCATTGCTCGCAGGTTTCCCGGGCGGGGCGAAGTTCGGTGATCGCCGGCGGAATCGGTCTGGGATAAGCGTCAAACGCGGTGTAGTAAACCTGTCGCAAGCCGGAGACTTTGGCCTTGACGAATGCGCCCGGGCCGGGACCGATATGACATCCCGCGCAGGTCACGCGCGCATGCGGAGACTGCTGATAGCGGGTGTATTGCGGGTCCATATTGTGGCAGATAGTCCCGCAAAACTCCGCCGAGTCGGTGAATTCATATCCGCGAAAACTCGCGACGCCCAGGATCGGCAGAATCAGGAAAAAGGTGATCGCCAGGAACTGCCATGCGTGCCGGGTTGAAATTTGCCAGACCGGGCTCATGTTCCTCAGCCGTCGCCGGCGCAGCAGCATTCCCGCCGGGCACAGCATCAGCCCGGTGATCAGGATTCCCGGCAAAAACATGAATCCGACCACGCCCAGGTACTGGTTGTTCTCAGCGCTGGATGAGACGAACATCAACAGCCAGAAGCTCAACAACGTCACCAGGCCGACCGCCACGAACAATAGCCCGATGAGGGTGATGGGATTGGCCCAGAGCACCACGTGTTCCGGCCTGTCTGCTTGATTGGTGGGCATAGCGTTCCTGCCTTATGGATAGTTCAGCCCCGAGTGGTCCTTGCCGTGGCACAGCAGGTAACATTGCCCGCTGCGCGGTCCGTAAGTTCGATACTCCAATCGTTTGGTGATGGGATCAGGGAAGACGATTGTCGTATCGAAGTTGATGAGGTGGGCGTTGTCCGTGGATGTTCCTTGCGCCGAACTGATGCCGTGGGCATCGTGGCAGGCCGAGCAGGGCGTTCGGTCGTTGACAATGTGATCACGGTGCCCGCTGTAAGAGTCATTGTTCAGGATGCTGGAGCGCTGATGGCAACGGTAGCACAGGGCGTAGGCGAGGGAGCTTTCGCTGGCGCCGTCGATGGTGTCGTAGTTGGCGATGAGCAGCGGGGGGATGTTCGAGCCATGCGGCCCGTCCGGCCCGGACCCGCCGGACTTGCGGCCGGTATCCGAGTTATGGCAATCCGTGCAGTAAATGAGGCTGGCCGTGGTTAACCCGGGAATCAGGCTGGGAACATCCCGCCCGCGCCCGGGGGCCGTTATGGGATGGAAGGAGACCGCCGTGGGAACGAATTCCATGCGGATATTGGTCTGGACGGCCTTTCGGGTGATAAACGGCCGGTCGGAGTTCTCAGCGCCATGACATTTGAAACAGACTTCATACTCATATTTCGCCCGCACGGTGGCGGCCCCGGCGATGGTAAGGCCACTGGCTTTGCCCAGCGCCGGCGCAATGTTTGGCGCCATTGCTACGCCGGTTTTGATCGTATGCGGTTCGTGGCAGTCGGCGCAGTTGACCAGATCGGTCGCGCCTTGGATCGCCGTCTTGGGCATCAGATTGCCGAAGGCCGGACGGACGTCGGCGTTGTGTCGGCTCATTTTGTTCAACTCGGTGATCACATTGACGCCGGCGTTGACCGGGCTGGGTATGCTGGGATCGGGGCCGTCAATCATGCTGCCGCCGAAGACCAGCGTCGCGCCGGGGGCCAGCTTCGCGGTTGATGCCGTGGCCGTAGGGATCGAAGTTCCGTGACAAACCGCGCACGTCGCGGTGACCGTCGCCTGAGTCAGCAGCAATGCCCCGCTCGGCGCATTGTGTTGCTGGTGACAGTCGATGCATAAGTTGTGGCCGGTCACCGTCGCTTCTCCGGAGAGGAGGTGGCAACTGGTGCACAACTGCGAATTGCTGTTGCTCATCACCAGAAAATTCCCCCGGCTATCGTCGTGGGGATCGTGGCAACTGGCGCATTGAAGCTGACCACTCTCCAGTTTCACCTGTGTCGGCAGTGCGCTGGGGTCAACCAGATTGCCGTTCTTGGTCGCCAGGTTGGAATCGTAGGTGAAAGAGATCGGGTGATCTCCGGAGAGATCGGTGCCGAGATTGGTTGCCCCCGGCGGGAGGGTGATGACGCCATTGGCCATCGTGAGGGGCAGGTTGCTCGACAGCACGCTGCCGAGGGCGATGGTGCCGTCATGACAGGAGAGGCACAACTTGCTGGAACCGGTTGGCTGGCCCGGCGTCGCGACCAGTGAGGAACTGGAGTAGACCTTGTATGCGTTGACGGGAAGTTCCCGGTTCCACAGAGGCTGAACCGGAGCGGCGTTGTGAGGCGTATGGCAGAAAATGCATACCTCCTGTTCGTTGGTCGATTTGATCGTCCCGGGGCCGGAGGCGGAAAGATTGTGGGGACTGTTGACGACGCTGGTCGGTCCAACCTGAGCCCGCGCCGCCGAGGGATCAAGCACCGTGATTGACAGCGCCAGAATCGCCAACATCGCCGCTCTGAAAGTGGGTTTCATGGCTTGCGCTCCGGCAGGTAATCAAATACCTGCACTCGATGGTTGTAAGAATCCGCGACCCAGATGCGGCCGTGGCCGTCAATGAAAATGCCCGAGGGGAGCCAGAACTCGCCCGACCCGTGGCCCTCCTCGCCGAAATCCAGCAGCAGATTTCCCGCATCGTTGAAGATTTCCACCGCCTCAAACTGGGCATCGACGACATAAATGTGTCCGGCGGGATCGATCGCCAGTCCCTTGGGCTCCGCGAAATAGCCGGGCATGTCGCCTTGACGCCCCATCTGGCGAATCGGTTCCAGGTCGGCGCCGAATTGCTGGATTCGAAAGTTCAGCGAATCGCTGACGTAGAGTCGGCCTTGGGCGTCGATGGCGACATTCGTGGGGTAATTGAATTGTCCGAGGGCGTCGCCGCGGGCGCCGATGCGTTCGATCACCTGTCCGGAAGGCGAGAGGACGATGACCTGGTGGGCCGCGACGTCGGCGACGAAAACCCGTCCGTTACGCGGATCGACCGTCAATCCGCAGGGCCGCTTCAATTGTCCCGAGGCCAATTCCCCGATGAATTGGCCTTGGAGCGAGAAAATGAGGATGGCGGACGTGCCGGAGTCTGACACGAGAAGGCGCCGGCCGCTGCCATCGTAGGCCAGACCAACGGGCGTCAATAATTTCCGGCCGATTGGCGTCCAACGCTGGTACTCCCGGGTCTTCAGGTCCAGCACGTGGATGACGTGGTCGGCGGAGTCGGCGACGAAGACGCGATCCGCCCCGTCCGTGCATACCGCCATCGGAGTCTGAAATGAATAGGCCGTTGACGTTCCTCCAAACACCACGCTGCCCAGTACCTGGAATGAGGACACCGCCGGCTTGAGGTCTTTGCTGCCGGTCAACTGACCCACGTAACGAATCCGCGGCTCAGCGGGCGCGGCGGGCCATTGCGGAGCGTTCTGGAGACTCGGGAAGATCACTCCGGCGTCATGACCGCAGCCGCCCAGCAACGTCAGGCCCACCAGCGCAAGCCGTCGAGCCAGTCCGCTTCCGGCGGCTCGGAGGATATTAGATTCTCGCATTGGCATTCGGATGCTCCGTCCTTTGTGCTAAAAACGTCGGGTCAGGCCGATCTCAAAAACCTGAAAAGTGCTTACCACGTTTGTTGACCTCAGCGTGGCGTTGCGAATCCGGCCATAGAGGTCGGTCTGGTTGTGCTTCCAGCGCAGCTCCAGTTGCTCCTCCAAACCCTCGGTATTGCCGAACAGTTCGTCCCGGTCGTTCATCCAGATCGCCCGCGCCACGATCGACCAGGCGGCGCCGATCTTGTGATCCAGAACGGCACTGATCGAGGCGTCGTTGACGTAGTCATGTTCGCCGTAATAGTCGAGCATGGCATAGCTGGCGGTGACGTTGGCGTTTGTGTCGCGGTCCAGTCGCTCGTCAAAACGCGCCGAGACGCGGGAGGCGTTGAATGGGACAAGCGTGCTGTCGTGCCACTGTTGCTCGGCATTGAACATGAACTTCCAGAAGCGGTAATCCACGCCCGCCACCACATCCTGGTAGCTGTCGGGGGTGAACTGGCCGGCCTGCTGCGTGTCGATCGTCTGGCTCTGAACGTTGTAGCGGAGATATGGCGCAAGGCCGTGGAGCGGGCCTTTTTCGATCTCATAGCGGCTGCCGATGCCGAAGTTGCCGGTATTGGTCGTGTTCGCCGCCTGCGGAAGGAGGTCATAATCGAGCAGCACGCTGCCGTCGGGCGGAATCAGGCCTCCGAGAATCCGCTGGATCTGAATCAGGTTCCCGACCGTATTGACGGTGAAGTCGGTTCCCTTGAGATACGGCACGCCCGCCGAACTCAGCACGACGATTGAGGCCGGGTCGATGTTCGTCTGGGTCAGAGTGATCGGCTGGGTGTTGTTGAAAGTCTCCGGCTGATTGATGATGGGAGTCTCCGAAGTCCCTTGGGGAGAATATAGCCATTGCCATCCAAGATCGAGGTTCGCTAGCAGCAGTCCGTAAGGCACCGTCTTTCGATAGTTGAAATCCAGCTTGCCAAAGAGCTGCTCGACCTCGCTCCCGCCGGTTTCATTGAGGAGGGATCCACCGACGTCGCCGGTGGTGGTCAAGCTCTCGAACAGGTGATGAACGAATCCAGCGTCGAGTTGGTTGCTGATCTGCTCGATGCCGCTGATATTGCTTTGATCCAGCGAGTAGTCGTAATGGGTCTGAAAATCGCTGGAGTGCTGCACGCGCAGGTTTTCATCCAGGCGGATTTGACCGAAGGCAAGATTGCCGGTCTGCTCGGTCACTGCGGCCGAAGACGTCAGGGAACTGGCGTTTTGCGGTCCGAAATAGAGGACATCGTTCAGGGAGGCGTTGTGACTTTGATATCGGATGGTAGGGGAGTCCTGCTCCTGCTCGCTGGTGTTCTGATAAGTGTAATCCCAGGCCAGGGTCTGATTTTTCAGATCGATAACGTCCGTGTGCCAGTGAGCGACATCCTGGGTCAACTGGTAGTTGGTCATGCCTCCAAACTGCGTTTGCAGGTCGTTCTCCTGATAGATCTGAATTTGGGTGGGCACGGAATTGGAGCGAATGTCGAGGGAACCTCCGTAGGTGGTATCGGTGGAATCCAGCGAGGGCGAAAAGTCCGGCGTGATCAATTGCTCGGTCCTTCGCGTATACAGCGTCAGGGGAGCGACTTCGTTGCGGAGGAAGGTGGTTGAAACGTCCCAGCCGTCGAGCACGCCGGTGGTGTATTGTTTCCCGCCGGGCCCGTCGAAGGATTCCTGCTGTAGTCCAAAGGTGCCACCGAGGTTGATGTAGGCGAGATTGGGGCTGAGGACATAGGCATCGGTCAGCATATTGAGGGTTTCCTGGAATCTGTTGTCGGTGGTTCCGGTGGTAGTGCCCTGCTGCTGATTGGTATCGTGCTCATACAGGTAATCGAAGTTGAAGGTCCCGTTGGGCAGGTCCAGATGGAATGGCGGCGGCGCCTGGGCGGTGCCGACGGCGATCGGCCCGCCTTGATCCTGCGCCAAGGCGGCGGCCGCGGAACAAAGGACCGAGGCGGCCAGCGCCAGCGCGGCCAAGATCGCGCGGCATGTACGACCGCTGGCGATCACGGCGGTCCTCCCGCCGGCGATGAGCCGCTCGCTCCCGGCGACGCCTGCGTTGAAGGATTCAGCCGCGCCGTGATCGGTGAAACGGTCGGATTGTCCACCAGCAGCAGCGACGGCTTGGCCCCGCCGTGCCCCACGTGGCAATCAAGGCAATTCGCCTGGTCCGACTGATGCGGTTTGATGTCGGAGGGCAGCAGTTCCAGATCGTGGCATTGCAGGCACAGTTGCGGGGTGGTCGTCTTCAGCAGCCGCGGAGAATCGGATTCGTGCGGCTCATGGCACCAGAGGCATTGGCCAATCGCCACCGGCGCGTGCATCACCGGATATTGCTTGACGGCCGGCGCGTGACATTTGACGCACAACTCGGCCTTCACCGTCAGCAGGTGCTTTTTGTCGGCGGCGTGGCATTCACCGCATTTGCCGTCGGCATAGGGCTTGTGCCGGTACATCTTCACCGGCGCCGGCTCGCCATTGGGTCCGGCCGCGGCGCTGAATAATGCCGGCGACGCCCTCACCGGTGCATTCGGATCGGGAACACCGTCGAAGAAGAAACTGAGCGTCTTGTAGTTCTTGCGAACGGAACACCCCAGCGCCAGGATCGACAGGAGTGCCCAGATTGCCATCGCATAGGCCGGGCGCCGCCCAAACTGAAAATGTCTCGTCGTGGCAGCCATGGAGCGCTCGGCATAAACCATCACCTATTCCCGCTGGTCCGGCAGGGGAGCGCCGACGCCCGTCGCCGGTTGGGTCGCCGTCCCCTGGGAAACCACTCCTTTGCTCCCGGCGATGTCATTGATCGTTCGACCCTGCTTGAGATGGCCGAATGCGTAGACGCTGACCTTGTGATTGCTTGCCTGATTGGTCACCAGGACGAGGTACTGGGCTTGAAAGGCGTCGGGGATTCGGTCGGCAAACAAGTCCAGGTCTCCATCGTGGAGGCAAATGCCGGCCGGCAGGTCCATCGAGCCGGGGTAATCGCCGTTGTTGCCGAAAAAGAGCAGCGCCTTGAACTGGCTGTCGAACATCTGGACGTTCTGAAAGGCGGCATCGACGACGTAGATGACGCCGTCGTGGTCCACCGCGATGTGCTTGGGGCGGGTGAAAGTGCCGGGGTGATCACCCAGAGAGCCGAACATCCCCAGGAGCTTTCCGTCCGGCGCGAATTTCTGCACCCGGCAATTAATGATGTCGTCAACGTAAATGTTTCCCTGGTCGTCAGTCGCGATGCCGAGCGGGCCAACCATCTGGCCCGGCTTTTGGCCGAAGCCGCCGATGATTCGCAACGATTTGCCGCTGAAGCGGTCGAAAACCTCGACGTGGTTGGCCTTGTGGTCCGTGACGTACAACTCGTTGCCGTGCACGGCGAGCCCTCCGGGTCTGAAATCTTCGTGACCGATCTGGCGGACGAAATGATCCGAAGCGTCAAAGACCGCTATGGCGCCGACCTGGACGTCGGCGACGTACTTATTCCCATCCGGGGCGATGGCGATGGCGACGGGTTTGCCCATCTTGCCCACCTCCCCTGCGGTCATCATTTGCATCTGATGTTTACGCAGGTCGAGGATTTCGATCGCGGGGTTCCGGGTATCGCAAACGTAGATTCGCCCGTTCCACATCGCCACGCCGTAGGGATTGCTGATCATCGCCTGAGCTTGCGGGTCCTTTCCATAAATGATTTCGTCCCACTTGGTCTTGGGCGGCTCGATGTCTGTGCTGGCTGAATAGCTGGCAAGGAACAGGATCCGCGGTTCCTGTGGAAACGGCGGCCAAAATGAATAAGGCGTTTGGGGTTCGCTGGCCTGGTGAGTGCAACCATTGGCCAGCGCCATGAGAACGAAAAAAGAAATCGCAAGGGCGGCGCGGGCCGCGGGGAAGGGGTTGTTAATGATCGGTTTCATTTCATGCCTTGGCGGTTCAAATGCCGGTTCGTTTCGCGTAGAGTGACCAGACGGACGTAACGGGGCGAACCGAGTGTTTGTAAGGCCCCTGGCGAGGCCGGTCTTTCGGGCCGGCCCGCCAGGTGGCTGCGCGTTCAAAACGCCGACGCGCCGCGGCGTTACCGCTACTTGTTGTGGCACTTCAGGCACAGAGCGCTGCCGGAATTGTTCATGCGCACGAACAACTGGGTGAAGTCGTGCGGCTCATGACAGGTCCCGCACCCGACACCGACCAGCCCGCTGGGCAGCGGCACCAGGTTGACGGCCGGGAGGCCATCGACGCCGCTGGCGGTGAAAGCGGTTTGGGTCGGATCGTTGTATCCGGTGACCGGGGCCCAAGACATGCCGGTGACGTATCCGCCGCTGATCGTGGCGGTCAGTCCGGGATACCCGACGCCGACCGGATGGTCGGCCGACAGGTCGCTGCCGGCAATTGGGGTGGGGCTGGTTCCGCCGGCGATGGCGTCCTGGCCCGTTCCGTACTTCGTGACGATGTTTTGCATGAAGACGGTGCCACTGGTCGCGCCGCCGTAGCTGTCAACGGCGATCAGCCCGTCATGGCAAGACAGGCACAGACGACTGGTGCTGTCCAACTGCGGATTGGCGCTGCTGCCGCCCGGGCCGCTGTTGGCCGTCACGTGAACGGACGTGTACATGGTGTACGACTGGCTCATGTTCACGTCGTGGTTCCACAACAAAGCGCCGGCGTTGTATATCGCCTTGTGAGGGGTATGACAGGGCCGGCAAATTTCGCCGGTGGTTCTCGGGCCGGTGATCGAAAGATTACCGGTGCCCGCCGCATTGGGGATCGTGTTTAGGTTGTGGGGACTTGTCGAAATGCTCTGTGCCATGGATTGCGCCGCGAAACAGAGACAAAGTGCGACAGTCCCGAGCAAAAGCTTGGGATGTCTCATAAGGGTTCTCCTTTTCAGGTAAATGGTCAAATGCCGATCGGCACACGCCGATCACGCCCGTCTGGTCGAGACTCCGCGCGCTGTTGATCGGGGCAAGACGCATACCACTCGGATCAAACTTGGATTCCTGGCTGTATCGTGCCCGGTGCGATCCAAACGCGGGAAACGCGAGCGATTCGAGCGGTTTGTCTTCCCGCCCGGTGGATTTGCTGGCGTCCCCGACTCCCAACTTTGAGAGCCGCCCGCCGCCGACCGGATTGCACGACCTTTGGGTCCCCCCGGTAACTGGCTGCCAATGCAGTTCTTGGATGCGTCCCCGCTTTGTTTGCGTCCGCGGCTGTCATGGCACCGGGATTGTGACTTGTCGGGCAGTCTTTGACCGGGAAGTCAATGAACAGGATGCGTGTCAAGCTGGCCGTCGGCGCCTGCGTATTTCTTGGAGCAATTACCTACCTTGCCTTTGCAGGCGCGCGGCAGGCCCACGTTTATCATCTGACCGTCGATCAATTCCTCTCCGATGGTCAATACCGCACGCAGCGGGTTCGCCTTTGTGGAACGGTCGAAGACGAACATTTCTCGTCCAGCCCCGCATCCCTGACCGCCAACTTCGTCCTCAAGGGCACAAGCGTCGAATTGCCCGTCCAATACCACGGCGTGATCCCGGGGCTGTTTCAGGCCGGCCGCGACGTTGTCATCGAGGGTCAGTTGAATGGTCAGGGAGTTTTCGCGGCGGACGTGATGATGACCAAATGCGCCAGCAAGTACGAATCGGTTGCCCCCAGGGATAAGACCAACGCACCGGATGCCGCATCAAAGCTCGGGAGGGCGTCATGAGCACGCTGGGTGAAATGGCCTTGAGCTTTGCGGTGCTGGCGTCCGCCGTCGCCATTGGGGCTTCGATGATTGCAGCCCGATTCCAGTCCGCCCGCGCTCTGAGCGCCGCGCGCTGGTCCGTCGCGGTGCTGGCCGCCATGCTGTGCGTTGCATCGGTCGTGCTCTTCATCGCCCTCCTCGGCGGTGATTTCTCTTTGGATTATGTGGCCCGATTCACCGACCGGGCATTGCCGACGGGATATAAGCTTGCGGCGTTCTGGGCGGGTCAGGAAGGCAGCCTGCTGTTGTGGGCCGTTCTCCTCGGGGTGCTGAGCACGATCGCGGCGTTCACGCTGAACCGGCAGCAGTCGATCGGGCAATCGGCCGCCACGATCGCGACGCTTTCCGTTGTCTGCGCGTTCTTCGCGCTGCTGATGCTCTTTGCAGCGAATCCTTTCGCCGCTAGCGCCGAAATTCCCGACGACGGAAACGGGCTGAATCCCATGCTTCAGGATTGGGCCATGATCGCGCATCCGCCGCTGTTGTTCCTGGGCTATGCCGGCTTCACGATTCCGTTCGCACTGATGGTCGGCGCCCTGGTCGCCGGGCGCCGGGATGACCGCTGGATCGACGCCACACGACGGTGGACGCTGTTCGCCTGGCTTTTCCTCACCATCGGCATCGTCCTGGGAGCGCAGTGGGCGTACGTTGAACTCGGCTGGGGAGGTTACTGGGCCTGGGACCCCGTCGAAAACGCCTCGCTATTGCCCTGGCTGACCGGCACGGCGTTCATTCACTCCCTCATGGTGCAGCAACACCGCGGCATGTTCCGCATCTGGAACGCCGCGTTGCTCGCCGTGACGTTCGTCCTTTGCATTTTCGGCACCTATCTGACGCGCAGCGGGATCGTGGATTCAGTCCACGGTTTCGGTGAATCTCTCGTCGGCACCTTTTTCCTGGCCTTCCTTCTGGCCGCAGTCGTCTTCTGCGTTGGCCTGATCATCTGGCGGGCGCGCAGCCTGCGGTCGCAGCGCAAACTGGAAGGCCTAATCGGCCGCGACGGCGCTTTCCTGGCCACCAACGTTCTGCTGGGCGGGATGACGCTGGTGGTGCTGATCGGCACGATTTTCCCCGTCATCAGCCGCACGTTTACCGGAACCAGCACCACGCTGGGACCTCCGTTCTATAACAAGGTTGTTGCTCCCGCGGGATTGCTGCTGGTGGCGCTGATGGCGATCGGGCCGCTGCTGAGCTACGGCAAGGAAGCGGGGCGGCGGCTGGCCCGCGGAAGTCTCATCCCGGCCTTGGCGGCAATCGTCGCCGGCGTCGCGGTTTGGGCCTGCGGGTTTCACAGCGCCTGGGCGGTCGCTTGTGCGGCCATTGCCGCTGCCGCGGTGACCGCCGCCGGAATTGACTTCGGCCGCATGCTCATCGCTCGCAGCCGAGACGAAAACCCACTGCTGGCACTGTTCCGATTGATCGACGGCAATCATCGCCGCTACGGCGGGCAACTCGTCCACATGGGCATGCTTTTGGTGATGATCGGCGTGACCGGCTCCAGCGTGTTCAGCACCAACCAGACGTTGCAACTGACTCCCGGCCATTCCACCGGCTTTGCGGGCTTCAAGCTGACGCTGAATTCCATCGCGCAAGGCCGCGGCGTGAATTACATGATGACGGAAGCCAACCTCACGGCGAGCGATGCCGCCGGCACCTCCATCACGCTCAAGCCGCAGCGCCGCGTCTATGACAAATGGGAAGAACAGACCAGCAGCGTCGTGGCGATCGGATCGAACTGGAAGCGGGACTTGTATTTGAATCTCGCCGGCTGGGACGAGGGTGGCCAGAACGTCGCGATCCAGGCCATCGTGAATCCGCTGGTGAACTGGATCTGGGCAGGCGGATGGGTGCTGATGATTGGCGCCTTGATCTGCCTGATTCCCCGCATCGAAGGCTTGTTCGAGAAAGCGGCGGAATCTCAGTTGACGTCGCCCGCGCGGCAAGGGGCCGCGGAGGCCCCTACGCCGCGCGGGCGACGATCGCGCAACCCCGGACCTGCGATGGCGGCCCGGTAACGAGGCAAAAAATCATGACCGGAAAGCTGGAGACTTTTATGAAATCGATCAAACGAACATTGGCAGCCACGGTGGTCGCGAGCATTTGGGCGCTCGGCGGTTGCGCCGCCGCCGATCAGCCAGGGGCACGGATTCAGCCGATCTTCGCATCCGACGCCGCGCCGACGACACCGGCGTCACCAACGAGCAATGCACCGAACCTTCCGCCCGGACATCCCGCCCTTGATTCGCAAGCGACACCGGCGTCGCCAACGGGCAATGCGTCGAATCTTCCGCCCGGGCATCCCGCGCTTGATTCCGCCGGCCCGACGGCTCCGGCCAGCACTCAGCCTTCGGAGGTCGGAACGTTGAATATCCGCGCGATCCAGTGCACGCCCGGCGGTCCCGCCGCGGGGAGCGATCCCGTGAACGTCGAATTCGTTGTCCGCGGGCAACTGCTCGATCACATGGCCACGCATCTCAATGCCGCCGGGGCGCTGGAGATCGGCGGGCTTCCCGTCCGATTTGGAATCCAGCCCATCGTCAGAATCACTCACGCCGGCGTCGTTTTCACTACCGCCGGCGATCTGATGGACATGGATCATTCCATGCAGAAACTGGATGTTCCCATCTTCGAAACCACCGATCAGACGCCCCATTGGTCCGTGACGATGCGGCATGTCATCATCCATCCATCGGCAGCCGGCATCGACGTCACCGAAATGCTCTCGATTCAGACAACGGGGAATCGGGCCTGGATCGGCAAGGCGGATGCACGCGGTCTGCGGAGCACTTTCTCGATGAAGCTGCCGGCGGCGGCTAAAGACCTGAAAGTCGGCGGGGCATTGGACGGCGCCGCGGTCTTCGTCGCCGATGGCAAACTGGTCAGCAAACAGCCCCTGATTCCCGGCGAGGATCGATACGAATTTCAGTATCGGATTCCCTCGGCGGATAACAAAGCTGTCTTGTCGGTTACCGCGCCGTCCAGTGTGGGACATATGCTGGTCTTCGTCCCGGAAGATGGAACCACCGTCGAAGCGCCCGGCATGCAAGCCATGGGCTCCCAGCAACTGGATGAAAAGGGGCCGAAGACTCGCTGCTACATTGCGACCTCCCTGAGCGAAGGACAGACGATTACATTGACCGTCGGCGGTCTGAAGGTCGCCGCCGCTTCGGTACAACCCGTCTCTTCGATCGAAGCGCCTAAACCCGCCGCCGACAATTCCATTGCGTCAAAGGGGATCGCGGTTGGCGGGGCGATCACGATCCTGCTCGTGGGAACGATGATCACTCTGTTCAAGAATCCCAAATCAGCGCAGGCGCCAAAAAGGAGATGAGTCAAGCGACTGACGGCCGGCGTGCGGTCGGGTGAACCGGCATGCGCTCGGGCGAATTATGATTGCTTTAAGTTCTTCATCGTCCTTCACCGAAACAAATCCCGCCTCATTGGCGGTGCGCGCTGTCGGCCTGGGCAAAACGATCGATGAACGATCGGTATTGAAGTCAATCGAGCTGTCGATCGCTGGCGGCGAATTTGTCGCGATCCTGGGGATCAACGGGGCCGGCAAGACGACATTGCTGAAAATCCTCGCGACCCTGATGCCGCCAACCGCGGGACAGCTTCAATTGTTCGGCCTGGACGTCTGCCGGCATGCCGGCGAGGCGCGGGCACGTCTGGGCTTGATCGGGCATCAATCCATGCTTTATCGCGATCTGACGGCGCGGGAAAACCTCGAATTGTTCGCCCGATTGTATGGCGTGGAGGCTCCGCGGCGGCGAGCCGAGGAACTTCTGTCGATCGTCGGCATGATCGATCGGGCGGATGACGCGGTCAAAACCTTCAGCCGTGGAATGTGCCAGCGCGTCTCGATCGCACGGGCATTGGTGCACGAGCCGGACCTTGTGCTGGCCGACGAACCCTTCGCCGGGCTGGACGTGCCCGGCGCCGCGGCGGTGGAGCGGCTTCTGAGCGACCTGCACATGGCCGGTAAGACGATTGTGATGGTCAATCACGACGTTTTACAAAGCCTGCGGCTGGCCGAGCGCGTCATTGTGCTCGGCGCTGGAACGATCGCCATCGATCAACCGGCCCGGGTCGCCGATGCACCAGGCATTCTCGCCGAACTGGCTGGAACCGATCGGCGAATTCAACCCGAGGAAATCGTCATGATTTGATGGGGGAGCTTTTATGCCGTTAGTTGCCCAACAATTTCTTCTCCTGGTCGGCAAGGACCTCAGGATCGAGGCACGCAGCCGCCAAACCATTGGCCTGGTGATCGTGTTGGGGTTGCTGATTGTGGTGGTTCTGGGTCTGGGTCTGGGTGGTGGGGCGGCGGTGGGGTTTGGGGCAACGGTCGTGCTTTGGGTCGCTTACCTTTTCAGTGGGGTTCTCTGTTTTGAGAAAACCATGGCTGTGGAGCGTTCCGAAAGTGCGCTGGCCGCACTCATGCTCACTCCCATCAGCCGCGGAACGCTTTATCTGGCGAAGCTCACGAGCAATCTTGCCCTGATGGCGGCCGTCGCGTTAGTAATTACGCCAGCAGGGGTTCTGTTCTTTTCATTCGATCTTTCCGCAGCCCCGTTCACGTTCACGGCGGTCATGGCTCTGGGAATCGTCGGCTTCGCCGCCATCGGCACGTTGTTCGCTGCCGTGGTTTCTTCGACGAGGCTGCAAGGCGGGCTGTTGGCGATGATGATTTTTCCCGTCGCCCTGCCCCTGGTAATCGCCTCCACGCAACTGTTGATCCACCAGTTCCGCGACGGTTTGCCGGTGGGTGGATTGGGCCTGGGAGTCCTGGTTGCGTTCGATGCGATTTTCCTGACGGCCAGTTGGCTGATGTTTGAGTGGGTCCTGGAGCCTTGAGGTGATGCCCAAATTCAACGTGCGATTTGCAGGTTTGGAGTTGATCTCATGAGCAGCGTCCAAGGCAAACTGGTTCGAAGTTACTGGATCGCAGTCGCGCTGCTCTTCGCGGCCGACCTCGTCCTGATCATCCATTACACGCCGGACGAACGGTCGATGGGGGCAGTCCAGAAGATCTTTTACCTGCATCTGCCGGTGGCCATCAACACGTTTCTCGCCTGCTTGACGGCCTTCGTGGCCAGCATCGCATATCTGTGGCAACGCAAGGGTTGGTGGGATGAACTTGCGGCGGCGGCCGCTCGCGTGGCGGTTCAATTATGCGCCGTGGTCCTTGCCACCGGCATGATCTGGGGCCGCGCCGCCTGGGGTGTCTGGTGGACCTGGAGCCCCCGATTGACGTTCAGCCTCATCCTCTTTTTTCTCTACGTCGTTTATCTGGTGGTTCGATCTTCCGTCGAAGGCCGCGAGCGCCGCGCCATCATCGGCTCGGTCTACGCGATCATTGCTTTCCTCGACGTTCCACTGGTCTGGTTGTCCGCTCGATTGCTGCCGGATATTCACCCCGGCTCCATCCAACTGGAACCGGCCATGAAGCTGACTTTGATGGCGTCGTTCGTGCCGGTGACACTCTTGGCGGCTGGTTTGGTCGTCACTCGATTTGTTCTCAACCGGACAAGTTCGGCGGCGGCGAATTCCGACCAGGCGAACAATCCACGGGAGATCCGGACGGCGCCGTTTGTCGCCGGCGCGACGCTTCATGGGCCCAAGGCGATCAGACAGACGGGCGGTGCGTTATGAACGACTATGTCATCGCGGCCTATACGATCGGATCAGTGCTCCTATGGGGCTATGTCATTTCGATGTGGCTCGAAAGCCGCTCCGTCGTACGTCGTCATTTGCACGATCACAAAAGCAGTGGAGGCCGGCCATGAGCATCGTTCTTGTTGGCCTCAACCACCGCACGGCGCCGGTGGCGATTCGAGAGCAGTTGGCTTTCAGCCGCGAAGGCGTCTCCACCGCGTTGATGTTTTTCCGCAAGCAATTCCCCGGCTGCGAAGCGGCGATTCTCAGCACCTGCAACCGCGTTGAGATGCTTGTGGCGACGGAGGGCGAGCGGCCTGCCGCCGCCGACATCATTAGCTTCCTCGCCGAGGCCCGCGATCTTCCGGCGGCACAGTTCAAACAATATTTGTATCAATTTTCGGACGAACAGGCCTGCCGGCATTTCTTCCGCGTCGTCAGCGGGCTCGACTCGATGGTTCTTGGAGAATGTCAAATCGTCAATCAGATCAAGCAAGCATACACCCTGGCGTGCGAGCAGGGCACGACCGGCCGGGTGCTGAATCGCCTGTTCCATCATGCCTTTGAAGTGGGCAAGCGGGCCCGCAGCGGGACCGCCATAGCTGAAGGAAAGCTGTCGGTCCCCTCGGTCGCGGTCGCCGTCGCCAGGAGCATCTTTTCCGATTTCGCGGATAAACAAACGCTGGTGGTGGGCGCCGGTGAAGTGGCCCGGCTGGTCTGCCAGCATCTGGCCAGCAGCGTTTCGACGCGCCGATTTGTCGTCATGTCTCGATCGCTGAGCAACGCGCGCGTTCTTGCCGAGGCCTGTCAGGCCGTGGCCGCGCCGTTCGAGCAGCTTGAGCGGCAATTGGTGGATGCGGACATCGTCCTGATGGCCATGGGCTGCGCCCAACCGGTTCTCACCCTGCAACGCATGCGCGAGATACAGAAGCAGCGGCAAAACAGGCTGATCTACATCGTTGACCTGGCAGTGCCTCGCAACGTCGAAACCGAGATTGCCCGGCTGGAAGGCGTGTATCTCTACGACATCGACGATCTCGGCCGCATCGTCACCGAAAACCAGAATCACCGGGCCACGGCGCTGGAGCAATGCGAACGGATTCTCGATGAAGAAGTTACGGCATTCATCCACTGGCTGAACGACGTGCGCCTCAATCCCATCATCGCGCAGATGTATCGCGACGCCAAAAGTGTTCGCGACGATGAACTGGATCGGCTGCTGCGAAAATGCCCCAACCTGACCGAATCGCAAAAACAGGCCATCGCGCAGGGGATCGACCGGCTCGTCGGAAAGTTCATGCATCCCTGCGTCTCGGGCCTGCGGCATAGCCCCACCCCGGCGATGCTGGCGCTTGCCGGCGCTCTGCATGCGTCCAATCCCCGGCGTGATGATCGGGGTTCATCTCCCCCGAGCGACTATGTACACTGACCAGTTGCATGATGCCGATCTCTTGCAGGCCGTCGATGGGCAACTGCTTGCCGCCATGCAGGAGCAGGTTCCTTTGTCGCCTCGACCGTTCGCGGCAGTTGCCCGCAGCCTGAATTTACCGGAATCGCTGGTTCTCGAACGGCTCAGGGCGCTGGGGACCGGTCCGCACAAGGTCATCCGTCAGATCGGGGCGATTTTCGACAGCGGTTCTCTCGGATATCGAAGCACTCTGGTGGCTGCCAAAGTGCCGGAACATCGCCTGGCCTCCGCGGCCGCGACCATCAACGAACATCCCGGCGTATCGCACAATTATCGACGGGATCACGACTACAACTTGTGGTACACGCTGGCTGTCGCTCCCGACAGCCGCTTGGGTCTTGAAGCAACCGCACAAATCCTTCACCAGCGCTGCGGCGCCGTTGCCACTCGACTGTTGCCAACGCTCAAGATGTACAAAATCGGCGTGAAGCTGGACCTGGGCGGCGGCACATCAGGCCGCCCTCATCGGCCAAGCCAGGAAATCGCCGCAAAGCCCGCGCGGCATCATTCGGCCGTCGCTCTCTCGCAGCAGGAAATCGAATTCGTGCGCGTGCTCCAGCGAAATCTTCCCATCGAGCAGCGCCCGTTTGACGCGTGGGCCCGGGAGGCGGGTGTGACTGTCGATGAACTCCTGGCCGCTGCCGAACAATTTCGCCTCCGCGGAATCATGCGGCGGTTCAGCGCGGTTCTTCGGCATCGCCAGCTCGGGTTTGATGCCAACGCCATGGGCGTGTGGATCGTGCCTCCGCAGCGGCAGGATGCATTCGGGGCGGTCGCGGCCGGTTTTACTCAGGTCAGCCACTGCTACCTTCGCCCCAGCTATTCGGACTGGCCCTACAACATCTACACCATGATTCACGCGCGGCAGCGCGCCGAGGGCGAAGTCATCCTGAAGGCCATAGCTTCGGCGACGGGCATGCAGCGGTTCGCCGCGCTCTATTCAACCCACGAATACAAGAAAGTCCGCGTCCAGTATTTCACCGGCGATTCCGAAGCCTGGGAGGCTGGCGTCAGCGGCGGGGAGCCGAAGCGAGAGAATTTAGAGGTGCATTGTGAATGACAACGATTTGATGGTCGTTTCCCCGGAACAGGACTCGGACTCGAGTATTTCCACCGCGGCGGCGCGCAGCCAGCACCCCGTCTTTGTGGATCGGCTGCCGCCGTGCAATCTGACCTGTCCGGCCGGTGAAAACATTCAGGAATGGCTCCATTTCGCTCAGGCTCGCCGCTATGAAGAGGCGTGGCGAGCGCTGACGCGGAACAACCCGCTGCCGGCGATCCATGGGCGAGTCTGCTATCATCCCTGCGAAAACGGCTGCAATCGCAAGCGGCTGGACAAGCCGGTCAGCATCCACGCCGTCGAGCGGTTTTTGGGCGATCTGGCAATCAGCAAGGGATGGAACTTTCATCCCGGTGCAGCGAGGGGCAAGCGCGTCGGGGTCATCGGATCCGGCCCCTGCGGCCTTTCCGCCGCGTATCACCTGGCGATGGCAGGACACCACGTCACAGTGCATGAGGCCGCCGCCAAGCTCGGCGGAATGATGCGCTACGCAATTCCGGAGTACCGCCTTCCCCGCTGGGTCCTCGACGCGGAGATCAACCGCATCGCGCGGATGGGCGTGGTCTTCAAGACCCATAGCAAAACCGAAGACCTCGACGGGCTTCTGAAGGACGGTGAATTTGACGCCGTCTGCCTGGCGATCGGCGCACAGCTCAGCAAGCGCGTGGAGGTTCCGACGGCGGATGCGGGCCGAATCCTCGACGCGCTGAAGTTCCTGGCAAGCGCCGAGGACAGGCCGACGTACTGCGTCGGCCGGCGCGTTGCCGTGTACGGCGGGGGCAATACGGCGATGGACGCGGCCCGCACCGCTGTGCGATTGGGCGCCACGGAATCGATCATCATCTATCGCCGCGACCAGGCTCACATGCCCGCCCACCGCTGCGAATTGGATGAAGCGCTTCAGGAGGGAATCGTCGTCAACTGGCTGCGAACGGTGAAGGAAATCGGAGACGGCGAGATTCAGGTTGAGGTCATGCAGCTCGGCGCAAAGGGCAAGCCGCAGCCGACCGGAAAGATCGAAACCATCCGTGCCGACATGCTGATTCTCGCCCTGGGCCAGGAGACGCAGAGCGAATTCCTGAAGAACGTTCCCGGCGTGGTCATCAACGCGGCGGGCGAGGTTGAAGTCAACGACTGCATGATGACCGGCCGCCCCGGTATTTTCGCCGGCGGCGACATGATCCCGGCAAACAAAACCGTCACGACGGCAGTTGGACACGGCAAGAAAGCCGCTCGCCACGTGAACGCCTATCTTCAAGGCCGAACCCACGTTCCTGCGGCCAAACATGCCCCGGCGAAGTTCGACCGCCTAAACCTTGAGGATAGCCCGAAGATTCCGCAATCCGTGCAGCCGATGCTGGATGATGCGCGGCGGCACAACAGTTTTGAGGAAACGCTCGGCGGCCTCGACGAGCCGACGGCGCGTGAGGAGGCATGTCGTTGCCTTTCCTGCGGCAACTGCAATCAGTGCGACATTTGCTACCGATACTGTCCGGATCAGGCGATCCTCAATCTTGGAGACGACCGGGGATATCAGGTCTACCTTGCCGACTGTAGCGGTTGCGGCTTGTGCGCCGTCGAATGCCCATGCGGAGCCATCGACATGGAGCTTGAAAGCGCGTGAACCGGGGCTGCCCCGCCTGGGTTTGCGACTGATCGTCCCCTTCGCTCACACCCCCTTGAACGGCCCGCCTCGCGGATTCACGTTGACGTTGCCGCGGATGAGGTCTGTTCGCTTGGTCCTGGAGTTGGCACTGCCCCCAGTCAGTAGAATTGTCTGCCGAATCGCTCGTAATCGACTTGTCCCGCCATACTTGAGTCAATGCAGGACGCAAAAACAACACCAGTGTGGTAATCCCGCTAACGGCGACAACAGAGGAGCCATCCAGCGCGGCCCATTTCATGCCCTGCGCAGGCCATCCGATGTTTCCCATTTTCCGGTCAATCAACCGTGATTTACGTCAAAATCCCCGATAATTTTCTTGACATCGGATGATGAGCCATTATGATCAAGTAATCGTTTACGTATGAAATGTAGAGCAGAGACGCGAGTCTACCCAAACGGGTTATTCTGACAAGGACCCAGACTGGCTGCTCATACAATAGAAACTTGTCAGAAGACAAATCTTTGGAGGGTACATATGCGACAAGGAAGAATTGCAGTTCTGGCAGCCGCTGGCGTTGCGGCCATGGGTTTATCCCAGGCGGTTCAAGCGAGCATACTCGCAACCGCGTCGTCAAACTCAAGTTGGACTGGCGCGCCGCCGGTTTATCAGACAGGGGCGGCTCCCCTCACTGGCAGTGGCGGCGCTACAAACGACAACGATAGTTGGGGCGGCAACGCCCATGGCACCGCAGGTTTTGGCGCGTTGGGCCAAGCTTTTGAAGTGACCACATCGGGTACCTTGGCAACTGCTGAAGTGGTTTTAACTGGAGCTACAGCGACTTTTAACGTTGAGCTTTATAGTTTGGGAAGCGCCTCATCGTATGGATTTCCCCTCACCTATAACGCAGGCGGAACTCCTGTGGGGTTCACGCAACTAAATGCCGTGGGGGGCTCAGGGAGTCCCAATTTGCTGGATCCAACCGATCAAATCACCTACACGACCTCAGCAAGTAGCGAGGTTTACACATTGACTTTCCAAGGTGATGACGCAAATGTGCCATTGGTTGCCGGTAACCTTTATCTGCTTTCTCTTGATCCGACGGCCAACGCTGACAGCACTTGGTGGGTGCGCGGGGGTAACCCTGTAGCGGCTTACGACACGGGAGAGGGTGTTAACGCAGATGGCGTGCAGGGCCTGCAGGATTTTGAAGGAAAAACCACCATTCGCGATTTTGACTCGGCTGTAACCGAGGTTCCCGAACCGGCCACCCTTGGCCTCCTGGCTCTGGCGAGTCTGGGGCTTGTGACGCGTCGTCGCCGGCAGGCATAGTTTTGGGTATCTGTACCCTCTAGGCTACAAAATCACGACGCCAACAGTAAGCCTCCTCTTACTGTTGGCGTCGCGGTGCTTACGCTCTTCCCCTTTTCCGGTATTTTGATCGCGGTTTACGTCAGATATGGGGAGATTTTTCTTGACACAAATCTAAATGGGATTAAATTAAGTAAGCGATTACCCGAGCGCGGCGCTCGGGCTGTCTGAGAGGGCGCAATTCTGCCCCATATCGGGTCATTCTGACAAGGACCCCAACGGGCTGCTCTTAAAAGAAAGGCTTGTCAGAAGACAAATCTTTGGAGGGTATTTATGCGACGAAAGACGGCAATTTTGGCTGCAGCTTCGATTTCGGGGCTGGGATTGAGTGCCGGGGCGTTCGCGTCCGTGACGGGTCCTTTCACCGGCCCGGTCACCACCAACTTGGTCTTGTCGGTCGATCTGAACGGCGGCAAGACGGGCGGCACATACCCCGGTTCCTTTTCGTACAGTGACGGATCCGCGACTGAAGGTAACACCGGAAATGCTCCAGTCGGTGCGGATCAGTATGGCGTGACTTGGTCCCCATGGGCCGGCCCGTTTTATTATGGCGGCGATGGCACGCATGCGTTCCCAGACAGCAACGGGCAGGCGTCAGGCCTTGCAGGCTTGACTTCCCTTTCCGACACCTTTGGCGGTATCACGGCCACCCTCTCGGCACCGGGACTCTCGGCCAACTATGCCTCAGGCGAACCGATCAACTCCCGGGATCGCGGCAGCCTTGGTGGTCTTAGTAATAATCCAACTTCGAGCACCGGCGGCAATGCGTATGACGCCAACCTTCTTTCCACTTTAGTCTTTGGCGCCGTTTCCGGCACCAATATTCAGGGCACAAATATGCTGCAGCTGACAGTCAGCGGCCTGAGCCCGAATACCGCCTACCTCTTCGCCGGCTTCTCCGATGACTTGGCCAGCGGCCACACTGAGAATTGGACGGCCATTGCTCCGACCGTTGATCCCTCGCATGGACTCGGCTGGTGGGCCGCGGGTAACGGGAGTTTGTTCCAGGCTCCGGCTGATGAGCAGACCATTACCTGGACGACCGCCAGCATGGCCAACCGTGAAACTTCGGCCACCACAGCCGGGGCGCCGGCACTGCTGGGCGTGACGACTGACGGCACGGGTACGTTTTCGGTCTGGACCTTCGGCGGTGACGGAATCAGCGGCGACCAGAGTTCCACCAACAGCTACATCAACGCCTTCCAGATTGCGGCTGTTCCTGAACCGGCCACGCTCGGCCTTGTGGGCATGGCGAGTCTAGGCCTCTTGGCGCGTCGTCGCCGAGCATAAAACAACTGCAGGTGTCCTCCTTCTGCAGCGACATGCGGCGCCGACAACGCTTATAAGCGAGTTGTCGGCGCCGCTTTTTTTCTGGTTTTTTTTCCAGGCGCCCACGGCGCTTTTGCTTTTTTTCCCAAGCCGCTATACTTTCGGCTTACTCGCCTTTGAACAAAATGAGAAGCGCGCAATGTCCGAGCAGATAATGTCCGAGCAAAAGGCGTCCGAGCAGATTAAGAAGCTTTCGTTTGGCGAGAAGGCGGGCTACAGCCTTGGCGATGGCGCAGCGAACTTCGTCTTTCAGACGATGATCCTGTTCCAGTTAAATTTCTATACCGACACGTTGGGGATTACGGCGGCGGTTGCAGGTTCGCTGCTGCTGGTGGGGCGTCTGTGGGACGCGTTTTTCGATCCCATGATGGGCCTGATGGCAGACCGCACCAACACCCGCTGGGGCAAGTTCCGGCCGTGGGTGCTGTTCACCTCACTGCCCTGGGCTGCGGCCATGGTCCTGGCCTACACCAGTCCCCACATTTCGACCACCGGCAAAGTGCTCTATGCGTGCCTGACCAACATCATGCTGATGACGCTGTATTCGGCGAACAATACGCCATACTCAGCGCTCACCGGGGTCATGACCGGCGATGTCAACGAGCGTACGAGCCTGTCGTCGTTCCGGTTCGTGTCGGCGATGATCGCGCAACTGCTGGTGGGCGGATTCACGCTGCCCCTGGTGGCGCGATTCGGACACGGCGACAACGCCAAGGGCTGGCAGATGACCATCGGGCTCTGGGCGGTAATCTGCGTTGTCTGTTTTGTGATCACATTCCTGAGCGTGCGCGAGCGAATCCAGCCCGACCCCAAACAGAAATCCACCGCCCGCGAGGACTTCCGAAACCTGGTTCGCCTGGGGCCCTGGATCGCGATGTTCCTCCTCACCATCACGCACTTCACCGTGCTGGCGATGCGCGGAGGCACGATGGTCTATTATTTCCGGTACTACGTAAATCAAGACAGGCTATTCGACCTTTTGCGGAACCTCGGCCTGACGGAATCCGGCGGCACGGGAATCTGGCACTCGCTCCTTAACAAATTCGGGCTGATCGTCGATCCCGCTCATTCCAACGTGGCGGCTGTCGGCTTCAGTCTGTTTAACATGTCCAGCCAGTTCGTAACGGTGATCGGGGTGTTGTGCTCCACGTGGCTTGCCATCCGCTTCGGGAAGAAGGCGGTAGCCATCGCGGGATTTTCAATAACCACGGTCCTTATGGCGGCGTTTATCCTGCTGCCGGCGGACGCCATTGGCGCCACGTTCACTCTGGAGTTCCTCCGTGCCCTGAGTTACGGCCCAACGATTCCGCTGCTATGGGCTATGTTTGCCGATGTGGCGGACTATGCGGAGTGGAAAACCGGTCGGCGGACGACCGGCGTGGTTTACGCCACCATTCTGTTCGGGCTTAAGGGCGGCTTAAGCCTTGGGGGCGCTATCGCAGGTTGGTTGCTTTCCGGCTATGGGTATGTCGCCGCGCTCGAGCACCAGACGCCCCAATCGCTGCACGGCATACGGATGATCGTGAGTATCTTTCCGTCCATCCTCTTCTGCGTTGTAATCATCTGCCTCAGTTGTTACCGGATCAATAAGAAGCTCAATTTGCAGATCCAGGACGAACTGGCCGAACGCAGGAAACACTTCGCCACCACATAACCGGGATGACTATGTCTGCGAAACTGACGACTCTGACCGCGAAATTAACGACCCTGAGCGTGCTGCTGACAGGCGGATTGCTGCCGGCCCAGACGCCCGCGCTGAAGGACGCATTCAAGGATTGTTTTCGCGTCGGCGTGGCGCTGAATCAGAGCGAGTTCGGCGAAGAGAACGCCGCGATAACCGAACTGGTGAAGGCGCAGTTCAATTCCATTACGCCGGAGAATGCATTGAAGTGGGAGGTCGTGCACCCGGAACCGGCCATTTACGATTTTGCCTTGGCCGATGCCTACGTCGCATTCGGCGAAGCAAATCACATGTGGATCGTCGGCCACAACCTTGTGTGGCATTCTCAAACTCCGAAATGGGTTTTCCAGGACGACAAGGGGCAGCCGCTGGGACGCGATGCGCTGCTGGCGCGGCTGCACGATCACATCAGCACCGTGGTGGGCCGCTACAAGGGCCGCATCAATAGCTGGGACGTTGTAAATGAGGCTCTCAACGACGATGGGACGCTACGCCAGGATTCGTGGATGAAGATCATCGGCGAGGATTATATCGCCAAGGCGTTCGAGTTCGCGCACGAGGCCGATCCCGACGCCGAGCTGACTTACAACGACTATTCCGTCGAGAACGAGCCCAAGCGCAAGGGCGCTGTGGCGCTGATAAGGAAACTGAAGGATCAGGGCGTTCCGGTGACCACCGTGGGTATAGAGGGACACCTAAGGATGGAATGGCCGACAATGGACCAGCTCGATGCAACCGTTGACTCCTTCGCCGCTCTGGGCGTCAAAGTGAGTATCACGGAACTCGATATGGACATGCTGCCCAAGGCCGTTGTGGGCAACACCGCCGAGGTCTCCGCCAGAGCGGAGGCGCGGGCGGAGCTGAATCCGTATCCGAAGGGTCTGCCGGATGCGGTGCAGCAGGCGCTGTCCAAGAGATACGCGGAATTGTTCGCAACGTACGTAAAGCACCGTGGAACGATTACTCGCGTGACGTTCTGGGGCGTTACAGACGCAGATTCCTGGCTGAATGACTGGCCCGTTAAGGGACGAACCAGTTACCCGCTGCTGTTCGATCGGGAAGGCAAGCCGACCCCGGCATTCGAAGCGGTGATCCGAACCGCACCGAGTCAGTAAATGCAACGATCGAAAGCGGTCGAGGTTGCTTATGAGCGGGCCGAACCCGATGTCCCTGTTAAATCCGGTCGCTTTCGACCAGCGTCCTTATGCCGGGAATTTCCTTTGTTTGGGACGAACAATCGGTACAATATCCGTGTTAAGTAAACGCTTACCAAAAAGAGGGTCTCTGTGATTAGCAAACTTCTGCCCCTAGCTGGGAACATCAATTTCAACGCCCAGCATTCCCCCATGGGCGCTTACATGAGTTTCACCTGCGGCCACTTCAACAGTGGCGGGGGCATCGGGGTGGAACTCGGAAAGCCCGCCGCACAGAATCTTTACATCGGGGTGAAGGATGGACGCCGCGAATCCCCGCAGCCCATCCGGTGCCTTCCATTTTTCAAAGGCTGCTCCGAGCTGCATGCGCCGGCCCTTTCATATGAGATTGAAGAGACCGCTTCGGCGGCGCCGCGCCAGTCCCTCCAAACCTACGCGGCCGATCAGATTCGTCGATTCTTCGGTTGGGCTTCAGATAGCTGGCAGACTGCGGACTTTAAGTTCACGGTTTACAGCCCGTTTTCGCCGATTTCCGAACCCAGCGCCGATTCCGAAACACTCAAGGCCTGCCTTCTGCCGGCCGTCGTCGCCACGCTGGAAGTCGATAACCGCCAGGGCCGGGAGGCCAAGACCGGGGTCTTCGCCATCGACTTCGTCGAGCCGGGCGCGCGAGTGCTGGAATTTGAAACGACCGGCACGGACCATGGCAAGCTGGGCTTCGCCTGGCGCCGCAACCTGGGCGTCCTCGGGCGGATTGAAGAGGATTCCGACAAAAGCGGAGGTGAATTTCTTGCTCTGCAGCGATGGCTCGTGGCCGAGGCACTGGCCGATCCCAATCCGATTCATGCCCTGGGCACGTGCGCCGGTCTTGCGATGGAAGTGCCGGCGGGCGCCAAAAAGACGCTGGTGCTGGCGATCGGCGTTCATCTCGACGGGACGGTGACCACCGGCCTGGAAGGGCGTTACCACTACACGCGCTATTACACCAATCTCGACGAAGTCCTCGCCGCCGCCCTCGATCGCGCCGCCGATCTCCAAACCAGCGCCGCGGTCCTCGATAAACGCCTGGTCGATTCGGGACTTTCGCTCGATCAGCAATTCCTTATCGCCCATGGAACCCGCGGGTATTACGGCAGCACCCAGTTGCTCGATGTGGGCGGCGAGCCGCTCTGGATCGTCAACGAGGGCGAATACTGCATGATGAACACCCTCGATCTGTCGGTGGATCACGCCTTCTGGGAACTCAAGGACAATCCCTGGATCGTGCGCAATATCCTTACCCATTTCGCTCGCCGATACAGCTACCACGATCAGGTCAAAACACCCGGAGGACAGTTGCGGCCCGGGGGGATTTCGTTCTGCCACGACATGGGGATCAACAATAACTTCTCCTCCCCCGGCAATAGCAGCTATGAACTGGCGCATCTCAAAGGCTGCTTCTCCTATATGACCCAGGAGCAGCTTTGCAATTGGGTCCTCATGGCCGCCAGCTACGTCGCCGCCACCCGCGACATCGAGTGGCTCCTGGCCAACAAGCACCTTCTCGACGCCTGCGCCCAGAGCATGTTCGCCCGGGCAAACCCGCGCAGCGGTCTGATGGCGCACGATTCCTCGCGCTGCGTCGAGGGCCGCGAAATCACTACCTACGATTCTCTGGACGAATCCCTCGGCCAGGCCAGGGCAAACACCTATCTGGGCACCAAATGCTGGGCAACGTGGCTGGCGCTGGATTTGGTTTCGCGCCTGCGTCTGGTGGCCGGCGATGTCCCGGCCGAGCCGGTGGCGTCCCTGGCCGATCAACTGGCCGGCACGCTCATTGCCTCCGCTACCGACGGATTGATCCCGGCCGTCCTGGAAAAGAATAACCCCGGCTTTCGCTCGCGCATCCTGCCGGTGGTCGAGGCCCTGATCTATCCGGTGTATTGGCTGTCCCTGATCCGCAACTGGCCGGCCGATCTCGCCGGCGATGCCGAGGGAATGCTCACCCGCCATTTGCAGGGTCCGCTCATCGCTGTGTTGCGCCGGCACATCCTGAAGCTCCTGACCGATCCGCAAACCGCCAATATCTTCCCCGACGGCGGGCTGAAACTCTCCTCGACATCAAACAATTCCTGGATGAGCAAGATCGCGATCGTCCAATTCGTCGCCCGATCGATTCTCCGCATTCAGGAGACCGACCCGCGTATCGACGGCATCATGCGCAAGGCCGACGCCGCACACGTTCGCTGGCAAACCGACGGCAGCGGCTTCTGGGCATGCTCCGATCAATTCGTGAGCGGCGAGGCCAAAGGCAGCCGCTACTATCCCCGCATCATCACGACGGCGCTCTGGCTGGAAGAGTCCGCCAAATCCTGGCTTCCGCTGGGATCCCCGGAAAAACGTTCCCCGTTGGTGGCGGATCGTCCCACGTGATGTCCGCGCCTCTTCGACGGCGAAGGAATCATCCCGAGCCAGGCGTCCGGCTCGGCGCGGAACAATCATATAGATAAATCATCGCCCCCGGCTCGGAATGCTGGACGATCGGAACCCCCACATCATCGAACGCGGCCACCGTGAACTGGTGCACGTCGAACTCGCCGCCCTCGGCGTGAATCAGGATTACCCAGACGCGCTTTTTGCCGGCAAAGGGTTTTACGTCCTCCAGAATGTCTCGCGGCCCCAGGATCTGCGGCTGAATGTGTAATGCTCCGGGCCGGTCAAGATCGGCCGGCCAGTCCGATTGCGATCGATAGAGTCGAAAAGATTCCTCGCCGAAATGGGTCAGATAAAGTTGGTCGCCGGCGTACCAGCGGCTGGCGACCCAGCGGTAAGCGGGCAGGGATTCCTCTCGCCCCGGCGGAGAAAAGAGGTAGCCGTTTGCGCGGCGGGCCGAGGGAAGCAGGATCATGGCCGCCATCGCCAGCGCCGCGGTCTTGCCGGCCAGGGTTGTCCACAGCGATTCGAAAGCAACCGCGATCAGCAGGAGATACTGCGGCACGAAAAACAGCGCCAGGCGATCGCCAAAAGGATATTGCTTCATCGCCGAAGCCAGCAGAACCAGCGGCAGGGGGGCGAGCAGAATCAGCAAATGGTCGCGGCGTCGGAGGGCGACGATCAGGCCGACGATCAATCCCAACACGGCCGCGTCGGGATAATCCAGCCACATTCCGCCGGGGTCCCGGGCGATGGATGACAGGCACGAAAAAGTCCATGTGAACGCCGCTACCGGGGAATGCGGCATGAAGGCATCCCGCGCCGCCCAGTATTGAACCAGATGCGGATGAGCCTCGCCGCCGGCGAATTGCCGAACGAAAATCAGGTATTCCGCGGCGAAGACGGTTGCCCATATCGAGCAAACCCAAAGGCCCTGGCGACGGCGCGCGTCATTGCCGGTTCGGCGCATCGGCCAAAGGACGATCGCTCCGGCGCCGGCGAGCACGAATATCGATGGATACGACAGGAATATGCCGGCGGCGCCGACGAGCGCGGCGGCGGCGGCTCGGCGGAACGTTCGATTCTCCATCCATCGCAGAACCGCCAGTGTGATCGCGAGCGAGACCGCCACGTCGCAGGAATAGGGTTTCAGTTCATTGGAGTAATAAATCAGCGGACCCAGGAAAGTGAACATCGCCACCGCCGCGACAGCGCTGCCCGGCTGGAGCAACCGGCGTGCAACGGCCAACATGAGCGGCAAAGAAGCCAGTCCAAACAGAAGGGAAAGCAGCCGCAGCGACCGCTCGCCGCCCCCGAAGACGCGCGTCGTCAGATGAACGAGGACAAGAAACCCCGGCGGGGCGGCTTGCCAATCTTCCAGGGGCCGAAACAGCAAATCGTGCAGGGAGCGGCTGAGGAGGCTGTTGGCGAGATAGATTTCATCGAGCCAAAGGGATCGCCAGTGAATCCACCTCGCCAGGCGCAAGACTGCCCCGAAGGCAATGATTGCCCACAGGAGGGCGGTGGTGCCGGGAGGCCAGGCGATTTTGCGGGAGCTACCGGATGTGCTCGCAGACTGGGCGAGGACGGTCATCGCGCGTTATGTTAACCGAGGCTTCGGAAATTGCTCAAGCGGCCGCCGCCGCTATATTGGCAGTTGAAATGCTCCCAGGTTTATTGGCGGAGATACATTTATGAAGCGATGGCGTCTTCTTTTGGCGATTGGTTTGGGGCTGGGGAATTTGACGTGGGTAAGCGGCGTTCGGGGGGACGGCGCGACTGCCGCGCCCGCGACGCAGCCGGCGGGCAGGCAACCGGCCGATGTCGCCGCGCCAAAGCTCGGCCCGGATGGTCAACTGGATCATCACTTCAAGCTGAAACACGAGGAATTCCTTCAGCGCCGCAGCCAGGGCAAGATTGGAGTTCTGTTTCTGGGCGACTCCATCACCGAGGGATGGAACTGGTGGGGAAAGACCGTTTGGCCGAAATATTATCCGCAACTCGACGCGGCCAACTTCGGCATCGGCGGCGACCAGACCCAGCACGTTCTTTGGCGGATCGAAAACGGTGAACTCGACGGAATCAGCCCGAAAGTCGTGGTCCTGCTCATCGGAACCAACAACATCGGTTACCCGGCCGACGAAATTCTCAAGGCCGACGAAAAGATCGTCCAGGAGATTCGTGAAAAGCTTCCGCAAACCAAACTTCTGATCATGGGAATCTTTCCCCGGGCAGACAAACGGGCCGGCTCGCCGCCCCTGATGCAGGCCAAGATCAAAAAGGTCAATCAGGGCTTGGCGACTCTGGACGACGGCGACAAGACGCGATTTCTGGACATCGGCGAGAAGTTCCTGGATGCCGACGGCAATATTCCCCGCGAGATCATGGCGGATTCGCTGCATCCGACGACAAAGGGATACCAGATTTGGGCGGATGCGATGAATCCGCTGCTGAATGAAATGCTGCGCTGAGCGAAACGGCCGGAGCGGCACGTTACAGAAGGTTACAAAACGTTACACTTTTTCGAATTGTGTTAGTGAATGCTAAGCTGTCGGTCATCTCGCAAGACTATTTCCATACACAGCTTATGGCGTTTTATGATCGCGTACACGGGATGAGTAGGCGCGAAAGTGTAACAGCGGGCTCAACGGGTTTCTTGCGGGAATTCAGCGTGTGGTACGGACGGTGGATGTCGCGCTCGCTCAGCTTACCTTTCTCACCGTAGGGGCCACCGGGACTTCAATGACGGTGCCAATTAATTCAAAGCTGTCCCGGTTTCGGTTATGTCCCCCCGCGCTTAATTCCCCGCTGATTTTTCAACGAGGTTCGCGGAAATCAAAGCATCTCGCACGTCCGGCAATTCCTTATATTTTCCGGCCAATACATCAGCCGTAATCTGATCCAGGATCTGAGCATTATGCTCCAAGAGCTTGGCGAGGTCCGTCGGCGTCTGTGGCTTCGGCGGCGTGATGTCCAGCTTCCAGACACCATCGACCTTTCGAAACGAAACTCGGCTGTTGTCCTCGAAAACCCCAACCGCACGATCTCCCTGCTGTTGCTCGACATCGCACCACCAAACCAGGTCCGCGGGCGTGATCAGTCCCGCCTCGTCGGATACGAAACCTTCACCGCGGTTTGCGAACTTTTGATCGATCGCATCTTTGAGCCGAAAAACCGTGACAAGTCTGTCGGTATTGGCCGCCAGCAGCGTTCCGTCCGGATCGCCGTCAGAATACAAGAAGTCCGCGATGGCTTTCTTGTCGCGTTCCATAAAAGCCCGCTGATACGCCGCGATTGCACCTCGAACGGTGCTTTTGTCGAAATTCGCAGCATCGAGTTTGGCGCGATCCGGCGATGGCGTTTGAGTTGACGAATATGCTCCCGCTTGCCACCTCATTCGCAGGTCTCTCTGGATCGCGAATTCTCCCGATTCGATGGCGTCGTTGAGGTCATAGAGCTTACGGAGTTTTCCCGTGTTCACCGCGTATGTTAGTTCCCGGAACAGCTCTGCCCTTTTTTGCTCAAGATCGACCATATGCTGCGCGTCACCTGGGCTTATTTGTTCCAAGCCGGGGTCAATCCGCCATATTCCATCTGGCCCGCGACACAGTTGCAACGCTTCATTCGGTCCGAACGTTACCGCCGGTATATTCGGATACCACGGCTTCGATCGGAAATCATCTGATTTGTATGGCTGTATCGGCTCCACAAAAAAAGCGTCCGGTTCCTGCTGCGAACGGAAACGGACGCCCGCATCGTACCCCCAATGCGCCTCTACAGCTTGAAGCAACCTGTTGAATGCGATTTGTCTTTGGGCAAGGGCTGTTCGGCAAGCCTCGTACCTGGGCGAATCATACGAATCAGCAACAGTGGCGACATCTTCGTCCGCAACGGCCTTACTAAACGTATTCATCGCGTCAGCCGGCGTATCTCTGGCTTCTGGTGGCTTAGAGGAAGGGGCGGCGTTATGCGCGCAGCCCGAAAGGGCGGCAAATATCATGACGATCAATGCGAGGGCCGGTGCATTTGGCATGATTTCAATCCCTGCGGAACTAAAAGTGACCATCATCTTCTCCTCCGCTTCGCCTTGCGGCAAGTTCACCGTTTGCAGCCATCTCGCCGGACGAGGAATCGGCCAGAGGCTCAGGAGCGGATACAAGTTGTGCGAGCGGTCCTGCCGGGCATGGCAACTGCCCCAGCGCGAGCGCTGTGCGCGGCTCACTGAATGGATGAACGCGATTCTTGGACATCGGCGGAACCCGCGGTGCTCTCCTCGACACGCGCGGAACAGGTCGCACCGCCGCTAAATATGTCTGAATTGTCCCTGAATGGACGAACGCGATTCTGGGATGTTGAGAAGAACGCGCGTCCCGGCGCGCCGGGACGCCGCTAAACGGTGGGCTGCTGTCGCGGAATTGCGGACTTGCAATTAGAGCGATTTGCATCCGCCCGTAGCGTCCGCGCCGCCGGGCGGCGGCCCTACGGGTCGCGTTCCAAGGGGTCGTCTGCGGCGTCATCGCTCCTCAACGGGTCGAAATTTAACCCGCTTCGTCGCTCTTCCTTGCATCCGACCCCTTGGAACGCAACGCGGACGCTACGGGCGGATGCA
>JBEKHH010000041.1:0-41536 GCA_050012375.1 Tepidisphaeraceae bacterium
TTTCGCCGGCTGAGCAAGGATTACGAGCGTCTGTCGGCCACGTTGAAGACGATGCATTTCATCGCCTTCGCCTGCATCCTACTCAAATGCCTGCTGGGCGGAATCGGCGGAAGTGCATAACACGCTCCAAATGTTCGCGGGCGTCGATTCACCTTTGATCGCCTCGGGGAGGCTTTGCATTCAGACTATTTCGGGATTACTATTCTTTCAGTAATTACTGAAACTGGAGGATGCCATGGCGGTTGCCGAAGCGGCTCGTACAAACCTTGCTCCGGCGGTGGCGACGCAGTTGCGCACCGCGCAGGACCTGTTCATCCGCCGCTGGGGGGAAATGGGACAGACCTGGGGGATCAACCGGACCATGGCGGAGATTCATGCACTGCTGTACGTGGTGGCGGAGCCGCTTTGCACGGACGACGTAATGGAACGGCTGCACATCAGTCGGGGCAATTCCAGCATGTCGCTGCGGGCGCTGTGCGACTGGGGGATCGTGCGCCGGCTGCATAAATTGGGGGAGCGACGGGAATTCTTCGAGAGCCTCACGGATGTGTGGGATATGTTCAGCCTGATCACGGCGGAGCGAAAACGGCGCGAGATGGATCCGGTTTTGGAGACGATCAGGGAGTGCCGCCGAATGCTGGATGAGAAGTCGATCGGCAAGCAGGCGGCGCGCGGACGGGAGGTTCAACTGACTCGCGAGCGTCTGGCCGGGATGGAGGAATTCATGGAGGTAACCAATAAGATTTTTCAGCAATTCATCGGCAATGCGCGTTCGGGGCTGACGCGCGTGGTGCGGGTGCTGCTCAAGGCGTTTTGAAAACCAGAAACCCGAAACCAGAATGACGAATCAAGCCCGAATGACCGAAATCCGAAACGAGAGTCCGCTTCAGTCATTCGGGTTTCGGATTTGATTCGTCATTCTGGTTTCTGGTTTCGGGTTTCTGTCATTGGTTCGTCATTCTGGTTTCGGCGCGTCCGCGCCTCCGCGGTCGCATCTGGGCTGGAGCTATTTCGCGGGTTCCTTGGCCAGGCATTCATCTTTGGCTTTTTCTATTTCCGCCTGGAAATCGGGGCTTTTCATCATCTGCTGGAAGATGGCCTTCGCGAGGATTCGGCCGGCTTCGACGTCGCTGGGGAAATGCTGGCCCGCCAGCGCGCGGTCGTCCCCGATCCGCTTGGCGCGGGCGATCAGAGCGTCGGCATGCTCGGGAAATATCTGGGCCAGGGCTAGCGCCAGGACCATCGAGCGCGTCGAATGGCCGCTCGGATACGAATAGGATTTTTCCTTTTCCACGCACGGCTGAATTCGCCGATCCACGACGAAGGGCCGGTCGCGCATGAAGATGTCCTTGGCCTGGCTGCTGATGCTGTCGGCATTTTTCATCACCCGGGCCAAGAACTTGGCCGTTGCCGGAAGGTCGTCGGGATTGAACCAGGAGCCCAGGACCTCGGAGAAAATGAAAGGGGTCATCTTCACTTCGGACTTGATGCGCGCCACATCGGCGTCGGTGCGTCCGGCCTGGAGCTGCAACAATTGTTCGATTTCATGGCGGGTCTGATCGGAGTCCTGCGCCGGGGGCGGCGCGAGAATCGATTTGATGTCGATGTCGTCGGGTTGAACAAACGCTTCCCCGGCCTTGGCCGTCGCGGCGCATGCGGCCATCAACAACAGAATGGGAAACCATCGCGTGCGAGTCATATCTGCCTCCTCTAGTTCCTGAGCGCCTGCCAGCCGATGTCCTTGCGATAGTGCATCCCATCGAACTTGATCTTGTCCAAGGCGGCGTAGGCGCGGCGTCTGGCATCGGCGATGTTGGCGCCCAGCGCGGTGACGCCGAGCACGCGGCCGCCGTCGGTGACCAGGGTTTTGCCATTTAATCGAGTGCCGCTGTGGAAGACTTTGACGTCGGGCATGGCGTCGGCGTGATCGACGCCGGCGATCGGGATGCCGGTGAGGTATTGGCCGGGATAGCCTTTGCTGGTCGCGACCACGCAGAGGGCGGGACGGCGGTCCCAGTCCAGGCTGATCTGGTCGAGCTTTCCTTCGCACATAGCCAGAAGGACTTCCAGCAGATCGGTTTTGAGCCGCATCATCAAGGGCTGGGTCTCGGGATCGCCAAACCGACAATTGAATTCGAGAACTTTGGGCCCATTGGGCGTGAGCATCAGGCCGGCGTACAAGCAGCCCTGGTATTCGATCCCCTCGCGCAATAGGCCATCGACGACGGGAACAAATATATCGCGCTCGATCTGGGTGAGTAGCGCCGAGGAAAGGACGGGCGTGGGGGAATAGGCGCCCATTCCGCCGGTCATCGGCCCGGTGTCGCCATCGTCAACCGGCTTATGGTCTTGGGCCGGTTCGAGCATGTAGATGGTTCGATGCTCGACAAATGCGAGCACGGAACACTCGGGACCGGAGAGCTTTTCCTCAATGACGATTCGCCTGCCGGCTTCGCCGAAACGGCCCTGGCGCATCATGGCGTCGATCGACCGGAGTGATTCGGTTGGGTTATGACAAATGGAGACGCCCTTGCCCTTGGCCAGACCGATGGCCTTGATGACGATGGGGTCGTCGCGTCCCTTGACGTATTCCTCGGCGGCGAGGGGATCGGTGAAGCTGTGCGCGTCGGCGGTGGGAATGGCCTGGTGGCGCATGATTTCTTTGGCGAACCATTTGTCCGACTCGATCTGTGCGGCGGCTTTGGAGGGGCCGAAAACCATCACCCCCGCGTCGCGCAGCCGATCGGCCAAGCCCAGGGCCAGGGGGTCTTCCGGCCCGATGACGACCAGATCGACGCCGTTGACGCGGACGAATCGCTCGATTCCAGGCAGATCGGTGGCGGCGAGGGGAACCAAGTCGGCGAGTTCGCCAATGCCGGGGTTTCCAGGCGCGCAAAAGAGACCGGTGACCCGAGTGGACCCCGCCAATTTCCAGGCCAACGCATGTTCGCGTCCACCGCTGCCGATGATGAGTACCGTCATTCCCGCATGTCCCGCGAAAAAAATAAAAGCCGAGCGAGGCGTAAGTTATCAGCCTTGGCCGGCAAGGCAAGCATCCATGGCCGTTGACGGGGCCGTTGACGGCGCGCGCCGGCGTTTGTAGTTTGGTTCGCCCGCAGGAAATGCGAGCCCCCATGTCCCTCCCGGATATAAATGTTGTTCATACCGTCATGAATGAACATGGCGGAATTTTTGACGACGTGATTGAACTGGTGATCGACTGTCTTGAACAGCTCGGCCTCAAAGTCCACCGATCCACCAACCATTTCGACGGCAAAAAGCTCAATCTCGTCATCGGGCACACCGCCTTCCTGAACGAGGCGACCTACGAGGCGATCCATCGCAGCAAATGCCGGTATGTCGTGTTTCAGATGGAAGCTCTCGACGAACGAATTGGCCTGGCTCCGCACTTCCCGGCTTATCTCGAATTCTTACGACGCGCGCCGTGGGTATGGGATTATTCCTCAAAAAACGTGTCGTTCCTGGCCGCACAGGGTTGCCGAAACACGCAATATATTCCGCTGGGCTATTCTCGCCGCCTTGAGCGCATCGTTCAGGCGCCGGTGAAGGATATCGACATCTGTTTCTACGGCGCATGCAATCCCCGACGTGGACGGGTGCTCGATGCGCTTGCGGCTCGTGTTCGTCTGGAGGTTATTTTCGGGGCCTATGGCCGTGAACGCGACCAAGCCATTGCCCGATCAAAGATCGTGCTTAATCTGCACCAGTTCGATACGTCGCAGCTCGAGCAGGTGCGGATATCGTACCTTTTGAACAATCGCTGTTTTGTCATATCGGAATCGTCCGAAGGCAATCCATATCAGGATGGCGTTGTTTTCAGCGAATACGACAAAATAGTCGAGTGTTGCATTTCATATCTCCAACCGGAGAACGATTTCGCGCGCGCCCACATCGCCGAGACGGGTTATGCCAAGCTCCGAGAGATCCCGATGGTTGCAAATATTCGATCAGCGCTGGAGCTGCTGGAAGGGATGGCATCACGCCGCGGCGAGGAGGAGGACGCTGGGGGTAAAGGTTGACGCAATATGGCGAGGGCTGTAGCTTGAACCGGATGGCGGAAGTCCGGGGCGTGGCGCAGTTTGGTTTAGCGCGCTTGACTGGGGGTCAAGAGGTCGCTGGTTCGAATCCAGTCGCCCCGATTGACATTTCCTAACGAGTTCCCTTCCGAATCGGAAACCTCGGCTTTTGGAAGGGGCCACATCGCCCCTCCCGCGTTAGTGGCCTCGGGGGCCACTAATTCCGTCAAACTCTTACGCGCAGTTGGCCCTTGGTAAATGGTAATTGGCGGCGGTACATCGCCAAAGGTTACGACGCCCCCCGCCACTCTTCGATACGTTCGTTTTCCCGCATGCTCGTCTTGGAATCGAAAAAATAACCGAATATTCACTTTTCTGAAGATCTCGCCCGCGGCAGCAAAATCCTCCGCCTTATCGGCCAGATCAGTCAATCGGGCTAACAGCCCCATTGCTGCGCCTACTTCTGCCTTGATGTCGAATTGGCAATCCTCACGACCTTTCAGATTCATAACCTCCGCCTCGAGTGTTTTCCGCCGTCGTTCCAATTCCTCGAACACTCCTGAAACCGCGTCAAATTGGTCACGATTTTTTGCATACGCTAGATTGCCTCGGACCACTGCCAACTGATTCCGAATCTCCACGAGCTCAGATTGCTTCGAATCAATTACGGGAACGGGCAACGATTGCCTCTGTAGTTCTTGCTTGGCCAAAGCAGCAAGGCGTTGCTCCAATTTCGACAACAGACTCGGGGTCAATAACCGTTGTTTGATGCACGAAAGGCCAAATCTGACGGCAAGCGGCCCATCCACATGGTTATGGCGGCAAAGAGCGCCGTGACTTTGCTGATAGAGCCCGCAAGTGTATCGGTACGAATCTTGATACGGCTGGCGGTACATTGGCCAACAACATTCGACATCGAAGATGCGGCTGCCAAGCGGGTTTCGATCCGGTTGACGGCTTCGCGGTTTGCCGCGCTGGGTTCCGGCCCGTTCGTCGAGAATTCTTATCAGCCTTTCATATTCTTCCGGAGATACTAACGGCTCGATTTTTGCGGAAGCTCTGGTCCTTGTCGATACCGGATTCTCGACGACCCTCGGTTGATCATCATCACCTCGAAAATCTCTCTCTTCGAGATTTCGCGGCCCATGGGGGCTATAGCGGTAACGATCGCCCATGGATCGGCGACCATACTCGTGGATGGCGACATTACGGGGGTCTCGCGCGATGTTCACAACGCTGCTTTGATGCCAAACCCCGCTCACCAAATGCAGTTGTCCACCATCCTTACGCCGCCTACCCGCATCGGGTGCTGGCACTCCCTCCTCCGTCAGCATACGCGCTATCTGACTGGCGGGGACTCCATTCAACACCAGGTCAATGATTCTCCGGCGTATTTCCCATTTTTCAGGTGGCCCCTTTATCCACACGACGTGCTGACCTTTGGTTCGAATAATCTCTCCATCCTGCAACTCGCGAATCAGCGTCCGATCGTCGCCGACCAGCCACCGAGAGAGCCCATACGATGCCCTCCCTCCCGCCGAATATCCTCGGCGGGCCAATGCAAGCTGGGCATTTAGCGTCTTCATTGCCAATTCGCCTCGAAATCTCTCGGCCTGGTCGTAATCCGATGCACTCACGATCAGATCCGCAAAATTGAGCTTCTTGCCTCGAGGAATCGGAGGCCCCGTTCGCTCCATAAACACCAAGGTGACACCCAACTTTTGTCGAAAGCGACTTTCCAGCTCGATGCCGTCAATGATCTCGTTCGGTCGCGCGAGCCGGTCTGGTCTGGGAATAAAGACGTGTGAAACGTTGAGGTCATCCTCAATCTCCTTTTGCAGGGCATTCGGACCTGGGCGTGAGACCACGTTACCTGCAACATCGTAATCTTGGAAAATGTCCCCTTGAGCCGGAATATTCTGGCGGATCATTTGCTCGATTTGGGTCGGCGTTCCCGAAAACTCCAACCCGCCTTCTTCTGCCTTTTGACCTGCCCAGAGAACATATTGCCCGGGCGTCATCTCGGCCTTGCCCCCGCTGTCACGCGTGTAAAACACCGCACGGCCCTTTGTGGACCGTTTCCTCAATGATAAATCACGATTGCTCATTGTTTCCCTCCATGTCGATTCGCCCACACAAATTGTGCGAGCGTTTCGACAAACATGTCTTCGTCCACCTCGCCGATTATAATGTCAGCCCCGATTACACTGGCCCCGCTCCATGCCAGTCGCGAGGTTGCGAGTTCCAGCACCCAGTAGCACAGCCCATACCCAAATACTTTGAGTTCGTCCACGCCACACTCAAAAACTCGCCTGAACAAATCCACTAGCAGATGCCTCGCGTCCGGGAGCCCGGCCTCACAATGACTGAATATCCCTTGATCCTCCCACGTGTTCACGCGCAAAGCGGCGGCTAGTCCCAGCAGAAACGAGCTTGGCATCGGCGTGCCACGCGGAATCCCGGACACGTCAAGTAATCGAATGACCGCATCCGCGTCGCTCTCCGCCTGCCGCACGATGGCGTGTTTTAATTCGGGCGGGAGAGCCAAAGAATCCGCAATGGGAGAGAGTGAGTGAGTCATGTCGGCCTCCTGCCGGAATCTCGCACAGCCGATCCATCGGCCTAATTGTATTTTACCTGCCGGGAATAGACGCTGTCTATCACCCGTTCGGGTAGCGGCGCTGCACGCTCTGTCGGCTTCATTTGGGATGAGTTCCTCAAGTGGTGAAGGAAAGCGTGGCCCGTGCCCAAACTACAGAGCCGCGCCGTATTTTGCCCCGATTTGCTCAACGTTGGTCCAGGTACTCCCCACATTATCTGCAGCGATCTTTAAGTCTTCGCGCAATCGGCCAACTCCGCCATCAGATTCCCCGAGAAGATAATTTTCGAACCCTTCCAAGAGCCCCCCGCCAAATGAATCTGGTAACTGCTTGTAAGCCATGCCCAACTCCCGCCAAGCGCGGATGTGCTCGCTACGCAAGCCGCACAGCTATGTGTGGAAGGTGGAATCAGGGGAGCGACGTATTGACCCGATCGAATTCATCGCCTGGTGCCGCGCCTGTGGGAAGACCCCTTCGGCCGTAATCGAGCAATTGGAGCCTTAAATTTGTGCTGATGGACGAGATCGGGCCAGATCGAGTGCCGGTGCTTCGCTCCAAGAATACGGCGGAGATGGCTCACTAAAAATGCGGCGGCCGTTCCGAGCAATCGCGCATTTTCGGCGATTCGAGGCGTCTCGGATCCGATCTTAGTTTGATCGATCAGACCAGCTGATTCGCACCTGCCATCCGATGGAATGGAAGAATGCGCCGAGTAATATCTCTGCATGACGGCGGGCGCGCTCATCCGCGTCGTTGTTGCCGGCCGCCGAGGCAACCAAGTCCTGCGCTTCGACCATGGCCTTATCGACGACCGCAAGGTAATCGCGTGTTCCGGGCGTAATCGCCCACAGGCCGTCGGATTTCAGGGCGAACAGTCTGGAGCGGTTGTGGTCGACCCGCGCGCAGGAAGCCTGAGGCGGGGGTAGGATCAGAAGTGCCGTGCAGTGGGCATGGTCGACCTGGTCGAACCGCGCCAGTGACAGATCAATCCCCAGGGCCGCGTCGCCCTTGACCAGCATGGCCACTTGCACGCCGCCGGTTACACCGTCGATCCGGCTGACCAGTACGTCGGCGACGTCGATCCGCAAGGTCAGCAGTTGCGACAGTTCCGACATCCGCTCGATGGAAGGCCCGGTATGCAGGCTGTCAGCCGGGACTGGCGGTCGACACGCCATGGCGCCAGTCCAGCCTATGCCCCATCCAATCAGTAGAACTAACATTGTCCGTGTGAATTTGAGCATGCGTTGAATACTCCTCGGTTGTAGGTAAGGGCTTCATGGCCGATGGCAGGTGAGTCTGTTGATCCAGACAGCCTCCGAAGGCCAGAAGGATGAAAACGATAACGATCAACACGATGATGAAGCGAAAGTCCAAATGTTCCTCCGTCGGTTGGAGATGGGAAGGGAAAAGGTGATTCAATATTCTGAGGGAAGCAGGATCGTCGTGGCCGAGAAATCGGCCTCAGTGATGATCCAAAGGCGTATGCCGTCCTTCAGCGTATAGGCTGAGAGGATGCGCTCGCCCTCGATAACCGCCTGGTCATTGGCGGCCCGATCCGCGGCATCCACCCCGCCCCAGTCGCCGGTGCGGTGCCGGCTGATCAACGCCAGTGGATCCTGACCGGCCTTGGCCATGGCCCCGATGGCTCCTGGCGTGGAAAGCAACCGTCCAAGGGGCAGGTTGATGGATGGGCGCTGGGAAGGCGCCGTAGATTCGGCGCTAACAGTTGATTTGTCGTTCATTGATGATCCTCCGAACGAAGATAAATGAGGTGGTGAATGGGAACAGGGATTGTGCCGGCTGGGGCGCCAGCGATTACTTCGCCGGTGGCTCTTTCTCGCCGGTGCGCGGAGTGTCTGGCGGCGCAGGAGCATCGATCCGGGCCAGGGGGGTGCCGTCTGCGCTCTCCTCCAAGAGCCGGCAATAGGCTTTTCGAAGTGCCAAGATGCTCGCCAGGCACAATGATTCGATCTGCTCGTTCAACTTGCGAACGAGCTTGGTTTTGGTGCCGGTCTTGAGTAGGCCTCGATAGATCAGGGAAAGTCCCTCCATGACGTGGCTGGCCAACTCCCGTTCGATCGATTCCAGTTCCAGCATGATGACACTGTTGCCGCGACGCTTCAGCTCTGCGATCGCTTCCAGGATCGATTTGGAATCGACGCGCTGATCGCCCGATGTGTGGAGGGACATGGGACACCTCCAAAAGTGAATGTTGTTTAAAAAGAAAGGCGGGCCGGAGTTTGTGCTCCGGCCCGCCACGGTTCTCGGTTGGAAAGAGTGCAACTGGTTATGCAGCCGTCATCTCACTGGCAAGGAGATTGAGCAATAAATCCCGATCCAGAGGTAATCCCCGGAGCCAGCGGGTGAACTGGCTGAGCATGAGACCCGCCGCAATACTGGCCGTGAAAATCGTGGACCTGGCCGTGCACGCACCGGCGTAGGCCTGATCCTCGGTAAACAGGGTTGTTGGATAATGCTCGTCCCTGGCAGGCCGATCCGACGCCAGCACCCGAATCACCTCGGCGGCCATGCGGGCATCGGCAAAGAAAGCGGCAAAATCCTTCACCGCCTCCCAGACGATCCCCCGAGCGTTGATCGAGTCAACACAGGTAAATACCGCCAGGCGCGTTGCCGGTAATTCCGGCTGAGCGACGAAGCATTCCAGGGTCTTGGGCGATGAGCGGCGGAATCTCTCGCAGGTGGCATGCACGAGCAGATCCGGATTCAGCCGACGGCACCACTCGGCCGTCGCCTGGACCTTGGGTTTACCCAGATCTTCCGGGGCATAACCCTGGGGAGCCAAGTTCACCACGTCCACGGTGTCGAAGTCCACCAGCGTCAAACTTCTTATGCCCATCGCCGCCAATTGCAACGCCACCTGCCGTCCCACGGCGCCGACGCCGATCACCAGCGAAGCACACTCAGCCAGCTTGCCGGGGGGAAGCTATGAGCGACCTGAAACGCTTCGGTAACGATGTCTGGGACCGGTTGTTCGACCTTCTCTACGATTGCGACAAAGAGGCCGGCGATGCCGCAGTCAAAGCTCGCTTGCAGAGCGCCGGAATCGACATGCGGCCAGCGTATCGCCGAATGCACCTAATGATCGAAGAGAGAAAGGCCCGAAAGCAACTTGCTCAAGCCGCTGCAACTCGTGCCTTGATGATCAATAAACTTCAAATGGTTATTACGCCGCGGGTCGATAATCTCCGCGCCGGCATCAAAAACCTCATCGAGACTGCGTTCACAGGGTCAGCGCAAGTCGCCCATTATCAAAAGCTGGAGAAGGCCTCTTCTGAGGATGACTTAAAGACACTTTTCGAAGACCTCACCAGGCTTGCCGCCCTGCGAGAGCCACAGGACAAGAATGAGCGCAAAGCCGAATAGCATAATCGCCGCTGCGGAAGCGGAGGGGCTTTGGTCCCTTTATGGACTGAAATCGCCAAGCGAACTCATTCTTGAAGATGTAGCCATGGCGCAAGGAATCGTTGTCATGGATGGCCCCCTGGACTCGGCTCTCGCCCGACTGATCCGCAGCGGCGACACGGGCATCGTCAGGATAAATGACCGTATCAGACTGCCAGGTCAGCGCCGTTTCGCAATTGCGCACGAAATCGGTCACTGGAGGCTTCATGAGAAGATGGCACATCTCCTCGCCTGCACCGACGAGGACATGCTCGCCAGCGCTCATGGAAACGTGCTCGAAGCTGAGGCCAGCATTTTCGCAAGCGCGCTACTTATGCCTGAGTTTCTCTTTACCGAACGCGCGGGCGGACGACTGCCCACAACGTCAACCATCAAGGAATTGGCCAACTATTTCGGTACGTCTATCACGGCAGCGGCGATCCGATATGTTGAGACGGCAAGCGACTACTGCGTCTTTGTCTTATCCGAGAACAATCGAATCCGTTGGTGGCGCGCAAGTAATTCCTTTGGGGATCATCAGCTTTGGATTGATAACCGAACAATGCTCCCGAGAACGAGTCCGGCAGCGAGCTTTTTCCGAGGCGAAGAAGTTCCGGCGAAGCCCCAGCACGTCGACCTCAACCAATGGTTGGGCGACCTTCCCAATATCCAGGCGGACATCGTTATCGAGCAGGCAATCCCGTTGTCGTCTTACAAACAGGTGATCTCTTTGCTCTGGTTGCCGTAAATTCACATCATGTGCGACCGAATCACACACAGCCCATTCCCGCAAACGCACCCCTCCCTCAGGTTCCGGCTCTGAAGCAGTGGGTTGAAGTCTCTCGCCATTGCCGCCGGTCGGCCGCGGCGATTTTAGCCGCTCTGCGGCATTGGTCGCTGCATACCCCGACCGATGACGAAGGCGACGAAGCAGTGAGATCAGGATAAGATGCTGTCGTGACTGACGTGCGATCGCCCTTGGCTTTGGCGTTGCCGCATCCTGGATAGATGGCTGTTTGTCCATCGGCACGAAGTGCCGCGTGACCTGTCCGGGATACCACTTTGCTCCGTAGCTGATGGCTATTTTGGCTTGAACGGACTCAGCCAGATCGAATCAAAGGGGTTGCTAGATTATGTGTGATAACGACGACATGGAGAAATTTGACGAGTGGGAAGAATTCCGGGACGGCGATCAAGAACCTATCTCACTTAATGATCTTCGCGCTCTGCTTCTGTCTTCCATGCCTGAAGATATCGATATCCGGGTATTGGACAACTATTTTCCAGAGACGACGATATCGCGTGATGGAATCACGTTGGTCTGCCACATCGAAGACCATATGTACACAAAGTATTGGGAACACAAATTCTCGGCATACGCCTTCGCCGAGGCGATGGAACGGGCCATCCGTCGGTTGGCACACGAAGGTCAGCCCTTCTCGAATCCAGAATGCGATGACGAGGACGTTCATATCTTCGTCCGCTGGGATTTGCGACTCCCCGCCGACATGCCGATCGAACTCGTAATCGACTCGATTAAAGCAAGTTACGACCTTCTCTGTCGCCGCGCCGATGCGATCTTGGAAAATTCGGATTCGATACTGATTCTCGGAAAAGATACTGGGCCCTCGATGAACCTGCTGAAAAGGATCGCGGCGAGGCTGCATGATCTTGGATATTTCACCTACATCATCAAAGAACAACCCGATCGAGCGGGTGAAAGCGTCGTCCAAAAGGTGCTGCGATTTGCGCTCACAGCCAGGTTTGTGATTGTTGAAAACACCGAGCCATCCGGCCACCTCTACGAGATTCCGCACGTTGCCAAGGCAGCCGAATGCGTCACCGTCGTTCTGCAGGAACGCGACAAAGGTGCGACTTGGATGTTTGAAGACGCTTATGCCAAGCATAACCATTGGCACAAAGTCACATACGAGCCTGGTGCTATCGAAAATGCAGTCGATTCGGCGGTCCAATGGGCTGAGGACTTCGTTAAGAGATTCGGTGCTTACCAAGAAAAGGTCTTCCCGTGGGCGCGCCCACCTGCGAAACCTTCGGCATGAAACGCCGCATGCGTATTCCTGGATGATCGCGATCACTCCAATCGAAATACTCTCCTGCAAGCCAAACCCCATGAATTCAGCGAATCGGCGCAAGAACGGGCCGCGCTGCCTGCGCCGGACGCCATCGCACCGAAAACTTCTGAGTAAAAGAAAAAACGAGGAAAGCAACTCAAAAAATGATCGCATCGTTTACGCGTCCTGGATACGGTGGACTTGTGCATTGGAGACATCGGCAGATGGCCAATGTGGCCTATCTGGATGGACATGTGGATCAAGTCAGTCAGCGCGATGGGAATGTTTTGTACCCCAGCATCGCCGGTTCCCCGGCGGGAACGCTGACAACCGGCGATGTGGATGCGAACTCACCGTATGGCAGCCCGCAGTGACCCCGGGGAAAATTATGTCGGCGGGGGAATTGGCCGCCTGTAGGGGGAGTGACGGCAGCCTGATTCACAATGTTCGCCGCGCCGCAGAAGAAATCTCTCGGCAAAGACCCATCGACCTCTTCCACGCGTTGCCGCGATAGTGGATGGGCATGGGGCAGACGACGGGGAATGTGTCGCAATGAGCCTCAACAAAACTCGCCGGGCGCGCGCGTTAAGCCCGGATTCTCACTTTGGAAACCAACCAGTCGTGTGCACCAATTCTGCCACGCGATCGATCTCGGCGTCCAAGCGGGCGTGCCAATCCTCCGTTTGTCCCATCCAGCCGATTCGCGCCAGGAAATGCTGACGATAGGCTGTATTCTCAAACAATCCGTGCAGATAGACGCCCCAGATGCTGCCCTGTTGCCAGCCCAGTCCATCCGCGAGATGCACTTGCGCTTGCGGGCCGGCATCGGTTTGGCCATGATGGATTTCGTAACCTTGCACCAGATCGCCATCCATCCAGAGAACCTGTCGCTGGCGGGTGGTTTTGTCCATCGCCAGCGTGGTGGCCACATCGAGCAGGCCCAGCCCGGGAATATCACCGCTCTCAATACCATGCGGATCGGCGATGTGCCTGCCCAATAGTTGCATTCCGCCACAAACGCCAAACAATGGCACGCCGCCGGCCGCCGCGTGAATCACTTCCTCGGCCAGACCGGTCTGTTGAAGGTAGCGCAGACTTTGGGCGGTGTTCTTGCTGCCAGGAAGGATGACGGCCTGGAAATCGCCCAGCCGGGTCCGGTCGCGCAACGGCACCACCGTGACGCCGCTTTCGTAGATCAACGGATCAAACTCATCCAGATTGCTCGCGTAGGGATAAACGATCAGTGCGATATTGATTTTGTCCGGCGATCGATGCGCGCGATGATGTAGCGTGTCTTCCTCGGGAAGACGATGCCGGACCATGGGGACGATGGCCACGGTCGGCACGCCGGTGCGCTGCTGTAACCAGTCCATCGCATTGCCCAACAGGGCCTGATCTCCCCTGAATTTGTTGAGCACAAACCCGCAGATCAGCGCCCGTTCGTCATTTTCCAGGCACATCCAGGTGCCGAACAGATGCGCAAAGGCACCGCCGCGATCGATGTCCGCCACCAGATAGACATCGGCCTGGCACTGAAGGGCCACGCTCATGTTGACGATGTCGCCACGCCGCAGGTTCACCTCCGCCGGACTGCCCGCACCCTCGACGATGACCTGATCGTATTCCGACATAAGACTGCGCAACGATTCGCAGACCACCGGCCACAGACGCGGTTTGCGATCCATCCACGGCAGGGCGCTGATCGTCGAATCGACTTTACCCAGCACGATCACCTGACTGGACATGTCCGCGCTGGGTTTGACCAGGACAGGATTCATCCGCACGTCGGGCGTCACGCGGGCGGCCAATGCTTGCAGATATTGCGCCCGCCCCATTTCCAAGCCAGCCGCTGTTACGGCTCCATTATTACTCATGTTCTGCGCCTTGAACGGCGCTACATGCCGGCCGCGATTGGCAAAGTGCCGGCACAAGGCCGCCACCAGGAAGGATTTACCAGCATCACTGGTGCAGCCCATAATCATGATGGGTTTGGTTGACATGGATTAGCAAGTGGATCGGTTGCCTACAATGTGAAATTGCAATAGTGCTATTCGTCTATTGCCTTATACCATTTCCGACTCCCCCATTAGTCCTTAATCAAGCGTGATTTTCGCGATCGTCACTTGATTCGCGCAGAAACAAACTCGAAACGCTCTGGTTTCCATGTATGTAGAGGGTTATTGCGACTCTCCGACGTTTACACGCAAGCAGGCGTTTCGAGTGAACACCAGTACACGTAAAAAGTGGCTCCGACGCAAGCGCCGAATCGAAAAAAGACTCCGGCCGCGGCAGTGGCGGTCACACCCCAAACCCATGTTCACGGCCCGCAACATCCTCTACGAGATGGCCGACCGCACGCGTGCCATCGCCCATGGCGGCATCGGCGCCGTTCATCTCTTGGCCCGCAAGGTCGGCCTGATCGACGCCATCGACCGCGACGTGCGTCTGCTGAAGGTCCATCTGCCGTACCACGAATCGGACCACGTGCTGAACATCGCCTACAACATCCTGTGCGATGGCGATTGCCTGCAAGACCTGGAACTACGTCGCAACGACGAGGGATATCTGGACGCCATGGGCGCCAGCCGCATCATCGATTGAACCAAAACTAGGTAGCAAAACGGAAAAAACTGAAACGTGGCTTACGAGCCTTTCGCGCCGGATTCGTAAATTGTTTGAATACAACAGGATATGGCGGGAAACAAAACTAAGGTTTTGCAGCCGTCCTCTTCAGAGAGCGGCCAGCATACCTTATTCGCGTTTTCGCTCGTCGGGCTCATAACCCGGAGTGCGGCTTTCGCGGAAGACCCCCCGTGGAGCAGACACAGTGGGCGGCGTTTCGTCGCCGCAAGCCGGAGCGGACTTTGCCGAACCTTAGCGTGCCAATCTTTGTCCCCCCCGCTGACGGCTGCAGCGGTTGCGATGGTGCTCGCCTGGCGCCGCGCACCGCCGCTGGCGTACATTGCCGCAAGCCTCGGAACATTGATCGGGGCGGATCTTCCCAACCTCGGCAAGCTCCAGGGCCTTGCTGCGCCCATCGCCTCCATCGGAGGCGCGGGCAGTTTCGATGGCGTCTTTCTGACCGGCATTATCGCTGTCCTGTTGCCGTCCCTTGGGCCGGAAACGGCGTCCGCGCAGTATCCGGGGGCACGGATGCGGCCGACTCCAGAGGGGCCACTCTGGGAACCGGATGCATGATGTTCGAGCATTCCGGCATAATGTCGGTCCGGCCAATTCCCAGACCCTGTCGTCATTCATGGCGCCGTGATCCACGCCCGAGCTTCGTCAGTATGCTCGGACGAGAAATACCGGATCGTCGCCGTTGTGAACGCCTTGCAAAACATGGCCATCCACTTCTCCCAAGTCTTTTCACCCACGACCGCCAGACGCTCGATGTGATTGAAATGCTGCAGATCGAACTTCACGTCTTCCCACAGGGCGCCGGCATCCCAGCCGTGGAAGTTGTGCATCTGGACCAACATACGGACTTTGCCGTTCTTCTGGACAGCCTTCTCGACAATCGGGACAAAGTGCTGGTAGTCGTCCTTATGCAATTTCCCGGTCATTCGGATGACCAGGAGCTTGCCGTCATTCTCTGCCGACACCTCAATCGCCGGCCTTTTCGGTGGAGGTTGAGAGTCGACTGTTCCCGTCGGCACTGAAGGCGGATTTGTGAACTCCGCCGGCAAGTGCGAGATCTGGTCGGCATCCGGCCGCGTGAATGTGGAACCGCTATGTTCGGGCGCGCCGCAGGTCGGATCAAATATGCTACGACTCATGGGAGACTCCTTTGGTTTGAGGCACGCATGTCGCGGGCGCGTTTCCAAGGAACTGTTTTGAGTGGCGGCACTCCAACGAATTTTACATCAATTATCCGTTGCGCGCGGATTACCCGCCCAGTTCCTGCAACGTGCGCAGAAACGTGATCAGGTCTTCCCGCGTCAATATGCCAACGATATGCCCGTTGTTCATAACGGGAAGCTGGTTGACGCCGTCTCGGTCCATTTGTGTTAGGGCAGTCCACAATTCCGCCTTGGGATTGGATGTCTTGATCTGCGCGATTGGAATCATGATCTGTTCGGCCGTCGTCGTGCCCCATTGCGAGCGTGGTACCTCCTTCAGACGATGAAGGGTTACTAGGCCGACGGCGTCATCGCCGCGGTTTACGACAAACGAGCGGCCGCCACCTCCGAAAACGTGCTCATCCACCAATTGTTGAAGCGTGAGGTTCGCGGGCAATGTCGCGACGTGAGGGTTCATGGCCTGGCCAACGGTGTGGCCGGCAATTACCCGCTGCAACATCACCTGATGGACTTGAGACGAAGCGGCGCTCTCCAGGAACCATCCGATGAAAGCGATCCACAGTCCGTTGCCAAAATTTCCGCCAAGCATTTGCCAGACGCCGAACAGGATGAAAAGAAAGCCGAAGAATCTGCCGACATTCGCGGCGATGAGAGTGGCGCGGCGCATGTCGTGGGTGACGCCCCAGACGATCGCACGGAACACTCGTCCGCCATCCAGGGGATATCCGGGAATAAGGTTGAAGAGGACGAGGGCGAAATTGATGTACGCCAGATACTTAATCAAGCCGAACAAGGGGGGAATCCCGACGACGGGTTGTTCCAGGAGCGTAAAGATGATGGCAAGGATGAGGCTGACGATCGGCCCGGCAATGGCGATGAGAAACTCGGCCGTGGGGCTGGGCGACTCAGCTCCAATCTCGGCCATGCCGCCGAAAATGAACAACGTGATTCGCCGCACCGGGATTTTATATGACAGGGCCACCACGGAATGGCCCAATTCATGGAGCAGCACGCTCACAAAAAGCATGATGGTTGTCGCGGCACCAGTGCCCCAATACAGCGCCGGGGACCAGTTCTTGAATTCTGCCGGGAAGTACGACCTTGCCAGCAGCCATGTCATTAGCACGAATATCAGAAACCAGGAAAAATCCAGCCCAATCGAAATTCCGAAAATGCGGCCCAATGGAACCGTCTGCCGAGTCATGAATTTACTCCTTGCTCTAGCCCAAACGGCCTGCCGATCACCAAATAAACCGCACGGGGATCATCCGCATTTTCAAATCCACACCTCACTGCATCGGCAGTCCAGTTTCATTCTGACACGACTCGGTGGCACCCATCGACACAATCTGCGGCGGCATGACAAGCGCTCTGATCTGTCCGCCAGATTCGGGCTGTCCGAATTCAACTTCGAACGCCTCGTTTGGTGCGAACCAAATGCTCCGCACCAATCCGACATCGCCTCGGTTGAGGGAGAGTTCAGGGATGTCGCACGTCAATCGCACCCGGTCATCTACATGGGTTTGGCGCATGAAGTCCTCCCTTATGGAAATTGTTTCCACGGCACATCCGTCAACCTAACGGCATCGCACGTGTTTCCGCAGCCGACGTCCATTTCAGACTGCGGGTTGACGACCGCGAATCGCGATCCCTCGCTGATGGTCGGCGCAATTATGATCGGGCGCCGCTGGCAACCGGCGCTTCGATGTGCATCGCGCTGCCCGCGATCTCTGTCTGGTCGAGCAACTTCTTGGCGCGGGAGACTTCGTCCGGAGTACCGTGAGCGATGAGAAGGAACTTGCCGCTTTTCACTGCCGTTTCGTACTTCAGGACGCTGTCTTTGGGAATTCCAATGCTGTAAAGCCCTGCCCCAAGCGCGCTCAATGCCCCGACAACGGCCGCGTTTTCGAGCGCCGCCACGATCCATGCCACCAGCGGCCCGGCGACCATGAGCGGGCCAATCCCGGGTATTACGAATAAGGCCGAGCCAAAAAACAGCCCGACGATACCGCCCCAAAGGGCTCCCCATTTCCCCCAGAACTTCATGCGGTCACCGGTATTATAATAGCCGACGACGTGCTCGTCCGTGCTATAATCCTTGCCGACGATCGAGAGCCTCTTCATGTCGAATCCCGATCGCTGCAACTCCTGAACCGCTTGCTCCGCCGAAACGTGGGTGTCATAAATGGCCACTACCGAATTCTTCTCTGACATAATCGACTCCTTCACTAAAAAGGTGACTTTTACTCGTTCGCCCACGCCCCACGTTGGGAGTGGACGGCACTTGACTTCGTACTGTTGCAAACATTTTCAAACCGGTCACGGGACGCGGCCGCATCGCGCCGGTTTGCGCGCCTCCATTCCGGTGATCCGCATGATCTTCTGTCTTCGCCAATGGCGAAAAAAAACCGACGTAATCCAACACCAGCAAGGTGTTCAATCACGTCGGCCTACTCTACAACCGGCCCTCCGGGAAACCGGGGTGCCTTTTATTTAGTCTTCCGACAACCTGTATTTATTCATAATGCCGGAGTCGTTAGCCCCCGCCGCACCATTCCGCACCGTAGGACGGAAATTTGGAAATAGCAACGGGCAAAATCGAATTTCCAGCGACATCGGCGAAATAAGTTCTATCCTTTCTTCGTCTCTCGGAACAATGGCGACTCATTCAGGGTGAAAATCAAAACCTTTTCGCTGGTCACCGTACTGATGTCATGATGCAGACTCAGCACTTTTACGCCGGTGATCTCCTGAACCATGGCCTCCAAGGTCGGCCGCGCCGTCTCAATCAAATGACTTCGCACCTGCTTGAGCAGGTCTCTGCCTTTCTCGGCCGGGAGCGTCTTGACCAGATGCTGCTCGGCCGCGGTCAAAACGCCTTTGAGTCGGGTGACAACCAGATCCCCGATCAAGTGAGCGCGAACCTCCTTTGGACCCCGGCCCATGTATTCCTGTTCGAAGCGACTCACGCCCTCCGAAATGGCGCTTTCGATTTCGCCCTGAGTCTTCATCAGGGTGAACCGCATACCGGACATTGCGCAGATCTCCTTGCTTGTCCCATGAGGAGGCCTAACAGACCGTCGGTAACGGCTGACGCCATCGATCTGGGTTGCGGCTCTGCGCCAACGAGCCATGCTCTTCCGCACCGTGTGTCGGCTTTTGCGGCATGTAAAGGTTGACGTAGAACTCCAGCAGATGCCGGCCGTTCAGGTCGCGGCTGCGGCTGAACTCGAAGCCAAGCCGGTGCAGCAGCGTCACGGCCGGCTTGTCATCCAGTGGTGTATGCAGCACGAGCTTCAAGCAGGCGTGCTCCCGCGCGTGAGCCGTCGCCGTCTCGACGAGCAGGCGGGTGGTATGGCCGCTCTCCTGCCACGCCGGTGCAACCCGGAGTCGACGGAGGTGGCCCACTTGCTGGTCATTGATGGTGATGGCAATGGTGCCAACCACCTGCGTGGCGGCCTCGGCGACCCAGAAGTGGTCTTGCGGGCGTCCGAAGCACGCTGCCTTGATGTCCGCCAGATCGGCCGCAGCGTCGTTCGGGTCCACCTGTCCGGCCAACAAACCCTCGCGGTACAGCCGTGCTACCGCCAGCTGATCCGCCGGGAGGAAGCTGCGCACGCAAGCGTCCCCCCCGAGGAATCGGGGCATGATTCGGGGCGAGTCGTGCGCTTCGCGCCAAGCAAGATCCAACATAATATGGCACCTCCGTGCAGCGGCTCGAATCGTCCGCATCAAATCCTACACCGGCCTCCATGTTGCCCACCGCCGACCGATGCTGGGAACAACGGCGAACCGAAACCCGTCGCGGCCGGCTTGGCCGCCCGATCGGGCGGCGATGAGCGTTACTCGCAAGACTCTACTCCTGCGGGACGAAGTGGACCCCTGGGATATTAAGCAATTCGGCGGGGAAAAAGTCCCATACCAGCAGCTACAAGTTGTCGATGGACGTGATTCCCTCACGGATAGCGTACTTGATCAGTTCCGCCAGCGTCGAGGCGTTCAGTTTCGACATGAGATGTTCGCGATGGTTATCAACCGTCTTCTTGCTCAAGTTCAGCACGGTCGCGATCTGCTTGGTGCTCTTGCCCTCGGCCATGAGTTGCAGCACTTCCCGCTCGCGAGGGGAAAGTGAAGCAAATTCGGGGGAGCCGCTCGCTGGCACACACCGGCGGAAATCGTCCAGAACGCCGCCAGCGATCTGCGGGCTGAGGTAGACCTTCCCCTGGGCAACCATCCGGATCGCCAGCATTAGTTCTTCCGGGGGTGCGCTCTTCACGACATAACCGGAGGCGCCTGCGCGCAATATGTCAACCACCGCGCGCCGGTCCGTATGCCCGGAAAGAGCGATCACCTTCGGCGCGGGCGACAGTGCGACGATTTGCTGGGTGGCGTCGATGCCGTTCAAGTCCGGCATCGAAATATCCATCAGCACGACGTTGGGGGACGACGTCTTTGCCAATTCCACAGTTCTGCGTCCGTTATCCGCTTCTCCCACAACCTCCATGTCCGACTGCTGCCGAATCATCATGGCGATGCCGGCACGCACGAGTCCATGGTCGTCCGCTAGAAGAATCCGAATGGGCATACAAAGTCATTCTATCAGCACAACGAGATGCAACAACACAGCGAATTTGACGGTTCCCCCATCGTGGCGATCCGATTTGCGGCTGCTATCGCTTGTGCTGCTTATCACCCGCCCCGGGGAGCGGAACGCGACCGACAGGGGCTGTTTCCACGTCAGACAAACCAGCACTGTTCCCCGACTGGGCCATTAGCGGGAGGCGAACGACGAACGTAGCCCCGCGGCCCTCGCCCGCACTGCTGGCGGTGATGGTTCCCCCATGCGCTTCGACGATCCCGCGACAAATGGTTAACCCAAGTCCCAGTCCGCCGAAACGGGCGGTCACGTTCGTGCCGCCCTGCTCGAACATGGTGAATATGAGCGGCAACTTGTCCGCGCTGATGCCGATGCCGCTGTCCCGCACTTCGATTGCGATCCGTCCCGCCGGCGAATCGTAGGTGCGAACCTTGATGCTGCCATCCGTCGGCGTGAACTTGATCGCGTTGCAGAGCAGGTTCCAGATGACTTGTTGAAGACGGGCGGCGTCCCCTTTCACACCAGTTGCTGAGGCAGCGAGATCCGACTCCATGTTGATTCGCTTTTCATGCAGGTTCTCCTTGTAGGAGAGTAGCGTTCTTTCCAGCAACTTGTGTATGTCAACAGGGGCCATGGTCACGTTGAACTTGCCCGTGGCGAAGCGGGCGACGTCCAGAAGGTCCTCGATGAGCTGGACCTCCTCCGCGACGCTACTCCGAATCATTCTGAGGGGTTCCCGCGCCCGCTCCGCGACGACCGGGTCGCTCTCCGCGACTGCAACGGCCATCAGGATCGGGTTGAGCGGGCCTCTCAAGTCATGACTGACTATGGCCAGTAAGCGAGTCTTCGCATCACTGGCTTTCTCCGCCACCCGCCTGTCCTGTTTGGCGGTCTTCTCCGAGCGCAAGGTTGCCAAATGAAATGCAACGGCGACCATTGCCGCAAGCGTGAAGACCGAGGCGCGGAGGAAATCCTCGCGATGGGTTTGGCCGTCGTTCCACTGTGGGAGTAGGTAGTAGGCGGTAAGTGTGGCGAGGACGATCCCCAAGGCGCCGGGCCCAATTCCGCCGTACCACCCGCTGACGATCAAGGCGGCTAACAGCGGAGAGAAACCCACGTAACCAACCGCTTGAAGCAGGTGGATCGACACGGCCGCCGCCGCGACCGCAGCGCAGGCCACCACGTACCCGCGAAAACTTCCCCAAGGGCTATGTTCCATTGCGCTGGTCCTCTTGTCCGACGAAGGGTATCGCATCCCGCTCGTTCCGCAATAAATAGTAGCACGGGAACGGCGAAACGTGGCGCGGTGAACGGATGGGGGGACTGCATACCGGATATTTCGGCAATCCCCCTTGCCTTTAGCCGGTTGGGACGAATACGATGAGGTTGATGCCCGTGGAGCCTTCAAAAAATCAGCTCCCGGCAGAATATCAAAGTCCTCGGTTGACTAAATAAAGGGTAATCCGGCCAACAGCCGGGAGACCCGTTAACGAGTAAGCCGACGCAATTGGACACCTTTGGTGTTCGGTAGCGTCGGCTTTTTTTGTTTTTGCGGAGCATCGTTTTGCAGATGAGATTCAATATTTCACTTAACAGGAGCATCAATGCACTCGCACCTAACTCATTCGGAAACCCCGCGGACTGTCGTCGCAACTGACCCGAAGCAAAATGACATGCATCCCGGACGCGGAGTGATTACCCTGCCGACGCACGACGCCATTGCCCACCGCGCCTATGCCATTTACGTCACGAGCGGCTGCAAACAGGGCCAATGCAAACAGAACTGGCATCAAGCGGAACTTGAACTGCGAAGGGACGACCACCGACCATGACGTTTACTAGGCCAGACCCTCTCGTTGTTTAGGCTATCGAAAGGAGTTTCTTATGGGATTGATTCTACTCATTATCGTGATCCTATTGCTCTTGGGAGCCATGCCAACTTGGGGCTACAGCCGCAACTGGGGTTATGCCCCGACCGGCGGTCTTGGGCTTGTGCTGCTTATCCTGGTCGTGCTGCTGCTCCTTGGATATCTCCCGCGCGGCTTCTGAGTGGCCATCGGCAAAGTGAGCCTCAAGTAGCCCGCGCTGCGTTGGCCGCTAATTCGCTCGGGCGTCCGGCCCGTGGGCCGGTGAACAGGCCCCACGCCGTATGTTGCGCAATGAAGCGTTGCGTACGGTCAAGCCGAGCCGCTAAGGACATACAGGATCATAAGGGAGTCTGAACCGGAGGCAACAATGTCCATTTCAATGGAGCAATTTGGATCATATGAGCAATTGTCGGAGTCTCGTGTATCGATTGGATCGCGAGGCCCGATATTTCCCCATAGGCTGCAGTGCCGCGCGTGCGGCTTTGAGCCCGTTGATGCAATCACTCGTCCGTTACGTTGCCCGAAATGCCATGGTTCTGCCTGGGAACAATTCGCATTTCCTGGAAGCCTACTGATGAATGCCGACCGACGCGCCAACAACAGTTCGGCATTGCGACCGTCGTTCGCAAAAGCGAAAGCAAGCTGAACCGATGCCCGACAACGGTGAACACAAACGAAACTCACAAAACCAGAGGACTACTATTATGCTATACAAAGCCAAGACACTAAAGGGTTACAAATTGCACGGCCTTGATGGGGAAATTGGGAATGTCAAGGAATTCTACTTCGATGACCAGTATTGGACGATTCGCTATCTGGTCGCCGACACAGTAAACTGGATTACGGGGAGGCAGGTGCTGATTTCCCCGCATGCGCTGGTCGCTGTGAATAAGGAAAAGCAACACATCGCCATTGGTTTGACCAAGAAGCAGATTGAGGACAGTCCATCCTTGGACAGTGACAAGCCCGTCTCGCGACAATTCGAGGAGGCCTACCACGGGTACTATGGATGGCCGATATATTGGGGCGGCTCATTCATGTGGGGATCTTCCGCATACCCATACATGGCCGGCCCTTATCCCGGCGTTGCGCATGAGCGCGAAGAAATGGCAGAAGCCACCCGACGCGAGAAAGCATGGGATCCCCATTTGCGCAGCACTCACGAGGTGAGTGGCTATCACACCCAAGCCGCAGACGGCGAGATTGGCCACGTCGAGGATTTTATCATCGATGACCAGACGTGGGCGATTCGCTATTTAGTCATCGATACACGGAACTGGTGGCGGGGAAAAAAGGTCCTGGTTTCACCCCAATGGATCGAGCGCGTTAGTTGGAGCGAATCGGAAGTCTTCGTCAATCTTTCCCGCGAGGGCATCAAGCAGTCACCGGAATACACGGAGAAGTCTCTGCTAACTCGGGATTACGAGGCCAGACTGCATCGGCATTACAATCGCCAAGGATATTGGGTCGATGAACCGGCTGCCAAGGAGCATTCCCATTGAAGCAACCATGAGAAAGAGCTTTCTTACATGCATAACTTGATCGACCGTGAACCGCAGGATACGCGGGCGGCAGAAGCGGTCACCGGGCTTGCCCTTGCAAGCGCCGCAGTTGGGGGCCGAAAGAAGTTGACGCGCTCATCGCCGCCGACGGTCGCTGGCATAACCCCAGACACAAGGAGGCACCCAGATGATGAGTCTGCCTCGGGCCGTGTTCGAAGCGGCTCATGCCGCCCGAAATGGCACTTTCGGCGTCGCCCCGAGTCTTCATCGGCATGACCAGCATACCGAGTATTTTGGCCGTTTGTTTAGCCGGTTGGGACGAATATGATGTTAACGCGTGGAGCCTTCAATAAATCAGCTCCCTGCAGAATCTCGAAGTCCTCGGATGACTAAATAAAGGGAAATCCGGCCAACGGCCGGGAGACCCGTTAATGAGTAAGCCGACGCAATTGAACACCGCTGTCGCTCTTGGTGTCGATCGGCGTGCCTGCCAGCGCGATTGCATTCGCCTTTATCCTGGATTTGGTGAAGGTCTCGGTATTCAGCCGCTTAAGGATCACATGAAGGGCGAGGCGCCGAGTCGCACGGAAGGAGCACAGTACGAGCCCTAGGAACTTCCCCCGTAGGATGAGAAAGAGATATCGATGAGTACACCAACAATCACTAAGCCACAAGCGCCGACAACGGCTTCTGACGAATTGGCCCAACTGCTGCAGCAATATGGGTGCGGGCCAAGCCATTTCACTGGAACAGACGACCTTTACGAACGACACCTCGTCTTCGACAGCGTTAAAGATCCGGCAGCCACCGGTGTCCGTGAGCATTTTGAGGCCGTTGCCCGCTCGATCCGCGATGTGCTCTCGCAACGCTGGGTGGCCACGGAAAACACCTATCAGCATGCGAACCCCAAGCGAGTTTATTATCTCTCGCTGGAGTTCCTCATCGGCCGTTCACTGGCCAACAACATCACGAACCTCCTCCTGGGTCCGTTGGCGAAACAGTTCGCGGCGCTGAAGAAGCTTGACTGGCTGGAGCTAATCGAAAAGGAACCCGATGCCGGGCTGGGCAATGGCGGATTGGGTCGTTTGGCCGCCTGCTTTCTGGACTCCATGGCCACGATGGAGCTTCCGGCCATGGGCTACGGCCTGCGCTATGAATACGGAATCTTCAAACAGTCCATCAAGGACGGCTGGCAGGTGGAAAGTCCCGATAATTGGTTGCGTCGCCCCGACCCTTGGGAAGTCGCCCGCCTGGATGAGCAGGTGACAGTCAATCTTAATTGCTCGTTCAAGATGGACGCAGGGAACCTGCAAGCCATTCCCGGAACGCCTTCCAATTTGATCGGCGTTCCTTATGACCGCCCAGTAGTCGGTTACGGCGGCAAGACAATCAACACGCTTCGCCTTTGGGCTGCCACCAGCTCGGATTATTTCGACTTTCAGAGATTCAGCAGCGGTGATTTCGTCGGCGCCCTGGCGGAGATGTTGTCGGCGGAATCGCTCACCCGCGTGCTCTATCCCGATGATTCGACCAGCCGCGGGAAGAGCTTGCGGTTTGTGCAGGAATATTTTCTCGTTGCCTGTTCGCTGGCCGATCTTGTCCGCCGCTTCCGCAAGGCGAATTCGGATTGGAGCAAAATGTCTGACCACGTCGCCATCCAACTCAACGACACGCATCCGACGCTGTCCGTGCCTGAGTTGATGCGCATTCTATTGGATGAAGCCAAACTCGGGTGGGATGAAGCTTGGGGCATCACCAAACAGACGCTGGCCTATACAAACCACACTTTGCTGCCCGAAGCTTTGGAGAAATGGCCCGTCGAGTGGTTCGAAAAGCTGCTGCCGCGCAATCTGGAGATCATTTACGAGATCAACCGGCGCCTGCTCGGCGACGTGCGGGCGAAATTCCCCGGCGACGAGGGTCGCGTGGAGCGCATTAGCATTGTCGACGAGACGGATGGTCGCAAAATCCGCATGGCAAATCTGGCCATCGTCGGCTCGCACAGCACCAACGGGGTCTCTGCGATTCATTCCGGTTTGCTGCGAACAACAACCGTCAAGGATTTGGCCGACATGTTTCCGGAGCGATTCAACAACAAGACCAACGGTGTCACGCCGCGCCGCTGGCTGCTCTTGTCGAACCCTTCGCTAGCCCGCACGATCACCGAAGCCATCGGCGATAGCTGGATCACCGACCTCGTCCAACTGCGGAAACTCAAGCCGTTGGCGGACGACAAACGCTTTCGCGATGCCTTTCTCAAAGCCAAGCATGAGGCGAAAGTGCGGTTTGCCGATTGGCTCAAGACCAGCACGGGACAAGATGTTGATCCGGACACCACTTTTGATTGCCAAATCAAACGCATCCACGAATACAAGAGGCAATTGCTTAACGCGCTCCGCATAGTGGTGCTGTACAACCGATTGCGCGCTAATCCCGATCTCAAAATCCAGCCGAGAACATTTTTCTTCGCCGGCAAAGCCGCGCCGGCGTATCACCTGGCTAAAGTCATCATCAAATTCATCAATAATCTGGCGGGAACAATTGACGGCGATCCGGCGATGCGCGGCAAACTCAAGGTCGTGTTCCTGTCCGAATATTCCGTCACACTGGCCGAGCGGCTGATTCCCGCGGGCGACGTTTCTAACCAGATTTCGACGGCCGGCTACGAAGCCAGCGGCACGAGCAACATGAAGTTCATGATGAACGGCGCGTTGACCCTCGGCACACGCGATGGATCAACCATTGAAATGGCCAAGGAAGCCGGCGAGGAAAACCTCTTTCTATTCGGTCTGACGGCGAAACAAGTGGCGGACAGTCGCGGCTGGTACAATCCATATTGGCATTACGATAACGAGCCGGAGACGCGCGCTGCCCTCGACCTAATTTTCTCCGACCACTTCAGCCAAAATGAACCGGGCGTTTTCAACGAATTGCGTGACACGCTCCTGACTCATGGCGATCAATACATGCACCTGGCTGATCTTAAAAGTTATCTTGACGCCGATCAGAAACTGGTTGAACTCTACGCCAATCAAGACGCGTGGGCGCGCAAGGCAATTTTGAACGTTGCCGGGTCCGGCAAATTTTCGAGTGACCGAACCATCGCCGAATACGCGTCGCAGATTTGGAACGCGAAACCGTGTCCTGTGACGCAGAGAGATGAATAATGACTATGACGATTTCTCCACTGGCGGGTAAGCCGGCTCCGAAGGAAATGCTGGTGGATTTGGCCCGGCTCGAACGCGAGTATTACGAGCGGCGGCCCGATCTGGCCGACCCGAACCAATTGGTCAGCTTCGGAACGAGTGGACATCGCGGCTCGTCGCTGCGCGGGACATTTACCGAGGCGCACATTCTCGCCATCACGCAGGCGATTTGCGACTACCGCCGCGGCCGGAAAATCGACGGCCCGCTGTACATGGGCAAAGACACACACGCGCTATCTGCTCCAGCCCAGCGCACCGCACTGGAAGTTCTAGTGGCCAACGATGTGGAGACGGTCATCCAGTCCAACGATGGGGTGACGCCAGTGCCGGTAATTTCTCACGCAATTCTTGTTTACAATCGCGGACGAAAGCAAGGTCTCGCCGATGGCATCGCGGTCACGCCTTCTCATAATCCACCGGAAGACGGCGGGTTCAAATATAATCCGATCAATGGTGGACCAGCCGATACCGACGTGACGGGCTGGGTGCAGGATCGCGCCAACGAATTGCTATGCGGGAACAACGCCAGCGTAAAACGGACGCCGTTTCCCGCTGCCCTCAAGGTGCCGACAACACACCAGGAAGATTTCATTCTTCCCTATGTCAATGACTTACGGAACGTCGTGGACATGGACGCGATTCGCTCTGCCGGTTTGAAGCTGGGAGTCGATCCACTTGGCGGCGCGGCGTTGCCTTATTGGGAACCGATCAATTCGATTTATAAGCTGAATATCACCGATGTTAATCCAAAGCTCGACCCGCAGTTCGCGTTCATGACGGTGGACCACGACGGAAAAATCAGGATGGACTGCTCCAGCCCGTATGCGATGGCCAGGCTGGTTGGCCTCAAAGACAAATTCCGCGTGGCATTCGCCAACGATCCCGATGCGGACCGGCACGGAATCGTTACGCCGTCAGTCGGTTTGATGAACCCGAACCATTATCTTGCGGTCGCCATTGGCTATTTGCTCACGCATCGTACGCGCTGGTCAACGAACGTGATGGTTGGCAAGACGGTGGTCAGCAGCAGCATCATTGATCGAGTGGTGAGTAAATTTGGCCGTAAACTGTACGAAGTGCCGGTTGGGTTCAAATGGTTTTCGCCCGGCTTATTCGACGGATCGCTTTGTTTCGGCGGCGAAGAAAGTGCGGGCGCGAGTTTCCTGTGCCTCGACGGCACGGTGTGGACGACGGACAAGGACGGTCCGATCATGGACCTTCTGGCGGCAGAAATTACCGCGCGTACCGGCAAAGACCCGGGAGATCATTTTCGTGCCCTGACGGCGGAGTTCGGCGTGCCGTATTACACGCGTATCGACGCGCCGGCGACACCGCGGCAGAAGGCGAGCCTCGCCAAGCTGTCACCTGAGTCTGTGAAGGAGTCGAAGCTGGCCGGTGATCCAATCACCGCCAAATTGACGCGCGCTCCCGGCAACAATGCTCCGATCGGCGGGTTGAAAGTCGTGACCGCCAGCGGCTGGTTTGCCGCTCGTCCATCCGGCACGGAAAGCATTTACAAGATTTATGCGGAGAGTTTCCAGGGGGCGGATCATCTTCAGCGCATCGTTGACGAAGCCCGCGCAATCGTCAACGGAGCTCTTGCGGAAAAGGCATCGCCGGAAAATGGGTAGGAGGCAGAAGATGGTCGAGCCGCAAAACGCGCTTGAGGTCGCACTACTGCCGCACACTGGCGCGGCAGCTAGCGTTGAGTTGATCCCGACATGAACTGACCGGATAAAACGATGAGCGGCGAAACACTTATCGGCGATGTCCAACTGGAGAAGCTTCAGCACGAATCATTCAGCTACTTTCTGCATGAGGCGAATCCAGAGAACGGGTTGGTGATTGACAAGACCGCAGCGGATTGGCCTGCCAGTATTGCCGCTACCGGTTTCGCATTGGCGGCCTACCCGGTGGCTGTCGAGCGTGGATTTATGTCTCGCGCCGCGGCGGCAAAACGAACGCTGACCACATTGCGTTTTTTCTGGAACAGCGCGCAAGGCCCAGAACCCGACGCCACCGGCTACCAGGGCTTTTACTACCATTTTCTCGACATGCGGACCGGCCGGCGCGCGTGGCAATGTGAACTGTCAACAATAGATACCACTTTTCTGCTAGCGGGTGCTTTGACGGCGGGCGTGTATTTTGAAGCGGATGCGACCGACGAGAACGAAATCCGCACTCTTGCCGATTCGCTCTATCGCCGCACGGATTGGCAATGGGCGCAAAACCGTGGCGCAACGGTTACGCACGGCTGGAAGCCCGAAAGCGGATTTCTTAACTATCGTTGGGAAGGTTACGACGAGGCGATGCTGTTGTATATCCTGGGGCTGGGCTCGCCCAGTCATCCGCTGCCCCAGAGCTGCTATGCCGCGTGGACTTCGACTTATCGGTGGGAAAGTTATCACGGATATGACTATCTTTACGCGGGACCGTTGTTCACGCACCAGCTTTCGCATGTCTGGATTGACTTTCGGGACATTAAGGACGCTTTCATGCGCGTCAAGGGCATAGACTATTTCGAGAACAGCCGTCGTGCGACTTATGTTCAACAGCAGTACGCCATGGAAAACCCGCTCACATTCGCCAGCTACAGCCGCCGGTGCTGGGGAATTACCGCCAGCGACGGCCCCGGACCCGGCGTAATCAAGATAGACGGCATCGAGCGACAGTTCTTCGATTATGTGGGACGCGGCGTGCCATATGGTCCCGACGACGGCACCATCGCGCCGTGGGCAGTGGTTGCATCGCTCCCGTTCGCGCCCGAGATCGTGTTGCCTACGTTAGACTACTATATTAATCAGGTTAAATTGACGGAGTCCAATCCCTATGGCTTCAAAGCGACTTTCAACCCGACGTATCCCCTAAAACCCAGCAATCCCTATGGCTGGGTATCTCCATGGCATTACGGGCTTAATCAAGGGCCGGTCGTATTGATGATTGAAAACTATCGTACCGGCCTATTGTGGCGGTTAATGCGACGCTGTTCTTTCATTGGCAGCGGCTTGAAGAGAGCGGGTTTTGGTGGGGGTTGGTTATGAGTTCTATCTCTACCTTTGCGCGCTGCAACTGTGCGGGCCGGAGAATCTGTAATTGAGACCGATATGCCTATCGACCAACACCGAAAACTACCCATTTTACCTGAACGCCCGCGCGTCCATCCTGTTGCAAGCCAGATCCGCCGTTCTTATCCCGTCGGACGGCAAAGTTTCTCGCGCGCTTGCATGGGAGAAGCCCTGGTCTTGACCATCACCACGCGCGATCCTCTGCCCAATAATGTTCAAGCAAGTCTCATGACGACACTGAACTCGGATGGGGGCAACTCTTGGACCAAAATCCCGTTCGTGCGTGCCGATGAGCGGAACCTGATGTGCCGCATCACGCCCGATCACCCTGGTCTCCACTCCTTTCGGGCCGAGTTCTCACTGGATCGGGGCGCGACCTGGCTGCGGGACACCGTCCCCGATGCCTGGGTATTGATTGATCCGCCGCAGGTGGATGGCCTAAGTGTCTATACCCTGATTCCTGCCGTCTCCGGCACAGTGGCCGATTGGAAGGCCGATCTAAAGCGCATCGGTGCGATGGGCTTCAATGCCATCCACCTTCTGCCGGTAACAACTTTGGACACGTCAGAAAGTCCGTATGCGGCCAGAGACCTATTCGATATTGATCACCGTTATCTGATGGAAGGTTCACGGCAGGATGCCCTGTCGCAGTTGGAAGAATTCATCAGAGAAGCAAAGACGCTCAATATCCGGCTGATCTTTGACTTGGTTCTCAACCACGTGGGCGCGCATAGCACGATGGCGCGGCGGGCGCCGGATTGGATTGTGCCGGACCAAAATCAGCCGGATGGGTTCCAGCGCGCGCGGTATTGGTGCAACCAAGGCTGGCGCACCTGGAATGATCTCATCTTGATCAACTATGAGCATCCGTCCGAGGCGATTCGTTCGGAAATACGGGCTTACATGACGGAATACGCGCTGTTCTGGGCGAAGTACGCGAATGACACCGGCGGGTTCGTGCGTTTCGACAATCTGCACAGCAGCGACGCCGATTTCGTTACGGCGCTTACCGCATCCCTGCATTTAGAGTACCCCCAGGTGGGCATCCTCGCGGAGTATTTCACGGATGAAAACACGCTGCTGCGCACCGGGCCACAATGGGGGTTAAACCTCAATTTGGCGACTCCATGGAATTTCAAGTTTGTGCCTCAGCTTCGCGAATATCTGAATTACATTCACCGCGTTTCCGAGCACATTCGATACTTCATGCCGATCACCTCACACGATTGTGGCTCGCCGGCGCAGGAGTTCGGCACCGCCGACTCAACGGTTCCTCGCTATGTCGCCGCCGCATTGCTGGGCACCGGAGCCACTGGGATTCCGCAGGGGGTGGAATTCGGCGAGAAGGAACGGATCGATTTTATCGGCAGGAAACCGAAGATGGTGTATCCCGCCGAAACGAGGTTCGCCAAGTTCATCAGCCGGGTCAACTCGATTCTCGCCGAGTATCCGGCCTTCCGGCGTGGGGAAAACTGCCAATTCGTCGATAACGGTCATTCCGCCGTCATCGCGGCATTTCGCCGAGACCCAGGGACGCAGGCTTCGGGATTTCTCGTGGTATGCAATTTCGACACGCGCAGCGCTCAGCATATCACGGTTGAACTCGCGCCCTTTCTAAGGACAGATGGGCCTATTATATGTTGTGAATTGTTAAGCGGCGAGACTCGGATTTTCCCACATTCTCACCTGGAGCTTATGCTTCCGCCCTCCGGCGCGCAGGTGCTGAAGTTTTCCAGACAAGAGAAGAAGCATTGAACGGCTGAACTGAAACCCGCTTGTTTCGCCGGTTGTTTTTTAACAACATGGAGCTTAGAGTAAGCTTGATCGATAAAGGATTTCGAAACTTTCGGATGACTAATTAAAGAGTAATCCGGCCTGCGGCCGGGAGACCTGTTAACGAGTAAGCCGACGCAATTGAATCCCGAAGCCTCGGGATTTGGCTGCGCCGGCTTTTTCGTTCCATCGAAGCGTTGCTTGGCGAAGGAGACGCACCATCTTCAACAGTTCGAGGAGAACAAATGATGCGCGTTGGAATCGCTGCCGACCACGGAGGATTTGCCTTAAAAGCGCAGTTGGCCGAGTTGTTGCGGAGTTCGGGGTACGACGTCGAGGACTTCGGCGCTCACGGCCTGGACCCGGAAGATGACTACCCTGATTTCGTAATCCCCCTGGCCAGAGCCATCTCCGCGCGAGAAATTGATCGCGGCGTGGCAATTTGCGGCAGCGGCGTCGGAGCGTCCATTGCTGCAAACAAAGTTTCCGGTGTGCGCGCGGGACTCATCCATGATGTCTTCTCCGCCCATCAGGGCGTCGAGGATGACAACATGAATGTCTTTTGTCTGGGTGGCAATGTAATCGGATCTTCGCTCGCGTGGGAACTACTTAAAACGTTCCTGGCCGCTCACTTCAACGGCGCTCCACGTCACCGACGCCGCGTGGCAAAAGTCCAGGCACTGGAGAACCAAAAAGTTGGGCCATAAAGAGTTTATTCGAGGCATCTGCAAGAAGCGGGTGTTATGGTCCGGCAACAGAGAGGAAAACCGTATCGAATTGGGCATGATTGGATTGGGCCGGATGGGCACGAACATGGTGCGACCCCTTCGGCGGGCCGGTCACCAGTGCGTTGTTTACGACATCCATCCGGAACCCGTTGATGTACTCGGTAAGGAGGGTGCGGTTGGGACAAAGTCGCTGGGAGACTTCGCGAAAAAGCTCAAAAAACCGCGGTCCGTCTGGTTGATGATACCGGCGGCCGTGGTTGATCCGACGTCACCAGCACTCGGGCTAATCGAAGTCGCTCGAATCGAGCAACGAATCAACCGGCGAGGCGAACAAGTAACTAATAATTGCGCGATCTGCTTTGCGTGCCTGTGCGGTGATCATCACAGGTGGAAAGAAACTATATGAGCATTGAGTCGATCCCCATCATCGGAGCGAAGCGTGCCCTAACGACGGTCGAGCCCGCGTCGGGAAAAGTGATCTACACGTGTCCGATGCACACCGAAGTGCAGCAGGACCATCCCGGGAATTGCCCCAAGTGTGGCATGACGCTGGAATCGAAGACGGTAACGGCCGGTACGGATGACCAAGAAAGCGCTGAGCTGCACGATATGACCCGTCGCTTCTGGATCGGTGCATCGCTAGCATTCCCGGTTTTTGCCCTGGCAATGGCTCACTTGCTCCCGGCGCTGGGCAGGCAGTCTTGGGTGGATAGCCAAGCCTCACGCTGGATCCAATTCGCTCTTGCCACGGCCGTGGTCTGGTGGGCGGGTTGGCCAATTGTCCAGCGTGGCTGGCGGTCTGTCATGACGCGTCACCTGAACATGTTCACGCTGATCGCCATCGGCGTGGGCGCAGCATATTTCTTTAGTGCCGTGGGCATGCTCATGCCTGGAATATTCCCGCACATGATGCAACATGAGGGCAAGGTTGCGATCTACTTTGAGGCCGTGGCGGTGATCGTTGTGCTGGTGCTCCTCGGTCAGGTGCTCGAACTCCGCGCCCGTAGTCGCACGGGGAGTGCCATCAAAGCATTGCTGAACCTGGTGCCGCCCACAGCGCGACAAGTCGCACCGGGCGGCGATCATGTGGTCCCGCTCGACCAGGTGAAAGTCGGCGATTGGCTGCGTGTGGTTCCGGGAGACACGGTGCCTGTCGATGGCGTGGTGGTCGAAGGTCATTCCAGCGTGGAAGAGTCGATGGTCACCGGCGAGCCGCTGCCGGTGGGAAAGATTGTTGGCGATAAAGTGACGGGCGGCACGGTCAATGGCACCGGCAGTTTCGTCATGCGCGCCGAGCGAATTGGCAGCGACACACTGCTCGGGCAGATCGTGAAGATGGTTGCAGATGCCCAGCGCAGCCGCGCGCCCATACAAGGTCTGGCCGACAAGGTTGCGGGCGTCTTCGTGCCGGTGGTGCTGGCTGTTTCGGTGCTGACCTTCATCGTCTGGATGCTGCTCGGCCCGGAGCCAAAGCTCGCGCACGCCATCGTCAACGCGGTCGCGGTTCTCATCATCGCTTGCCCCTGCGCCCTTGGCTTAGCCACTCCTATGTCGATCATGGTCGGCGTCGGACGCGGCGCACAGGAAGGCGTGCTCGTGAAAAACGCCGAGGCGCTTGAGCGGTTGGAGAAAGTCACCACGCTCGTCATGGACAAGACGGGCACGCTCACGGAGGGCAAACCCAAACTCGTGGATATCCTGCCGACTGGCGGTTTCGATGCGAAAGAGCTTCTGCGTCTGGCCGCCTCTCTGGAGCAGAACAGCGAACATCCGCTGGCCGCCGCGATTGTGCGGGGCGCGAAGGAACAAGGCATCGCGTTGGAGATCGTGAAAGATTTTCGCACCGTAACGGCAGGCGGTGTCGTCGGCACGGTTGCCAATCGTGTGGTGATGATTGGCAAGCCAGATTTCCTGCGGAACGAAAAGATCACCGGCTTGGAACTCCATGAAGCATCGGCCGTGAAACTACAAGAAGAGGGCAAGACCGCGATGTTCGTCGCCGTCGATGGAAAACCAGCCGGAATCCTTTCCGTCGCCGACCCGATCAAATCCACCACCGCCGAAGCCATCGGCGAACTCCACTCGCTCGGGTTGAAACTCGTCATGCTCACCGGCGACAACCATCGCACGGCTGCCGCCGTGGCCAAGGAACTCGGCCTTGATGCGGTGGAAGCCGAGATCGAACCCGCTGGAAAAGTCGCGCATATCAAGAAACTGCGCGCCGAAGGCAAACACGTTGCGATGGCCGGCGATGGCATCAACGACGCGCCTGCCCTCAGCGAAGCTGAAGTCGGTATCGCCATGGGCACTGGCACCGACGTGGCCATGCAAAGCGCCGGCGTCACCCTCATCAAAGGCGATCTCCGCGGCATTGCCCATGCCATTCGCCTCAGTCGAGCCACCATGTGGAACATCCGTGAGAACCTGTTCTTCGCCTTTCTCTACAACGCGCTGGGTATCCCGCTGGCGGCAGGAGTGCTCTACCCATTCTTCGGCCTGCTGCTCAGTCCGATCATCGCCGGCGCCGCGATGAGCCTGAGTTCGGTCTCGGTCATCAGCAACGCCTTGCGCCTGCGGAAAGCGAAACTCTGATTGGACGACAACTGAAATTAAATGCGGGCGCTCACATCGGCACTACGACACAGTATGGTCAGTGATCGTAACAGAAAGGAAATCCAATGGAATTAGGCATGATCGGACTGGGCCGTATGGGGACAAACATGGTGCGGCGCCTAATGCGGGCCGGTCACCAGTGCGTTGTTTACGACATCCATCCGGAATCCGTGGACGCCCTCGTCAAAGAGGGTGCGGTTGGGACGAAGTCGCTGGAAGACTTCGCGAAAAGGCTGAAAAAACCGCGCGCTGCCTGGATGATGGTGCCGGCGGCAGTGGTCGATCCGACGCTGAAGACCCTTATCCCACTTCTGGAACGTGACGACGTGGTCATCGACGGCGGCAACTCCTACTACCACGATGATCTCCGCCGCGCCGCCGAGTTGAAAGCGAAAAGCATTCACTATGTAGACGTTGGCACTAGCGGCGGAGTCTGGGGATCAGAGCGAGGCTACTGCCTGATGATTGGTGGCGAGGAATCCATCATCCGTCGCCTCGACCCCATCTTCGCCGCCCTTGCTCCAAGTATCGAGGAGGCGCCGCGCACGCCCGGTCGAGAGAAATTAGGTGGCACCGCTGAACACGGCTATCTGCACTGCGGTCCGAGCGGCGCGGGCCACTTCGTCAAGATGGTCCACAACGGCATCGAGTACGGCATCATGGCCGCCTACGCGGAGGGGTTGAACATTCTCCGCAACGCCAATGCCGGCAAGCAGAAACGCACCGTCGATGCCGAAACCACGCCGCTGCGGCACCCCGAGTTGTACGCGTACGACCTGAACATGACCGACATCGCCGAGGTCTGGCGGCGCGGTAGCGTCATCGCCTCGTGGCTGCTGGACTTGGCCGCTAGCGCCCTCGTCGATAGCCCGGATCTGGCGAAGTTCGCCGGCCGGGTGTCGGACTCGGGCGAGGGGCGATGGACGATCGCGGCGGCCATCGACGAGTCGGTCCCGGCCCCCGTTCTCAGTGCCGCGTTGTACGCGCGCTTCAGCTCGCGCCGCAAGGATGACTTCGCCGACAAGGTGTTGTCCGCCCTTCGTTATCAGTTCGGCGGCCATGAGGAAAAGACCGCCCCTAAAAAAGGAGGCGCCTGATGACCGTCTCCCGTTCGGATGCGCTGGTGCTCTTCGGCGTGACGGGCGATCTCGCCCATAAGATGATCTTTCCGGCGCTCTATGCGCTGGCGAAACGAGGCGCCCTGAATATCCCGATCATCGGCGTCGCCTTCCCGAAGTGGAGTCTGGCACGTCTGCACACACGTGTGGCGGACAGCATCAAGCGCTCGGGCGGAATTGATGACAAACATGCCCTCCACCACCTTCTTTCCCAACTCAGTTACGTGAGCGGGGACTACAACGACCCCGGCACTTTTACGGCCATAAAGAAGGCGCTGGGTAAAGCTCGGCGTCCGGCCCACTACCTCGCCATTCCGCCTTCGCTCTTCGAGACGGTAATCAAAGGACTCGGCGCCGCGAAGCTGGCGGAGCATGCGCGCGTCATTGTCGAAAAGCCGTTCGGACGCGATCTGGCCTCCGCGCGGAAGCTCAATCACGTGGCGCGGTCAGTGTTCCCAGAAGACTCGATCTTCCGCATCGACCACTTCCTCGGGAAGGAGGCGATCATGAATATCTTGTATTTCCGCTTCGCCAATTCCTTCCTGGAGCCGATCTGGAACCGCAACTACGTCGCCAGCATCCAGGTAACCCTGTCTGAGGATTTCGGCATTGGAAACCGCGGCGCGTTTTACGAAACCGCCGGTTGTCTGCGCGACGTTATCCAGAACCACCTCTTTCAAATCGTCGCGCTGCTTGCCATGGAGGCGCCCGCCGACAGGAACTTTGGGGCCGTGCACAATGAGAAAGCCAAGGTCTTTGACGCCATGCGCCCCTTGAAGTCCGACGACTTGGTGCGCGGCCAGTACGCTGGTTACCGGAAGGAGCCGGACGTGGCGAAGAACTCCGACGTCGAGACTTTCTGCGCCTTGCGGCTGTTCATCGACTCATGGCGCTGGGAGGGGGTGCCGTGGTACCTGCGCTCCGGCAAATACCTGGCCGAAACGGCGACCGAGGTCCTGGTGGAGTTGAAGCCACCGCCGCAAAGACTTTTCGCCGACTCAACGCCGACGAGCGGCTGGCCAAACTATCTGCGATTCCAGCTCTCCCCCAATTCCGCCATCGCCCTTGCCGCTCGCGTCAAGCGCGCAGGGAAGGAGTTCGTCGGCGACCAGCGAGAACTCTACCTGGTCGAAGAACAGCCGGGAGAGGAATCACCTTACGAGCGGCTCTTGGGCGACGCCATGGCCGGCGACGGAGCACTCTTCACCCGAGAGGACGCGGTTGAAGCCGCCTGGGTGGTGGTCGATCCGGTCCTCAAGAGACACCCCCGCGTTCGCCCTTACAAGCGCCGCAGTTGGGGGCCGAAAGAAGCTGACGCGCTCATCGCCGCCGACGGTCGCTGGCATAACCCCAGACCAAAGGAGGCCCTCGGATGATGGGCCTGCCGCAGGCATGCCTCCGCCCAACTTGATCGCAGCCGGCTAGACCGGCCGCATCAACACCGCACCGTTCTATCCAGGAGAGAAATAATGAAAGCGACTCAAAAACTCCACGAAATGGGCCAGAGCCTCTGGCTCGATAACATCACCCGCGGTCTGCTGACCAGCGGCACGCTTCGGGGCTACATCCAGGAGTTCTCGGTCACGGGGCTCACCTCGAACCCCACGATTTTCGACCACGCCATCAAGAACAGTCGCGACTACGATGACGCCATCCGCCAGAAATTAAAGGAAGGCAAGTCGGGCGAGGCGCTGTTCTTCGAGTTAGCGATAGAAGACCTCCGCCAGGCCGCAGATCTGTTTCGGCCGATCCACGACCAGACCAATGGCGTGGATGGCTGGGTGTCATTGGAGGTCTCGCCCCTGCTGGCCCACGATACGGCCGGCACGCTCGCCGCCGCCAAGGCGCTCCATGCCCGGGCCGACCGGCTTAACCTATTTATCAAGATACCGGGCACCAAGGAGGGCCTCCCCGCTATCGAAGAGGCGATTTTCCTGGGGGTGCCGATCAACGTGACACTCCTGTTTTCACGCGCGCAATATGTCGCGGCCGCAGAAGCGTACATGCGCGGCGTCGAACGGCGCATCACCGCCGGGCTGAATCCCGCTGTCGGCTCCGTGGCTTCGATGTTCATCAGCCGATGGGATGTCGCGGTGGAAGCCAATGCACCGGAGGAGTTGCGAGACCAGCTCGGCATCGCTGTGGCTGGACAGACCTATAACGCGTACCACTCGCTGGTCGATTCGCCGCGCCATGAGCGAATCCTCAACGCGGGCGCTCATCGCCAGCGTCTCCTCTGGGCCAGCACCGGAACCAAGAACCCCAAAGCCTCCGACGTTTTATATATCCGCGCGCTCGCCTCACCATGCACCGTGAACACGATGCCCGAGGCCACGCTGAAAGCCTTCGCGGATCATGGGGATATAGGCCAGGCTTTGCCCTTGCAGGCGCGATCGTGCGACGAGGTGCTGGCCAAGTTCGCGAAGGCCGGTATCAACGCCGGCGCTCTGGCCGCGCAACTCCAGAAGGAAGGGGCCGAAGGGTTCGTCAAGTCCTGGAACGAACTAATCAAGTGCATCGCGTCAAAGAGCAACGCGCTTAAGAAGGCCGGTTGAACCCGTAATTTGGAGAAGCGCTAAGCCGAACGACGGCCGCGCTCCTCTCTTATCCTCGAACGGTGAGATGTCAGTTTTTTACTTGGGCGTCTTATGCAAATCCTGGTTGTCGATGTGGGTGGGACAGAAGTCAAAATTCTCGTGACGGGAGAAAAGACCCATCGCCAGTTTGTTTCCAGCTCATCATTGACGGCCAAACAAATGGTCGCCGGGGTCCTGAAGTCCGCAAAGGGCTGGAAATACGAAGCGATCTCGATCGGCTACCCGGGCCCGGTTCTTAACGGTCGCCCCGTTGCCGAACCGCACAACCTCGGGACCGGCTGGGTGGGATTCGACTTCGAAGCTGCGCTCAACTGTCCAGTTAAGGTTCTCAACGACGCGGCTATGCAGGCGCTGGGAAGTTACCGGGGCGGCAAGATGCTCTTTCTGGGCTTCGGCACCGGCTTGGGTTCCTGCATGGTGGTCGATGGAATTGTCGAACCGATGGAGTTAGGCCATTTACCATACAAAGACGCGACTTTTGAAGACTATGTCGGCGTCCGAGGTTTCAAGCGGTATGGCCAGGAAAAATGGCGCGAGTACACCACCGACGTTGTGGCGCGCCTTATCGCTGCACTGGAGCCGGATGACATAGTGCTGGGTGGAGGCAACGTCCACAACCTCGCGAGCCTGCCTTCCCGATGCAGAGCCGGAGACAAGTCAAACGCGTTCATCGGCGGCTTTCGGATCTGGATGCCGACCGCTGAGAGAAAGCTTGTCTCGCTAGAGAATGTCGCTGACGACCCCACAACCATGATCGGGAAGCGATGAAACTTCGCCTGTGTCTTATCTGGTGCACCCTTGGTTTCGTCTTCTGGCCACCCTTCTTGCCATTGGCCTGATCGATCGCATTGGGCGCAAACCATTGTTCGTGGTTGGCTCGATAGGCATGATCGCGACATTGATGACGATGGCAGCGGTCTTCGCGAGTGCTGGTGCATCCGCAGCTGGGAAGCCGGTGCTGAGCCATGCGGCAGGTCTAATCGGATTGTCCGCGGCAAACGTCTACATTCTGGCGTTCGGTGTGTCATGGGGACCGGTGATGTGGGGGTTGCTGGGAGAGATGTTCCCAAATCGTCTGAGGGGCGCGGCACTCGCCGTGTGTGGCGCGACCAACTGGGCCGCGAATTTTGCCGTGACGGTAACGTTCCTGCCGTTGCTCAGGGGAGCCGGAATGGCATGGGCATACGGACTCTATGCGGCCGCAGCCGCGCTATCGCTTCCGTTCGTATGGCTTGCCGTGCGCGAGACCAAAGGGAAAACTCTGGAAGAGATGTCATCAACTTAAATCTTTACAAAAGGAGTTTGCAAATGCAGACCGCAAATCAGTCACCAACCGAGTGCCCGGCATGGAAGGCGCTCCATAATCATTGCGAAAAAGTTCGAAACCTGCACCTGCGAAAGGCATTCGCGGATGATCCTTCGCGAGGCGAACGCCTGATCGTCCATGCAGTGGGAGTCTATCTGGATTATTCGAAGAACCGCATCACGGATGAGACGCTCAAACTTCTGCTTCAACTCGCTGAGGAATCCGGCCTCCGGTTGCGCATCGATGCGATGTTCCGAGGTGAGAAGATTAACGTTACCGAGAAGCGTGCCGTCCTGCATGTGGCTCTGCGCGCGCCAACAAGCCAAGCCATCGTCGTCGATGGCAAAGATGTGGTGCCCCAGGTGCATGCCGTCCTCGACAAGATGGCCAGCTTCGCCAATCGCGTACGCTCGGGCGAGTGGAAGGGCCACACCGGCAAGCATATTCGCAATGTCATCAACGTTGGCATCGGCGGGTCTGACCTTGGTCCGGTCATGGCGTACGAGGCTTTGCGACACTACAGCCAGCGCGACATCACCTTCCGGTTTGTTTCCAACGTGGATGGAACTGACTTCGCCGAGGCAACTCGCGACCTTAACCCGGACGAGACGCTGTTCATCATCTCGTCCAAGACTTTCACAACCCTGGAAACGATGACCAACGCCCACACGGCGCGCGACTGGGCTCTTCAGACTTTGAAGCATCCCGCCGCCATTGCAAAGCATTTCGTCGCCGTTTCAACCAACGCCAAAGATGTGGCGCAGTTCGGCATCGACACCGCCAACATGTTCGAGTTCTGGGACTGGGTGGGCGGCCGATACTCCATGGATTCGGCGATCGGGCTCTCGACGATGCTTGCTATTGGACCCGACAATTTTCGTGCCATGCTCGATGGTTTCCGTCAGATGGACGAGCACTTCCGCACAGCGCCTTTCGACCGCAACCTTCCGGTGCTCATGGGACTATTGGCAATCTGGTACAACAACTTCTTCGCAACGCAGACTCACGCGGTCTTACCGTATGAGCAGTACCTGAAGCGCTTCCCAGCTTACCTCCAGCAATTGACAATGGAGAGCAATGGAAAACACGTCATGCTCGATGGAGCCGAGGTTAATTTCCAAACCGGGCCGATCTTCTGTGTGCGATCCATAAACCGCATCTTTTCTCTTTCGCTGGCGGTCGGCATGCTGGATCGGCATGAACAAACCACAGCACCCTGGCCCAGAGGAATGGCGTCAGATCATTGACG
>JBEKHH010000042.1:0-41171 GCA_050012375.1 Tepidisphaeraceae bacterium
GCCCGTCTTAGCTGCATACGCCACGCGTTTGCCGTCGGGGCTGAAGATCACGGAATCTTCACCGATATCGTCGTACTCCGCGCCTGCCTGGCCGTCCACAACGACGCATAACATCTGATCTCTGCGTGCGACGTAAGCAAAATGGCGCCCGTCGCGACTGAAGACCGGATACAGCACCTCCGCATCCATCGGCCCCAAACGAGTCTCTTCGGTCTTGTACGCATTCGTCGGCGCAGCGTTAGATTGGGCGAATGCCGTCACCGTCAAACCAATCATGGCCGTTGCCCAAGCGGCAATCCATTTCGTGGCTTTCACACGCTGGCTCCTTGATATCGTTTCACAAAGTGCGTTGTCGACCCGCCGCGCGTACCGTTCTCGTTGCAAGTTATGAAACGAGGCTATCGAGTCCGATTCTTTGGGGCAAATCACCGGAGGGGCTGGGAGTGTTCCTCGCTACCAAATTGAATGAGCCGTCGCACCGATGTCCGTCCAATTCCGAGCACGGCCGCTACGGGCACATGCAAAACGCCCTCATGGCATTTCAACGCCCGAAAAAAATATCTAAAAAAATCCCCGGATTTCTCCAAAACACGTCCAAAGCTTTCACCTCCGGGACACTCTAATAGAGGGACCTGCATTTTTTCATCACTGCTCGCTCCACGCAAGCGATCCGCCAGCGATCAGCCAAGGACCATCCATGTCCACCGACTTCGATTCTCACGCCGCCCCGAACGATCCTTTCCAGGTGGAAGTCCCGCGACCCCCCTCGAATATCTGGGGGCATCTGAGGCCATTTGGGACATCGAACTTCCCCTTAGCCCGGGAAATTCAGACTCACGGCGTCTCTAGCGTACTCGCGGGCGGTGAATTTGAATTTTCGGGGTTAGCTTGCTGAGCGATCGCTGATGGGCTTTTCGTCGATTCATGGCGATGCGGTTGTATAATCGTCCTTCTGTGGCCGCAGAAATCTCCGGGGCTATCTTACGCCTGATCGACGCCAATGCGAATCGCAGCCGCGAGGCGTTGCGCGTCCTGGAGGATTACGCGCGCTTTGTCCTGGAATCGGAAGACCTTTGCACCGACATCAAAGGCCTGCGGCACGAGTTGTCCCAAGCCCTCCGGCCATGGCAGGACGAAGCCATCATCCATCGCGACATGCCGGGGGATGTCGGCGCGGCCATCAAGACCGACAGCGAGCAACAGCGCTCGGACCTCGCGGCCGTGATCATCGCCGCGGGGAAACGGGCCGGCGAAGCGATGCGGGCCATCGGGGAATTTCTCAAAACCGCCAGTGCCGCCGACGCCACGAAAATCGAATCGTTGCGATACCGCTTTTACGACATCGAGCGCCGCATTGTCCTGACCCTTCGCCCGGATCATCGGCTTCAAACCCTGCGGCTTTACGTGCTGATCACCGAATCGGCTTGCAAAAGGCCGTGGCTCCAGGCAGCCGAACTGGCCATCGAAGGCGGAGCCGATTGTTTGCAGTTGCGCGAAAAAAATCTCACGGACGGCGAATGGCTCGCGCGGGCCAAGCAATTGGCCCAATTATGCCGCCGGCACGGAGTATTGTGCATCATCAATGATCGTGCCGACATCGCCGTCGCCTCCGACGCCGACGGCGTGCATCTGGGCCAGGAGGACATGCCCCTTCCCGAAGCGCGACGGATCGTGGGAAATCGCAAAATCATCGGCCTGAGCACGCACAATCTCCAACAAGCCCGCCGCGCTGTGATGGACGGGGCCGACTACATCGGCGTCGGTCCCGTCTTCAAAAGCGCCACCAAGCCCCGCGACTTCGTCGCCGGATTGGAGTATGCTGCCGCTGTCGGCCCCATCGCCATCCCCAAGGTCGCCATTGCGGGCATTGGCCTGGAAAATGTCGATCAGGTCCTGGCGGCGGGGATATCGGCGGTGGCCGTAACGGCCGCGGTCACCGGCTGCGAGGATGTCGCCGGAGCCGCCCGAGAGTTGAAGAAAAAGCTCATGAAGTAGGACACGGATGTCCAACCAAGCAATAGGCATTTCTATTTCCGCGGGAAAAGTGGAGCAACCCGCCAGCCGCTCCGCCGGCTTCGTCGGACATGCCAAGCTGATTTCCATACTCACCCTCTGTAGCCGAATCCTGGGCATGTTGCGCGAAAGCGTCATGGCCAACTATTTCGGCGCCACGGCCGTCGCCCAGGCGTTCACCGTCGCTTTCGCCGTCCCCAATCTATTCCGCAAATTGCTGGGCGAGGGAGCATTGTCCGCGGCGTTTATTCCGCTCTACACCGGGGCACTGAAATCGGGTGATGAAAAAGAAGCCCAACGCTTCGCCGCCGCCAGCGTCAACATGCTGGCGACCATTTTGATCGCCTTGACGATCGTGGGCGAATTGATCCTCTGGCTGATCCCGCACCTAGTCCATTTCCGAAGCGACAATCTGCTGGTGATCCGGTTCACCGCCATCATGTTGCCCTACGTGATCCTGGTCTGCGGCACGGCATTTCTCAGCGGCATTCTGCAAGTGCATAAACGCTTCGCCCTGCCGGCATTGACCCAGGTCCCGCTGAACCTCATGCACATCGTCGTGATCGTGACCGGCGCGCGGCTGCTGATGCTCAAGCCCGGCGTGGCAAACGAAGGGCTGCAAATCCGGCTGGCGTACTGGCTCTCGTGCTTCGTCCTGATCGCCGGCTGCCTGCAAATCACCATGCTCATCCCCGCATTGCGCCGCTCGGGCTTTCGGCTGATGTGGGTGGGAAATTTCTGGACCCCGGCGATCCGCAAGCTCGTGAAACTTTCCCTGCCGGTGGCCTTCAGCGCGGGCGTGCTGCAAATCTCCGTGCTGCTGGACAAGGCGATCACGCTGTTCCTCACCCGGGGCGAAAACCCGGCCGAAAAGCTGCAACTCTTCGGCTGGACATTCAATTACCCCATGGCGCTGGGCGCCGCCGCCAGACTCAACTGGGCGCAGATGCTCTACCAGTTCCCCCTGGGTGTTTTTGCCATCGCGGTGGCCACGGCCATTTTTCCCAGCCTCAGCGCCGATGCCCACGACCAGGGCGGCGAAAAATTCAAACGCGTGTTGCGCCAGGGAATCATGTTCACTTTGCTGGAAGGATTGCCCGCCAGCATCGGGCTGATCCTCGTCCGCGATCCGATCATCCGGGTGCTGTTTCAGCATGGCAGCTTCACCGCCGCCGACACCCAGCTGATGTCGCTGTCCGTGGTCTTCTATTCCGCCGCCATTTGGGCCTTCAGCATGCAGCAGATTTTGAATCGCGCCTATTATGCCCTGCACGACACGGTGACGCCGCTGATTCTGTCGATCGTGACCATCTCCGTGAACACGGTGGTGGAAATTCCGCTGTCATTCACCAAGCTGGGCGAATCCGGCATGGCCGCCGGCACCCTGGCAAGCTTCGCCGTGCAGGCCATCGTCATGCTGGTCATGCTGGATCGAAAGATCGGGGGAATTGGATTGAAATCGATCGCCTCCGGGGCCGCCAGAATGCTCATCGCCTGCGCCGCCATGTCCGCGGCCTGCTGGGGCGTGCAGAAGCTGGCGGTGTATCCGGCGGGAACGAATCACCTGGCCAGCCTGGAGCAACTGGCGATCCTCATGATCGTCGGCGGAGCGACATACGGCGGCGTATGCCGGATTCTGGGCGTGCGAATGACGCACGGCGTGGGTTCTACGCCCTCCGAGGCGGGGATCCCTGAGCAAGTCGACAGAACATGACGTTTTGCTGAATCCGCTTGCTCGGCACTATTACTCCCGTCAGCTACAATTTCTACAACCAAGAAATGTCCGATCGTTGTTCGACCGACCAGTTCCTTAAGAAAGGGCTTGGGGACGACGATATGACGACCGCCCAGCTCATTCAGCATTATGTGCAACAACGGAGCGAGCCCGCTTTCAGCAGCCTGGTTGCTTCGCACATTTCCCTGGTCTATTCCGCGGCCCTTCGGCAAGTCCGCGATCCCGCCCTCGCCGAGGATGTCACTCAACTGGTTTTCATCGTTCTGGCGCGCAAGGCAGCGAGTCTCAATCCCGAACTTCCGCTTGATGCGTGGTTGCTAGGAGTCACCCGAATAACGGCCAACAACGCGCTTCGTCAGCGCGCCCGCCGCTTACGTCACGAACAGGAGGCCGCCGCCATGGCCCCGACGATTGTTCCAGCCGCAACATCCTCCGATTGGGACGCGATCGCACCGCATCTGGACGATGCTCTCGGCCAATTGCGCGAATTTGATCGCAACCTCATCGTGTTGCGATTCATGCGAAATCTCCCGCTTCGGGAAGTGGGCTCAGCGCTTGGCCTGAGCGAAAACACGACCGGCAAACGGATCGGGCGGGTGCTGGAAAAGCTGCGAGCGATTCTTCTCCGCAAGGGCGTCACCGTTCCGGTTTCAGCGCTGGCCGCATCCTTGTCCGCTCACGGCATAGGTCAGGCGCCGGAAGCCCTGGCCGCGACCGTCACTCACACCGCCGTCCTGGCCGCGCAAACCGCCGCCACCCCCGGGATTGGAGGCTTGGTCATCATGGCTACCACGAACGCAAAGATCGCCGCCATTGGCGTAATCGCTCTGCTGTGCGCTGTCACCATCCCGCTGAGCATTTGGGCGGTCGGCGAACTTAACGCGCCCGCGCCGGCGCCAACGTCCTTGCCGTCCAGCCCAGCTCCTGGCGTGGCGAAGACGGATGAAACGGCCCGGGAGGACGCCATGGCGCCCAGAGCGGCCGAGTTGTTCAAGAACTTCATCGCCGAAGAGAAAGCGCTGGCAATCAAGATGGCCGCGGCCGAGGGGCATAAATTGCGGCCGGATTATGTCGAATTCTTCGAGGCCGCACGGACCGGGAATTTCCCCGTGATGCGCGAGATCACCCGGCGCCCTGGATCGCTAGCCAGCGCGCCGGTCTGGGAAACGTATGGCTCCTTTGCCGTTTGGCCCTTGTGGAACGAGAAGTACGCATTGGCTTACGCCCACGACATCCTCGCATCCATTCCGCCGGGAAGTATCTATTTTACGGCCGTGGGGGTGGAGGCGAACCTGATTCCCGCCTTGCAGAAGTCGATCGTAAACGGCGATCCGTGCTTTACGATCGTGCCGTGGGATCTCGTCTTCCCGAGTACCCGCGCTTATCTGCGAGCCATGTGGAGCGACAAAATCTACCTTCCCACCGAAGCCGACGCCGAGCAATGCGTCCGCGATTATGACCCGCACCTTCTGACCGCCTACCGGCAAAACAACCTTGAGCGAGAACTGGCCCAGCACATCGGCATGCTCCTTGCCAAACTGATCTTCGAGAAAAACCCCGATCGCCAGTTCTATTACCAGGAAATCCTTCCCACCGATTGGATGTATCCCTATCTCGAGCCGCATGGCCTGATTCTCAAGATCAACCGCCAGCCGCTGCCCAGCCTCTCGGATGATGTCGTCAAAAGGGATCGCGAATTTTGGATCAAATACATCCGGCCGCTGATCGGCGATTGGCTGACGTATGACACGCGGCTCAAGGAAATCGTCGCCTTCAACCAGCGGGTGCGCCTGGAGCATGACTTCAGCGGCTTTACGGGCGACCGGCAATTCATTGAGTCCACGGTGCCACAGGAGCTGTTTGGCGGCGCCCAGGAGAGTTTCTCCAGGCGGCGCGGCGCCATCGCCGGCGTTTACGCCTGGCGCGCGGACCACGCCGCCGACCCGGCGGAAAAACAACGCATGATCCGCGAAGCCGATTTCGCCTTCCGCCAGACCCTGGCGCTATGGCCCATTGGGGATTGCGCGGGTCACTATGTTGCTTTCCTCAAGAACGAGAACCGCCAAGCCGACGCCCGCTTGATCATGGAAATGTGGAACAAATCCTATAACCAGTTGTTATACCGGTAGAGTCTGAAGACCGTGCCTTGGCGGCATGAAACAACCTGTTGAGCGCTCCGTCATACCAAAGTGAAGGAGGTGGCGTATGACCACCACGAACGCAAAAATCACCGCGATTGCCGTGATCGCTCTGCTTTTCGCTGTCACCGTCCCGCTGGGCATTTGGGCGGTCGGCGAACTTAACACCTCCGCGCCGGCGCCGACGTCCTTGCCATCGAGCAGAGATCCTGCCGTGGCTAAGGCGGATCAATCCGCGCAGAGCGACGCCTTGGGTCGGAGGGCGGCCGAGTTGTTCAAGAATTTCGTCGCCGAGCAGAGAGCGCTGGCCGTTGCGGGCGCGGCGGCGAATGGAAAACAGATGCCGCCCGAATACGTTGCATTCTTCGCGGCGGCAGAAACGGGAAATTCACCGGCGATGCGCGCAATGTTGTTGGACGGCTTCGGAGGCCGATCTCCGTCGACAACGTCACTCATGGCGGCCAAACAAACCTACTCCGCCTTCGACGTGTTTCCGGCCTGGGACGAAAAGTATGCATTGGCTTACAGCCATGACATCCTCGCGTCCATTCCGCAGGGCAGCATTTATTACACGGGTGTGTCCGCGGGCGCGGATTTGGTTCCCGCCTTGCAAAAATCATTTGTCAACGGCGATCCGTGCTTCACGCTTGATCCGTGGAATACCGTCGAGAAAGATTATCGCGCCTACCTGCGGAGCATGTGGGGCGACAAGGTCTACATTCCTACCGACGCCGACGCGGAAAAATGTGTCCACGACTTTGCCCCGAAACGGCTTCGCGCGTACCGGCAAGACGATCTTCAGCGCGACGACTATCAGCTCGTCGGCATGCTGTTTGCCAAACTCATCTTCGACGAGAATTCCGGTCGCGAGTTTTACTACGAAGAATGCGGACCGACCGAATGGATGTATCCCTATCTCGAGCCGCATGGCCTAATTCTGAAGATCAACCACCAGCCGCTGCCCACGTTGTCCGACGACATCGTCAAAAAAGATCACGACTATTGGGTCCAGTACCTTCGCCCCATGATCGGCGACTGGCTCACCTACGACACGCCGGTCAAGGACCTCGTTGGGTTCACGGATCGGGTGCGTCTGGAACATGACCTGGGCAGCTTCACCGGCGACCCCAGTTTCGTTGAAAACACCTCGGCACGAAGAGGACTCGATAGAACCGAATTCCCTCCAGGCTGCGACTGTAAAGAACAGCTTTACTCCAAGCTGCGCACCGCCATTGGCGGCGTATACGCCTGGCGCGCGGACCACGCGACCGACCCGGCGGAAAAGCAGCGCATGGCTCGCGAAGCTGACTTCGCGTTCCGTCAGGCGATTGCCCTTTGGCCGTCCTCGGACGAATCCTGCAACCCGAACGGCCGTTATATTGTCCTCCTTGATAAGGAGAAGCGCCAGTCTGACGCCCGCTTGCTCATGGAAATGTGGCGCCAATTGCATGCAAGGGGTTATCGGTAGAAGCTTGCTTCTGAAGACCGCTATTGACTCACTAAGCCCCTGGTGTACACCAGGGGCTACTTGCCTCAACAGCTACCTTCACAACCCCTCACTCCATGATCGCCGCCAAACCGGCCAGCGCCGCCGCCGTGACGATCATTCCCAGCACAATCGTGATGAACAACCCCGTCGCCTCGCGCGGAATGCGCGACACGCTGCTGCATCGCACCGCTTTGTAGACCACGGCCACAGCCAGGCACAGCGGCAGCAGCAGCAACGGCCAGAGCCAGGGATTCGTCCAGATCGGCAGCGGATAGATGAATGGGATGTAGCCGGTCGCCATGGAGCGCACTCCCCCTGTTAGTGTGATTTGCCGCTGCCGGCACGATACGTCGAGTCGATGATCGCCAGAAGATTGAGCATGCCCGCGACGGCGGTGTAGAGAGCGCCGATTTCCCAGGAGCGGGAATGGGACATCGCCACACCCTCCTGCGGGACCGGAGAATTGGTTGTCGGCTTGGCGACATCCACCGACAGCGCCGATGCCGCCAACGTCAGCGGCCCGCAGAGAATCTGCCCGACAAACCAGGGCTTGTCGCTGAGTTCGGAAATCGGCTCGGCAAACAGCGCCGGGCCCACGGTCCTGTCGCTATCGTTCTCGCGCGGGTCCTGGGCCTGCGTGGCGCTCGACGGCTCGACGCGCGTGATTTCGGTTGAGAATTCCTGATGCTGGCGATCGAACCGCTGAACGAGCTGGTCCTGGAATCCATACTGTCCCCATCCCGGCGGGTCCATGATTCGGATGCCCCCGACGAGGATTCCCGCCAGAAACAGCGCGATGATGCTGATGCCGACAACCATCGCCCGGCCGCGCTGCCCGATCAGGAAATATCCGCCGCCGGGAACCAGCCAGGCGCACAGGCCGACGAGAACCGGAGAGGCGGAGTTGCTGGAGCGAGCGGGCATCAAGAGGCATACTCTAAAGAACGCCGGAAGTGTTTGCAAAAGATCATGTCAGCGCGGGGCGGCGGGTTCCACCTTGACCAGGCTGAATCCATCGAGATTCAGCGTCGTGAGTTCGCCGTCGGGCTTTCGCAGCGTCAATCGGTCGAGCCAGAGTTTGTCGTCTTTGCTGTGTGCATACCAGCTTCCGGTCTGTTCCTGCTTGAATTCGACGACCGTGCCGGAGGTTTCGCTGTTCCACGAGTAATCGCGTGCGGCGATCTGCTGAAGCACCTTCACCTGGGCGCCGGGGACCAACTGCTTGCGGATCGATTCATCCATACGGACAAATCAAGGTAAGGCCCGGAGGCGTAGACGGCAAGGGGGAGAGGGAGAATCTGAAATCCGAAGGTGCGAAACCAGAATGACGAATCAAATCCGAAACCAGAAACCAGAGACAAACGGGCCGACAAGATATTCCGCGCCTTCGTTTCGGGTTTTGGTCATTCGGGTTTGATTCGTCATTCTGGTTTCGGATTTCTGGTTTCCCCGTCAATCTCCCTCTTCAGGCGAACCAATTCCGCGTAGAGCTGGCTCAGCGCGTCCGGCACAATCCGCGTCTCCCCAACCACCGTCATGAAATTCGTGTCCCCGCCCCAGCGGGGGACGAGGTGCTGATGCACGTGCCCGGGCAAGCCGGCACCGGCCACCGTGCCGAGGTTGATCCCGATGTTAAAGCCCTGCGCGGAAACCGCCCGCTTCAGCAGCGCCACCGCCGCCACCGTCTGAACCGATAGATCGAGCTGCTCGGCCTCGCTCAGTTCTTCGAGATCGCACTTGTGCGCACGGGGGGCGATGAGAAGATGGCCATTGGCGTAAGGATAGCGGTTCATGAGCACGACGCTCTGATCGCTTCGCCAGAGCACCAGCCGCTGGCGCTGTTGATCGCCCTCGGCCCGGGCGGCTTGGCACAGGAAACACTCGCCCCCCTTTCCCAGTGATCGAATGTATGGCATGCGCCACGGAGCGAAAAGAGGAGGCGATTCCATTCATCCCACCATCGTTGCCACATGCGGGGCCGCAACCGCGGGGGGTTTGAGGGCGGGATTGACGCTCACCACGACCGCCGGCCTGGACATCTCCAAAACTTCGCGGGCCAGGGCGCGGTAATCGGCCGCGCCGTGGCTGGCGGAATCGTATTGCAGGATCGTCTGACCGAAGCTCGGGCTTTCCGCCAGCTTGATGTTTCGGCGGATGCGGCTGGAGAAAATCCGCGTCCCCGACCAGGGAAGATTTTTTCCCGCCGCTTCCTCGATGAAGCCCTGCAAATCATTCACGACTTCGTTGGAGAGCTTGGTTTGTGAATCGAACATCGTCAGGACGATGCCGGAAACTTTCAGCGTGGGGTTCATCCGCCGGTTGACCAGGGCGACCGTCTCCAGCAGTTTGCCGACGCCTTGCAGCGCCAGGAAATGCGGCTGCATGGGAATGATCACTTCCGCCGCCACCGCCAGGGCGTTCACCGTCAGCAGCCCCAGGCTCGGCGGGCAATCCAGCACCATGAAGTCGAACTCGGGCGTGGCGGCTTCAATTCTATTCTTCAGCACCGTCTCGCGGCCGGGGACGTGCACCAGTTCCACCTCGGCCGCGGCCAGGTCGATGCTTCCCGGAACCAATGCCAGGTTCTTCCCGACTTCCCGGAGGGTTGCGAGAAATCCGTGTCCTTCGACCAGGACATGGTAAAGGCTGTTCAGATCGGGCGAAGGATTCACTCCGAAATTGATGGTCAGATGGGCCTGCGGGTCCATGTCAACCATGCAGACCTTCTGCCCCTGTTCCGCCAATGCCGCGGCGAGGTTGACCGAGGTCGTCGTTTTTCCCACGCCGCCTTTTTGATTCATGAACGCGATGATGCGCATGCGCGAGCCTCTGGCCTTGATTATCGGACTTGGCAGGGGCAAAACAAGAGGAATGTCATTGGTCACTTGTCATTTGTCATTTGCAAATATCCCCGCGCTCCTGCGCCTCCGCGAATGACAAGTGACCAGTGACAAATGACCAATGACCAATGCCCAAAAAAGAAGAAAGCTTCCGCCGTGGCTGGGAAGCTTTCTTCGTCTTTCCGTGGCCTCTTGTTTGGAGCCAAGGCCGCAGAGGTAAATATTGTGATGCGAAATCAAGTCATCGGGCGTTCGTCTAGGAGCCACGTGCCCGAGACGCGGCGTTCGCCGCGTCACGCGAAAATCTCCGCGCTACTTCCTCTTGGTCGTCTTCTTCTTCTTCGAAGTCTTCTTGGCTTTCTTTGCCATAACGTTGTCACCTCCTTTCTTGCAGGAAACAAATGTACGCTTCAGAAAATTTTGAGTCAACGCTTTTTTTTCAGAAACGTCGAGTAAGATCAGCAAAGACTTTTTCGAAAGGATCGCATGTCGCGCGTTCAGACTTCTCCGTGTGTCATCATCGTCCGCGATGGTTGGGGGAAAAATCCCGATCCGAAATGGAATCGCGCCAACGCCGTCTTCCTCGCAAAACATCCCGTCGCCGATCGCATCATGGGCCGGTATCCCACCACGCTGATCCACACCAGCGGATTCGACGTGGGGCTCCCCGAAGGCACCATGGGCAACAGCGAAGTCGGTCATCAGAACATCGGCGCGGGACGCATCGTCGATCAGGAATCGGTTGCCATCACCAAGCAGATTCTCAGCGGAGAGTTTTACAAGAACGCGGAGCTGAACCAGGCGGTCGGCAGCGCCCTGGCCAGCGGGGGAAATCTGCATCTCCTGGGCATCGTCAGCGATGCCGGCGTCCACGGGCTTTTGGAGCATTTGTACGCCTGTCTGGAACTTTGCCGCCGGCGCGGTCTGGCCCGCGTTTTTCTTCACGCGTTCACCGATGGCCGCGACACGCCGCCGAACAGCGGACTCGGATATATCGGCAAAATCGAGGCGAAAATGCGCGAGCTGGGGGTGGGGAAGATCGCCAGCGTCAGCGGCAGATATTGGGCCATGGACCGCGACAACCGCTGGCCGCGCGTCGAAAAAGCCTTTTCCGTTTTGGCGCGGGGCGCGGGGCCGAAATTTCCCTCCGCCGCCCAGGCCGTGCAAAATTATTACGATCATCCGACCGAACCAAACATGGCGGGCGACGAGTTCGTCACGCCCTCGGTCATCTGCGACGACGGTCGCACGCCGCGCGCGATCGTGAAAAATGGCGACGCGATTATTTTTTACAACTATCGCGGCGATCGACCGCGCGAGCTGACCAAGGCGTTCGTCCTTCCCGATTTCAACGGATTCGACCGCGGACCGAAACTCGATTTGTTCTATTGCACCATGACCGCCTATGAAGTCGGCCTCCCCGTCCACGTCGCCTACCCCAAGCCGCCGAAGATGAACAATATCCTCGGCCAATACGTCAGCGACCTGGGACTCAAGCAATTCCGATGCGCGGAAACGGAGAAATTTCCGCATGTGACATTTTTTTTCAATGATTACCGCGAAGAGCCTTTCCCGGGCGAAGATCGGCAGATCATCCCCTCGCCCAAGGATGTCACCACCTACGACCAAAAGCCGGAGATGAGCGCCGGCGGCGTATGCGATGAAGTCGTCCGCCGGATCGAAAGCGGCCGGTACGATCTGCTCGTCGTCAATTTCGCCAACTGCGATATGGTGGGTCACACCGGTGTGCTGGCGGCGGCGATCCAGGCCGTCGAAGTCGTCGATGAGTGCGTCGGCAAAGTGTTGAATGCGATCCAGGCCCGGGGCGGAACGGCGATCGTCCTTGCCGATCACGGCAACTGCGAGCAGATGATCGACCCGACCACCGGCGGCCCGCACACGGCCCACACCACTTATGATGTCGAGCTGATCGTCGTGGACGACCGCTTCAAGGGCGTGAAGTTATTGGAGGGTGGCCGCCTGGCCGACGTGGCCCCGACCTCACTGAAGATGATGGGCCTGCCGCAGCCCAAGGAGATGACCGGCAAATCGTTGATTCCGGGATGAAACGCGGGATGGTTGCCTCGCGGAAGTCTCTCCATATAATCCGTTGCCAAGGAGTTGTTGAATGGCCCACATCATTGCCGAGCCGTGTATCGGCACCAAGGATACCGCCTGCGTGGCGGTTTGCCCCGTAGACTGCATTCATCCCACGAAGGATGAAGGGGATTTTGCCGCCGCGGTGCAGTTGTACATCGATCCCGACACCTGCATCGATTGCGGGCTGTGCGTCGATGAATGCCCCGTCACGGCTATCTTCCCGCAGGAAGATCTTCCGGCCCAGTGGTCTTCGTTCATCGAAAAGAACACGGCCTATTTCAAGAAATAGCCTCCTATAATCGCCCGTCATGAGCGACCGGACGGCCGAAATGCAGACCCCTGCGCGCTTCGAGCAAATCACGCTCACCGTGGAGGGCATGACCTGCGCCAGTTGCGTGGCCCACGTGCAAAAAGCCGCCATGGCCGTGCCCGGCGTGGAAAACTGCCAGGTGAATCTAGCCAGCGGCACGGCGGCGGTGACGCTCGATCCCGCCTCCACAACCCCGCGAGCCGTCGCCGACGCCATCGCAGACGCGGGGTATCCAACGCTGGCCGAAGCCGCCTCAGATGGCCACGATCATTCTCATCGCGATCACTCACAGGTTTGGTTTCGCCGCGCCGTCGTGGGGCTGGTGCTCTGGTTTCCGCTGGAGTTGACGCACTGGATCATGCGGCTGGCATCCAGCCATGAACAGCCTTGGATGATCTGGGCGTCGCTGGCGACGAGCACGGCGGCGATCGTTTACGTCGGGCGCGGATTTTACGCCAGCGCCTGGCGGGCGCTCAAACACGGAACCAGCAACATGGACACCCTCATCGCCATGGGCGCGACGGTGGCCTATGGATACAGCGTGGTGGCGCTGGCCGGCCACTGGTTCGGGCTGTGGGCGCTGCCGGCGATTTATCTGATGGAATCCACCGGGCTGCTGGCTCTGATCAGCACGGGACATTGGTTGGAGGCGCGGGCTCGCGATTCGGCCGGGAACGCCATCCGGCAACTCATGACCCTCGCCCCGCCCACGGCGTTGCGACTCGATGATTCACAAACCCCCACCGAAATCCCCGTAGCCGAAGTTCGCCTCGGCGATCGCCTGCGGGTCCGGCCCGGCGACCGCGTGCCGGTGGATGGAGTTATTATCGCCGGACGGTCGGCCGTGGATGAATCGATGATCACCGGCGAGCCGCTGCCGGTCGTTCGCGATGTCGGCGATGAAGTGGTGGGGGGGACCATCAACACCGACGGACGATTGACTCTCAAGGCGACGCGCGTCGGCAGCCAGACGGCGCTGGCGCAGATCGTCCGCCTCGTGGAGACGGCACAATCCGCCAAGCCGCCGGCGCAGAAGCTCGCCGACGCCATCGCCGCCGTGTTCGTGCCGGTCGTTCTGGCCATTGCCCTGGTGACCGGCATCGCCTGGTACGGCTACGGCGCCTGGCATCATTGGCCGGCCGCCTTGACCTGGGCGATGCTCGCCAATGCGACGTGCAGCGTCCTCATCATCGCCTGTCCGTGCGCGCTGGGGCTGGCCCTTCCCGCGGCGATCATGGTCGGGGCCGGGAACGGAGCGCGGCGAGGAATACTCATTCGCGATATCGACGCCCTGCAAACAGCCGAGAAAATCGACACCGTCGTTCTCGATAAGACCGGCACGCTCACCGAGGGCCGCCCAAGCGTCAGCGCCATCACCGCGACGGGTGGCGTTTCGCCCCAGGCGCTGCTCGCGCTGGCCGCCTCAGTCGAGCAGTTCAGCGCGCATCCCCTTGCCAAGGCGATCGTCGCCAAAGCCCGATCCGAAGGCGCCGAGCTTTCCGAGCCGAAATCCTTCACCAGCCGCCCCGGCCTGGGCGTCGTCGCTGAAACCGATGGAAAAATGTGGGTCGTCGGCAACGCGGCGCTGCTCGCTGAATACGGCTCGCCGTCGCCCCAGTCGCCGCCCGATGCCGGGACCATCGTTCATATCGGTGAGTTGGCCGGCGGTGCCATCCGCCATCTTGGATCCATTTCATTTTCCGATGCGATCAAGCCGGACGCCAAGGCCGCGATTGCCGAACTGCATCGCATGAAGCTGCGGACCGTGCTGCTGACCGGGGACACCGCCGCGTCGGCCGAGGCGATCGCCCGCGAGGTGGGCATCGACCAAATCCAGGCCCAGGTGAAGCCCGATGGGAAGGCCCGGTTCGTGCAACAATTGCAGGAGGCGGCCGGCAACGGCGCCAGGCCGGTCGTTGCCATGGTCGGCGACGGAGTCAATGATGCGCCGGCGCTGGCGAGGGCCGACCTCGGCATCGCCATCGGCTCGGGCTCCGACGTGGCCAAGGAAACCGGCGGAATCGTCCTGGTGAGAGGCAATCTGCTCGGTGTGGCCGAAGCCATCCTCCTGTCCCGCGCCACCATGCGAATCATCCGCCAAAACCTCTTCCTCGCCTTCGCTTACAACGTGCTGGCGATACCGCTGGCGGCATTGGGATTGCTCAATCCCCTCATCGCCGCCGCCGCCATGGCGTTATCCGACATCACCGTCATCGGCAACGCGCTGCGCTTGCGCCGGCACGGCAAAAAATGACCGCCTCAAATCCGTTGCCCCAAGATGAATCCGGCCCTTGACGCGAAAGGGGCGGCTCGTTCCAATACCGCCGACTTTTGGCGCGGCGGCCGTGGCTGCCCGGGAGTTCGGGTTCAGACGTGGAAGCATCTATGAGCTGGCAATCAAATCAGGGCGGTCAGGGAGCAAGGGCTTTGGAGACATTGGCACGCATGGGTCTGGTGGCGCCGCGGCTGGGGACGGCGGATTTCTGGTGGCTGGAACCGTTGGTCCCGATGGAACCGTTGGTTCCCTTGCCCGAGGCCGCCAAGCGCAAGCCGCGCGAGCCCGAGCCCGATGACGAAAAAGAGGAAAAGGACAAAGAAAAAGACGCGGACCCGGAGGACGAGGGCGAGGCGGAAGAGGAAGAAGAGGAGCTCGAAGAAGAGGTCGACGAAGACGAATTTGAAGAGGAAGAGGACGAGGAAGAAGACGACGATGACGATGACGACGAAGATGACGAAGACGAATTCGATAGTCCCGACGATGACGACGACGATTTCGATGACGACGATGACGAGGAAGACTTCGACGACGACGAATGATTGAACTCCGCCCGCGAAGCCCCGAAGCCCCGACCCAGAACCGTTTCGATTTCTACAAAATGCCGCGGGATGGCCATCGGGCGGGTATTCGCCCCCCAACGCCTACCCAATGCCTTTCGGGCCCCTGTGCGATTTGATCTCCGCCCGATGCCGTTTGGATTCCAGCCGCCGTCGCCGCGAAGCGGCGGTCGGCCGCGTCTTGCGATGCGGTTTGGGTTCCCTCTTCGCCTGAACGATCAGCTCGCGCAACCGCTCGAAGAGTTCCCGCCGATTTCCCTCCTGCGTGCGCTCGGTTTCACAAACCAGATGCAATTCATCGCCATCCGTCAGCCGATGCCCCGCCAGCCCCCGCAGGCGATGCAGCGCCGCCGGCGACATCCCTGACATCTGGCCGAGTTGAATCCAGGCCTGCGCCTTGGTGTTGAGCTTGTTGACGTTTTGCCCGCCCGGGCCGCCGCCGCGAGAAAATTTTATCCGCAGACCCCCGGCGGCGATGCTCACCCCCGGAGCCAGCGATTGACCCGGTTCCTCCCGCGGCCCAGCTTCCATGGATGCTTCGCGGCTCATCGCGGGGACGTCTCGATCGGTTCGACTGCCTGCGTCGGCGGCGACGCAGCCTCAATGCGCGTCTGCCGCGTCGCTGTCGCAAAGAACATCACCACCAGCAGAATCACGAGGTTCAGCCTCATCCATCGAATCGGCTGGCTCGGCGGAACTTTGCCGATCGTCAGGCTCAGCGCGATGATCACGGCGATGATGCCGGAACTGGCATGGGCCGCCCACCACCATCCCGGCCGCGCCAGCGGGGCAAGCTCCATCACCGGTCCCGACTGCCGGGGGCTTTGGGTCGATTGATGCGCCTGGTAAAGCTGATCGCGACTGTAATCGTCCCAATGTGCGTAGCTGGAAACCCCGCCGCTGATCAGGATCGTCGCCGAACACAACCATATGATCCATTTGGAAAACCACCTCGCCCGGGCGAAGACGCTCAATTGCTGCTCAGGCGTCAGGTCGTCGATGGCGGCGGGGACCACCATCTCGTAGAACAGCGTGCCGCCCACCAGGACCGTGGCGCAAACGATGTGCAAATATCGCGAGAAAAGAAAAATCAGCATATGGGCGAAATAGGTGTTCATGGCTTGTCCAGGACCGCCGCGCTCGAAGAATGATCGGCCATCGCCTTCTCACGCGTCCACTTCAGCGTTGATGCCGCCGCCACCGCCAGCAGCAGAATCGCAAAATTAACGGCCATCAGCTTGCGATGAGACCGCGGCGGCGCCGCGCCGGCCAGAACGTACAGCGACAGGGTAAACGCCAACGTCGCCACCAGAATATGAGTGCCCCACAACGCGTGAAGCACGGCCGTATCCAGTTCATATTTGTCCCACGCCAGATAGGTGTTGTAAATCCCCGTGATCAGCAAAAGCAGGATCACCGTGTGAATCAGCCTCTTAAATAGCCGGCGTGTTTGCAGAAAAATCCTCTGTGATGATTCCGGGTCGAGCTGAGTTAATCCGCGCGCAAAGATAAACCGCATGAAAAACACCCCGCCGATCGCCAGGCACGCCGATACCAGGTGAATCCAACGCGAGAGAATAATCGGAAGCGGCATAAGACCTTGAGCCTTGTCAAAACCGGCGGAAGCTTATCATTCCCACCACCCGGCCGCGAACCGGACATTCACGTCAACTGATCCAATCCACCCAGCCCGAGCGTTTCGTGACTGAAGAACGGCTCCGCGAACGCCACGCCGATTCGTCCGCCGAAATACGCGTTGAGCGTCTTGACCATCTCCGGCACGCCGCTCCGGTTCCTCACGAACTGCGATTCATACGCCAGCACCGCCGACATCTTCTTTTCGATCTGGTTGCTGATGTCGATGCAGAACGTCGGCTGAAACGACAGGCGCAGATGCGTGCAGAAATAGTAGATGATCCGTCGAGGATGCCACGGCTCGCCGGGAATGTCGGTTTGGGTGAGCTTGGCGTCGAAGCGAGCATCCTCGCCGATGCGAGTCACCGCCACATGATCCGGATGCGCATCGATTGGATACGGCAGAAAAAGAACATCCGGCTTGTGCGCGCGAATCACCGCGGCCAGTTTATGCCGGCTGGCCAAATCATGCGTCACCGCTCGATTGACCAGCCCCACCTGCGTCCGTCCGACGCCGAGGATTTTCGCCGCCGCCGCCGACTCGAGCTGTCGAATCTCCGGCGAACCCAGCGGCGTCGGCTCGCCATTGGTCATATCCACCAGGTGCACGCGATGGCCCTGTTCGATCAGCCGGGCGATCGTGCCGCCCATGCCGAGTTCCTGATCGTCCGGATGCGGGCCGATGATGAGAAATGAGATCATGACCGGCATTTTAGCCGGAAACCCGAAACCCGAAACCAGAATCAATGTCCAAAACCAGAATGCCCTGAACGCGGAAGGCCTTTGTTTCAGTCATTCGCACTTTCAGTCATTGATTCGTCATTCTGGTTTCGGATTTCTGGTTTCGGATTTCCCTATACAGCCGATCCAGCGCCTGAACCATCGCCTTCGCATCGAACCGCCCCAGCGCAAATTCCCGCCCTGCCTGCCCCATGCGCCGCCGCAGCGATTCATCCTTCGCCAGCGCGCCAATCGCCTCATACATCTTTTGCACATCGAACGGCCGAAGCAGGATGCCGGTGACTCCATCCTGAACGCCTTCGCGGTTGCCGTCGATGTCGTAGGTGATGGCCGGAATCCCCGCCAGCCCCGCCTGCGGAAGGGCGCGAGCCAATCCCTCTCGTCGTGACGGATGGACCAGAATATCCATCGCCGCCGTCAATTCCGGCACGCGCTGCGGCGGGACCATCCCGCTCAGCACAAAGCGATCCCGCAATCCCAGCCGGCTCATCTCCGCTTCGAATCTCCCGCGCAAAAGACCGTCGCCGACCCAGAGAAATCGCAGATTCGGAAATTCCGCGCAGAGCTTAGGTGCGATTTGCAGCAGATCGTCGTGGCCCTTCAAATCAAATAGCCGCGCAATCGTCCCGACGACGATGTGATCGTCACTCAGCCCCAGCGAATGGCGCACCTGATCGCGCGCGATCGGCGGATGAATGAACGGCTCGGTCTCCATCCCGCTGTAAATCGTGACGTACTGCTCGGCGCGGCCGATCCCCGCGGCCAGCGATTGCTCGCGCATCGCATCGGCGACGCAGACGATTCGGCTCGTCAGCGGCGCGGCCCATTTCTCCAGCTTCTTGTAAACCCAATTCACAGCCGGATTGGTCGAAGCCGTGAATGCTAGGCCGTGGATCGTGTGAACGATGACCGGATTCTTCGCTCGATTCGCCGCCCATCGCCCGATGATTCCGGCCTTGCTCGAATGCGTGTGCACGATGTCCGGGTTGATTTCTTCCAGCAGTCGCAGCAGACGGCGGCATGTCCGAAAATCCAGGATGGGATGAATCGCCCGGCGCATCTCATCGACGACGATCACGCGATACCCGTGGCTCTGGGCTCGTTCCAGCAGCGAGCCTTCCGGCCCGATCGCCGGGCCCGTGATCAGCGTCACAGCATGTCCAAGCTCATGCTGGCCCTGGCAGGACAGCAGCGTGTTTTCCTGCGCCCCCCCGATGATCAGCCGCGTGATAATGTGGACGATCTTCATTAAACCGTATCATACGGTCCCGCGCTCCCGGCGCAGCGCGCTGCCTCGGCCAAGTCGCTGTCACCTTTGGCCAGCCACCCTCTGACCAGGTCCGTCACCGTTTTCATACAGGACCTTCCCTTCCCGCAGGGCCGTCGTGACAAACGCGTTGGGCACGGCCGCCCAATCCTCAATTTCCTGCGGAGTGTAAACGACGACGTCAATATCGCGATCAATACCCAATAGCGCCATTCGATAGGCGGCGGCGCGATGGTGCCGCGGAAGCGGGTTTTCCCGCTCGACGATCAGAATGTCCAGATCGCTGCCGGCGCGTGTTTCGCCGCGAGCCCCAGAGCCAAATAACACAACCGCCGTTGGCCGCCTTACCGTCAGAATGCGCCGCACCACCTCCCGCAGCAGCGCGTCCGATTCCAAGGTGGACGAGGCATCCTTCATCACCCGATAGTCTATTGCTTCCCCCATGGGCCGTCGAGTCAGCGCATCAACCCGCAACCAATCTCTCCGCAATCTGCACCGCGTTGGTGGCCGCGCCCTTGCGCACCTGATCTCCGCTGATAAACAGTTCGATTCCCCGGCCGTCCTCGCGGCTGATGTCCTGGCGAATCCGGCCCACTAAGACATCATCCTGCCCGCTGGCTTCCAGCGGCATTGGGAAATGATTCTTCTCCCGATCGTCCACAATCTTCACCCCCGGAGCGCGCGAAAGAATCTGCCGCGCCTCATCCGCCGTCATCGGCCGATCGAATTCGAGATTGATCGCTTCGCTGTGAGCCCGCGGAATCGGCACGCGAACGCACGTGGCCGAGATCATGATCCGCGGATCGCCGAAAATCTTCCGCGTCTCGTTCACCGTCTTATTTTCCTCTTCGTTGTAGCCGTTGTCCGCGATCTTGGAGTCGTGGCTGAAGACGTTGTTCACGATCTGATGCTGAAACTGCGAGCGCTCGATGCTCCCGCCGCTCGCGTAAGCTTTGGTCTGCCGCTCGAGTTCCATCAGCCCGCCGACGCCGGCCCCGCTCACCGCCTGGTACGTGCTGAGGATGATTCGCCGCACGCGATTGGCCTTATGCAGCGGCCAGACCGGCACGTTCATGATGATCGTGCTGCAATTGGGGTTTGCGATCAGCCCGTTATGTTTGGCGATCTGCTCCGGGTTCACCTCCGGAATGACCAGCGGCACGCCCTGCTTCATGCGAAACGCCGAACTCTTATCAATCACCACGGCTCCCGCGGCGACTGCGGCCGGGGCGAACTCCCGGCTGATGCTCCCGCCGGCGCAGAAGAACGCGATGTTCACGCCTTTGAAGGCGTCTTTGGTCAACTCCTGTACGGTGTGCGTCTTGCCCGCAAAATCCATTCTCTTGCCCACGCTGCGGGCGCTGGCCAGGAGCAACAGGTCCTTGATGGGGAATTTCCGCTCGGCCAGGATATTCAATAGCTCCTGTCCAACCGCGCCGGTCGCGCCGACGATCGCCACGTTTACCGCCATGACACGCTCCAAAACAAAACCGGCCACAGAACTTCTACCGGTATAGACCAAGCCGACGAAAACCCGCGAGCCGATAAAAAGCCTTTCGGCCTCTTACTTCGGTCGCGTCGTTTTCGCGCTCGTCTTGTACATCGGCTTATTCCGTGGCCTTTTCGTGAACAACGTATCTGAATTTACCGCAATTACACTGCGAATTGTGCCAAAACGGGGCGCGGGTTGCAAGCGGGTTTTTGGCGGTCTTTTAATAGGGTCTGCCCAACCATCAGGTTGCCGAAAACCGGCCGGAGGACCGGCCGGCTCAATTTCGAAACGAATCCCGCCAGTCCTCCGGCCGGTTCTTATTGCCCAGATCTTCGGGCACACCGGTCATTTTCTCTTCCCGCGCGGCTGGCCAATCGCGGCCAGCGCTTTCTTCGCCGCGGTGATCGTCTGATCGATGTATTCCCGGCCATGCGCCAGCCCCACGAACATCGCCTCGAACTGGCTGGGCGCGAGAAAGACCCCTTCATCCAGCATGGCATGGAAGAATTTGGCGTAAGCGTCCGTGTCACAGGCGGTAGCTTCCGCGAAATTACTGACCGATGTCCCTTTCTTGAGGAAAAACGGCGTCAACATGGAGCCCACACGATTGACCACCAGCGGCACACCGGCCTCCTCGGCGGCGGTTCGCAATCCCGCCGCCAGCGCCGCGCCGCGCTCCTCCAACATTTCGTACACGCCGGGTTCCTTCAAGATTTGCAGCGTTTCCAATCCGGCCGTCAGGGCCAGTGGATTTCCGCTCAACGTGCCCGCCTGGTATACGCTTCCCGACGGGCTGACCTGCTGCATGATGGCTTTTGGGCCGCCGTACGCCCCGACCGGCAGTCCCCCGCCGATGATTTTGCCCAGACACGTCAAATCGGGTTTGACGTTGTACATCCCCTGCGCTCCGCCGCGGGCCACGCGGAAGCCGGTCATCACCTCATCGAACAGCAAAATCGCCCCGTGCTTCGTGCAAAGCTGGCGCAATCCCTGCAAATATCCCGCCGCCGGCGGCACGACGCCCATGTTCCCCGCCACCGGCTCAACGATGAAGCACGCCAATTCACCGCCCTGTTCGGCGAAAATCTTTTCCGCGGCCTGCAAATCGTTGTACGCCGCCAGGACCGTCCCCGCCGTGACGGATTTCGGAACTCCGGGGCTGGACGGAACGCCCAGCGTCAGCGCGCCGCTGCCGGCTTGCACCAGCAGTGCATCGGAATGCCCGTGATAGCAGCCGATGCACTTGACGATCTTCTCGCGTCCCGTGGCGGCGCGGGCCAGGCGAATGGCGCTCATCACCGCCTCGGTCCCGCTGCTCACAAAGCGCACCATTTCAATCGCCGGCATGGCTTCGATGATTTCGCCGGCGAGCTGGGTTTCCAACTCGGTCGGCGCGCCATAGCTCGTGCCCCGGCCAATCGCTTTCGCCAGGCCCGCCACCACCCGCTCGTGGGCGTGCCCGACGATCAGCGGTCCATAGCTGGCGACGTAGTCGATATACGCATTGCCATCAATGTCCTTGATGACGCACCCCTGCGCTTCCCTGACGAAAATCGGCGTTCCACCAACGGCCTTGAATGCCCGCACCGGCGAGGAAACCCCGCCGGGCATCACCCGGCAAGCCTTCTCAAAGGCACGTTGCGAATGGACCAGAAGACGTTTCTTGCGGTTGGGCATGTTTGCCTCCCCCAGCGGCCATCCTAGACCGGCGCCGGGCTTTGAACAACCTGCCGCACCGCCTCCGCCAAACGCCGCACCGCAAACCGAGATTGCTTTCCCAAACGAATCATGGACGCAATGAGCAGCGGATGAGCGATCAAATCCGCCGTCACACGCCCGGGCCGCGCGCGGCCCACGTCATCGACCCAGTTCACCATGCGCTGGGGAACGCTTTGGCCGGCCGTGTCGCTGATGGCCCGGATGTTCAACAACGGTATGCCCGCTGATTCAGCCGCTGCCCGCACGATGCCGCCTTCCATGTCCACGGCCAGACAGCCGGTCTCCCGAAACAGCCGCGCTTTCTCGATGGCCGTGGCGAGCAAATGGTCGGCGGTATAAATCTTGCCGCGACGCAACGGCAAATCCCCCCATGGCTTCTCCCTGGTTGCGTCGCAGACGACATCGCCGACGCCCAGCGCCGGGTCCAATCCGCCCGCCAAACCCGCCAGGATAACCCCGTCGAATTGGCCCAGCCCTCCGCGGTCGAATCGCCCGGCTCGGAGGCCTATAACCTGAATACAAACGTCCTGATCCGCCGGGGTCCAGCCAAGTTCCGCCGCGATGGCCTTGGCTTCCATCGTTAACGCCGTCAGGACCAACCATTTGCGCCGGCTCACGATGAGCCATTGTAACCCACCGCCGCCTGCGGGTATGCTTCTGCCCCCATGGCTGTTCCAGTATCCCAAATGTGGACCGTGGCAACCTACGTGTTGCGCCAGAAGCTCTCCGGTCGAAAGCGATATCCGCTGGTCCTGATGCTCGAGCCCCTATTCCGCTGCAACCTCGCTTGCGCCGGCTGCGGGAAGATTCAGTACCCCGCCCATATTCTCAAGAAGAATCTCACCCCCGAGCAATGCTTCAAGGCCGTCGAGGAATGCGCCGCCCCCATGGTCAGCATCCCCGGCGGCGAGCCGCTGCTCCATCCGCAGATCGACAAAATCGTCGCCGGCCTGGTCGCCAGAAAAAAATACGTCTATCTCTGCACCAACGCGCTGCTGCTGAAACAAAAGATCGACCTGTTCAAGCCTAGCAAATATCTCACCTTCAGCGTTCACATGGACGGCCAGAAGGAGCATCACGATTTCTCCGTCTGCCGCGAAGGCGGTTTTGATATTGCCATCGAGGCCATCCGCGAGGCGGTGAAGCGCGGCTTTCGCGTGGCCACCAATACCACCCTCTTTGACGGGGCCGATCCAAAGAGCGTCCGCGCGTTTTTCGACGAAATGATGAGCCTGGGCGTAGAGGGAATGATGCTCTCGCCCGGCTACAGCTACGACAAGGCCCCGGACCAGCAGCATTTCCTCGGCCGGGCTCGCACCCGCCGCCTCTTTGGCGCCATCCTCAGCAATCGCAAAAAGGGTTGGAAATTCAACCAAAGCCCCCTCTTCCTCGAATTCCTCATGGGACGCAGGCATTACAAGTGCACCCCCTGGGGAATGCCGACCTACAACATCTTCGGCTGGCAAAAGCCCTGCTATCTCCTCCAGGATGGCTATTGCGAAACCTTCGCCGAGCTGATCGAAACAACGGAATGGGAACGTTACGGCACCGAAAGCGGCAACCGCAAATGCGCCAACTGCATGGTGCACAGCGGCTACGAAGCCAGCGCCGTGGACGACAGCTTCGGCTCGCTCGCCGGCCTATTCCGCGCCGCCAAAGCCACGCTCTTCGGCGGGACATATGCCGACGAAGAGGCCGCGGAGTCGCTCAAGCAGCCGTTCCCCGCCGCGCCGCAGCAAATCGTTCCCCTGACGATCCATGATTCGCAGCGGGAAATGGAAACGGTGTGAGGGGAAACCCGAAACCAGAAACCAGAATGACGAATCAAGCCCGAAACTAGAAGTCCGAAACGACGACCGGTTCGTCATTCAGTCATTCGGATTTGATTCTGGTTTCGGATTTCGGATTTAGCGCAATGCCCCAGGAAACCAAAGCCCATCCATTCAACGCCGACTCGGCTGAAATGGTCCCCGGCTTCGCGCACGAAAACCTGCAAGGCCAGATTCCCTCCATCGCCACCGACGACGAAATCCGCGCCGCGCTTGAAAACGCGTTCGATTACCGCGGCGACGTAACCATCACCCGCAAGGACGGCAGCGTCGTCGAAGGCTACATCTTCGATCGCCGAAGCGATGGCAAAACCCTGGCCGAGTGTTTCGTCCGCCTCTTCCCCAAGGATCGGGACGAGAAGATTTCCGTTTCCTACAGCGACATCGCCCGGCTTGAATTCACCGGCCGCGACACGGCGGCAGGCAAGAGCTTCGAGACGTGGGTGAAAAAGTATCGGGAGAAGAAAGCCGCCGGCGAAAAAGACATCCGCCTCGAGCCGGAGAAACTCGATTAGCTTTGCCTCTTATGACCCATTGACGCCCGAGTGAACCCCGCTATTATATCCGCGACGGATATATATATGGCAAGGGCAATCGATCCTCGATCGCTGCTTCCGCTCACGCCCGCGGTTTTTCAGATTCTCCTGGCCCTGTCCGACCAGGAGCGGCACGGCTACGCGATCATGCGGGAAGTCGCGACTCAGACGGACGGACAACTGCATCTGGGACCGGGTACCTTGTATGGCTGCCTCAAGCGAATGCTCCGGGCGGGCCTCGTGGAAGAGTCCGAAGAACGCCCCGACCCCGAATTGGATGATGAACGTCGGCGATATTACCGGATCACCGATTTGGGGCGGCGCGCGACCCGTGCCGAGGCCCAGCGACTTGAAGCCGCCGTCTCCGCGGCCCGCGCAAAAAAACTGCTCCCCGCAATGAAACCGGCCTTGGCCGGAGCGAGGCCCTGATGTCGGCGTTCTCGAAAAACATGCTGCTGCGGTTGGCCCGTGGCTTGTATCGCGGATTGCTCTATGCCTATCCTCCGGAATTCCGCTCCCGCTATGGCGTCGAAATGAGCCAGCTATTCCGCGACCAATTGCGAGATGCACTTTCGAATCAAGGCATCCTCGGCCTTTTGCCCTTCTGCATGCGTACGACAGGGGACCTCTCCAAAAGCATTCTGCGAGAAAGGTGCAATTTACAGAACATGGTTGGGATGCTTTGCCTGGCCGCGGCCTTGGGCTTTGCGCTGTACGCGACATACGTTGATCGTCACAACGCCGACGAGGTGTATCCCACCCTGATGGTTGTGCTGGTTGGCTCGTTCATCCTGGGAGTGCTTCGGCCCCGCCGCGCGTGGCGCTGGGCATTGATGCTCGGACTCGGCGTCCCTTTTTTCGGTCCACTTCTTACGCTTCCCGCTCGGCTGGCTTCCCCCGGCAGATGGGCAATGTTGGCGGTTTTATTGTTCCCCGGCCTCATTGGCGCCTACACCGGGTCAATCCTCCGGCGCGCCGTTGCTGGGACAAAAGCGCATGAAACCGGCGAAAATTGAACCGCGGAGCACGCGGAGAGCGCCGAGAAGAACTGAGAAAAATTCGTCTTTGTCTTTCTTCTCCGCGTCTGTCTCTGCGCCCTCGGCGCACTCTGCGGTTCAATTAGACTTTGAAATTAAGGAGCTTGCGCGATTGATGAAATACGTTGGGTTTCCGGATATGCCAGAGCCGCCCAAATAAAACTGAGCAGAAACTCAGAATCCTCACTTGGCAGCGTATCGCTTTGGCCTAGCAGCCTTCGTTGAATCGTTCCTCTGGTCATATCAGCGATGATCCAGGCTACTTTTTCCGGGGGCACGCGGCGTATCTCGCCTTGCTGAGACGCGTCCTCGATCGCCGAAGCCAGGCGGAGTACCGGTTCGACAAGCCAGTTGCGGTATTGGCTTCGCGTGAAAGACAAACTCCCGGATTCCGTGTCCATGATCCGAAAGAATTCCTTTCTGGCCTCCGCGTTCTCCAGCCGAGCCATGGTGAATGCCCTGATTTTGTCTTTCAGGTTCTTTGCCGCATCGATCCGTTCCAGGGTGCCCTTCTTCAGAGATTCCATATCATGATCCAGAACGGCCCTGTATATCTCTTTCTTGGATCGGAAATAGAGATACACAGTTCCCTTCGCGATCCCCGCCTCTTTCGCAATCGCATCGATGATTCCGCGCGCAAAACCTCTTTGCGCGAATACCGATCGCGCGGCATCGACAATTTTCCTGCGGCGGAATTCGGACACCACTTGCTGTTTGGTTTTCATCAAGCTCCGGGTCTTGCCCTCCCGCCGCCAGCGCCGCAGTTCCAAAATCGTACGTGATCGTAATATGACTATTTAGTACATTAAACTGACCCTATGGTCAGCGACAAGAGCACCCTCATCGGCGCGCCACACATTGCGGAGCTGGATCCGCTGGAGTGGAGACCTTCAGCCAACCCCTGGATGATTGCGGCGTCGGTGATGCTGGCGACCTTCATCGTCGTGCTCGACTCCTCGGTTGCAAACGTCGCATTGCCGCATATCGCGGGGAATCTCTCGGCCACCACGGACGAATCGACGTGGGTTCTAACCAGCTATCTTGTTTCCAATGCAATCATGCTCCCGGCGAGCGGATGGATTGCACGGCGCGTTGGACGCAAACGTCTGCTCATGATTTCAATCCTGGTGTTTACCGGGGCTTCCCTGCTCTGCGGGGTAGCCACCAGCATGCCGATGCTGATCGTCGCCCGGATCATCCAAGGCGCCGGCGGCGGCGGCATGCAGCCCCTGGCCCAGGCCATCTTGCTGGAAAGCTTTCCGCGCCGCCAACACGGCACCGCGATGGCCGCTTACGGCGTCGGGGTTGTCGTCGCCCCGATAATCGGCCCAACTTTGGGAGGATGGATTACCGACAGCTACACCTGGCGATGGATCTTTTACATCAATCTTCCCGTGGGTCTTTTGGCTCTGTTTATGGTCAATACGTTCGTCGAAGACCCTCCCTACATTCGGCGGGCATTGCGAGGTGCAATCGATTATCTCGGGTTTGGCGCGATGGCCATCTGGCTGGGCACGTTGCAGTTGCTGCTGGACAAGGGACAGGAGGCGGATTGGTTCGCAGCGGCCTGGATACGATGGACAACCGCCGTCTCCGTGATCGCTCTGATAGGATTTATCCTCCGCGAATTCACGTATCGAGAGCCGATCGTGCATTTGCGCGCGCTCCGCGACCGCAATTTCGGCGTAGGGACGCTGATCACGGGTTTCTACGGCGCTGTCCTCTACGGCGTCACCGCCCTGTTGCCGTTGTTTCTACAGACCTTGATGGGTTACCCGGCGCTGGACAGCGGCTTGGCAGTCAGTCCACGCGGCGTTGGCTCCATTGTTTCAATGATTGTGGTGGGGACATTGGTCAATTATATCGACGGCCGCCTGCTGCTGGCGTGCGGCTTCGCTATCCTCGGCTACTCGACTTTCCTGCTGAGTCACGTCAACCTTGGCATTTCCATGGTTTCCGTCGTCGTGCCGAACTTAATCAATGGCTTCGCCGGCGGCTTCATCTTTGTTCCCCTCACCACCATGACTATGGGCCGCCTGCGCAATGAGGAAATGGGTAACGCCGCCGGCATCTACAACTTGGTGCGTAACATTGGAGGCAGCATCGGTATCGCCAGCGTCACCACGTTTCTGGTCCGCGGCTCTCAAATCCATCAGAATTATCTGGTGGCCAACGTCGCCGCTGGAAATCCCGCCATGATGGAGACGCTCCGTGGCCTGGAAACAACGTTTAGCCTCGGCGGGATGGACGCCTACACCGCTCATCAAAAGGCACTGGGGGTGCTTTACGGAGCCATCCAGCAGCAGGCATCTCTCCTCGCCTATGTCGATAACTTTCGATTGATGGGGTTTCTCTCGCTGCTATGCATACCGCTTGCCCTGCTGTTTCATCGGGTGCGGAGACAGCCGCACGGCCGCCCTGGCGTTAGCGAATAATAATGTGGACCGGATACGCGAATGAAACCGGCGAATGAAACCGGGACCCGGATCGGTTTTCACGATGCCTTGTCCTTCCCTCGCGCCTTAGTCGCCCGGTGGTATTGCCCCGGACCCTAATAGCTCAGCACCAGCGCCACCTGCCCGCCATTGGCGTTATAATCCTTCCCAAAATCCCCCGCGTAGCTGAATCTCAAGCTCGAATGCCCGCCGAACGCGAGGCCGACTCCGGCCGACGGCGACCAGAAATTCGGGACCGCCGCGTTGCGCAGAAAGTTTGAATAGGCGATGCTGGCATCGACAAAAATCGGCGTTCCCGGGAATTGAAACGCACCATCGACGCCGTTCTTGAATATCCACTGGTCGACGTTGGTGTCGAATCCATATCCGTCGTAGGCGATGTCAACCCCGTGGTCGTAGTTGATCTGATCGGCAAGGCTCAAGGTGACCGGCCCCATATGCAGCGCCAGGCTGCTGGTGGCGCCGCCGCCGACAAGAATGCCCCCGGCCACCTGGTCATAAGACGCCGCAATCCCGCCGAACCCCCACGGCGTCACCTGCCAACTGATCCCGTCTCCGCGATTGTTGATGAACGTGATGGGCAGGGCGACTTCCTCGGCAAGCGTATAGGCATCGCTGGCGGCTTCGTCCCGGTAATCCACCGCCGTTCCAAAGCAGAGGCCGACGTTGTCGGTGAGGCGCACTCCTGTGTTGAAGGTGAATTCCCCCCAGGTTCCGTTCAGATCGTCGGCCCGGATCATTCCGCCGTTGAAGTTGACGCCCAAATAGGTCCCGCCGCCGGCGGAGACTAGCTCGGTGCTTTGCTCGTTATGCAGTCCGAATCGCGTGAAGAGATCGTCGGCGATCAGCGCGGTGGACGCCTGCGGATTTCCGTCGATCATCGCCACCGCCGACCGCACATTCACCGCCTCCAGGAATTGCGCGTAGGCTTGCTCGGCATCCGTTTTCAGAAAATCCTTGATCTGGCTCTGGAGATTCGACGAACTGGTTCCCACGAACGTTTTGGTGAAGCCGGTGATTGGGATGGTGATCGTCGCCGACGTCTGGGCGGCGTTCTCGGTGAAAACCAGCGCGTTGGGAATTCCGCCGTAGGACAAAGTGCCCGTCAGGTTTGTCCCGGCCAGCGAAGCGAATGAGCTTTGTTCATTGATCAGGTTGTCGGTCAGGTTGATGAGATTCGACCCGCCAACGGTGACGGTGTTGCCTCCGCCCGTCGCGGTGACGCCAAAAAACTCCGTCGCAAAAAGTCGGCTTCCATGCACAAAAAACATCGCCGCGGCCAAGAAAACCAATCGATTTCGCATCCTGCTCATATCGGTCTCCTGCAAGAGATGTGATTAAGCGCCGTCAGCCGGCCCGCTGCGCAGCAAGCATCCGGCGATAGCGCGACAACGCCGTAAGCGGAAAATAAAGGCGATAGAGGTGATATTTCAGATAAAAAACCTTTGGAAATCCCGTCCCGGTGAAATACGGCTCTTCCCAATTCCCATCAGCCGACTGCTGCTCGATCAGCCAATCGACCGCCTTTTTCACGGCCGGATCGTTCGGCCCAACGGTCGCCAGAAGGCCCATTGCGCCCCAGGCCGTTTGCGAGGCCGTGCTCTCGCCCTGGCCCTTGAGCGACGGATCGTCGTAGCTTTGGCACGTTTCGCCGAAGCTGCCGTCCGGCTTTTGAACGCTCTTGAGCCAGCGCACGGCCCTGTGGATATAGGGCTGGGTCATATTCTCCCCGACGGACTTCAACCCGGTCAAAACCTGCCAGGTGCCGTAGATGTAATTGACGCCCCATCGGCCCCACCATGCGCCGCAGTCGTCCTGATGTCTTTTGATGAACGCGATGGCCGGGCCGATCGCCGGATGACGCAGCCGGATGCCGCAATGTCCCAAGCCTTCCAGGACGCGGCCGACGATGTCGGGGCAGCTTGGGTCCTGCATGGCGTTGTGATCGGAGAAGGGGACTTTTTCCAGGAGCGGCCGATGCTGCGTACGATCGAACGCCGCCCATCCACCGTCGTCGTTCTGCATGTTCAGCAGCCACTTGGTCCCGCGCGCCAGGGCGTCGCGGGCGGTCTCTCCCCCGAGCCGGCTGAGCGATGCCAGCACGATAGCCGTGTCGTCCACGTCCGGATAGTGGGGGTTGGAAAACTCAAAGAACCACCCGGACGGCTCGACCGGCGGGCAATTTCTCTGCCAATCCGCGGCCACGCGGCATTCCTTCTCCAGCAGCCAGCGAATTCCGCGCTGGGCGGCATCCGAATCCGGATTCAATCCCGCCTCCGCCAGCGCGTGCATCGCCAGGCCCGTATCCCACACCGGCGAAACGCACGGCTGGAGCCGGATCGTGTCCCCCTCCTCAATATAAAAATCCCGCAGGTGGTTGTGGGCGTTGACGACCCGCGGATCGCTATCGGAATATCCCAGCGCCCGCAGAACGATCAGCATGTACACCATCGGCGGAAAGATCGCGCCCAAACCCTCGGAGCCGTCCATGCGATCCAGCAGCCATTTTTCGGCGGCTTTCATCGCGCGCTGGCGCGGGATGGCAATCGGGAAGTGGTCATACGCCTTGAGCAGTTGATCCACCCGTAGAAATAAATCGCGCCACGAGCGGGGCATCCCCCGGGGCGGATCGGCGACCCGGTTGGCCGCCGAGCGATCCACGTACAACTCCATCATCGTCATCGTCGCCGGCAATTGCCGCGTGTAGCGCAGCGTGGTCAGCAGCGAAAGCGGCAGGATCATCGTCCGCGTCCAGGCCGAGACATGGTACAGATTGAAATAAAACCATTTCGGCAGAAAAACGATTTCCGGCGGAATGCTCGGGCAGGCGTCATAGCTGATCTGGCCCAGCGCGGCGAAGTAAAACTTGGTGAAGCTGTTGCACCTTTCCGCCCCGCCCTGCGCTAAAACGACGCGCCGGGCCCGCTTCATGTGCGGGGAATTGGCGCCATCCCCCATGAGCTTCAGCGCGAAATAGGCTTTCACCGTCGCCGAGAGGTCGGACGGCCCGCCGGGAAACAGGCTCCAGCCCCCTTCGTCGTTTTGCAGGCCCCGCAGGAACTTGGCGATCTTCGGCAGGTCCGGATCATGTTCCTGATGGAGGATGAATTTGAGCAGCAGGTATTCCGACTCCAGGATGCTGTCGCCTTGCAGCTCCCCGACCCAGTAGCCCTGGGAGTTCTGCAATCGAAGCAGCGCATCCCGGGCGTTTTGCCAGGCGATTTCAAGCCGATCTGACGTTTCCGCCCGAGCTTGCGCCGGCGGCGGGGGGGCTAAAGCGGTCATTAACGGACTCATGATTGCGAAAACTAACCGCCCCCAGGTATATGGGCAAGTGCCCCAATGGCCATTCCGCCCTTTTGCCGATATGATCGACGGCTTCAATAAGGAAATGTTTGGACATTATGCAAAATGACTTTGCGGCATGGTTGGAGCGGTCTCGTGGACGCGGCTTCGACCTTCATCAAGAACATCTGAACCCCTCTTTCGTGAAGATGTTGCGCGCCATTGGCTTCGACAAAGACTACGTCCGCGGCGAAGGCGCATACCTCTGGGACGAACAGGGTAATAAATATCTCGATCTCCTCACAGGCTGGGGCGTCTTCGCCCTGGGCCGAAACCATCCCAAAATCAAATCCGTCCTCAAACAATTGCTGGACATGGACCGGCCGAACCTGGTCCGGATGGATTGCAGCGTCCTGTCGGGATTGGCCGCCCAGGCCCTGGTTCGCCACGTGCACGAAGGCCTGTCGCGGGTTTTCTTCACCAACAGCGGCACGGAAACGGTCGAGGCCGCCCTGAAATTCGCCCGCTGCGCCACCGGCCGGCAGGACATCATTTTCTGCGAGCACGCGTTTCACGGCCTGACGCTGGGCTCGCTCTCGGTCAACGGCGATCAGTTCTTCCGTGAGCGCTTTGGCGATTTGATGCCCGGCGGCCGCAGGATTCCCTTCAACGATCTGCCGGCCCTGGAAAAGGAACTCGCCGGACGCCAGGCCGCCGCCTTCATCGTCGAGCCCGTGCAGGGCAAAAGCTGCGAGGTTGTTTCCGACGGCTACCTCGTCGAGGCCCAGCGATTGTGCCGCCAACACGGCAGCCTGCTGATTGCCGATGAGGTCCAATGCGGCCTCGGCCGCACCGGCAAGTGGTTCGCCTATCAGCACTGGGCGGAGGCCGAACCGGATATCGTCTGCTGCGCCAAGGCCCTCTCCGGCGGATACGTGCCCGTCGGCGCGGTCATCACCAGTCCGCGGATCATGGACTGCGTCTTCGATAGCATGGAACGCTGCGTCGTCCATTCCAATACTTTCGGCCAGAACGACATGGCCATGGCCGCCGCCCTGGCCAGCCTCCACGTCATCGAGGAGGACCACCTCGTCGAGAACGCCGCCGCCATGGGCAAATACGTCATGGATAAGCTCCGGCCCATCGCCGAAGCCTGCCCCTTTGTTTCCGACGTGCGCGGCAAGGGATTGATGTTCGGCCTGGATTTCGCCCGGCCGCAATCCTCGCTCAAGTTGAAAATGGCCTGGGACATGCTCCACAGGCTGAATTTCGGCGTCTTCGGACAGATGATCATCATCCCCCTGATGGAGCGGCATCGCGTTCTCACCCAGGTCGCGGGATATCACACCGAAGTCATTAAGTTCCTCCCGCCGATGATCGTCACCAAAGAGGACATGGACTGGTTCTTATCCGGCATCGATGAGGTGCTGGCAGATGTTCAGAGAATCCCGGGCGCGGCCTGGGACACCGTTTCCGGTTTGGCCAAACGCGCTATTCTTGCCTGACATGGGTTTCGTTCACCGCCGGATTCTCACCGGTGTTCTCGCCGTCGTCTGGCATCCCTGGATCACCCTGGGCGTGGTCTTCATCACGGTCGCGGCGTGCGTCGGGGCGGCCGTCGCCTGGCTCACCATTTCCACCGACCAGAACAAGCTCTATTCTTCCAAGCCCTGGTTCTTTCACGACTACCTCGAGTTCATCCAACGCTTTCCTGAAAACGAAGCGGTCTACATCGTGATCGAGCCGAAAAACCCGGCCGATCACCCGCCGGCTTTGCGATGGGCCGCAGCCGCCGATCAAATCACCCGGCGCCTGCGGGGCCTCAAACAAGTCGTTGACGCCTATTGCCGGATTCCTCTGGACGAACTCGGCCGGCAGGCGATCCTATTTGAAGATCCTAAAGCGTTGCCGCGGCGTCTGGACGGCGCGCAGCGCCTCGGCGAGTTAGCCACGATTTGGGGCGCTCGACCCAACCTGCTGGCCGTCCTCGGCCGCACACCCATTGAACGCTCTCTCGCCGGCGCCCGCGCACAGCCCAGCGATGAAACCGCCGCGTTCATCACCCATCTTGCCGATTCCTGGGACCAGGCGGCTCGTCACGCGGATGCGACTCTTGCCGTCGGCAACGGCGTGGTCGATTTCCGCGCCATCAGCGCCACCGATCCGTCGGAACTCGGGTATTTCTACGTGCCGAATGAAATGGACCGCTCGCAGCATCGCATTCTGATTCAGGTCTATCCCGAGCAGGATTTCAACTCGCTGACCAGCGTGACGCGAACGATCGATGCCATCCGCGACGCCGCCATCGACGCAGGCAAGGCGTTTCCGGAATTCCATATCGGCGTCACAGGCCGGCCGGCGCTGGAAGCCGATCAGATGCGAACCACCGACAAGGATTTCCACAAGGCTGAGATAGCCGCCCTGATCGTCATATTCATCGGCATGTCGCTGATGTTGCGGTCGATGTGGCTGGCGCTGGCGGCGGAAATCGCCCTCGGCGTCGGCATCGGCTGGACCTTCGGCTGGGCCACCGCCGTTGTCGGAGAACTCAATCTTCTCTCCCTGGTCTTTTTGATTGCGCTCATCGGCATCGGAATGGACTATCTGGTGCAGATTCTCTCTCGCTATCGGTTCGAGGCGCGACGCTATTCTCGCGCCGGGGCCGTGTGGGTGCGCGTTTTCAAATACGTCGGGCCGCCGATCAATACCGCCTGCCTCGGGGCGGCCGGAGCGTTCCTCGTCGCCATCTTCACCGATTTCCGCGGCGCGGCCGAGCTGGGCATCATCGCCGGCGCGGGCCTGATTCTGTGCCTGCTGGCCGGGTATGTCGTGCTCCCGGCGCTGCTCACGATCTTCCCGGCGAAATTGCGGCCGCTGGAACCTTCCCGGCGTTTCAAGCTCCCGCATCCAAAGCGCCGCGCGCAATGGCTTGTCCTGCCGCTGATTTGGATGGCCCTGCTCCTGATCGCTTCGCATTACCTGCCGAGCCCGGGCTTCGACCCGGGACTCATCGACCTTCAGGTGCCGACCGTGGAATCGGTGAAGCTGATCCGCACGTTGCAAACCTGGAGTGCGGCGGTGCTGAGCCGCGACCCGGAAAAACTCCGCCAAGTCCGCGACGCCGTGCGCCCGCTTCCCCTGGTCGCCTCGACCGAAAGCATCCTGGACGCGCAGGACAACGCCGAGTGGCTCCAGCGGCACGCCGCTGAAGTTCCCGCGATTGATTGGTCCGATCCCACGCCCGTCTCTGCCGCCGATTTTCCCGCGATTTCCGCCAAGGCCCGCAGCCTGGCCGATGTTTTCCAACCGGCCGGCGCCTCGGCAAAGCAGCCGGTCCATCCAATCCAAGCCGCCGCCGCGCTCTCGCTCCGGCAATTCGCCCATGATCTGGACGATCTTTCCGGCCCCAGCGCCGATTCGGCCGCCGCCCGGCTTTCAAGCTGGCAACGAATCTTCGTCCGGGAGATTCACGATCTGCTCGATCAGTTCCGCCCCGGCTTGCTGAATCTTGACGCCGTCCCGCCCCAAATGCGCGAGCATTTCCAAAGCTCCGACGGCTACTTTGCCCTGTACATCAAACCCGCCCAGGACCTCTGGAGCGGCGACAATCTGCAAGCATTCGAGACCGTCGTCGAAGCCGCCGTCGCGAAAGTGCCCGGTGCTCCGCACGTCACGGGCATCGCGTCGGATGTCTCTCACACCACCGGCGCGATTCATCAGGCGTTTTACTATTCCACCGTTTACGCCCTGGCCCTGATATTCCTGCTCGTGTTTTTGGATTTTCGCCGGCTCGGCCCCACTCTGCTGGCGATCAGCGTGCTGGCCATGGGACTCCCCATGCTCGTTGCCCTCATGAGGTTGTTCAACACCAGTTGGAATTTCGCCAATTTCTTCGGACTTCCAATCCTCATCGGCGCCGGCCACGAATACGGCGTCTTCATGGTGCATCGGTATCTGGAAGCGGCGAAATATCCGCGCCGAACCTGGCGAAGATGGGACGTCAGCGACCGCGCCCTGTTGCTCTGCGGCTTCATTACCTCCAGCAGCTTTGGGTTCTTCTGGCTCCTTGCCGAGCACCGCGGTCTCAAGAGCCTGGGCCTGGTCATGTGCCTTGGGACCGCCTGCATTTACCTGGCCACCATCGCGGTTCTGCGGCCGATCCTGAAATGGCGGCTGAGCTGCCTCCCCCGGTCGAAAAACGCGGATATTATCTGACCCGCCTCGCGGTGAAGCACCCCGATTTCTTCTCCCATCCGTCTTAAACGGCAGACGGTGTCTTACCGATAAAAGCAGGGCTTTTCCGCCGCGAATCTGCATGGAGATGATGGGAGAACAGATGGGCGCTGAAAGCGAAGAAGGCAACGGATCGACCTCTGGGTTCACGGCGCAGTTGCAGAGGCGCCTCCCCAATGCGGCCGAGGCGAAATCCGCCACGCAAACCGCGGAGGAATCCCACGCAAATTCATCGCCGCTGGACGGAATGAAGGTCCTTCTCGCCGAAGACCACGAGATCGGCCAGATGGTCGCCGTCGAGATTCTGACTCGCGCCGGCTGCCAGGTCACGGTAGTTGCCAACGGCCAGGAAGCCCTCGAGGCCGTGCAACGCGGTGGTCTGGACCTCGTTCTCATGGATTGCCAAATGCCGACGATGGACGGCCTGGAGGCGACGCGGCGTATCCGCAGGCATGAAAGCGAATCGAAACAAGACGCTCACCTCCCCATCATCGCCCTGACCGCCAGCGCGATCAAAGGCGACCGCGAGCTGTGCCTGGCGGCCGGAATGGATGGCTACGTCACCAAACCGATCGAGGTGGCGGAGGTCATCGCCACGATCCAATCGTTGGCTCCGATGGGTCGGCCGCAATCCGCCGCCACCGCGCCCGGCCCCGCACAGACGCAGGATTCGGCCTGGCGGAGAGGGATCGAGGAAACCCTCGCCGTCGATTTCAATGCCCTGCGCCGGCGGTGCTTGGGCAATCGCAAGCTGGCCGCCAAGGCGCTGGAAACTTTCGCCGCCACGATTGGTTCCTACGTTCAGGACCTGGTGCGGAACCTGCAAAAAGGGGACGCCAAATCCGCCGCCACCCTGGCCCACAAGATCAAAGGCGCCGCCGGCAATGTCTCGGCCCAGCAGGTCCTGCGCATCGCCTCTGAATTGGAAGACCTGAGCAAGAAGGACGCCCTCTCCCAGACCGAGCGCGCCATTGCGGAGCTTCACGCGGAAATCGAGCGAGTGCGCCAATTCGTCGCGACGAGCCTGAAAGAATTGGTCCAAGCGTAAAGGGACGGCGCGGTTCGACCAATTCCAGCCGACGCTCCACCATCCCTGCCTTCGATTGATTGCGGCGCAACTTTCAAGTCTTGGAAAATTTTGGCCTGGATATGATATTCAGCGATCCGACCGAGGCTCGCTCGTTCCCCCCCGCGCAGTCCTGATTCTAAAACCTCACGCGGCCGGATTATTCGCGGTCTCTCCGGCTCCGCGCTGACTTCGACCGCCGTGGACCATGTTCCTGCCGGCGCGTTTCGCCTGATACAAAGCCTCATCCGCCTCGGCCAGCAAATCCGCGCAGCCGAGCATATCCGGCCGCCGGCTCGCCAGACCCACGCTCACCGTCATCTTCAGGATTTGCCCCAGATAGTTGAATTCCATCGCCGCCACCATCGCCCGGCACCGCTGAGCGCAAAACTCCGCCTCGGCCATCGCCTGGGACGGCAGGATGATCAAAAATTCCTCGCCTCCGATTCGGCACACCGCATCCGTGCTGCGCACGCAGTTGCTCAGCACCTTGGACACCTCCCGCAGCACCATATCTCCCGCCGAGTGCCCGTGCCGATCGTTGATTTGCTTGAAATGGTCGATATCCAACGTGACCACTGTCAGCGGCCTCTGATACCGGTCGCTGAGCGACCATTGCTCTTCCAATCGCCGCATCGCCTCTCGCCGGTTGTACAAGCCCGTCAGGTCATCCGTGATCGCCAGGTTCTCCAGGCGGTGGTTCAGCTTCATCAATTGCTCGTTCAACTGCCGCGAACCCTGTGTTTGACGCAGCACCTCGTCATAAAACGCCGCTGTCCGCAGGCCCGATCGAAGCCGCGCCATCAATTCCACTTCATCAAACGGCTTGGCCAGAAAATCATCCACCCCCGCATCAAATGCCTGGCAGAGTTCCTCCTTGCTGGCATGAATCGTCAGCATGATGAAATGCACATGCCCGCCCTGGGCCATCGCCCTCACCTGCCGGCAAAACTCCAGGCCGTCCATGTGCGGCATCTCCCAGTCCGAAATGATCAGCCGCGGAAGTTGCTCCCTGATCGATTCCAGCGCCTTCCTCGGATCGTCGAAGCTCGCCGCCTCGAATCCGTGCGCCGTCAGAAAGTCCATGATCATCTCGCGCGTGACCGCGTCGTCGTCCACGATGATCACCCGGTCCCGGGGTAGCAGGGCCGGTTCGATCGCCGGCGCCGCATCCTCCGGGCGGCCGGCTTCCGTTAATCGTTCCTCACGCTGCTCTTCATCCTTGAACTGTTCCCGGATGGTGATGAATTGCTTCTCCGTCTGGATGAACGCCTGCACCACGTCCGGATCAAAATGCAACCCGCGCTCCCGCAAAATGTACGTCTTGGCCTGAACGTGCGTCATCGCGTCCCGATACACGCGCCGGCTCGTCAGCGCGTCGTACACGTCCGCGACCGCCACGATTCGCGCCGCCAGCGGAATCTGATCCCCCTTGAGCCCTTCGGGATATCCTTTGCCGTCCCACCTCTCATGGTGCGACATCGTGATGTCCCGCGCCATCTGCAAAAACCGAACGTTCGGGAACCGCTGCCGCGACGCCTCCAGCGTCTGCGCCCCGATCGTCACATGCGTCCGCATGATCGCCACCTCGTCCTCCGTCAGCTTGCCAGGCTTCAGCAGGATGCTGTCCGGAATCGCCACCTTTCCGATATCGTGCAGCGGGCTGGTCTGATGGATCAGCCGGATGAATTCCGCGTCAATGATTCCTCGATATTTCTCCGTCCTCGACAGGTGATGCGCCAGCGCCCGCGCATAGCTCTGCACCCGCTCGATGTGCGCCCCGGTTTCAGGATCGCGGCTCTCCGACAGCTTCGCCAGAGCGAACATCGCCAAATCCCGCGTCTCCAGGCTCAGGATTCGCTCCGCCGTCTTCAGGCTCACGATCATCTCTTCCGTATTCAGCGGCTTGACCATAAACGCGTCGGCCCCGGCGTGCAGGCCCTCGATCTTCTGATGGCCCCCATCGCGGCTCGTCAACATGACGATATAGATGTACCCCGAAAAATCGTCCGCCCGAATGGCCCGGCACAGATCCAGGCCGTTCATCTCCGGCATCTCCCAATCGGTGATGACAATGTGAATATCGCCCCCGCGAAGCCTGCCCAGCGCCTCCCGCCCATTGGTGGCGCGCTCCACCTCGTAGCCCATCTCGTCGAGCACGCCCTCCAGGATCGCCAGAGACAGCTCATCATCATCGACAATCAGAATTCGCATATCTTTAAGGCGTCGCTCACCCGCCCAAGCGCTTGTGGCAAGACCTTATTTCGTATCGGATTGCGCAATAGGCCTGTTTACTATGCTACTCCCTATAAAGCGCCCAGCTTTGGCGATTCCGGTCCCATAAGATCCGAAATCCGGGCCATGACGCCTTTGAATCCTCGAGATTTCATTGGCCCGGACCCGGAAACAGGGCAATAATTCCGCATATGCCCTGGCCGTTCCCGTTGTTTGAGCCGCTCGAGCCCCGCCGGCTCCTTTCCGTCAGTTACACCCCGGCGCAAATTCAGGCCGCCTACGGATTCAACCAGATCACTTTCGACAACGGCACCGTTCCGGGAAACGGCGCCGGACAAACCATCGCTCTCATCGAAGTTGACAACGACGCCACGATCAATACCGATCTGTCGAACTTCGATTCGGCATTTAACCTGCCCAATCCGGGATCGTCCTGGTCGTTCACGGTCGTCGGGCAGAAGGGCGGCGCGCCGCCCAGCACGCCCGCCTCGCTGGACGAATCGGCTGAAACTGCTCTCGATGTTGAATGGGCTCACGCCATCGCCCCCGCCGCCAATATCCTCGTCGTCGAAGCCAATTCATCTTTCGATTCCGATCTCTTCCCCGCGATTTACTATGCCCGAGCCGTTCCGGGCGTCTCGGTTATTTCCATGAGCTACAGCCGCGCCGAGTTGCCGGGTGACATCGATACCAATGGCAATTACACCACTCCCGCTCAGCACACCGGCATCACTTACGTCGCCGCCTCGGGCGATTCCGGTTCCGTCTCGTATCCATCCAGTTCCCCCAACGTCGTCGGCGTCGGCGGCACTTCCTTGACCCTCGCACCCAACAATACCTACGCCTCGGAGACCGCCTGGTCCGGGTCCGGCGGCGGATACAGTTCCGTCGAATCAGAACCGGCCTATCAGTACGCCGTCCAAAGCACCGGCCAGCGATCCACTCCCGATGTCGCCTACGACGCCGACCCCAACACCGGCCTCGATTTTTACTTCCAGGGCAGTTCCCAGCTATACCGCGTCGGCGGGACCAGTGCCGGGGCGCCACAGTGGGCGGCCCTTTTCGCCATTGCCGATCAGGGCCGCGCTCTCAACGGACTCGATACCCTCGACAGCTCCACCGACACCCTTCCCATGCTTTACGCTCTTTACGACACATCGCTCTACAATAGCGCCTTTCATGACATCACGACCGGCGGGAATTCCAGTTATTCCGCTACTACCGGATATGACCCGGTTACCGGACTCGGATCGCCCCAGGCAAACGTACTCGTCCAATATCTCGCCGGGAACATCACCATCCCCGAGCCCGCATCAATCACCATCGCCCTGGCCGCAATCCCCCTTCTGCTGCGGCCCGCCCGAACCGCCGCTCGTCTGAAAGCTCCCTTGGCGGATGCCCAGTAGCCTCATCAATGCTCTGGTGCCTAATAATTGAGCCCTGATTTTTGGCCAACAAGGGGCTTCGTTTGAATTCTTAAAAAAAATTCCTTGCGCCTGGCGGCCGTCAGGACCGTACAAATCAGCATTCAATAATTCGCATAGCTATTTATAATGTAGTTACTTAGGAGAGATTCGGTTATTTCCGACCCAAGACGCCATTTTCCTAACCAAAAAATGACATCAAGGGTTGAAATTCCGTCAATTTTTATGTTGCGTTTCAGTCCAAACGCTGTAGACTTCAACTGTTCAGTCGCCGCCACTTACGTTAGTGGTGCGGCCTCCGAACGGCGGATAAGGCGGATTTAACGTTCGCCCTACCAAGGATTCGGAAGGCGGAGAAAAGACGGGAACGGGAGTTCCCAGGGCACTCAAATCGCGAGGTAGAAAAATGCAATCAGCCAAGAAAATGAAGGCTTTGTCCGTATTGTCGATGGCGGTCGCCGCCACCTTGGGGGCGAAAGCCGCCCACGGTGCGGTTCTTACGCTGTATTATGACAATATTACCGAAATCCTGCCAGACGGCTCAACAGTCGTTCAGCAATACGGCTATGCTGCCAATAGCAGCTACGCGGCGGTACCAACCACGATTAACATCGCCCAGGGTGACACCTTTGAATTCGGCGTCGACGCTGTTGTCACCGGCGCCGGCAATGTGGATGCCGGTAAGAAAACCGGAAGCTCCTCGAAGGCGGATATCCTCCAGCCCAGCTATCTCGGTCTGTCCACCCTCAGCATCAA
>JBEKHH010000043.1:0-37952 GCA_050012375.1 Tepidisphaeraceae bacterium
AACACTGTGACCGCCGGCAGTCGCAAACCCGGCGTCAATTTGAAAAGGATCGGCTGAATAAGTTATATGGGACGTGGTGGCATTTGATTCGATAATCGGTGGTGGCATTTGAAGTGATATCTGACACTGTCCTCTTTCCTCCCGCAGCTTCACCACCGGCGCGGCAAAGGGATTGGCCCTGAGCGAGAAATACATAATGCGCCATCCCGTCAGATAAATCACCAGCCCCAAAGACGACACGATCCATGGTGGCCTGGGCAGCAAATGAAATCGGAACACGTCCAGCGGAATAAATAACATCAATCCGTAATACGCGGCGAGGAAAGACGACAAAATGATCTTGTCCGCAAGCGGCTGTCCCTTTTGCCGGGGTGTTTTGGTCCGCTCCACAAGCAAGTCATGGTCCGTGCGATCCAGACGGATGACCGCCGCCACCACGACCACGTAAAACACGGCCAAGTACAACCACGCGCGCGGCCACGCCAACGTGCCCGCTGGGACAAAAAACAAGCCGGCCAGAATCACCACGTATGCGGTGATTCGCAGGATCAACTTGAGGACAAACGTGTTTCTCATGGAGAACGAGCGATGGTCGAATCCGCGTGAAACCCATCGAATCGCCGATCCATCAGCTTGCCCGGCAGATGCTTATCGGCAAAGGCCAGCAGTGCGTGACAATCACCTTGCAAATTCCATGCGGGCGACCGGCCTAACTCACGCCCAGGCAATCGGTAACGCCGAACAGCCGCTATGCCGGCTGCGTCGACGGCGACGACCGTCACACGCCACGGTAGCATTGAGTCACTATTTCGCAATTTGCGAGGCACATTTATAAGACCGCCCCGTTGTCGAAATCGGTACTCCGATTACCGGTTATGCGCGGAATACGCGACCGAATGTGGGTATAGTGGCCGAAATCCCTCGGGACAGAGCCGGTGGATTTTTCTTGCAATAATTGGGGACGCAATGATAGAGTAGGTGTTCTCACCGAACGTGGTCATTTTAGAAAGTGGGTCGTATGAAATTTCATGCACTTGCCCTGGCTTTAGGTGTGAGCGCGTTTTTCCCGTTCTAGGTTGCGAGCGCGGAAGCGATTAAGTACGTTTTCGACGGAACTGCCAGCGGCACCCTTGGCGCACAAACATTTTCTAATGTCGACTTGTCCGCGACCGCGGTGACGGACACAGCCGATGTTCCCGCCGCAGTTGGCGGAGAGCTTGATTTTAATTCCGTGCTGTTTGCGATCGACATCGGCGGCGTGGGGTCGACCAATTTATCCACCGGCGAATTGGATAAATATGAGCCTGATCAGAACTTGGATTTTGGGTGGCGGACTTCTCTTTCCAGCACAAGTGTCATTAGGCTTAACGACCCGAGGTTGGTGAATTACGACTTGAAAACGGCAATCGGCCCGATTACCGAAACAGGCGCCGATCCCTTCGCTGGCAACTGGTCGGGCATGTCAACGTCGGCCGGGGATCTTTCTGTCACCAGCTGGGACAACGTCACCTTCACCGCAACGTTGGGCAGCGGCGGGGTCAGCAAGGCGGTGCCGTTGCCAAATGCCGCGTGGCTGTCGCTGGTCGGCTTACCGCTCGTTGTGATCGCCGCGCGCCGCCGGTCCGCAGTCCGTCAGGCTTGGGCGTCCCGCGAGGTCCGAAGTTCATTTTGATTCGCTATCGGCCGTTCATCAATGGATTTGCCGCGGCTAGAGCGTGTTATGGACTTTGGCATCCATCCCTCAGAAGCGCTCGGATTCCCCGAGAGGAATTAAAGGGGACGTGATTTCATAATATCGTCTCGGCCAGTCGCGCGGATTCAGCGTGTGTTGCAGGTTCAGGCAGTTGAGCACGTGATAAAACCAGACCTTCCGGCGTGTTGCGAGCCTGGCGCGACACGCCGGCAATCCAGCCGAGAATGGGGCCAAAGTCAAAATCGAATCGCGTCCTCTCTAATTTCCCCAAATCTCAGCGCCGTCCGTTTTTTGTGCCTTGTCCTTTTGCTGCACATCTAAAACTCAGACTTTGGCTCTCCCGTTTGGGATAAGGGTTGTGGCGGAATCTCCTATAACCCCCCAGGTGATCGCGCTCTGGCCGAACACATGGCGTATCTGGAATCGCTGAAAAGACGCCTGTATGCTGTCGATCCGCTCTGCCCGGTTTATAACTGGGTGGCAAGGGTCACATCGTCCACTTGGAAATTGCGCCGGCACGTCAAGGATTGGGCCGATGGCAAAGAGGTGTCTAGAGCGTATTTCAGGTCAGTGTACACTAGTGCCGGAGGTGTGGCATGGAAGCCTACTCTCTGGACCTGCGACAACGGATTGTTCGGGCATGCGATGAAGCCATTGAGACACGCCCGGAGATGGCTCAAGCTTTTTCGGTCAGTTTGTCTTTCGTGAACAAGCTGTGGCGGCGATGGAAGGACACGGGTTCGGCCGCGGCTCGGCCCAAGGGTAAAGGGCCGCCGCCGGTGTTGGATTCGCCGAAGTTGGAGCAGTTGCGGCAGTGCGTGGGGCGTAGGCCGGATTCCACATTGGGCGAATTGTGCGGCGCGTTGGTTGAAGTCGGAGGTCCAGCGGTCAGTCGCAGTACGATCTGTCGGGGTCTGCGGAGGCTGGGCCTGCCGCTTAAAAAAAGTCTCTACACGCCTGCGAGCGGGATACGCCGCGCGTGAAGGCGTTGCGGGAAGAGTTTCGCCATCGCATCGCCCAGGTGAATCCTCGGAAGCTGGTTTTCGTCGATGAAAGTGGGGCGAACACGTCGTTGACTCCCAGCCGAGGACGCGCTCCCTCCGGCCAACGCGTGATCGGCGCCGTGCCGCATGGGCATTGGAAAACGCTGACGATGCTGGGTGCCTTGCGGCTGGAAGGGCCGGTGGCCGAGGCGACCGTGGAAGCGCCAACCGATTCGGAGGTCTTTCGCACATTCGTCAAGGAGTCACTGGCGCCGGCTCTGCGTCCGGGGGACGTGGTGGTGTGGGACAACCTCTCGCCGCATCGGGCGGCCGGCGTGGTCGAAGCGGTGGAGGCCCGGCACGCCAAGGTGATGCCGTTGTCTCCTTATTCACCGGACTTCTCACCGATCGAGCCCAGTTGGTCCTAAGTAAAACAAGCAATGCGTCGAGCCGAAGCTCGCACCCCGGAACGACTTGGAGAAGCCGCAGGGACAGCCTTCGCCAGCATTACCTCAGCGGACACGCGAGGCTGGTTCAGAAAATGCGGCTATCGTGTACACTGACTTGAAACACGCTCTAGACCGCCGACGTGGGGCGAGAGCCGGAAACCTAAGCCGGCGCACTAACCCTGCGAAACTCGTTACGCAGGGCGCGCGCAGCAAATCGTGCCGCGATTTGAAAAAGGCACCTTAACGACGTGCGATTGAGCCGCTTCGAGTCCTCTTTAGACTTGAACGCGGATTGACGGAGTCACGCCGATTGCTTTCGTCGTCGGCCCATTAGCGCGCCCCCGCCGCCAATCAGCAGAACCGAACCCGTCGCTGGCTCCGGCACATCCGCCATCAAACCATTCGCCGCGGCAAATGCATCGACCGCAGCGTAAATGCTCGCGGGCAACACAACATCCGCGCCGCTGGCCGTCTTGCCGAGGTTGGCGACCAAGGCGGTGAAGTCACCGCCAGTGACCGTGCCGGTGTACAGAAAATCGCCCTGATCCCACCCCGACACCGACTTGCCTAAGTTGGTGGCCAAGATGGTGAAGTCGGCGCCGTTGACCACGCCATCGAGATTGGCGTCGCCGTACAGGGTGTATTTGATTTCGATCTGCCCGGAGGAAAGACCAGAAACAATCCCGTCTTTTCCATCCGCGTAGCCGAGGCCATAGTGGGAATTGGCGGCTGAGGAGTTGATGCCGGGGCCGTTCCATGGGCCGCCGTTGTAACCTGTCACCAGATACGATCGGATCGTTGCGACTGGGTCGGGGCTGGCTCCATAGTTGATGATGAAATGATTGTTACCCAGATCAATCTGGCCGCTTCCCGTGATGTTAATGGTGGTTTGGCTGCTGCCGCCGGCGTTCATGGCAAAGACAACGGAGCCCAGAGGCAGCACGCTGAGGGCGCCGGAGCCGGTGATGGGGGTGGTTAAGGTCAACGTTGCCGGATGGATTTCGTCGTTGGTACTGTTGACCAGAATGTTGCCGTTGTTCGCAAGGTGCCCCGTGACGCTTAGCGTGGCTTGGCCCAGGACGTTGAACTGGGCCGTGCTGTCCACCGTGATATTTCCGCTGTTCGCTGAACTTCCACTCATGTTGACGGTTGATGAGGCAATCGCCTCAAAAGCACCCGTATTCTTTACGCCGTTGAAGGTGTCGGTTCCGACGTTCTCAATAAGACCACCGTGCGTTGAACTGATTGTCCCACCGTTAACCGTCGCGCCAAGATCGACGTCGACGACGCCTCCATCGGCGATGATTTGCCCCCCACTACCTTGTGTCACGGTTGTGGAATAGATGTACACCGTCGATCCGTAGTCGGCTTTGATCACCCCGTTGTTCGTGGCTGCCGAACCGTTGAAGCTAATCCCGCTAGCCGTGGAACTTGGCGTCTCGGCAATGATCGTTCCGTCGTTGGTAATGGTCCCTTCAATGCCTCCAGCCCCCTGGATCGTGTGGCCGCTATCTTGAGTGAATGTTCCTTCCACTGCGCATCCGTCGAGGTTGAGCGCCCCTGAGCCGGTGAGCAGGCCATTGATTACCAGACCCGGAGTGTCAAAGTGTTCAATGCCTCCCGCTGTATAGACACGGGAAGAGACCGAGATGGATCCATTGTCCGTAATCGTTGGTCCATCCAGATACATCACCACTCCGCCAAACAACGTGAGTGAGCCGAAGGGGTTGATCGTCAGCGAGTCGATCGTCACACTGGCCGATGAACTGGACTCGTCGAGTTCCGGGGCGGAGGCGGGTGAAAAAACCGCGGGGATCACGACGTTGAAATCGCTGATGCCCGCGTTACCTTTGTTGGGATAAGCGGTGCTGGGAACCCAGTTGGTCGCCGTCGTCCAGTCGTTCGAAGTGTTACCGCCCCATGTATAGGTCGCCGTGGTGGCCAAGCAGCGGGAGGCAAGATCCACCATGCAAACCGCGGGCAGGACGCAAGCTATCGTACGCCGAAGTACCGCCTGCGATTGGGTTCGCTTTGCCTGGCGCGCGGCCACAACATTGATCCTCCGTAGCTTCCGCAGCAACATAGCTCCCTTCCGGAACGGTCTCCCAACATCATTTTTGGCGATTACGGCTAATGCGCGATCCTTCATCAACTCCATGTCCGAAAGTTCGTCCCATGCGACTACTACCGCCTCTGCGGCCCGGCGGATCGTCGCGTCGTCATTCCTGGGTTGTGATTTCTTCATGGGGGCTACCTCTGTTTCTTCGGCCTGCCGGGCTTGCGGACGCGGACCTTGGCCAAGTCGATACGGTTAAAGTCCGACGTTGTCGTCTTGTCGCATTGCAGTTCCTCCCGCAATCGTTGAACCTCCCAAAACAGCCGCTGGCGTATCCCCACCGCCCCGATTCACCAATGAATTGCGCCATGTAGGACTTGAACCTACAACCCGCTGATTAAGAGTCAGACTATTGACTTGTTGACGACGGTTGACTATCATATCCCTGTGTTGAATTTCCTCGGTATTTCCAGTGCTTTGACGATGTAGGCCGTAGATGATGGTTGACGCAAATTGACGTAAAGCGTAACACTGGCGTAACACCGGGAAGGGATGGCCATGACGGAGACGACTATCAAGAGGGCGGAGACGCAGCGCTTCGCGTTCACGAAAGAGCGGCTATCGCGGCTTACAGTTCCATCGGGGAAGGCCGAAGCATGGGTTTTCGATAGGAAGTCCCCTTGGCTGGGCTATCGCCTCACAGCGGGCGGCGTGGGGGCGTTCTACGTCTTTCGCAGAATCAAGGGCATACCAGCAAAGGTCCGGCTGGGCGGACAGGAAATCACGATTGAGCAAGCCCGCGCCCTGGCGGATGAGGTCAACGTACTGATCGCAAAGGGAATCGACCCGCGTGAACAGCGCCGGCAGGATCGCGCCAACAGCGCTACCCTTGGCGATCTGGTGGAACACTTCATCGAAACCCATAGCAAGCCGCACAAAAAGACGTGGGCCGACGATGAGGCGATGGTCAAGCTGTACCTTGCCGACTGGACGCCCCGCCGGTTGTCGTCAATCACCGGGGAGGACTTCCGGGCGCTTCACGCCAAGGTGGGAGCGGAGAACGGGAAGTATTCAGCAAACCGCCTGCTATCACTTCTCCATGCGGCCTACGCCCGGCCCGGCGACTTGTGGCAAGGCGGGAATCCCGTTCATGGCATTGCCAAGTTTCGGGAGAAATCGCGGGATCGGTTTTTGACGGCCGCCGAGCTTCCACGATTCTTTGCGGCCCTGGCCGATGAGGAAAACGAAACGATCCGCGACTATCTGCTGGTGCTGCTGCTGGCGGGCGCGCGAAGATCGAACACGGCGGCGATGCGGTGGGATGAGCTTGACCTGGATCGCGGCCTGTGGCGAATCCCGATGACAAAGACCGGCCAGCCGTTGCTCGTGCCTCTTGCTCCCCAAGTGATTCAGATTCTTGAACGTCGAAAGGAATCATCAATATCGCCGTGGGTTTTCCCGACTGCCAGCAACACAAAGCGGAGCAAGAGCGGGCACGTCGAGCAATTCAGACACGCATGGAAGGCGATATTGAAACGAGCGGGGATCGCCGATTTCAGACTGCACGATCTGCGAAGGACGTTGGGATCGTGGATGACAATGAGCGGATCATCCCTGCCGCTGGTGGGCCGGGCGCTGGGCCACAAAAACCAGAACACGACAGCTATCTACGCGCGGCTGGCCGTCGATCCTGTTCGCATCGGCGTTGATACCGCAGTCGCCTCGATGATGGCCAAGGCGCTACCGGCGCCGAAGAAAAAGACGGGTGCGAAATGAGCCGGAAAACCAAGGACAAATCGCCCGCAACCATGCCGAGCGAAACACCGACCAGTGAAGCAAAATTGGAAACCCTGCGCGCGAGAGATGAACCGGCACTGACCGCGCGATTTGAAGCGTTGCCGAACAAGCCGCGTAATTCATTGTTGTACAAGCCGCGTGAAATATCGGCTGCAACCGGCAAATCCTTGGCCAAGCGATTTGAATCGCCTGCGGGCTTTACGACACCGATGTCTGACGAGGAAAAGATTGCGGCGTTAACCGCGAAAGATACGCCGCAAGTGTTGACGGGGTGCGTGGGCCTTTCCCGGCGGCTTTACTGGATTCTGCGGGGGATTGCGGAACTGCCGGCGGCTCCGATGCCACGGAAGCGGATAAACGGCGTCAAGCCGAACGAGTCATTCATCGCCGATTGGAACGCCGGACATCCGGCTTACGACGGCGCGTTAAGCGAAACATATCTCCGCGATGAAGTTGAATTATGGATCAAGTCGTGCCGCGCGGCATGGCGCGCCGTGGAACTGGCAGCGATCCAGATGGACGCGAAAGATACCGGGATTTCACGATGGAGCATACAAGCGAAAACGGCAGTCTCCCGCCTGTCTCACGTGCTGGGCAATCCCACCGCCAACCGCGATTATTTCTTCGCGGAGTTGCTTCGCCATTTGCGCCGGTATCCCGAATTGATGCTGCCGGACTTTTACCGCTGCGTCGATGACCTATCGAAACTGGTGACGATGATGTTGGTTGTGCAATCACCGGGAGAAATGCCACAGATGGAGAGCCTTTTAAGTCTGCGCGACGACCAGAACATCAAGGCGATCATGGAGGCGTTTTGCAAATTGCCGGGCCATCGCTTTTTCTTCAACGACATCAGGACAGCAACGAAAATTGGCGAACACACTCTTGCGAAACTGCTGGCGGCGCTGGTGAATGACGGGCGCCTCTTGCATCCCACGGAGCGCGGAGGATATTCCTTACCCACCCAACCCGCGACTTAGACCGCGACTTAGACCGCGACTTACTCACGTCGTTTCCATTGCCGCTGAGGTTTATGCCAAACAAAGAAAGCTGGGATTGGAAGCGGAACAGCACTGCCGACGCTATGCACTTCGCGCGGAACGGCAGGCGGGAGAGATGCTTGCAGAGACGGAGCGCAGAAGTCCAAAACACAGCAGAAGCGGGGGCAGTAAGGGTTCCCACAGGGAACCGTTACCCGGCGCGCCGCCAACCCACGGAGCGCGGAGGATATTCCTTACCCACCCAACCCGCGACTTAGACCGCGACTTAGACCGCGACTTACTCACGTCGTTTCCATTGCCGCCTGCCGTTACACGTCTATGCTGATTGACGTTGACGAAAGGTTATCTATGGCAATGTTAGTGGATGCAATCACCAGCGACACCGAATTGAGAACGCCGGCCGAAGTAGCCGCGCTGTTGCGGGTCAACGTGCAGACCTTGGCGTTATGGCGCTGCACCGGCCGATCCGGTCTGCGATTCATCAGAATTGGAAAATCCATCCGCTATCGCCGGGCCGACGTGATGGCGTATCTGGAAAAGAACAGCGGCACAAGCTGCGCGGAGTTGGACGCGGCGGCGACGGCCTGAGCCAACAAAAAATGCCGCCGGCTCCGGGAAGGGAAAGCCGACGGCAAGGATCGTGACATGGCATCATATACCACATCTCAATCAAATACAACCGAGGGAATTTCGCTGGCAGCGACCAACGCATTGATGCTCGTTCAAAACTTTGGGGGCGCCGTGGTTCTGACTTACGGCGTCGATGATTCTGGTTGCTGCTTATGCAGGGAAAGCATCGACTGCGGAACTCCCGGAAAGCACCCGGTCGGACGCGGCGGTTATCACAACGCCACCACGAATATCAGCTCGATCAGGTCTGCCGATCCATCGTTCAACTGGTCTCTCTGCACTGGCGACAGCTATGTCGGCCTGGACGACGATACTGACGACGCCAGCGGCATTGATCTGGTCGAAGCCGAAATCGGGATCAAACTCCCGGATACCGCAACGATCAGAACCGTCAACAATCACCGCACCCGCCTCTTTCGCAGCGCCCAAAAATTGCCCCGACTTGTTCCCATGCTCAAAACTGAACATGGGAACGTCGATTTTATCGCTTCTCCGGGGATGGTCGTGTTGCCTGGCAGTCGAGCGAAAAATGATCGTGGACTTGTTGGGGTCTATTCGTGGGAATCTTACCCCTTGAATGTCGGAATTGCCGACTTGCCCGTTGGGGTCGCGCAGATGGTCACAACCCGTGCGGAGCAATTAACACAGAACAGCGCGGATGAACACAGAGTAATTAACACAGAAAATTCCTGTGTTAATCGGCAGTTCTGTGTTAATGACGTTGAGAGACTGATTCGTAGGTGCATCCCCGATCAATTCGGGATGCGATGGCACTGCCTGTTTCGCCTCGCAAGGGGAGCAAGAGGGTTGCCGCAGTTCGCCGATGTCACCCAGGAGGAGCTAGAGCCGCTGCTGAGGGAATGGCATCGACGGTCACTGCCGAACATCAGAACAAAAGAAGTCGAGGCCAGCCGACGGGATTTGTGGGAAGCCTACAAGCGGGTCAAATTTCCGGGGGGAACCAGCGGCCGACTAGCGGCGATGGTCGATTCTGATTTCGGGATGGAACCGCTGCCGATCCGCGTAGAGCGATTGTGCGCTGATCTTCAAGCGTCCGCCGGCGATGAACCATTCTTCCTCGCCTGTAGGGCCGGCGCGGAAGTGCTGGGCACGAATCACGTCTCCGTCAGTCTGGTCCTCAAGGACTTGGTTCGCACCGGGGCGCTGCAACTGGTGCAAAAGGGCAAGCGGCGCAAAGCATCGGAATATCGGTATCGCGGGGGTGACGAATGACCACCGCGAGAAAAAGGATACTCGTTTCGCTTTTTGACGAACTGCGGTCTGGGCCATTCCAGCCGCATGATGGCGGTTGGGACAATGAGACGCGCATCCGCAATTGCAACGTGCTGGTCGATGCGGGATTCGCCAGCAAAACCCTACCCCTGGCGGCCGTTGCGGTGGAACTGCTCGCAGAGCATCAGCCGGATACCGTGAGGGGGTGCATGTATGCGGTTGTTCAAATTGGCCGGCGGTTGCCGGATACGTCCAAAAAGAGTTACGGTCGCATCCAGCGGTTACTCAACCTACTCCGAAAAAAGAGGATCGTTCCCTACACCTGGATCGTCGATAACATCAGGAGCACGGAAAAACCGTCGTCATGGTCGGGCCTGGCCGACTTCGCGGAGACGTGTCGGGACGCATACCGCCGCGACTTCTGGGCCAGCCTGCCGGAGTATGTCTGCATCATCGTCGAGAAGGATACCGCCGCCGGCCGCATCGCGCCCGTGACGCGGGAGTATGACGTGCCCCTGCACCCGCTTCGGGGATACAGTTCAACGACTTTCGCCTATACCATCGGTGAGCAATGGCGACGAATTGAGAAGCCGATCAACGTTTACTATGTCGGCGACCATGATCCCAGCGGCCGGATCATCGAGCAGAGTGTGCGGGAACGATTAAGCGAGTTTTCGGGGCGCGAATTCACCTGGAATCGCCTGGCCGTCGAGCCCGAGCAGTTCGACGAATACTCAATCATCCCGCTCGCGCCCAAGAAAAAGGACACCCGCTACAGGAAATTCGTGGAGCAGTACGGCGATCGCTGCGCCGAGGTCGAGGCCATCCCCGCCGATGCGCTGCGGCAGATGGTCTCGGACGCGATTCAATCCCACATTCCAGCCGGCGAGTGGGAGCGACTTCAAAATATCGAGAACCGGGAGCGGCAAAGCTGGAAAAAGATCATCGGGAAGTTGAAGGGGGTCGCGTGACGCCAACGGGCCGGACATTGTGCGAGCTTCGCCGCGATGGATACACCGCCGCCGTCGTGGAGTCATGGATACCGCGGCTCAACGTCCGCCGCGATTTATTCGGAGTAGGCGACGTGCTGGGGGTCAAAGCTGGTGAGGCGCCGCTGCTGATCCAGTGCACCAGTGTCGAGTCACGAAAGCAAAAGCAGAAACCCGCCTGCGCGCCTGGCTTGCATCTGGTTCGACGTTCGAGGTCTGGTCATGGACAAAGCGCGATGATCGTTGGGAGTGTCGTAAGACTCCGCTGGTCATGGACGACATCGACATCCGGGCTATCGAGCCACCCAAGCGGAGACGGAGGAAGTCGGAACCTATGCTATTTGCGGGAGCGCTCGCATGATCGGTGAACCGTCGATCAACGGTCCTACGGCCGGACGAAACGGGAATGGTCGATTCGCCACCGGCAATCGGTACGGCAAAGGCGGCAATCCGTTCGCCGCTGAAGCGCTCAAGGTGCGGCGTGATTTGATCCGCATGAGCAAGGGCAAACGACGCCGGGCGATCCTGGCCAAGCTGATCGAACAGGCGGCAACCGGGAGCGTGCCGCACGTGACGCTGTGGCTCGCGTATGTCGTCGGCCGGCCTGCCGACATGCTGGTGGAGGAACGGATTGCGGCGCTCGAGGCCGTGCAAAATGAAAGGCAAGCGCAAATATGAGCGACGGAATCAAAACTAGAATCGAAAAACTAGAAGCTGCTGCCGGCGTGGCCTGCCCGCATTGCGGCCGGCTTTGCAGCGATGGCGCCGAGCGGGCGCGGCTGAACGTTTTTGGGGGATTTGATTATGACCGATACGCCGAGCTTTTCCGTGCGCGGATCGAGCGTGAACGGCGGCCTGTTGAAGAGCGCGCCCGCGAATTGTTGGCGGAAGGATGGCGGCCATGAACATCGGCGACAGATTGAATAAATTGGAATCAGCCACCACGCCGGCAACTTGCCCGCGATGCGGACAAAGTTTGTGCGGCGCTGCTGCTCAACGCGAGCGGCAACAAGCCGCTGCTGAAAAAAAACTGTTTGACGGCAACGAGTTTGCTAGGCAATTCGCGGAGCTTCTCGCCGGCGACTCACCGCCTGGCGTCGAGGACGGACAGAAATGAACATCAACCAACGAATCGAAAATCTGGAAGCCGCCGCCGCGAAACTGCGGACGCCACCACCACCACCACCGCGATTCGATTACGCCGGCTTTTCGGACGATGAAATGGCTTCGCTCGCCACACTGTTGAAAAAGCTCGGCACGGACGCCGACGGCAGATTGAACCTGTCCAACGCGACCGAGGACGACTTGCAGCAATTGGACCGGATTCGAAGCCGGCTGGAAAACAAAAACTCAACGCCGGTGGAACCGGAGAAAGAAAACCATGGGTAACGTTTTTCAAGACGCGCAACGCCTGGCCGTCACGCGCCGCAATGCGATCCTGCGGAGTTACGCGGAAATCATGCTCCGATTCGATACGCCGCACGATGACGATGCCCGCAAGCTGCTGGACCTGATGCGAGAAATACCGCTCGATGAAAACGACGTTCGCCGCGACATAATTGGTATGCAGGAAATTCGGGGGGCGGAGACAATGCTTGCCAAGTTGCAAGGTGGGATGGAACTGCTGAAAAAAAGGCTGGCCGGCGTCGTTGCCGACATTGCCGCGATGCCAACTACGGCGGCGGCCGCTGGGAAATCCGGCTCCGATTTCAAGGCGCTGGAAATCGAGCGATTCCACGCCGAAGCATTCCGAGACGAAATCGAGCAGAAAATTTCCGGCGACACGTTTCAACTTCAAAATAAACAGGACTTTGTGCGACACACGAAAATCAACCTGCCACGAATCTTCGGCGTGACGCGCGGAACGGCAGGCGGGAGAGATGCTTGCAGAGACGGAGCGCAGAAGTCCAAAACACAGCAGAAGCGGGGGCAGTAAGGGTTCCCACAGGGAACCGTTACCCGGCGCGCCGCCAACCCTTGCCCGTCGTTTGTCTGCTCTTCGCCCAGCGTAGCTACGCGGGGGAAATCAGCGTAATTGTTTTGTCTTTCGTACACGCATTTGGAGTACTCCTTGATCGGCATCCATCGTCGTTGTTTATAAGTCATCGTTATGACGCAATGCACCTGAACCTTGCTGGAAAAAACGACCAAGCCGCTCTGCACATATTTTATCGAGGTCGTTGCAGTTTCTGATAGTTCTACAACGCCGACAAGCGGGGTAATGACGCTGTCGGTTTTCTTGATATCCGCGCTGGCAACGGTACAAGTGACGTTACAATCTAATTCTTCTTGAGATTCGGGCGAATAATTGTCCTTTAGGCTCATCGGGTTCGCCTGTTTGAGTTGAATAGAGATACAGTTTGCGAAACGCCGGGCAAACCGAGCAAACGCCTCTGGATCGGGGTGGCTATCATCGACAACCGGGGTCGCGTTAACGGGTAGGGATGATTGCGGCGGGGGTGCTGGTTTCGCGTTAATCTGTTTCTTTAGTTGTTCGTTCTCTGCGCGCAGCCGATTGATCTCATTCATCGTTGCCTGATCCGCTTTTTGCGGCCTTGGCGTAATTGTTGCGGTGGGTGCGGTAGGCGCGTTCGCAACGGGGACAGTATTTGGCCCGGCTGGCGATGATGGCGGCCGCGGTAGGGATAGAACCCCCGCCGCGTCATCTTTTGCAAGCGGTCCGGAAGCCGCCGACTTCATAATCATCATCGTGGCCACACCGATCACCGTCAGTGGTCCGACGATCACGATTACGATCAACCATCTTGGCATGCCCAACCTCCCGCGACGATGAGACCTTGAAGTCTACCCGCCACGGGCACGGACAAGAAACGGCCTGCAATGCTGCTGACCCCGCCCTTACCCACAATCCACCCAAAACCCCGTTCGGTGTAACACTGGCGTAACACCGGACATCCGCCCCGATTCATAAGTCATTGCGCCATGTAGGACTTGAACCTACAACCCGCTGATTAAGAGTCAGCTGCTCTGCCAATTGAGCTAATGGCGCTGATGGGTCGTAACCTAGCCTGCTTGCGCTCCTTGTCAAGGCGATTGAGAGGTCTTGGAACTCGACTCGGGTTGATAGCCCACTCGATCGGAGACGGCCTGCAACGTGCATAGCTGGGCATCCAGCGGCACGCGCTGCTCCTGCCGCAGCCTTTCCATGAGGCTCATGGTGATTAGAGACTTGTCCTCGGAATCCCAGACCGGTTTGGCCTCGTAAAGCTCAATCACCGGGATGATGCGATCGGCGTGCAGCTCGGCCAGGAGCTGCGGACGGTTGCTCGCGCCGGGGGCCGTGGTGAGAAGCTGTAGAGCGGCGCCGGCTAATTCGCGGGCTGAATCGGGTGTCAAGTTCAGCGGGGTGATGGTTGGCGGGGCGTTGCCGTTGAGAACCGCCGCGGGATTGAACGGGTCGGTGACAACCGGAGATGAGCGATGTGCCTCGGCGGCGGCGGCATCCAGGCCTTGGCGCTGGGCGCTGGAGAGCAGCAGATGGCTGGCTTCCAGGGCCTTTTCGTAGGCGGCATTGATTTTCCAATCGGCGATGACCTGCTGGTTCACATCCGCCAGCGGAGGCGTGTGGGCGGGATCACTGCCACTGATGCGAAAGACATAGATGTTGCGCGTTTCGTCTTCCAGGGGATTGGACGGTTGCCAGGGGACAAGGGCCAGGGCTTCCACCGACGAATTCTTGGTTGCCTCGCTCATCAGCGGCTGGAAGAGTTCCGTCGCGTATTGCGCGAAGGGGATCATTTGATTGCCTCCGGCGATTGGGCGAACCGCTCGGCCAATGCCGGGGATCTGCGCCAATTGCTCCTCGGTTTTGAGCTGTTGGATGTTTCCAAGGATGGGGGTCAGGCCGTACTGCAAGCGGATGGATGCGGCGAGATCTTGCATGAACTTGAAGGAGACATATTCAGCGGCCGGGCCTGTGGCGGGCTTGGCGCCGCGGGTGGTCCCGGCGGCAGGCCCGGCGGCGGCAATGGCGTCGCGATACGAACCGAAGCCGGAACTCATCTTTTCGCTGATCTGCTTGAGAATCGTATCCTGTAGCTTCTGGGCTTCGCGGTTGTAGAGGTCATCGAGAACGAGATCGGCATGGAGGACAAAATCATCGTCGAGGTTTTCGACTTTGCGAGGCGCTGCTTCCAGTTGATGGGAGGGTGTTGGCTGCGTGCTCGGCCCGAGGCGCTCGGCGGGCTGGGTGGTCGGCGGGAGCGCGCGGCTGTCGTAGTCGCCGCGGTTGGACTTGAATTCACCGTAAGCGGCGACGTACCAGTCTTCCTTGGTCCTGGAGGCGACGGCGGCATCGTGCACGTCGCTGTGGCTCAGGCCGATGTATTGGACGAGCACGCGGTTGGGAACCTTGTAGCCGAAACCGAGGGGATCGGATTGTTGGCCGAATTGGCTGGGGATTCTCCCAACCTGTGCGGCGATCTTGTCGCTGTACTGGTCGAATTGATTGCGAATGTCGGCGTCGGTCGGAGCGGGGACCTGGTCGAGAAAGCTGGCGGCGATGACCGGCACGAATTTCACGGACAAATCCTGAGCGTTGCGGGCGAGGGACAATTGCTGCAAGGGGCGCGTGATTTTGATGACGCTGTCGGCGCGGTCGATCATTCGACGAATCATGAGGCAGTGGCTAACGGCCTGCTCGACGCTTTCCCGCTCGTCAGTGCCGGCTTCGGGAAGCGGCCGGACGTAACTCGTCAGGAAAGTCTGCAACTCCTCGGCGCGGATGTCGATCCCTTCTCGAATGGCTTCCTGGATGAGCAGGAAGAACAGCGGGGTATTCTGACTCGAACTCAGGCTCTGATTGATCCGGCTGACCAGCTCGGGACCGAGGCGATTAACCACCAAGGACTGCGGCTCGGCCTCCGGATGGTTGGGATCGACGACGTAAAGGCGTCTGAGGAATTGCCATTCCTCGGTGACGTTGTTGAGCTGGGTTTGCGTGATCTTCGTGCCGGCCAGGGTGCCGACGATCCGGGCGGACGGACGCGACGGCCCGGTGTCGGGGACCAATCCCTTGATGAACATGACCATCAGCACGACGCCGAAGAGCGCCATGAACTTCTTCTGATTCTTCCGAATCGTTTTGAACATTTGGCAAAGCCTTTTACCCCGGCCGGACTCCCGCGGCCAGGAGGCGGGCGGCCTGACTGGCCGCTTCATCGGCGGCGGCGGTGTTGGGGAAGCGATTCTGAACGCTTTGATACATTTGCAAGGCCTGAGCGGATTGATTCAATTGATTTTCAAGGATCGCCGCGGCGTGGAGAAGCGCATCGGCCACGTGCGGGGCGCCGGGGGCATCCTTGAAGTCGGCGACGACGCGCATGTAGGCGATGGCGGCGTCGCGCCAGGCGTTGGGATCGTTCTTTGAACGAGCCTGGCCATCGCGCGCCTGGGCGAGGATGTACAGCGCATCGGCCTGCCGAGCGGGATCGGCAAAAAGATCGCCGGCTGCGTCAATGATGCCGGCGGCGCGATCGAAATCCTTCTGGGCCAGAGCGGCGCCGGCCTCGGTGAGCTTCGCATCGGCGAGGGCGATTGAGGCCACATTGGCGGTGGGATTTGCGGAATTGCCGACGAGTTTGCCCAGGCGAGTCGCGATGGCGTCAACGGCGGCGGTGTCGTTGCGAGCGCGATCTACATCGAGCAGCAGCGAGAGCAACGCCGTCTGCTGCTGGGGGGTAATATCGGCAGCATCGACGGCGGTGGAGATCGTCTTGGCGGCGGCGTCGAGATATGCCGAAGAAGGCTGCGGCGCCGTCGGGCGATATCGATCGGCCGCGGCGGGCTGGTTCATGACCAGGCTGACGTAACCTTCGACGGCTTTGTCGAATCGTCCGGACTTGTTGGCGGCATCGGTCAGAAGCGGCTGGCAGAAAGTCTTGAGCCAGGGCTTGTCGGTCTTCTGGATCGTTTGGTCGAATTCATTGACGGCGCGATCGAAATGTTTGGCCGCATAATCCTGCTGGGCCTGATTGAAATCGGGTTCGTCGTCGATCGTCATGGCGACAACCCAAGCCATGTCCTTGGCAACGGTGTTGCCGATGCCGGTTGTGAAGGCGATTCGGCCATCGAGGATGTCGGTGATCTTCACATCCGTGTAAATGGTGGGGGCGACGGAAGCCGGCTCGCTCGGCCGGCGAATGGAGACGGTATCCGCGCGGGCGGGGCAAACCATCGCCGTGACGGCCAGGACCGGGAAGATGAAATGGCAGCGACAGCCGGCTTGTTGCAAATCTTTCATGGATCGGCCGAAAAATGCAGGAGAGGGGAGTCGAACCCCTACACCTTGCGGTACAGGATCCTAAGTCCTGCGCGTCTGCCAATTCCGCCACTCCTGCGATTGGAGTCGGGCCAAAAAGGGATTAGACCGATTAACGTATGGGTGTCAAATCGCAAAAGCCCCGGATGTGCGACGCGCTGAGATGAAAAAAAAGCCCCGGCCTCACCCACTTCTGGAAGCCGGGACCTCTTATTGAGCTGCGCCGGGAAATTCCGGCATTACGAAATGCTGCGACTAGCCTTTCCCTGCCTTACCCCGTCACAAAACGCTCATCGGTCGTCCATCGTGCGTTAGTATGCTGGAGACAGCGGTGACGATTCAATAGGCAAACTCCACAAAGAAACCACGAAAGAACGCACCGGGTGCCGATTGCGGCCCAAATCTATCCCGCGGCGTTAAAGAATGTTAAATTGGGAAAATATTGCACAATGTGAGTGTAAGGCGATTTCGCGTCGAAATCGGGCTATATTTTATCTATTTTAACAAACGGCTTCACTTCATAATGATCCCAGCGCTGGCCAGTTCAAAGGTTGCACCGGGCAGAGCAACGGCGTTGACGATGGAGCCGACAGCCAGCGGGCCTTCGGAAAGATCGACGGCCTCATCGGCTTTGGGGAGTTCGACGGCCACGGTCACGCCCGCTCGGATGATGACCTGGTGATCGTCCACCTGCACGGCCCGGCCCTGGATAATTCTGGGCGGCCCGAAAAGGGGCGAAATGAAGCCGCCGCCGCTGGGGACCGTGTAAACTTTGGCGGCCTTGGCTCGGATGCGTGCGCTAATAAGTTGGCCGATCGGTCCGGTGTATGGCCGGGCGGTCTGGAGGTGCAGTTGGTAATTGGTGTCAAAAGGTTGGAAGACGACGAACGAGTCATTGGCCTCGGTGACTTTGCCTCGAGCGAGAAATCCGTTTGTCATGTCGGGGAATGTAACGGAGCGCGGGCTTTGGCCGCAACCTGGCCCAGCGCGTAAAGAGCGACGAGTTCGGTCGGATCGCTGAATATTGGGCCAAGGGGGTTGGATGCTCTTGGTCGCTCCGCTTGCGGCGGGTGAGACGGGGATTTACATTTCGGCCCGAGACGCGGCCGGGGGAGCTGTGGAGATGCTGATGCGATGGATGGCTTTTTGGACGACGATAGTTCTGCTCGGCTTGAGCGGATGCAAGAAACAGCAAGGGGAATCGAGCGAAATCGTCATCGGGGAATACGGATCATTGAGCGGCTCGACAGCGGTGTTCGGACAGGGAACGCATAACGGGATCGCCCTGGCGGTGGACCAGGTGAATGCGGCCGGGGGATTGCTGGGCAAGCCGGTGCGCCTGATGACGGAGGATGACGCGGGGAATCAGGACGAAGCCGTTTCGGTGGTGAAGAAGTTGATCGACCGGGACAACGTGGTGGCGGTGCTGGGAGAGGTGGCGAGCACTCGGAGCCTGGCCGGCGGCAGTGTCTGCGAGCAGGCGGGCGTGCCGATGATCTCGCCGTCGAGCACGAATCCGGATGTGACCAAAGACCGAAAATACGTTTTTCGGGTTTGCTTCACGGATGATTTTCAGGGCTCGGTGGGAGCGAAATTCGCCTTGCGAAGGAATTGGAAGCGCGTGGCGGTTTTCAGCTCGAGCAATTCGGATTACAGCAAAAAACTTTCCCTATTTTTCAAGCAGACGTTCACGGCCGCGGGCGGGGAGATCGTGGCTGAGGAAACGTACAGCGACGGGGACAAGGAATTCAAGGCGCAATTGACGCGGATGCAATCGAAGAACCCGGATGCGGTGTACTTGCCGGGATATTACACAGAGATCGATCTGATCCTGCGTCAGGCGAGGAGCCTGGGATTCACGGTGCCGTTTTTCGGCGGGGACGGCTGGGATGGGACGACGTTGGACGACAATTCGGAAGGGTGCTGCTTCACGAACCATTATTCGCCGGAGGACCCGAGGCCGAGCGTGCAGGAATTCATCGCGGCATACAAGGCGAAATACAACGCCGTCCCCGATGCGTTTGGAATTACCGGATATGACGCGGCGCGGGTGTTGTTCGATGCGATCAAGCGAGCGGGCTCGGCCGATCGAAACGCGGTGCGGGACGCGATCGCGCAGACCAAGGATTTCCCCGGCGCCGGCGGCAGCATCACGATCGATGAGAACCATAACGCCAAGAAGCCGATCGTGATTCTGGACATTCATGACGGGAAAACGCATTTGGCCGATACGATTCAGCCGTGATTGGTCATTCGTCATTTGTCATTTGTCACTTGTCATTTGTCACTTGGCATTGGTTAAATTTACAAATGACCAGTGACAAATGACAAATGACAACTGACATGCTTCAACATGCACGATTTCCTACAGCAGTTAGTCAACGGTCTTTCAGTGGGCGCGGTGTATGCACTGATCGCGCTGGGTTACACCATGGTGTATGGGGTTTTGCGGTTGATCAATTTCGCCCACGGCGACGTGTATATGGTCGGGGCGGTCATCGCGTATGAACTGGCGGTGAAGATGGCCGGCGTGAATTCGCCGGTCTGGGTGGCGCTGCCGATTATCTTTCTGGGGGCGATGATCGGATGCGGCGCGCTCGGATTTACGATTGAGTATTTGTGCTATCGCCCGCTGCGGCATCGGCCGCGACTGGTGTCGCTGATTACGGCGATTGGGGTGTCGTTGCTGCTGGAGAATTTGTTTCAGAACCGCCGGATTTTCGGGGCGACGCCGCGGAATTTGCCGGAGTTGCTCGTGATCCGGCCCGTCTTGAGCATGGCCGTGGGATCGGCCAAATCGCCGGTGGTGGTGAGCAACCTGGACTTGATCAGCATGGGCCTATGCGTGGCGCTAATGCTGGGGCTGAGTTGGTTCGTGCTGAAGACGAAAATGGGGCTGGCGCTGCGGGCGGTTTCGTTCAGGGTGGATACGGCTTCGCTGATGGGGATCAACACCAATCGCGTGATCTCAATGACGTTCGTGCTCGGTTCGGCGCTGGCGGCCGTGGCGGGCGTGGTGGATGCGATGCGATACCAGGTGGATCCGCTGATGGGCCTGATCCCCGGCATCAAGGCATTCGTCGCGGCGGTGCTGGGAGGGATCGGCAGCATCCCCGGAGCGCTGCTGGGCGGATTCCTGATGGGGTTGGTCGAGACGCTGCTCAAGGGATACTTGCCGGCGCAATACAACAACTATTCCAACGCAGCGGCGTTTGTGGTGCTGATTCTGATACTGCTCATCCGGCCAAGTGGATTGTTGGGGAAAACTACCGTGGAGAAGGTTTGATGGGGAGAGGCACGGAGGCACGAAGCGACGGAGGGAAGAAGAAGAGAGATCGCGATGGAGAGAGCTGTCAGTGCGACAATGCTGCACCGGAATCAGGTTCCGGCCTGGGTGGTGAACGCCGGCCTGGGGCTCGTCATCGCGGCCCTGCTCCCGATCAGCGTGGCGTTCGACAAATACCTCGACAACTATGTGCTGGACGTGCTGATCCGGATCGGAGTGGCGATCATCCTGTCGGTCAGCCTGAACCTGATTAACGGGATCACCGGCCAGTTCTCGCTGGGACACGCCGGGTTCATGGCGCTGGGGGCATACACCGGCGGGATTCTGCTGAAGCATTATCAGCATCAGATTCACGGGGCGATTTTGCCGCCGGTGTTCATCGGCGTAACCATCCTCGGCGGATTGGTGGCGGCGGTGGCGGGATTGATCGTGGGGATTCCAACCCTGCGATTGCGCGGGGATTACCTGGCCATCGCCACATTGGGCTTTGGGGAAATCATCACCGTCGTTTTGAACCAGATCGAATCCATCGGCGGATTCGAAGTCGGAGGCTCGGCCGGGCTGCATAATATCCCGCACGTCACCAATTTCTTTTGGACCTATGCGTGGGTGGTCATCTGCGTGGTGGTCATCGCCCGGCTGGTTTATTCGGCCAAGGGCAAGCCATTTTTCGCGGTGCGCGAGGATGAGATCGCGGCGGCGGCGATGGGGATCGATACGACGTACTACAAGGTAGCGGCGTTCGTGATCGGAGCGTTCTTCGCGGGCGTGGCGGGCGTGCTCTCGGCAACGCTGTCGGGAAATCTCGATCCCGGGAATTTCAATTTCGTCAAATCCATCGTGATCGTGGTCATGGTGGTGCTCGGGGGATCGGGGAGCATTACCGGATCGGTGCTGGCCGCGATTCTGCTGACGTATTTGCCGGAGCAACTGCGGGCCTTCGAGGATTGGCGGCTGGTGATCTATGCCCTGCTGCTGATCGTGATGATGCTGGTGCGGCCGGAGGGATTGCTGGGAAATCGGGAATTGTGGTGGACCCGCAAGGTGGCGGCTGGAGTTGCGGCGGGAACGCTTGGAGATGACAGCGTGTAATGGCTTTACTGGAAATCAAGAACCTCGGCATCGAATTCGGCGGGCTGCGGGCGCTGGCGGGGTTCGATTTCGCTCTGGACCAAGGGGAACTTGTCGGGCTGATCGGGCCGAACGGCGCGGGGAAGACCACGGTGTTCAACATCGTCACCGGAGCGTACCGCCCCACCGCCGGCGATGTGCTCCTCGAAGGAAAATCCATCGCGGGGGTCAAGCCGTTTCGCGTGAACCGCCTGGGCATCGCCCGGACGTTTCAGAATGTCCGGCTCTTCGGCGGATTGTCGGTGCTGGATAATGTGCTGATCGGGTTCAACCAATCGGTGGCCCACGGATTCCTCGGAACGCTGGTGCGATCGCCGCGGCAGCAGATGGAAGAGCGATGGCACGAGGACCAGGCGATCGAGCTGCTCGAGACCTTCGACCTGGCGGATCGGCTGCACGATCCGGCGCGGACGCTGGCGTATGGCCCGCAACGGAGGTTGGAGATCGCACGCGCGCTGGCGACGCGGCCGAAGGTTTTGATGCTCGACGAGCCGGCCGCCGGAATGAATCCGCAGGAAAAAATGGATTTGATGGAACTGATCGGAGCGGTGCGGCGAAAGTTCAACGTGGGAATCTGGCTGATCGAACACGACATGAAGCTGGTGATGTCGATCTGCCAGCGGATGACGGTGCTGGACCATGGTGAGACCATCGCGACGGGAACGCCGCAGCAGGTGCAGGACGATCCGAAAGTGATCGAAGCGTATTTGGGGAAGGCCGAGGTTTAGCGTGCTGCTTTCGGTGAACGATCTGACGGTGAGTTACGGCGTGATCACGGCGCTGCGCGATGTGTCGCTGGAGATTGAACGCGGCGAGATCGTGGCCTTGATCGGAGCCAACGGAGCGGGGAAGACGACGCTGCTGCGCACCATCAGCGGGCTGCTGAAACCGGCCGGCGGCGGGATTTCGTGGTGTCCGCCGGCGGCGCAAGACGAGGCAGGCGCCAGGACGCTGGATTATTTCGGGGCAACAACGGATCTGGTGGGGATGCGGGCGGATCAGATCGTCCGGCTGGGAATCAGCCATGTGCCGGAGGGCCGGCAAGTCTTCGCGGACCTGACGGTGCGGGACAACCTCATGCTCGGCGCGTTCACTCTGCGAAAGCGGCGGGACATCGAGGAAGGCCTGGAGCGGTGCTTCGGGCTGTTTCCGGTCCTGGCGGAGAGAAAGAATCAGCGCGCCGGCACGCTGAGCGGCGGGGAACAGCAGATGCTGGCGATCGCGCGGGCGCTGATGGGCCGGCCAAAACTGCTGCTCCTGGATGAGCCGTCGCTGGGGCTAGCCCCCCTGATCGTGCGGCAGATATTTCAGATCATCCGCGAGATTAACCGGAATGGCGCGACGATCCTGTTGGTGGAGCAGAATGCGCACATGGCCCTGATGGTGGCCAACCGTGGATACGTGATGCAAACGGGACGGATCATCCTGTCCGACAAGGCGGCGAACCTGCTGGAAAACGCGGAGGTGAAGAAGGCGTATCTGGGCGGATGAGAGAGTAAACCAGAAACCCGAAACCAGAATGACGAATCAAATCCGAAACCAGAGTGACTGAATGGGCAGACGACGCTTCCGGCCATGGTTTCGGGTTTCGGTCATTGGGATTTGATTCGTCATTCTGGTTTCTGGTTTCTGGTTTCCACCAGGTGGCATTATACTTTTGACATGAGCATGCCAATGACGATTCCGTATGCGGGCGGCGGGGCGCATATTCCGGTGACGACGACGTTCACGATCGAAGGATATCGAATCGTGCAATATCTCGGCGTGGTGCGCGGGTTGATCGTGCGGTCGCCGACGATCTCGCAGGGAATTCTGGGCGGGCTGAAGTCGATCATCGGCGGGCGCATCGGGGCGTACACGCAAATGTGCGAGCAGACTCGCCAGCAGGCGTACGATCTGCTGATCCAGCACGCGCTGGCGGTGGGAGCGAATGCGGTCCTGGGATTTCGGTATGACGCATCGGAGATCGGGGGCAAGACGGCGTCGGCGACGGAAGTGCTGTGCTACGGAACGGCGGTGATGATCGAGCGCGAGCAGCCAGCGGCGTGAGGCGATCATTCGTTGATGTCACGAAGCGCCATCGCGCGAGCGGCGGCGGGATCGGACGGGGCCGGCGTTAAAGGGGACGTGGGTGGAGGGAAGCGTCAGGCGGGCGCGGCAGCGGGCGATGAACCAGGCGGGGTCACGGCGATATTCATCGATGAGACGCCGGCAATTGGGCCGGCCGCATTCCGGGCACGGGTAGTGGTCGGGCAAACCTTGCAGGCTGTAGCCGCAATGAATGCAGAACGGCTCGCGGCGGGCCTGGAGGGCGCTGCCAATGGCCGAGATGAAGACAAGAATGGGGATGGCAACCACCATCACGATTGGCTTCCAGAGCGAAATCGCCCAGGCGAATCGCGCCCAGCGCAGGTTGAGGAGGATCAGGATGGCCAAGGCAAGGGACAGCGCCAGCAGAAGGATTCGCCAGCGGAGATAGCGCAGGGAATCACGCAGGCGGGGTTTCCAGAAGGGCTCGGTGGGCGCCGGGAGCCAGGACGGATCCGTTGTTGGGGACGGCGCGGCCATGGTGGGACGCGGCAAATGGTTTTACACGCGCGATTGCTTCAAAATGAGCGTTCGCGCCTGGTCCGCCGGGAGATTCAGCGCTCCGCGCGCTTCGGCGGCGGCGTCGCGGACGGCGGACTCGGTGCTGGTGGAAACCACCTTTTCCAGGTCCACGATCTGCTCGGCATCCAGATGATTGCCCATGTGTTTGGCGCTCTCGGCCAGGCTTTGGTAGAGGCTGACGCGCACCTCCGCGGGAGTGGACGGGTTATTGGCTCTCATGGCCAGCCCATTTTGGGCGCTGGTGGTATTGAGGGTGCCGAGAACTTTGCCGGCGGCGCTGGCGATTTGCGGGCGGGAATCGCTCAGAGCGGTGAGGAGTCCGGCCTCGGCGACGGAAACATCCAGGCCGTGACCGCGGGTAATGGCGAGTTTTTCGAGCAGTGAAGCGGCCTGCAAGGCGTAGCTCTGGGCATCCTGCTCGGACATGACGGCGGTGCCGGAATGCTGGCGGGCGGCGTCGATGTCGGCTTTGAGTTCATTCTTGAGCACGGCCTTGGCGGGCATGACGGCGGCGTTCATCAGAAGATCGGTCGCGCTGGCGACGGCATAGGGACTTTCCAGCGTGTGCGTGAGCACGAGCATGGAAGCGCCCTGCAATCGGGCGATGTTTTGTTCCAGATCGACCATTTTTCGCACGTCGCTGTCTTCGGAAATGATGATGAGTTCGATGGTGGGAAGCGAAATGGCGGCGGCGGCTGCGTTGGTTGGATCGCTGGCGGCGATCACGGGATAGCCAAGGCTTTGGACGGCGTCGCGCAGATCGGCAGCGGTAAGGGAATCGCCGCGAGCGGGCGCCACGATGAGAACGCCGGGCTTGCTGGTCTGGTTGACGGCTTCAACGAGCAGAGGGACGACACGGTCGGCCCCGGCAAAAGGCCTGGCCGGCAGCGACTGGGCCAGTGCGAAGGCCGCGGCGTAGCGAACCTGGCGATTGGGGAAATAGAGCGCTTGCATCAGGGGCGTGATGGAATCGCCGCTGAGATTGGACTGTCCGGTGATGTTGCGGAGTGACTGGCAGAGCTTGAGAGCGACGGCGGCGTCGCGGTCTCGCGTGGCGCGGGCGAGGGCGTCGTTAAGAAAGTCCGCGCCGGCGGAAACGTTGTAGTAGTTGGCGTCCGGATCGTCCTTGTGCGTCAGATCGACGGCGCCGGCGGGCAAATCCGCCTCGCGCTTGGTGTTCGCGTCCAGCCAAAGGCTCACCGCAGATCCGTTGGAGGCGTCGAGCTTCATGGCGTACTCGGCGGCGCGCATGGCCAGGAGATCGTTGAAAATCGGCGTGGGGACGTCCTTGCGGGTCAAACCCAGGTCGCTGGTCCAATACCAGATAAAGGAAATCTTGTCCCCGGCCGGCTCGATGTCGGATTTGCCGTAATAGAATTTTTCAGCGAGGCTGTAGAAAAGCCCGGAAGTCTGGAGCGGTTCATTTCTGGCGATGCCGATCTGGGACAGGGCCTTGCGCGAGGCGATGTGGATGGCGGAGGGAACATCCGGGGACTTGGCGAGGCGGGCGAGATAGGGGACGGCCACGTCATAGTCGATTTCTCCCAGCGCGGAGATCACATCGACGAGGGTGTCGTAATCGGTCATTTCAGTGGCGGCCAGGAGCGGGTTGAGCGCCTTTCGGCCGAGATTGCGAAGGGCGCGCCGGCAGGTGGAGTGATACTCGCGCTGCTGGGGATCGCGGAGGATGTCGATGATGATTTTGACGGCGACTTCGCCGCTCTCGGCGAGGCGCGGCATGTTGTTCTCGTACGCGCGGGAACTGACGGACATTTCATAAATCGTCTGGCGAATATAGTTGGGATCGTTTCTGCGCGTCGCGTAGCCCTGGTTGATCACATCGCCCAGCTTGGCGGCGACATCGCGCATGGCCTTGGCGGAAGCGCGGTCGACGGCCTCGCTGACGGGCAGCGATCGCCAGCGGAGCATCCAGATATCGATCGTATCGTTGTGGCGGGCACTGACGGATTCAAAAGCCATGAGGATCGAGTTGGCATCGGCGCCGGAGTCGAGGATTTTCTGGCCGGCATCTGCGGCGAGATCGTAGCGGGCGATTTTGCCGTAATGCCAGAATGTGTCAACGAGATCGCCGAGGGATGGCTGCGGCGCGGGGGCCTCGGCGGGCTGGGTGGCCGGGACGGCTTCGGCGGGGGCGGCGGTCGTCTCAGGCGTCACGGCTGCCGGGGCCGGTGTGGCGTCATTGGCGGGGGCGGCGGCCGGGGCCGATGTGGCGTCGTCCGCGCGGGCGGTCATCTGAGACGCCGTCGATGCCAGGGCCAAGGCGAAACAGAAGGCGATACGGGATAACCGCATCATGATGCTGGCCTCCGAAAACATGGAATGTAAGGATTCAAATTGGCTGGAACTCAGGGACATTCCGACGAAGAAGCGATCTTAAGTCTTGGGGCAAACAGTGTCAAGAAAAAGCCAAGAGCGGCGCGTAAAGGATAAAGGGCGGGCGCCGCGTTAGCCGCGGAAGTCATTGAAAGAAGCGGATTATCGGTTACGCCGTTCGTGACGGCCGAAGGCGTCTACTCGAATAGGAGCGGGCGCTGCCGCTGAGGACGCCGCTGGCTGCCCTGTCAATGTTCCAGCAGGCATTTTTGTATCGAACTGAGCATACGGCCACCGTGGGAGACAGCGGGAAATATCACATCGTATCCCAGAATATCCCATTCCGGGGGGGAGGGGGGTGTGGGACACCCGAACCCCAGGGCAACTGCATTCTTCCAAAGCACCGGTGCGTAATACATTCGGCGGGTGAAAATGGAAGAGGAATATGATCGGTCGCGGTGTTCGTGACGGCCAAAGTCGCCTGCTCGAATACGAAAAGGCGTCGCCGCCGCGGACGCCGCTGGCTGGCCCATCAATGTTCCGGACGACCTTGAGGAACCGAAAGCAGAGTCGCCGCGTGCCGCGGCATGTCAATCGGCGTTTCGCGCTCATGCTCGACCTCAACCGTCCTGCACAGCCCCGCATGTCCGGCCTCCCGCTGTGGTGTCGGGAGGCCTCCCCTCGTCCATCGCCCAACCCGCCGCCGAGTTCGGCAATGCCCTTAAGCTCACAAATGGATATCCAAGGGAGGTCGGACAAGCCGGGTGACGGACGGTTGAGGTCGCGCTTGAGCGCGAAACTCCTCAGCGCCTGCCGCCGAAGGCGGCGACCCCACCCTTCAGCCTCGAAAAGGCCTGCTGGAACATGGTCGGGCCAGCCAAGGGCGTCCGCGGCGGCGACGCCCGCTCCCATTCGAGCAAGCGCCTCCGGCCGTCACGAACACCGCAACCGATCATACTCTTCCGCTTCCATCGCCCCGCCCACGCCGATTCAGTGACGGATCGGCTGCAAACCGGGGCAACATCCACGCGAAAAAATGGAATGCGGTTGCCGTGCCGGAACCCAGCGGAGCGGAAGCCGTGGATGGAACGATTCGCGGCGAATAGGGTCCCTCTATAGAAGGGTCCGGGAGGTGAAGGTTTTGGACGTGTTTTTTGAGATTTTCGGAAAAATGAGGATTTATTTATTTGAAAGATGGTTCTTTTCGCGGCGAGTTCGTGGGCGATACGCCGCAGGTTTGAGGCGGCTGTAAACCTTTAGAAGTGATCGACCAGTGGTGGGGCAATTTGCCGCGGAAGCCGGTGGCCTCCTAATTCCAGTTTTGCGGCTTAGTGGGGACGGCACCGCATTCCGGGCATCGGAAGGGAGTGGCGCGGAGGTCATAGCCGCAATGAACACACAACGCCGTTCGCTCTCGGAAGAGCCTGCGGGCGACCGGCAGTTCGATAAACAACCCTCCTAAGAGGGGGCCAAGGTAGCCCACGAGGAACGCAAAAATTACGGCGGAGCCACCTTGCCATCCAAGCACGAAGTGGCCCAGGATTATGCCGGCGGCAAAACCCGCGAAATATAGGAAGAACATGCGCTTTCGGTGCCGCTGCCACGTCTCGTCGATGACTTCTCGCCAACGATTTAAGCGCCGATCGGGTACGCGCATGACGTAGCATTTTACCAGCTAAGGCGCGGGAATGATGCAAGCGTGCCTGGGGAACCTCAACTATAATCTCCCCATGTCCTTAACGGCTGGAGGGATGTTGGGTGAGATGGCGATCGCGGCGGCGGTGAAGGGGAAGGCGCGCGAATTCGGATTTGATCTGGTGGGGATTGCGCGGGCGGAACCTTCGGCTTATCGAGAGTATTTTCGCGGCTGGCTGGAGAGCGGACAGGCTGGGGCGATGGGGTATCTGGCTAAGCGGTTTGAGGAGCGAATCGATCCGGGCGTTTATTTGCCGGGGGCGGCCAGCGTTATTTGCGTGGGGCTTAATTATTTCGTGCCGCTGGAGAAGGGTGGACCGAATCGGGGGCGGGTGGCGCGGTATGCGCTGGGGCGGGATTATCACGAAGTAATGACGGTTCGGCTGCGCGCCTTGGCGGATTGGCTGCGGGAGATCGAGCCGAAGGCGCAGACGCGCTGCTGCGTGGATACCGGGCCGGTGATGGAAAAGGAACTGGCGGCCCGCGCGGGAATCGGATGGGTGGGGAAAAATACCTGCGTCATCAATGAGCGGATCGGATCGTGGATTTTCCTTGGGGAAGTGCTGACGACGCTGGCGCTAACGGCGGATGAATCGGCGGTGGACCGGTGCGGGTCGTGCCGGCGGTGCATCGAAGCGTGTCCAACTCAGGCGATCACCGAGCCGTATCGGCTGGATGCGCGGAAGTGCATTTCGTATTTGACCATCGAGGACCGAGGGAAGATCGAGCCGGAGCTGGCGTCGAAGACGGGTGAGTGGATGTACGGATGCGATGTTTGCCAGGAGGTGTGCCCGTGGAATCGGGCCCCCCCTGCCGCTACCGATCCGGCGCTCGTGCCGCGCTGGGCGAGCGGGACGCTGGACCCGGCGGAGGTGGCCAGATGGACGGAGGCGGATTATCAGCGGGAGTTGCGCGGCAGCGCGATGAAACGGGCGAAGCTGCCGATGCTGAAGCGGAATGCGGGGACGGTCACTGGTCATTTGCAAAGGACAAATGACCAATGACCAATGACATTCACTTACGACACCGTGATTCGGCGCGGCTTGGTTTCCTCGCGCTTGTTCAACGTGACCGTCAGAACGCCATCGCTGAGCTTGGCCTGAACCGACTGGGCATCGACGGTGGGCGGCAAGGTGAAGCTGCGCTGGTAACGCGTGTAGCGCCTTTCGCGGAGGAGCCATTCGGCCTTGTCGCCGGGCTTCTCGCCGGGCTTGGACTCGTTATGTTCCTTGTGCTCCGCGGAGATCGTCAGGGTCTGGTTTTCCAGATGGATGTCGACCTCATCCTTTTTGAATCCGGGCAATTCCGCCTCGACGTAGATGTGGTCGGCGTCTTCGCGGACATCTACGCCATAGGGCGCGAGATAGTTGCCCTCTTCAAATAAACGGTTGCCGAAAAACCGGCCGAGCAAGGCGTCGAATTCTCGCTGGGCCAATTCGTGCGGATCGGCGAGTCTTTGAACTCTGGTGGGTAAAGCCATGTTGCCTCCTTGTAAAGAACCACCGCTTGGAGATAAGACAAAGTGCGTGCCAGAGGGCGCGGATTGCGGGGCATGGGCAAGCGGCGGAAAGCCAAGGACTTAAGGCGGCGTGATGGTTGAGGCTGCCGATAAATGGGCAGTAATAATGGCAGGTATTGAAAAAATGGCAGGCGAATACCCCCTGCTGGTGATTCTGGGTGCGACGGCGTCTGGGAAATCGGCGCTGGCGATGGCCATGGCGCGCACCTGCGGGGCGGAGATCCTCAGCGTCGATTCGATGCAGGTCTATCAGGGGATGGATATCGGCACCGCCAAGCCCACGCGACAGCAGAGGGAAGAGATTCGGCATCATCTTCTGGATGTGGCGCGGCCGGATGAACAATTCAGCGCGGCGAAATTCGTGGAGATGGCCGAGCGAACCATCGGCGAAGGGAACTCGCGCGGCGTGAAACTGATCGCGACGGGCGGGACGCCGATGTATTTCAAGGCCCTGTTCGAGGGTTTGTTCGCGGGGCCATCGGCGGACGAGGCGGTGCGCCAGCGGCTGCGCCGGCTGAGCGGGAAGGAACTGCGCGAGCGGCTGAGGCAGGTGGACGCGGCGGCGGCCGAGCGCATCCACGAGGGGGACATCATGCGGCTGGTGCGGGCGCTGGAAGTGCATGAATTGACGGGGCAACCGATCTCCGCCCTGCAAACGCAATGGGAGCAGGACCAGCCGAAAAGGCACCGGGCGGTGTGGATCGGGCTGAAATGGGATCGGGAAGCGCTGAATCGGCGGATCAACGCGCGGGTGAAGGAAATGATGGCCGACGGATGGTTGGAAGAGGTGAGGGGGCTGCTGGCGAAGTACCCGGCGCTGTCGAAAACCGCGCAAGAAGCGACGGGATATGCGCAGTTGATCGATCATTTGCTGGGTCGCACAGGGCTGGAGGAGGCGGTGGAGCGAATCAAGATCGACACGCGGCAACTGGCGCGGCGGCAGATGAAATGGTTCAAGAGATTTCGAGAGGTGCACTGGCTGGATGGGGAGCGGCCGCTGGAGGGGAATGTGGCGGAGGCGCGGCGATTGTGGAGCGAGGGGACTTAGAGAGCGCTGTTTCCGCGCATAGCGTCCATGTCGCCATTTCGCCCCCGGTGATTCACCGGGGGCTAATTGAAGCAGCTTATTGCCGGATCAATCTCTGGCGGTCCTTGAGCGCGGGGTACATCTGACCGATAGCAGCGAAGGCGACCGTTGTCGGGGAGCCCATTTACAGGAGGCGGCTTTGGCAGGCATTCAGATCGGACAACTGCTGGTGGAACAGGGCGCGCTCACGCAGGCGCAGGTGGAGCACATTTTGAAGGTGCAGAAGATGTCGCGCCGGCCGTTCGGGGATTTGGCCGAGCGGCTCTACGGCATCAAGGCCAAGGCCGTCGAAGATGCGTGGGTGGAGCAGTACGTGCGTATGGCGGGGGTGGTCGATCTTGAGGAACAGCACATCGACACGGAATGCCTGCGGCTGCTGAATCAGCGGCAGGCGTGGCAGTTTCATCTTATGCCGCTGAACCGGGAGGAGATGGATCTCCGCATGGCCACGAGTCCCAAGGACCTGGTTCGGGCGGTGAATTTCTCCGGAAAGGCGCTGGATGAGCCGGTGCATTTCCTGATCGCGGAGCGTTTGCAACTGCGGGAATTCCTGATGAAGCATTATCCGGTGCCGGACTATATTGTGAATTACGCAGCGGGGATGCAGGAATGAATTTTGTCATTCGTCATTTGTCACTTGTCATTAGTCACTTGTCACTCGGCGGCACGAGCACTTCGGCGAATTCATCTCGATAGACGGTTTTCCAGCCTAAATCAGCCAGGGGTTGAGCGAAGGGGTTGTGGCTGGTGCGTAGAACGGCGGCGTCGGCGGGGGTGGCGGCGAAATAGGCGCGACGCTCGGGCAGCGAGCCCAGGGCCAGGGTGTTCCAGAATTCCGAAGAAAATAGCTGCGTTCGGCCATCCATCAGGGTCTGAAAGCGCGGTCCTAGACGCCATTCCAAGTATCCGCCCCAAGTAAGTTCACAAATGAGATGATGGGTCTTGGCGGGAACGTTATGCTCGACGAAATCGGCGGCGGCGCAGGGATAATTGGGGGCGTCGGGGCCGTTGCGATTTAGCCAGGATGACAACGATCGCGCGGGTCCGGGAAATCCGCGGGCAATCGGCCAGGCGGCCAGGAGTAGGGCCGCGGCAAAAATCGCGACGATCGGCGGGCGAGTGAGGATGCGATCGGAAAGCTCGGGCAATACGGCGGCGAAGACAGGCGCGGCGATGATGGCAAAGACGGGCGCCATTCGGCCAAGGCGAAAAAGCAATGCCGTGCTGCCGGCCAGCCAGATCACCTCACCCAGCGGAACACGCCGGGTTCGGATGAATTGCCAGATGGTCCAGATCAATAGCAAGCCGACGAGCGCGGCCGAGACATGGCCCATGGTGCCCTGGTAGAAGGGTCGGAATTCAGCGATGGTTTCGGAGCGGACCATGACATCGTGCCGTGAATAATCCAGGACGCTGCGAATCATGCCGGGCAGCAAGGGGGTCAGGCAGCAGGCGAGGAGGGAACTCAGCAAGAGGAGCAATCCGCGAAGCCGGCGCGGAGGGCGCGTCGTTGAAGATTGCAATACGTCGCCGATCAACAGCGCAGCGGCCCAGAGAGGCACGAACAGGGCGTAGAAATGGATGTTGACCAGAACCGCGGTGATGGGGGGAACGAGCCAAACGGCCTTGGATGTTTGATTCTTCCGGCGATCGCGAAGCAGGAGCCAGGCGACCACGCTCAGCCCCACCAGTGCGGCGGTCACAGGACGAAAACTGAGATAGGCCAGGGAGAGAATCCCGCCCATCGCGGCGGCCAATGCCGAGGCGAGATATCGCGGCCGGCCGTGAGCGGAGGCGGAAAATTCAACGGCGCAAAGGCCCAGGAGGATGATGAAAGCCGATTCCAGGATTGCCTGAGCGGCGACGGCGGCGCGAAACCCACCGGCGTCCCATAACCGCTTCATCCCCAACTCGGCCAGCCAGGAGTATGGGGTCCACGGCTGGGGGATGGAGGCGAAAGAAAGATCGTCGAGGAGGGGATGGGGCCAGCCCTGATGGGCTATTTCCTCGCCGACGCGAATGTGCCAGAAGCAATCGGGGTCCAGCGTGTCGGCCAGAATGACCTTAGCGGCGGCAACGAGGGCCAGGAGGGCCAGGAGGAGGGAAAAGCCGAGGCGGCCGGAGCGTTGCGGCGGAAGTGTGAGGGAGGAGGTCATGTATCATCTAATGTCGGCAATTGTGAGGGGAAAACGGGGGGAAATGCCGAGTGCCAAATGCCAAATGCCAAATGCCGAATGAAAAGCGAGCCTTTGCCTTTCATTCGGCATTTGGCAATCGGCAATCGGCATTCTCCCCCCGTTTGCATTGCATTTAGACGACAACTACATTGGGCGTCCGATGAAAGCTGAACGCAGGCACGAGCTGAAGGCCAATTCGCTGATCGCCAGCCTGGAACTGTTTCCCGAGAAAGTTAAGCAGTACCAATCGCAAATCGCTTTGGTGATGGTGCTGATCGCCCTGGCGATCGTGCTGGTGCGCTACCGGATGAGTTCGGCGGAGCAGCGACTGTCGAATGCGAGGGATAGTCTGTCGATCGCCTCGGATGATCTAGAGCAATTGGAAGCGACGGCTCCGAGGCGGGGATCGGATCCACAGGTCCTCATGAAGGTGCGGGAGGATTTCTATTCCGAAGGTCTGCAACAGGCGGATGAGGCCCTGCAAAAGGCGCCGGACTCGCAGGCGATTTTGAAGGCGCAGGCGCTGATTTTGAAAGGGGATTTCAATTTCAACATGGCCAATTTTCCGGAGCTGCCGGGGGCGGCGACGCAGCCGTCGCTTCGGCCGGCCGAGAGCGAAGAGAATTTGCTGAGCAATGCGACCGAGGCGTACACGGAGGTTCTTCAAAACTACGCGAGCGAAAAGTTCGCGGTGACGGCGGCGCATTTCGGATTGGCGGCGGTGGCGGAGAACCGGGGGGCGTGGGATGCCGCCAAGGCGCAATACCAGGCAATTCTGGATAGCAACGCGGAGACGCCGTACAAGAACCTGGCGAGTATGCGACTGGCGATGCTTCCGCAACTTCAGCGGCCGGTGGCGGTGGATCTGCCCGCGGCGGCGGTGCCGACGCAAGCAACGTCCGCGACGCAGGCAACGGCGGCGACGCAGGCAACAGCGGCGACGCAGGCGAGCAGCCGGCCGGGGAAATGACGCGCACTTCGGCAAGCTCAGTCGAGTCGTAATCCGCAACATTGTTCATTAGTCTCGCAAGCACTCTAATTTCAAAGTCTAATTGAACCGCAGAGTGCGCGGAGGTCGCAGAGACAGACGCGGAGAAGAAACACAAAAACGAATTTTCCTCAGTTCTTCTCAGCGCTCTCCGCGTACTCTGCGGTTAGATATTGGACTGAAGGGGTGATGAACCATGGGGTTACGATGATCGTGAAGAATGTTGGGGGGTACGCCTCGACTGTGTTCGTCGAAGTCCGGGGCGAGGGGGAACATGCCATTGCCCTGCAGTACGGGCACTTCGACAAGCTCAGTGCAAGCAATCCACCGGGCGAAACGGTAAGTTAGTGCCTGTGGCCGAAGATCCCAACATTCCAACGGAAGAAGAATCGCCTGACGACGCCGATGTCGTTCATCTGCATTTCCGGGCGACCAAGACGCAGGTGCGAAGGATCGATCAGTTCCTGGTCGATCGAATTCCCTGGCTGTCGCGCAGTGGAATCCAACGCCTGATCGAAGAGGACTTGATCACGGTCAACGGCAAGCCGACCAAGGCAAGCTATAAAATCAAAGCGGGGGATGCGGTGGAGATGGTTGCGCCGCCGGAGCCGGTGAACGATCTGATTCCGGAGCCGATTCCGCTGGATATCGTGTATGAGGACGAGCATTTTCTGGCGCTGAACAAGCAGGCGGGATTGATGGTGCATCCGGCCCGGGGGAGATGGACCGGGACGCTGGTCAACGGCCTGGTGTATTACGGGCAGAAATGGAGCACGATCAACGGGGATTGGCGGCCGGGGATTTTGCACCGGCTGGACCGGAACACGACGGGGATCATGCTCGTGGCCAAGAGTGACGAAGCGCACTGGAGGCTGGCGCGGCAATTTGAGAATCGGACGATCCAAAAGACGTATCTGGGCATCGTGCATGGGGCGCCGGAATTATTGGCGGATGTGCTCGATATGCCGATCGGGAGGGACCGATATGTGCGGGAACGGCAGGCGGTGCGGAAAATTGAAAACGGCGGCAGGCCGGCCGTGACGATGTACCAGGTGGAGCGGACATTCGATTGGGCGTCGGGGGAGCGGTTTTCGCTGGTTCGGATGATGCCCAAGACGGGAAGGACGCATCAGTTAAGGGTGCATATGGCCGCGATTGGTTTGCCGATGGTTGGGGATACGATGTATGGCGGGCGAGTGTTTGTATCCGGCGACTTCCGCTTCGAGCGGCAGGCGCTGCACGCGCGGGAAATCACCTTCAGGCATCCGGGAACATTGGAGATGATGACGCTACAGGCGCCGTTGCCCGCGGATATGAGGGAGCTGATAGAGCGGCTGGGGGCGGGCAAGGCGGTATAAACGGACCCCTTGCATTGCCCATTTCCTATTGCCTATTGAAATCCTCCCTCAATAGGCAATAGGAAATGGGCAATTGCGCCCCTGGCTTGAGGTTTTTCCGATTGGACGCGGGGAAGGCTGGCAGGTCGTTTTTGACCGCCATATAATGGAATGGCGAGATTGCTGTTTTCCACCAACAGGATGTGTCTTATGAATCTACCGCTTGCCAACTTGCTTTTTGCCCCGGAGAACTGGCTGATCATTGGATTGTTTGCGCTGTTACTATTTGGCAAGCGCCTACCGGAAGTCGGCCGCAGCCTTGGAAAAGGAATCATTGAGTTCAAGAAGGGGCTGGCGGGGATCGAGGAGGACGTGACGCAAGCGGGCCAGCAACCGACGACTGCCCGCAACGATCGCGCCGCGTTGCCGCCGGCCGAGGGGTACAAATTCGATCCGTACACGGGCAAGCCGATTGCGCAGGAACCGGCGGCTCAGCCGATGCGATTCGATCCATACACGGGCAAGCCGCTGGGGGAGCAATCCTCGCAGCCGACTTCTTCAAATACGTGAAGCAAATGCAACCGCGAAGACGCGAAGAGCGCGAAGACAGCGCGAAGAAATCAGCCAATGAATTCCTTCGCGGCTGCCTTCGCGTCTTCGCGGTTGCATTTGTTTTGATGCTGGCGAGCACCGCGCCGGCGAGGAGCACGGCCCGGGCGCTGCTGGCGACCCGGCTGCCGTCGGCTACTCTGACCAACGTGCCGTTCGTGGATGCGATCGATTTTCTTCGCACCGTCGCCGGCGTGAATATCACGGTCGATTGGAAAACACTGGCGGCGATCAACATCTCGAAGGACGCGCAGATCAATCTTCAACTGCACGATGTGACGGCCGGAAAGGTGCTTTCGCTGATCCTCGCGCAGGCCGGGCCGGGGGACCTCCTGACGTACAACATCGACGAAAACGTGGTGGAGGTGACGACGCGGGCAGTGTCGGATCAGCAGTTGATTACCGTCGTGTATTACGTCGTGGACCTGCTTCAGCCAAACGATATCTTCAATTACCAGATCACCAACCTCTCGGGCGGGAGCGCGCAGGTAACGGGCACTGGCGGGGGCGGCGGAGGGCAGACCCTGTCGGCGAGCAACAGCACGCAGACCAAGACGGTGGACCAGAAGGCGCAGGACCTGATCAAGCTGATCGAAACAGTGGTCCGGCCGGAAGTCTGGCGCGACAACGGGGGCATGGCTTCGATCGAGTATCTGAACGGGAACCTGATCGTCACCGCGCCGCGCTCGGTGCAGGAAGCCATCGGCGGCCCGGTGGATCGGTAACGATTCATGGCTCACGAATTGGCGATGATCGGGGCGGGGGCGATGGCGGAGGCGATCGCGCGGGGAATTGTCTCGGCTGGAACGCTCAAAGCAAACCAGATCATCGCGGCGGATTTGTCGATCCAGCGGCGGGAATTGTTTCAAACGGAGCTTGGCATCACGGCGGTGGAGCGTGCGGAAGACGCCGTGAGGGGGGCGAAGATTCTGATGCTCTGCGTCAAGCCGTACCAGATGGAAGCGGTCCTGGAGGAAATCTGGCCGGACGTGGACGAGAAGACGTTGGTGATTTCCATCGCGGCGGGGATCGGAACGGCGCTGATTGAAAAGAAGCTGGGGCGGGGAAAGCCGCGGCGCGTGATCCGAAGCATGCCCAATACTCCGATGCTGGTCGGCTGCGGGATGGTGGCGATCGCGCCGGGGGCGCATGCCACCGATGAAGACCTGGCCGCGGCGCGACGATTGTTTGAATCGGGGGCCAAGGTCCTGCAAACCACTGAGGCGAAGATGGACGCGGTCACGGCGATCAGCGGCTCGGGGCCGGCGTATTTTTTCTTTCTCACTGAACAGATGATCCGCGCCGGGATGGACTTGGGATTGGCGGCGGAAGAAGCTCGGACCCTGGCGATTGAAACCGCGGCCGGGGCGGCCAAGATGATGAATGATTCAAGCGATTCGCCCGAGGAACATCGGCGGAAGGTGACCACGCCGAACGGAACGACGCACGCCGCCATCAGTCACCTGGAAGAGCGCGACTGGCCGCGGATCACGGTGGAGGCCCTGAAAGCGGCGGCGCGGCGAAGCGCGGAGATGGGGAAGGCATGACGCGTGTTCTTGGCTCCGCTTACCGTAATTCCAATTGCCTATTGCCCATTGAAATACACGGTTTTCGGCTTTTTCAATAGGCAATTGGCAATGGGCAATAGGCCATAGGCAATCTTTCCCCAAACCAGGAACGAGCGTTAGACCCGATGGGGAAGTAATCCCCCGCCGGTTTGTTATAATCCGCCTTCATGTCGAAAACTCCCAATGGGCCGAAGGCTGCGGCGCCCTACTCTCGCGTTCTTCTGAAAATCAGCGGCGAAGGATTCTGTCACGAAGGGTCCTTCGGGATCGAAGCTCCGGAGTTGGAAAACATCGCCCGGCAATGCATTGAAGTCGCGCAGATGGGGGTGCAGTTGGCGATCGTCGTCGGCGGGGGAAATTTCATACGCGGCGCCACCTTCGCCGAGGACGGCAACATCCCCCGCTCCACCGCGGATTACATGGGCATGCTGGCGACCGTGATCAACGCCGTGGCCCTTCAGGAAACGATGGAGAAGATGGGCCAGCCGACGCGCGTGCAG
>JBEKHH010000044.1:0-36439 GCA_050012375.1 Tepidisphaeraceae bacterium
AACACTGTGACCGCCGGCAGTCGCAAACCCGGCGTCAATTTGAAAAGGATCGGCTGAATAAGTTATATGGGACGTGGTGGCATTTGATTCGATAATCGGTGGTGGCATTTGAAGTGATATCTGACACCTAGGGGTCGAACGTAGCAACGTGCTCGCCGTTTGCTTGGGAAGCGGATAAGGGGACATCACTGATTGGAGCGCGCAAAGTTACTTTGGATTTCGCGCAAGATGCTTTGTCCGAACGTGTGATGCTCCGCTATAATCCCCGTTCAGTCAGTTGTCCCGAAATGGAGCGACGTATGCAACGCAAGATGTCCATTGTGCTGTGGGTGGCGGCCGCTCTTTGTTTGGCCGGATTTACTTGGGCTGACGATATGTCGGGCATGAACATGCAATCGTCATCCCCACCCGCCACCCAACCGGCTACGTCGCCTTCGCAGGCGGTTGATTTGCGCAACACCGTCTGCCCGGTCAGCGGCGAAAAGGTTAATGATTCAAACCTCGTCGAAGTCTACGGCGGCAAGGTCTATCACCTCTGCTGTCCCGATTGCCACAAGGATTTTGAGAAGGATCCCACCAAGTACGCCAGCGCCGTCGCGGCCAATCCGGCCAAGTACGGCGTCAAGTGAAAAGCAACTGGATTCTCGTCATTTGTCATCGGTCATTTGTCACGGGTTGCTCGGACGGCTCTGGAGGTATTTCCTTCAAATGACAAATGACAAATGACGAATGACAAATGACAATGACCTCGTGACACGCAACGCATCCGCCGCCGTCTCGGCTCGCCAGGCGCGACTATCTCTTGCGCTTCTGCTGGCCATCAATCTTTTCAACTACGTCGACCGTTCCATCCTTTATTCCGTGCAGGAGACGGTCCGGCTCCAATTCGGCGTGAGCAGTTCAGCCATCGGATGGCTGGTCCTGGCGTTTCTGGTGACGTACATGCTGCTCTCCCCGGTCTTCGGATGGCTGGCCGATCGTTACTCGCGATGGATGTTGATCGGCATTGGCGTGGCGCTCTGGAGCCTCGCCAGCGGCGCATCGGGCCTGGCCAACTCCTACGCCGCGCTCCTCGCCACGCGATGTCTGATCGGCGTGGGCGAGGCCGCCTACGGCCCGGTCGCCCCGACCCTGATTTCCGATCTCTATCCGCTGGCCGTCAGGGGCAAGGTGCTGGCATGGTTCTACGCCGCCATCCCTGTCGGCAGCGCCATCGGCTACATCATGGGCAGCCCATTCGCTCACCCGGGTCGGTGGCACTACGCATTCCTCCTCACGCTGCCTCCGGGCCTGCTCCTGGCCGCATGGTGTTTCTTCATGAAGGAACCCGCGCGCGGCGCTGCCGAAGTCGTCCTTGCCCCTCCCCGCAAGACCACCGCCGCCGATTACAAAGTCCTTCTCAAAATCCCCAGTTACCTGCTCAACACGGCCGCGATGGCCGCGATGACTTTCGCCATCGGAGGCGTCGCCGATTGGATGCCGACCTACTTGACCGTTGACCGCGGATTAAGCCCCGAACGCTCGGGCCTGATCTTCGGCGGAATCGTCGTGTTGGCCGGTTTGATCGCCACACTCACTGGCGGCATCGCCGGCGATCGACTGCGCGCAAAAGTCCCCGGCAGCTATTTTCTGGTGTCCGCCCTGGGGATGCTCGCCGGATTCCCTTTGTTCCTGCTGCTGCTGATCACGCCGTTTCCGCTGGCGTGGGTGGTTCTGTTCCTGGCCGTTTTCTGCCTATTTTTCAACACCGGCCCAAGCAACACCGCCCTGGCCAACACCACTCCACCGGCCATCCGCGCCTCGGCCTTCGCCATCAACATCCTCATCATTCACATCCTGGGCGACGCGATTTCGCCCGGCATCATCGGCGCCATCCGCGACCGCCGCAGCCTGAACATGGGCTTCGTCGCCGTGTCAGGAATGATGCTGATCGGCGGTCTCCTGTGGCTCTGGGGGATGCGCTATCTCGCCGCCGACACCGCCGCTGCCCCGACCCGCCTGAACTAACGCGCCTCTGTCCGCGTGAACGACCTCGAGCGATTTGAGTTTGCCTTTGCACCGGGGCGCGTCGAAATCAGGGATGATTTGCTTGGGGCGGAGAGGACGGAGACTGACGCCATAATTCCGGCCGGCCGGGACGGCCAACGCTTCTGGACCGACAATCAGGCTGCCGATCTTCCCAACGCGGATGCGGCCGGGTCCGTATATCCGCTTCAGCCTGCCGGCGAAATAGGTACGGGAATACACATCCACCCAGCAACCGTTCGACAGGCTGATAACATCGCCCGACCGCTTTTGCGATTTACTCATGGCATCTCCACGATGATTTCCATCTCAAATCCCGGATTTTCAATCTCGAATCCGAGTTCTTCGCGGCGCGGTCATTACCGATCGCCTGAATCGAGGCTGTCATGTTAAAATGGGTCGGGGTTTTCGGCAGTGGCGCCGATGTAATGAATGCGGCGTATTAGCGGGTACGGATTGGGTAGGCGAACTAATCGATCAGTTTATTATCTGCGAGCGGGCTCTTCGGGAAAAACGGTTCGCAAATGAATGGTCAGGTTGATCTTTTGATTGGATATCCCGAGCTTGCGTCGAATGTTACGCCGATGGGCCGCGATGGTTTGGGGGGAAAGATACTCCAGTTCGGCGATTTCCTTTGCTGCCAGACCCCGTCTGACAAAATTGCAGATACGCAACTCCGTGGGCGTGAGGCTCTCGACAGCCTGGGATACATTATCGATGAACGGAGAGACAACCTCTTCCAGCGCATGTTCGATTTGCTCAAGGCGGCGCTGTTGCCGGGGGTTCAAACTTTGCGTGAGGGAATGGAAGAGCGGGAGGATGATTTTCTGGACATTTTTGGTTATCTGCCGGCCGATTCGGTTTTTCTCGGCCTCGATGTTGGCAAGCACCTCTTGCAGCGCGGTGTTCTTCGCTTCGAGCAATCGATTGGCGTTTTCCAGAGCTTCCTCCGCCTGATGTCGCTCCGTAATGTCCTGGAGAACCCCGAAAGTGCGGACAAGTTGGCCGGCATCATCCCGGATTGCATCCCCCTCGCTATGGACGAAGCGCACCTGGCCGTCGGTGCGGACAATTCTATAGTCCGTATTAATGTGCCGGCCGTTGATGACTGCATCCTCTATCATGTGAGCGATTCTCGGCCGATCGTCGCCGTGGACGCGTTCCAGGAATTCGGAGAAATGCACTCCGCGCGTTTGCGGCGTCAGGCCGTAGATTCGGAAAAGATCGTCCGACCACTTGACGACGTTGGTTTTCAAGTCGCGTTCCCAGTGTCCCAGATGAGCAATTCGCTGAGCTTCCGCCAGTTCCTGTTGGCTTTCTTTGAGCGCTTCGTTCGCCGCCCGCCGCTCGGCTCGAGTGCGCAGCACGACAGTTAGGCCAAAAGCCAGGTCATCAGCCAGTTCTTCGAGGACTTCGACTTCTTTGGGGCCGAAGGCATCGACGACATCGGCGTACATTCCCAGCATCCCGAATGTCCGGCCGTCGGAGATCAAGGGCAGGGCGATCGACGATTGGTACCCACGTTGCGTGATCTCCTCGCGCCATGGCTCGAACGCCGGGTCCTCCGGGATGTTGCGGGCAATGCAGGTCCGGCCGGTGCGAATCGCGATCCCGGTCGGGCTGCGGCCGTGCGGTTCATCCGCCCAGGTTATGGTGATAGCATCTAAATAGCCGGCCTCGAATCCCGCGCTGGCCACCATCCGTACCTTCTTGTGCTCGTCCTGCTCGGCAAATCCGACACACACCATCCGATTGCCGCCGTGGTCAATGGCGCTTTGGCAGATCTGGTTCAACCAGGTCACGACATCGTCGACCTGATGCAGCGATTTGTTGGTTTTGTTGACGACGCGGAGCGCACGGTTAACGCGCTGAAGCTCGGTTTCCCAAAGCTTCTTCCTGGAGTCCTCCGTCTCGTTCGCCCCGGACGCCATAAAATCAGTATATACCAATCCACGTTCGTGGAAGGAATTGCAATTCTAGCCATATCTTTTACCATAATCATCTACGCCGCCAAAGAGGCAGCGGCTCGACTGAGCTCCCCGAAGTCAGCAGCGAGGGTTCTCCTACTCCCCAAAAATCTTCTCGATCCCAAAACCAGGATCCCGCAACTGCTCTTCCTTCCCATTCGTCCCCACACGTTCCCGCACCAATCGCGCAAGCAAATCCTTCTGTCCCACCTCCCCAACAGCGATCACCTGCGCAATCCGCCCATCGGCTGCCACGCCGATCTCGATAAACTCCGGCGATTCGGCGCTGGGCGTGCCCCGGATCATCCGCCGGTCCACTGCCCGCGCTTCCCCCCAAACCCCGATCTTCAGCCCAAAAACCTGGCTGTCGAAGTAGCTGGCGGTTTCAAATCTGGCATCCCCGCCGGCCATGTTGATCCCGGCAATTCTCCCCGTCTGAACCGCGCTATCCCAGTGGTGCATCATGCGATGCTTGCCGAACAGCGGATCGAACACCGCGGCGCAATCCCCCGCGGCAAAGATTCCCCGAACGTTGGTTCGGCAACCGGCATCCACCAGAATCGCCTTTTCCGCCGCGACCGGCGTGCCGCGGAGAATCTCCTTGTGAATCTGAATCCCCACCGCCGCCACCGCGAAATCGCACGGAAGGCTCTTGCCCGACGCCAAAATCACGCGCTGCACTCGCCCGTCTCCCTCCAATCGCGCCGCGCGATCCCCACCATGCACCGTCACGCCGTGGTTCTCAAGAAACAGCGCCATGCACCGGCCCGTGGCCTGGCCGACATAGCGATGCCACGGATGGTCCCCCGACACCGCCAGATCAACGTGCAATCCCGCCTGGGTCAGCGATCCGGCGAGTTCCACGCCCAATAGCCCGCCCCCAATCACCACCGCCCGCCCACGCCCCTTTGCATGCGCCTGGCCCTCCCGACTGGCCTTCATCATCGCGTGCTGCAAAACCTCCGCATCCTCCAGCGTGCGAAGATAGAACAGATTCGGCAACTCCGCTCCCGGCGCCTTCAGCAGTACCGCGCCGCCGCCCGTCGCGATGAGCAGCCGATCAAACGAGACGCCCTCGCCATTGTCCAGCGTCACCGCATTCCGCGTCGCATCCAGATGCGATACCCGGCGGCCCGTTCGCAATTGCACCCGGTTCTCGACGAACCACTCGCCAGCCATCTCAAACAGCGCTTCGCGCCCTTGCTCGCCGCGAAGGAATTGTTTGCTCAGCGGCGGACGGTGGTAGGGCCGGTTGATCTCCTGACCCACCAGCAGCAAGTCTCCCTGGCCATCAATCTCGCGAATGGCCTTGGCCGCTTCGCTGCCGGCCACCCCTCCACCCATTAGAAGATATTTTACGTGCAGGTCGCTCATAGCAGGTTCTCCATCACCGGCTCTCACCCAAATTATATGCAACACATGCCAGCCAAACGTGCCGCAGTTCCCGTCCGCCCAAATATTGATCGGCTCAGTGCCCGTCTGTTAGGCAGGCGTCTAAAAATGCAATCGGCATGCCCGCCCTCGGGAATGAGGATCAAATTCCCGTCTGGGGCTTGACTTTTGCAAAAACCTATCTATCTTTCGATGCGGATATACGGATGGAATCGCAGCTCGAACAACCGGAACTGGTTCTCGGCTGGCTCGGCTCCCTGGCCGATGCCACACGCTTGCGCCTGCTGCGCTTACTTGAGCGCCAGGAACTCGGCGTCGCTGAACTGTGCGACATCCTTCAACTCCCGCAATCCACCATCAGCCGGCATCTGAAAGTCCTCGGCGACCTCGGCTGGGTCCACGGCCGAAATGAGGCAACCACCCATTTTTATCGGACGATCCTCGATGAACTTGACCCGCCCGCCCGCCGCCTCTGGCTCGTCGCCCGCCGGCAGACCGACCGTTGGGCCACGGTCAGGCAGGACCAACTCCGCCTCCAGCGCCTGCTTCAACAGCGCAGCGACAGCCAATCCTTCTTCGCCGGCGCCGCCGGGAAATGGGACGGCCTCCGCAGCCAGCTTTATGGCCGGCACTTTTCCGCCGCGGCCTCTCTGGGCCTGCTCCCCGGCAGCCTTGTCGTGGCGGACCTCGGCTGCGGAACCGGGCAAATCGCCGCCGAACTTGCCCCCTTCGTCCATCGCGTCATCGGAATCGATAATTCCGCGGCCATGCTCAAAGCCGCCCGCCGCCGGCTCGCGAACCTATCCAACGTCGAACTCCGCCGTGGCGAGTTGACCTCAATCCCCATCGACGACGCCTCCTGCGATTCGGCGCTAATCGTCCTGGCATTGACCTACATCGCCGATGCGCCGGCCGCTATTCGAGAAGCCTCCCGCATCCTCAAGCCCGGCGGCAGGGCGGTCATCATCGACCTGCTCCCCCACGACCGCGACGACTTCCGCCGCCAGATGAATCAGCATTGGCCGGGCTTCGATCAGGAATTGATTCGTCGCTGGCTGACGGAAGCCTCTTTGGAAGCAACCGTCTGTCGCCCGCTTGCCCCGGAGCCGAACGTAAAAGGCCCGGCGCTGTTCCTCGCCGCCGGAGTAAAAAATGCGTAACGACAATAAATTGGACCGCAAAGACGCCAAGACGCGGAAACCCGAAATCCGAAACCAGAATGACGAACCAAGCCCAAAACCAGAAACCAGAAACGAAGGCTGCTTCGTCATTCGGTCATTCGGATTTGATTCGTCATTCTGGTTTCGGATTTCTGGTTTCCGCGTCTCCGCGGTTGTATCTTCTTTCGAACCCAAATCAATCCAACATTAGGAGAACTCCATGACCCATCTGATGCCCGCTCCCTCGAAATCCCTGAAGAACTCGGGATCGTTTGAGTTCAAAGTTGCCGACCTCTCGCTGGCCGATTGGGGCCGCAAGGAGATCATGCTGGCCGAGCAGGAAATGCCCGGCCTCATGTCCGTGCGCGAGGAATATTCCGCAAAGCAACCGCTCAAAGGCCTGCGAATCATGGGCTCGCTGCACATGACGATTCAGACGGCCGTTCTGATCGAAACCCTCGGCGCCCTCGGCGCCGCCGTTCGCTGGTGTTCATGCAATATCTTCAGCACGCAGGACCATGCCGCCGCCGCCGTTGTCGTCGGACCCAAGGGCTCGGCTCAGAACCCCAAGGGCGTCCCCGTCTTCGCCTGGAAGGGCGAAAACCTCGAGGAGTATTGGTGGTGCACCGAGCGAGCCCTGGATTTCGGCGACGGCCGCGGCCCAAATCAGATCGTGGACGACGGCGGCGATGCCACGCTCCTCATCCACAAGGGTTACGAATACGAAACCGCCGGAAAAATCCCCTCGCCCGATTCCACCGATAACGAGGAGTTCAAGGAAATCCTCAAGCTCCTGGCCAAGTGCCACAAGCAGGAAGAGCGGCGCTGGCACAACGTCGCGGCCAAAATGCAGGGCGTCTCCGAGGAAACCACCACCGGCGTTCACCGTCTCTACGACATGCAAAAAGCCGGAACGCTTCTATTCCCCGCCATCAACGTCAACGACAGCGTCACCAAGAGCAAGTTCGACAATCTTTATGGTTGCCGGCATTCACTCGTCGATGGCCTGATGCGGGCAACCGATGTGATGCTCAGCGGCAAGGTGGCCGTCGTCTGCGGATACGGCGACGTGGGCAAAGGCTGCGCCCAATCCCTCCGCGGACAAGGCGCTCGCGTCATCGTCACCGAGATCGATCCGATCTGCGCCCTCCAGGCCTCGATGGAAGGGTTCCAGGTCCTCACCGTAGAAGACACGCTTCCCTACGCCGACATCTTCATCACCGCCACCGGAAATCACCACATCATCACCGCCGAGCACATGGCCAGGATGAAGGACAAAGCCATCGTCGGCAACATCGGCCACTTCGACAACGAGATCGACATGGCCGGCCTGAAGAAGACCAAAGGCATCAAGAAAACCAACATCAAGCCGCAATATGACATGTGGACATTTTCCGATGGCCACAGCGTCCTGATCCTGGCCGAAGGCCGCCTGCTGAACCTCGGTTGCGCCACCGGCCACCCGAGCTTCGTCATGAGCAACAGTTTCACCAATCAGACGATCGCCCAGATCGAGTTGGCCACCAATACCTCCAAATACGAAAAGAAGGTTTACGTGCTGCCGAAGCATTTGGACGAAAAGGTCGCGAGGCTGCATCTGGCCAAGATCGGCGTGAAGCTGACGAAACTGACCAAGGAACAAGCCGATTACATCGGCGTGCCGGTGGGGGGGCCGTATAAGGGGGAGAATTACCGGTATTGATTTGCGAGCAAAAGCAGGTAGGCATTCCACCATTTGCTTCAACCCGCTTCGCGCCCAGCGGAGCGTTCTCGACGAGATGATCCCCGCGAGGTCAGCCGTTCCCTGGCTGCGCCGCAAAACCCGAAACGGCAAGCCGCAATAATGGGCCTCCAGGCTTGGCTTCATGTCACACCCTATCTCAGAATATCCCATTTAGGGTAACAATATACTTGACTAAGTGAACTCGCCTTGCTATTATTTGTGTATGGACACCACAGAAACATATCCAAAAACACTGGTTGAGGCCATCCGATACTTCACGAATCCCGCGAACGCATTGGCGTTTTTCATGCAAATTCGCTGGCCGGATGGGGTCGTGAAATGCCCGCATTGCGGTGGCGCGAACGTTCAATTTCTTGCCAACTATGGCCGTTGGGAATGCAAGAATAACCATCCCCGCCGCCAATTCACGATCAAGATCGGGAGCGTTATGGAAGATTCCCCGCTCGGTCTGGACAAATGGGCAACAGCGGTTTGGCTTGAAGCGAACGCTAAGAATTCGATCAGCAGCTACGAGATTCACCGCGCACTTGGCATTACCCAAAAGTCGGCGTGGTTCATGCTTCATCGCATCCGATTTGCGATCAAGAATCACAGCTTTGAGAAGATCGGCGGCAACGGTGCCGTGATTGAAGCGGATGAAACGCTGGTGGGCGGACTCGCCAAGAATATGCACAAGGCAAAGCGCGAGAAAAAGATTGCGGGCACTACCGGCGGCGCTCACATGACGCCGGTTATGGGTTTGCTGGAACGTCACAGCGGCAAAAAGCACAGTACGGTTCGCGCGAAGGTTATTGAGAATCGAAACACGACAACGCTCCACGATGTCATCCATGCGAACCTTGCACCGGGATCGACTCTTTATACAGACGCTTACGCCGGATACCGTGGATTAAGGGATTCATTTTTTCACGATTTCGTTGACCACACCGAAGCATACGTGAAGGGTGCGGTTCACACGAACGGCATCGAAAATTTCTGGGCGCTGTTCAAACGGTGCATCAAGGGAACGCACGTCAGCGTTGAGCCGTTCCATCTTTTGGCCTACGTCGATTCAGAAGCGTTTCGCTTCAACAACCGCGAAGTTAAAGATGGTGATCGCTTCGTCTTGGCCATGAAGGGTCTGCACGGGAAGCGGCTGACCTACAAGGCGCTTATCGGCGCATTGGAGGGCGCTCCGGAAAGCGGCAAAAACGTGGCAAAAGAAAATCAGCCTAATTGAATTCCCGTGGTACAATAGAGGCCATGAATACCAAAGATGGCCCGATACCACATATCGAGGTCGAGAACGCCGATGTGGCATTTCAAAGGGCGAAGGCGCTTGGCCGCCGATTAATGTCGGCTCCGAAGCGGGGAAACGCGGCCAAAGGGCATTCCAATAAGAGAAGGGCGAAGCGCCACTAATTCGCTTCCGCAGTTCTCCGAAGTCTCGATTCGAACGGAACCAAAAAAACGCTTTGGCCATACCACGCCGTCCCGGAACGGAGGAGATTGGTAAGGCTCGGAATCCGAAGTCCATCAGACAAAAACATTACCTCGCGTCCGCCGTGACGCCCATTCGCCGAATAATTCAGCCGATATACGATGCGACGACAGGTTTCGTACATTTTGTGTTGAATGGCTGCGTAATCATAGGTAACAACCCACGGCTGTTTCAGTTTGAGAATGCGCTTTTCAAGCCGTCGATGCCCCTCAACGTCGTAGTCATTCAGATACAGACCCTCGCCGTTCTCAATGTATGGCGGATCATAGAACACAAACGTATCACGGCTCGCCGCAATGACCCTGTTTGTAAAATCTAAGGCATCCATCTGGTAAAGACGAATTCGACTTTTGAATCTGCCAATCTGGCGGATGCGCCTGGTGATTTCGCTTTTGTTAAATCGAGCGTCGATGGACCACGCTCCCGTTTGCCGCTTTCCGCCGATCACTCCGCCGCTGATTATCCCCGAGCGGTTTGTCCTATTCAAAAACAGCGCCGCAAACCCAAGATCGTCCAAGTCCGCAGAATCTGCCGCCTCGTAAATTTTTCGCTGTTTGTGCCATTCCTTCATCGTGACGACGGCGCGATCAATCTTTCGGCAAATCCATTTCGTTCTATTCAGGACGGTATCCCAGAATGCGAACACCGGCCGGCTCAAATCATTAAGGTGAATTACCGATGCGTACTCGCCAAGCAAGAGCGAAAGGCCAATCGCCGCACCGCCCGCATACGGCTCAAAATACTGAATGTCTCTCAGGCCGTTCTCTTCCAGCAGGCGCATAACAACCGGGGCGAGTCGCCGCTTCCCGCCGGGATAGCGTAGGGGTGTGTAGAAAGCCATTCGCGATTATCTACCAGATCATCGTCGTTCTGGCCAGCCCAACATGAGACCGCATCATGCAGACCATATCGCAACGAAGAACGGTTGCAGCGTGTTCCAATTCGCCCGGAGGTCGGATGGTGCAGGGAATACGGCGCTGGTGTGAACGTAATCATTCATCAGGTCTATCGACGGGGCGAGAAAAGAGTCCTTTTGCAAAGCGGTACGAATGGGTTTTGCTTGCTGTGGCGTCAACTTGGTTCGCGTCACCAGATCGGTGACAACGTCTTGCAGCTTTTGCCTCAATTTGGAGGACTTCGACGTGGCCAGGGACCGCGTGTCAATATGTGCATCCACGCTCAATTCAAGGAACACGCGGGATAGCACGCTTACCGCGTTCGCATAGTTTTCCAAGCTCAATTGCCGAAGTTCAATTTCAATTTCTCCGATTCGCGCGTCTGTAACGTCTAAAAAGCAGTCTCGTGGGATAAGGACATCACGGGGCTTGGCGAGCTTTGGGCGTGGCCCCTTCTTGGGTTTCGATGGTTGGGCCGCGCTGGTGGCCAGGATGCCACTTCCCGCAGTTGTGGGTGCCTTCACGACAACATTGGCCGGCAAGGCGTTGGCGTATGCGACTCGTTGTTGGCTTGTGTAGATTTCCTTTGTTGTCTTGGCATCAGATGAAACATCAAGGGCGATATGGAGCAATGCCTTTGCAACCTTTTCTACTGGTCCGAGCAACCGAAGTTTACCGTCAACCCAAGCAATGCCAGCCTTTTCGCGCACGGCAGGGGTGCCAAGCACGCGCTGCAGATTCGTTGCTTTGATTTTTGATCGCTCTTCGGGTGTGAGATCGCCACGCGCCTCCAAGAAATCGAGCACCTGAGAATTTATCTCCAATTCCCCGCTCCGCGCACGAAAACGAGCGGCTTCCTGACTTCCCCATGGAACAATTCCAGCGCCCTCATTTTGGCCGGTATGCCGAAGTTTGATCCAATGATCGGCCTCCGCCCTATTTTTCATTTTGCTGCATCGAATGGACTCAATGGGATTTTCTTGATATTGCTTACTAAGCTGACGGAATTGCTGGACGATTGCCAAATCGGTAGCGCCAACAATGGATTCGGGATTCTCTAGAATCTTCAATACCGCAAGCCGGCGGTTCCCTTCGACAACGATGTATCTTTTCAGGTCGTCGTTAGCCGCCATGACCAGTGGCAAATCAGATGGGTTCAACCCATGCTGAATAATATCCTTTGCGAGAACCACGAGCTTCCATCCGAGGTGGTTCGCCAATGACCGAAGCGCTTCCCGCTGGCCCACGCTAGCCTGTGGAAGTCGCGGATTCTGTGCGTCGATCAACAAATCCGGAAGCGACAACGAAATAGGCTCTGGCATCGCTAATCCTCCCGATGAGATTGTGAAGGGATGGATTAGACAGGGAGGCGCTCACTTAGTCAAGTAAGTTGTTACCCCATTTAGGGGGGGAGGGGGGTGGCGCTTCGCGAGAAAATAGAGCAGTAGACAGTAGATAGTAGAGAAGCGGAGTGCCCCTTCGACAGGCTCAGGACAGGCGGACATAGGAAGTCTCTCCTTGGGTTAAACTGCGACCCGACGCATACTGAACATTAACCTAACAGAGATTCCATTTCAAGGGAAAAATCTGGAGTTTTTTTTGGAGCAAGGGGATTTCATCAACTGCTGTGGTGTAGTAATTCATTCCCCGCTGCAAAAGCGGTGGATGAACTTGATTGGAAGGGAAGCGACCGGATTTTTCGGACGCGCGCAATGAGGTTCAAACCCTTTCACTTCAATGTGACACAACGGGGAAATTAAAGAGGGCGCGAGCCATCAATGCTGTTCACGCCCATTTCTGAACAGCCGGCCGCGAAAAGTTCGTAGCGGGGCGGTTTCGCGAAATGGATCGTCAATCGACAGCCGACGCCGCTTTTCTCAGTTCTTCTCCGCGTGAGATCCTTCTCCGGTATTGATGCCAATGCGATTTGGGCGGACCACAATGGAGCGCTACACCCTCTACGGTTGGATTTGTTATTTTGCATTTCTTGGCGGCTTCGCGGTGGTATTCTCTGCTGTACGCACGGACAGCTGAAAAACCGCAAGATTCGCCATCCCCGTTGCCTTTTTAATCCCGGGCGGTTAGCTTGCCCGGCCCCTATAATAGCCCGGCTGACGTGCGGCCAATAGGGCCCCACGCACGACCGGACTTAAGGAGTTGTTTCGTGAAACCCAAAATTCATCCGAAATACCGAACTTGCCACGTCCACTGCGCCTGCGGGAACACGTTTGTCACCCGCAGCACGGTCTCCAAGATCAACGTCGATATTTGCAGCGCCTGCCATCCGTTCTTCACCGGAAAACAGAAGTTCGTGGACGCTGCCGGACGCGTCGAGCGATTCAGCAAGAAGTTTGGCGGCACGTACAGCTTTCAAAAGACGTCCGCTCCGGCCGCCCCAAAAAAGTGATTCTCCGCCTCCTGCGATGGCCGGTTGCCATCGGGGCGGCGGCGCTTCCGCTTGTTCAAGGTTGCAGCCAGCAGCCCAAGCCCAATCTCAATCAGATTCGCGCCCAGTGGATCAGCCCGGATAAGCGCGATCTGACGTTGCCGACTTTCAACGGCGATGTCGCGGCGGTATGCGATCCTCCCGTCGGCTGGAAGCCCGGCCCGCTCAAAGTCGGCGCCAACAACATTCGCCAGGCCTGGCTCAGCCCGACGGGCGCCACCGCGTACGGGGTGATTCACTTCAAAATGCCGTTGCCGGTCGGACTCAATCTCGCGCTGTCGGGCTTCCTCAGCGAAATGAAAAAAATCGAGGGCCAGGCCACGCTCCTCAGCCGCCAGGACGACCCCAATCTGCCCGGCATCCGTTTCGTGGCCGAGGGGGGAATATACAGGATTCGCGCCAATCTCATCGTTGAGGGATGGGAGGGATGGGCGGTTTATGCCGGGACGTTGCGCTCCAAGCCGGTTGCGGCGAACGAACTTGAGACCGCCGTTCGAGCCCGCGAAAACACCCACGTCGGACGACCGGAAAATCCAGACCGCTAAATTCAGCCTCCGCCTGCTCCAGCGCCTCATCCGCTTGCGAATTTCGATCCGCTCCAAGCGCCGTAACGTATACAGATATATGGAGAGCAGATGTACCGCGCTTTTCCTCGATCCGTCGTTTGCGGGATTCTGATTGCCGGGACGCTGGCCGCGTGCGCGGGGTGTCAATCTCAATCCATCTCGGCCACCGAACTGGAGAGCCACCAGTCGCGGCTGAACAAGACGGGACTGACCGCATTGCACGTCAATTCAACTCTGAGGATCACTTGCGCTCCGCCGGAGCAATGGGAGTCGCCGCTCCTTCAGAACAACGTGATCTATTCGCACCAGCAGTGGCGTTCGCCGGACGATCAGGTGGGGATGGGCGTCGCGTACATACGCACGCCGGTTCCGCTGTCCGCGGAGACGATCCTCTGGTTTGCCAAGGCCCATTATTCGGAAACCCACAAAAGCCGGGGCCGGCTCCTCGGGCAATGGACGGATTCATTGGGGCGCTATTGGTTCGAGGCCGAGAACGATCAATATCACATCAGCGGCTACGCCATGACGCGAGGCCGCGATGCGTGGGTGGTTTACAGCGGGTTTCGTCTGGGTGGCAAATCGCCGCAAACCGAAATCGCCCTGGCCGCCAAAGGCGCCGATTCCGTCGCCCCGCTCCCGCAGGATCAGTGACGTTGAAATTCATCGGGCGTCGCCCGGCGTGACCCGCAGCGCCAGCTTCTCCAGTCCGCGCAACACCGCCACTTCGGTCGATTTCCCGACGCGCTCTTCCGTGAGCAGCCGGTGCAGTTCGTCCATGCGCTCGATGGCCACGCCGTCGAACTCCACGAGGATGTCTCCCTCACGGATGCCGGCGCGGTCGGCGGGGCTCGCGGGCTCGATCTGGATCACCAGCACGCCGCCGCTGCCGGAGAGCTTGTGGTGCCGCAAGATCCGCCGATGCAGCGGAACGTCCTGCACGCCCATTCCAATGTAGCTGCGCTTGACGCGCCCGAATCGCAATAGCTGGGCAGCGACGAAAGTCGCAGTGTTGCTGGGGATCGCAAAACAGATTCCCTGCGCCGGACGAATGATGGCCGTATTCACCCCGATCACCTCCCCGCGCCCGCTGACCAGCGGGCCGCCACTGTTGCCCGGGTTTAGCGCGGCATCCGTCTGAATGATGTTATCGATCAACCGCCCCGATGCCGACCGGAAGCTGCGCGCCGTCGCGCTGACCACGCCGGCCGTGACGGTGCACTGAAATCCGTATGGATTTCCAATCGCCACGACGAGCTGTCCCACCCGCAGCGCGCTGGAATCGCCCAGCACGGCGGAGGGCAGGTTCGGCCCGTCGATGCGGATCACCGCCAGATCGGTGTGCGGATCTTCGCCGAGCAGTTCCGCGTCGAATCGCCGGCCGTCCGGCAGCGCCGCTTCCATCCGCCCGGCTTCATGGACGACGTGACTGTTGGTCAGGATAAACCCATCCGGCGTGAAGATGAACCCCGACCCGCTGCCGCCGCGATGCTCCGCCTTCGAGCCCTCGTGGCGAACCTCGATATTGACCACGGCCGGACCCGCGGTCTGGGCGGCGTTCATCACCGTCCGCGAATAGGCGTCCAATGCTTCCGACTCGATTTCAGCGGCTGATTGCTCGTCAATCGTCTGATTCATGCCCAATCCTAGCCATCGAATTTCAAAAAGTGAAATACACATCCTTTGCATATCAAGTATCAAATGTATATCATATAAAAGCATCATGCGGCGAATCGAAATCCGGTGTCCGGCCGAGCGCACGCTGGTCCTGATCGGCGGCAGGTGGAAGGTGCTGATCCTGTATCATCTCGATCCAGGGCTTCGGCGTTTTTCCGAGCTTCGGCGGCTGCTGACGCCGGTCACGCCAAAGATGCTCACCCAGCAGCTTCGCGAGCTGGAGCGCGACGGCCTGGTCCGCCGCAAGGTCTATGCCCAGGTGCCGCCGAAGGTGGAGTATTCCCTGACGTCGGCCGGAAAGAGCCTCAAACCCGTCATCGCCGCCATGTGCCGGTGGGGGAAGCAGGGCCGCTGCTGAAGCCGTGTCCGCTACGCCGATTACCCTCCTACCCTGAAAGTACCGGCCGGTTCGACGGTTGAATCGTGCCGTGGCTATACGTGGGCTAAATCTGTCGTCGGGTCCGGCTTCTTTTCCGACCCTCCAGGGGTCAACTCGGGTCCGCCGTTGCCATACGTCGCGCCGAACTCATCCTCGATGTTGTAGCCTGCTTCTCCGTGCTGGCTGAGATCGAGACCCGCGTATTCATCTTCCTCAGTCACCCGAAGTCCCATGACTTGCTTCACGATCATCAGGATCACCAGCGAGCCGACGATCGCCATGCCCCAGGTGATCGCCACGGCAATGAGCTGGTGAACCAGGGCCGTTGAAGCTCCGCCTTCGACAAGTCCGAGCCGGGTGACCTTTCCAAACCCGCTGGGCGTGTTGACGATGGCGATGGCGAAAACGCCGGTGAGTATCGTCCCCAGCGACCCGCCGACGCCATGCACGCCAAATACGTCGAGGCTGTCGTCGTATCCCACGAGGTGTTTGAGGTTGGTTACAGCGAAATAGCAGACGATTCCCGCCGATGCGCCGATGACGATCGCCCACAATGGCAGCGTGAACCCGGATGCGGGAGTGATTGCCCCCAATCCCGCCACCGCGCCGGAAATTGCGCCGAGAACCGTTGGTTTGCCGGATCTGATCCACTCGATGAACATCCAAGCCAAGGAACCGGCCGAGGCGGCGAAATGGGTGTTGAGCAGGGCATATCCCGCCAGTGCACCAGCGGACAGGGCGCTTCCGGCATTGAATCCAAACCAGCCGACCCACAGCATCGCGGCGCCGACCACCGCAAGCGCCACGCCATGCGGCGGCATCGGGTGCGTGCGATATCCGCGCCGCCGACCCAGCACCAGCGCGCACATCAGCGCCGAAACGCCGGCACTGATGTGCACCACCGTCCCACCGGCAAAATCCAGCACCGGAATTGCTCCACCCAGGGAAGAGTTCAACAGGCCTCCCTTGCCCCAGACCATGTGGGCCAGTGGGCAGTACACCAGCAAAAGCCACGCCGTTGAAAAAACCAACATGGAAGAAAACTTGATTCGCTCGGCATAGGCGCCGCAAATGAGCGCGGGCGTAATGACGGCGAACATCATTTGGAAAGCCATCCAGACGGTGTGGGGAATGGTGGGCGCGTATTCCGCCGGAGCCGCGCCGACCTCGCGCATCATGGCAAAGCGCAATCCACCGAAAAACGGCGTCCCTACGTCAAATGCCAGCGAATAGCCGACAATCGCCCAAACGAGGCTCACAACCGCCATGAGCACGAAACAATGCATCATGGTGGAGAGGACGTTTTTCCTTCGCACCAGCCCGCCATAAAACAGCACCAGCCCCGGCCCGGTCATCATGAGCACCAGGGCCGTGCTGACGAGCACCCAGGCCGTATCCCCGGCACTGATGCTCTTGGGATCGCCCAGTCGCACCGGTTCGGCCGCCCAAGCGACTTTTGGCGTCAATAGAAGGAACACAAAAGCCACCAGCGCGCAGAACCGCCCAACCAGCGCCCGATTCATGTTTTCCTCCGCCACCAGACCGGTGAGGCCATCTCCTTCGACGACTTGACCCGGCCTGAATTACTTCACCGGAATGAGATGATTCCAGTGGTCCTCGAATTCAAAAACAATACACCGGAACTACAAAGCCTGCTCGTTGGTTTCGCCGGTGCGGATGCGAATCACCCGCGCGACGGGGTAGACGAAGATTTTCCCGTCACCCACCTCGCCGGTGCGGGCCGCCTCGACAATTGCCGCCGTCGCCTTCTCCGCGTCCTCCAATTTCACGCAAACCTTGAACAACACCTTGGGCACGAACCCAACATCCACCCTCGACCCGCGATACCGCTCGGTGTGTCCCATTTGCTTGCCGAACCCTTTGCACTCGAGCGCGGTGACCCCCAGCACACCCATTTTCGCCAGCGCCTGTTTGACCGCGTCGATCTTGTGCGGCTTGATGACCGCCTCAATCATCAGCATTGGATAACCTCCGAGTTGGCCAAGTCGCTCTAGGTTACAGGTTGCCTTCCAATCCGGCCACTAACTTGCGCCGCTGCGACATGGGTTCGCGTGGGGGGAATGATTGCTCACGAGAAGCCCGCCACGCCAATTCACGATCTAACGTAGGAACAACCACCCAATTCCCCCCGACGCCGCGACCAGCCACGTCGCGTTGACATTCCACCTCAACATCACCCCCAGGGCGGCGACGATCAGCCCCGCCCGAAGCCAAAGTTCCGGCGAGTGCAGCGTCTGCTGGACCAAAAAGAAGCATGTCGAGGCGATCAATCCGACCACCGCGGCATTCATCGCATCGAGAACCGCTCGTGCCCGGGGGCTGCGGCGAATGCGGTCGAGCCACGATCCCATCCCCGCGATCAGAACAAACGCCGGGGCGAAGATCGCCGCCGTCGCCGCCAGCGCGCAACCCGCTTCCATCGCCAATCCTCCGCCGAACTGATCGTGTCCCAGGACAAATCCGACGAACGTCGCGGTGGTCAGCAGCGGCCCGGGCGTCACCTGTCCCACCGCCACCGCATCCAGCAATTGCTGCCCGGTGAGCCAATGCCGATGGTCCACGAACGAAGTTTGCAGATAGGTCACCAGGACGTATCCGCTGCCGAAGAGGGTTGCCCCGATCTTCAAGAAAAGCAGAGTCATGAGAAGCGGTCCGCTTACTGAGCCGATTGCCGTCATGATCGCCGCAACGGGCGCCAGGAAAAAAGCGCGAGTCGAAGCCGGCTTTGGGCCCATTCCCGACGCCCTTACCCATCCCGCCAGCGCGGCCAGCGCCAAAATGCACACGTCTCCCAGCGCCCAGCGCTGGTGATGACTGAACCATTCGCCTGCCGCGGCCAGAGTGGCGACGCCCGCCCCAAAGCCGTCGCGCAAAGCGGTCTTGGCCAGTCGAAGTCCCGCGACAATTATGATCGCCACCACGGCGGCGCTGATTCCCTGGAGCAATCCCGCCGCCGCGGTGGTTTGATGATGATTCACGTACAACCAGGCGATGGGCAGGATGATGAGGACCGCCGGCAGGATGAAGCAGACGCCGGCAACCAGCAGCCCCGGCCATCCTCCGCGGAGCCGGCCAAGAGCGATCACCAACTCCGTTGAATTCGGACCGGGGATAAAGTTGATCGCCGCGATCAGATCCAGGAAGTGTTGCCGATCCAGCCAGCGGCGTTTGTGGACCAACTCCTGTTCCATCATCGCGACATGTGCCGCGGGGCCGCCAAACGCGGTAAAACCGAGCGACAGAAAACAGCAAGCGATTTCCCAAAGCGAGCCGGGCGGCGGGGCGGTCTGTTCGGGGGGCGTGGTCGGTGCCTCCGCCACGGCTATTTCACGTCTCCGTTGCGAGCGATCGCTTCGTCTTCGTAAGGCGCAACCAGCCGTCGATACGCCTCCATCTGGCACGCACCCAGCGTTCCGTTGACGAAATCCTGTAATCGATGGTAGCGCATGCCATTCTGATCGACGTAGCGCTTGACGATTGAAAAAATCACGTAGTTCAAATCCCCCTTGGCTGCGTTGTCCTTATCCGCCTGCGCGGACGTTACCGTCGCATCCGGATGTCCAAGGGACTCGACAATGGCTCTGATGGACTCTTCGAATCTTTCACGGCGCTGGACGGGAATGTAGGGCATAGTCGTTTGACCTCGCCTCAATCATAACTCTTTCTCCACTTCACCACGAATCTCCGCCAAGCTGCTGTTCAAATAGCTGTTTTATTCTTGCCATTTGTCTCAAAAAATGGTTGAAGTAACGCCTCCATTCCGGAGCATGGGTGTTTCTCTGTTATGAATGATTGAGTAGCCGTATTATGGATATCCCGATGGAGGCGCTAGACCGTGGCCAAATCAATTGCTGAATGGATCAGTGAAGGCGAGGAGCTTTACGCCGCATCGCTGAAGGAATACGAGGAGGTCAACGCCAAGCTCCAGGAATTGGAAACCAAACTCATGCAGAAGCAGGAGGAAGTGAATCAGATTGCCCAGATTATCGGTAAGCCTCTCGTGGAGGGAAACCGCCGTCTCACCGCTCAGTTGGTTGATGAGCACGGTCCCAAATCGGTGCCGAATTCCCCATCAACCATCGCGCGGGCCCTGACCGGCCGCAATCTAAACCGATGACGGGCCGCGGTTGCTGGGCAGAAACAATGAGCCCAATAGTTGCGTCCTCGGAATTGAGGGTTTTGTGAAGGGCCACAGATTTTCCAACCGTTAATTGGAGTGAGTGCAAATGGCAGACAAACGCTCGATCATGCGAATACAACTTGACGCCGCGGCGAAAGAAGAGGTGGACAAAATCTGTTCCCACCGCGGAATGACTCAGATCGCGGTCATGTCCCGCCTGGTGGGTTGGTTCATACGCCAAGACGATGTAATCCAAACCGCGGTGATGGCCACGCTTTCGGATCAGGCCATGGCCCAACTTGCCAACCAGTTGCTCAAGCGGATGTCGTCCCGCTCTGGCAAGGCAAAATAGTTGGTTGGGCCGAGTCGCGATGAACGGCGTCTGACGGTTTGTTCAATGGTGATTGTTCCGATATCGTAAGTCCTTTGCTTTAAGGATTCTAAAACATGTCAAACAACAACCCGCCTCGTCGAGTCATCATGCGCATCGAGCTTCTGCCCGAGGCCAAAGAAGGACTCACCGGTCTTTGCGATCGGCTCGGGATGACGCAGATTGCCGCCACCAGCCGGATTATCGAGTGGTTCACCACCCAATCCGACGTCGTTCAGGCCGCAATCCTCGGCCTCTATCCGCATGACATTCGCGCGGAAGTCGCCGAGATGATTTTGAAGCGCATGGCTTCCGAGGCAAAAAAAAGGTCCTGACACCTCCGTTTCCTTTGGTTGGAGACTCCTATCGTCCAAAGCCGCGGTGGCGCCGGCTTGCGCCGGCCGGAAGAACCCATCCGCTCAACCATCCACCCGAAATATCAAATATAGCCTAAATACGTCTATCAAACTTCATCAGTAGCCGTATATATACTTTATCCGGTTTATGACTTCAAGTCCGGCGTGAAGATTTCAACAGGCCCGGATTTTTCACGGTCCGCTCCCCGCTCCGCCGTTTCCGCCGATCTCAAGTCTTCTATTCCCCGGAGGATGTCGGCGGCGGATCGGAAGGGCGGCTTGGAAGGGTCCGCCGGACGCAGGATCTGCTCCGTCAATTTCGACAGCAGCCGCGCCTCCGGCCCCTGCTTGTCGTATTGGATCAGGTCCTTCAAATCCGGATTCGCGTGCGGCGAACTGATCTGCATCGCCAGATAAAAATAATCCACCGCCTTGTCCACCCTGTGCAGCCCTCCGCTGATTGCCTCGCTGGTGACCTCCCCCGTTTTGGTCATCCGAAACAGCATGCGCTGAATCTCGCTCGTCCGCATCAGCTCCTCGAATAGGCTGGAAAGCAGCGGGCTTTGCTTGAGGTTCTCATCGGCGCGCACGGCTGAGCCGAAATCGACAAACCCCACCCCGGCCGGCGTGATGACAAAATTATCCAGTCGCAGGTCCAGGTGCATCACGCCCACATCGTCGTGCAGCGCCCGAAGCAAATCCGCGCTTTGCCGCGCGAATTCCAGTTGGCTCAGCGGCTCGCCGCCATTGCGCAGCCAGCTCATATGCAGCCGCCGCGCATAGCCCCGCTCGTCCTTCTCCAGCTTGAGCGGGCAGGGAACCCTCCCCCGATACGCCTCCGGCAAATCGCGGTTCACGATCTTCAGGATCGCCGCCTCGCGCGTCAGAAAAACGGGAAATATCTTGTGCGAAAATTTCCGCGCCCGTTTCTCAATGACCTCCTCTCCCAGGTCCGGCCATTTGGCGCGGAGCCGCGCCATCACCATCTCCAGGCTCGGGACCTCCTTCACCACCTCGTAAGTTCCGCCGGGATCGGGGCATTCCAAATGGACGTGATACGTGAAGCGGTCCGTGGTTTCTCCCGGCACGATGAGCTGCACCTTGCGGGCCACAAAATAGTGCGCCTTGGGCGAAAGAAATGGAATCGGCAACCCCAGCGGCCGGCGCGCCAGCGCCGCGGGCTTCTGCGTGATCTCAAATCCCTTGCCCGCCAGCCGAAGGCTGAACCGCACCGCCTCCTCCCGGTCGGGCGTGACGAACACCGCCTGCCCGCCCCAGCGCAGACGATTGAACAATTGCATCGGCGAGAGCGAATCACCCGAAGTGCAAAGCAGGGCGTCGGACAATCGCTTGGAATCCGCTTGGGCCAAAGGAACAGGCGGATGTGCCCGCAAATCCCCATCGACGTGCGCAACACGCCGAACGATCGCGGCGACTCGATCGGAGCCGATGTCCCAGATCATGCCCATCCGTTCGGAATACTACCGTGGCCGATCCCTCACAGCACCCCCGCGCTCCCCGTTTCGATCGGCGCGCTGACATATTCCCGAGGATCCGTCACATACCCCCGCAGCGCGCTGGCCGCCACCGTCAGCGGCGAGGCCAGATACACCGCGGATTTCGTGCTCCCCATCCGCCCCGGGAAATTCCGGTTTGTCGTGCTGATGCACACCTCGCTGCGCTGGAGCCGCCCGAACGTATCGCTCGGCCCGCCCAGGCACGCGCTGCAGCCGCTGGCGCCCACCAGGCACCCGGCGTCGTTCAGCACATCCTCGATGCTCTTCTCATTTGGCCCCTTCCGGGCGCCGCGGAGATTCAGCCGCTTCATGTCCGCGTGCACTTCCGTGCTGCCCGGCACCACATACGTCGGAATCTTCACCGAATGCCCCTTGAGAATATTCGCCGCGAAAATCATGTCCGTGATCTTTCCCCCCGTGCAGCTTCCGATGTACGCCTGGTCCAGCTTCACACCCCGGCAGTTCTGCGCCGTGTCGCGGTTGTCCGGACTATGCGGCTTGGCCACCAGCGGCTCCAGCATCGCCAGGTCCCATTCCGCTTCGAAACAATATTTGGCATCGGCATCATCGCGCACGACGTCCCAGCTGGGAATCGTGCTGCGGTTGCGCACGTAATTCAGCGTCTTGTCATCCACGTCGCATACGCCGTTCTTCCCGCCCGCCTCGATCGCCATGTTCGTCAGCGTCATGCGGTCTTCCAGCGTCAGCGACGAAATCCCGTCTCCGGCGAAATACATGCTCCGATACGTCGCCCCATCCACGCCAATCTCCCCGATGACCGCCAGGATCAAATCCTTGGCCGTCAGATAGGGCGGGATCGCACCGTGGAACGTAAACCGCATCGTGGGCGGCGCCTTGAGCCACAGCTTGCCCGTCCCCAGCACAAACGCCGCGTCGGTGTTCCCAATCCCCGTGGCCAGTTGCCCGAACGCCCCGGCCGTGCAGGTATGGCTGTCCGTCCCCAGCAAAATCTCCCCCGGACGCACGTGCCCCTCCTCCGGCAATGCCTTGTGACAGACCCCCTTGTAGCTCGTCTTGCTCGGGTCCCGATACGGATTGGGCATCGTCGGCTCGTTGTTCACGAATTCCGCATCGTAGAAATACCGCAGACCCTGCTCCTTCACGAAATCCCGCAACGTCTGCACATTCCGGTGGCACTTCTGATCGGCCGTGAAAATGTAGTGATCCGGGATAATGACCACCCGGTCCTTGTTCCACACCTTGGCATCGCGGCCGAACCGCTCATAAAAAATGCCGATGGTCGCCGGCCCGCATACGTCGTGCGTCATGAGAATGTCCACATTCGCCCAGACATTCTCCCCAGGCACAACCTGCTTGCGTCCGGCATGTTTCGCCAGAATCTTTTCCGTCATCGTCATTCCGGGCATCGCTCGTTCCTCGTTAGACCAACATTCCCCGGCGATTATATGGCACCGCCCAAGCCGCGGGATAGCCATCCCGGAGCTTTTTTGCCGTTTGACCCCGCCTCCCCGCCAAGGTCAAATGCCCAATCCCATGCCCCCCGCCCCCAGCCGCTCCGTTGGATGGATTTGCCTGCTCCTGGCGGCCTTAACAGCCGCTGCTTTCTATCCAGTCTTACGCAATGGCTTCGTCAACTGGGACGACATGGAGCACGTCGCTCGCAATCCCGACATGAATCCGCCGACCATCGCCGCCTTACAGCGCTATTGGGTCAGGCCCTATTTCGGCTTATGGGCGCCGGCCACCTACACGGCATGGCTGGCCACAGCCGCGATCGCGCCCAAACACGGCCAATCGCTGGACCCAACCATTTTCCACGGGCTGAACCTGGCCATTCACGTCGCCGCCAGCATCCTCGTCTTTCTCATCGTCCGCCGGCTGGTTGGCGGCATTTGGCCCGCCGCGGCGGGCGCGGCCGTTTTCGCCGTTCATCCCATCCAGGTCGAAGCCGTCGCCTGGGTATCCGGCTTGCGCGACGTCCTCGCCGGGGCGATGTCCCTGGCGGCCATCTGGATTTATTTCAAAGCCACCGACGCCGCTGGCCGAGCCCGCATCTGGCGCATAGCAATCGCGACGCTGGTTTTCGCCCTGGCGCTGCTGTCGAAACCCACCGCCGCGGTGACGCCCTTGTTGCTCGCGATAACCCTGGGCAAGCGGGCGCGCTCCCAAGCCCGTTGGTTGTCGCTATGGCTGGTCATGGCCGCCGCCGATTTGGTCGTCGCCTGGGTTGTTCAGCCATCCGCCGATATCTATCGTCCGCCAATCTGGGGCCGCGCGATCGTCGCCCTGGATGCCCTGGCATTTTATTTCCGAAAGATTGTCTTTCCGGTTCATTTCCTGATCGATTACGGGCGCAGCCCGGATTGGCTCATGGCCCATCGCTCGGCCTGGTGGGCCGCCGCCGCCGCGGCGCTGGCCGTCCTCGCTCTGCTGCTATGGCGTCGGCGAATTCCCCGGCTCGCCGCCGCTGCCGCGATCGGCATTTGTTCTCTACTCCCCGTCCTCGGGTTGGCTTCCTTCAACTTCCAATATTTCTCCACCGTTGCCGACCGATACGCGTATCTGGCGATGCTCGGCGTGGCCGTCGGCGTCGCGGCGGTCGTGGCGGCCCTTCCACGCGGCTACGGAGTCTTCGTCGCTTTGCTCATCGCCGCACTGGCCGTCTCCGCCAATCACCAGGCCCGCGTCTGGCGAACCACCGCTTCCCTTTGCGGCCACACGCTGGCCACAAACCCCGGCAGCATCGCCGCACTGCTCGCATTCGAAGCCCTCGCCGGCACAGATTGGCAATCGGTCCTGCAATACAACACCCGCGCCCTGCAAACCAAACCGGACGATCCCATCCTTCTCTTCGATCGCGCGAGCGCACTTCGCAACGCGGGCCGGCTGAGCGATGCCGCCGATGCCTATGCCCGTTCGCTGAGCCGTCGCCCCTTTGACCGGCACATCCGCAACGACTATGCCGTGTTGCTGGCCCAACAGGGAAACGATGCCGAAGCCCAGCGCCAGTTCGCCGAGCTTTTGCGACAAGCCCCCGATGACGCCGAAGCCCGCGCCAATTGGGCGACGTACCTGGCCCTTCACGGTCGCCGCGACCAGGCCCTCACGGAATTCCGTCGCGCCCTCGCCGCCGACCCGGGCTGCGCCGCCGCCCGTCGCGGCATCGAAATGCTTGCACCGAAATCCGACAACAAATGACAAATGACAAATGACGAGTGACCACCTTCTGCTTTTCAAAATCCCCGCTATAGTCGTGTGGAACGTTTGATCCCCGGTGACGCATGCATCCAGTGGTCGTTGAAAACGTGACAAAAACCTTTCGCCAGGGCGACCGGACCATCTCCGCGCTCGCCTCGATCAGTCTCGAGGTCCATCAGGGCCAATTTCTCGCCATCATGGGCGCCAGCGGGTCAGGCAAAAGCACGCTCCTTCACCTGATGGCCGGACTCGCCCGGCCCGATTCCGGCATCATTCGCGTCAGCGGCTCCGACCTGGCGCAGATGCCCGACCGCCAGCTCACCCTCTTCCGCCGTCGAAACATCGGTTTGATCTTTCAATCCTTCAATCTGATCCCCACGCTCACCGCCGAGGAGAATATCGCGCTGCCGTTGATGCTCGAGCATCGCAACGGCCGGCCGGCTCAAGAGAAAGTGGAGCAGCTCCTGGAATCCCTGGGGATCGCCGATCGCCGCTCCCATCGCCCCGACGCCCTCAGCGGCGGAGAGCAGCAGCGCGTGGCCATCGGCCGGGCGCTGGTTGCCGATCCCGCCGTCGTCCTCGCCGACGAGCCCACCGGCAATCTCGACAGCGTCAATTCCCGCTCCATCTGCGAACTCCTCCGCGACCTCTCGGTCCTTCACAATAAAACCATCGTGATGGTGACGCATGAGCCGGTCGTCGGCGTCTACGCCCGCGAAGTCGCCGTGATCCGCGACGGTCAGATCGTCAATCGCTTCGCCACCGACAACCAAAGTGCGCCGGACCTGGCCATCAAATATTCCGAATGTCTCAGATGAAACCATGTTTCTCTTCCGCATGACCCTCTCCAACTTCAAGGTCCGCAGGATACGGATGCTGCTGACCGTCGCCGCCATCGCCTTGTCCGTGAGCCTCGTCGTGGCGGTCACCAGCGGATACAAGTCGCTTCAGTCCTCCGCGCTGATGTTCCTGAACCGGTACATGGGCGCTTACGACGCGGTGATTGCTCCTTCCAATGACTTGCAGGGATTGGTTCCGGAGAAACTGCTCAAGGAGGTCGCCGCCGACTCCGCCGTGCGCCAAGCGATCGGCCGCCTCGAATCCGACCGCCTTCTGGACCGCGCCCCCGGCGCCGCCCTCGCCCCCAAGAATCCCGACCGCATCGCCGCCGGCGCCGTGCCCCCCGACCAGATCGGCGTCAATCTCATCGGCATCCGCAGGCCCGGCGATACCGGGATCGATTCGCTCGACCTGACCCACGGCCGTTGGTTCGACACCCCGGATGGCAACGTTGCCGTCGTCGATCAGGTCGCCGCCGAAAAACTTGGCCTGGGCATGGGCGATGCCGTCAAACTCCCCGGCCTCCACCCCATCTCTCTCAAGATCGTCGGGATCGTTCACAAACCCGAGTTCTTCGCCGACCGCTGGGCCACTCTTTACCTCCCCATTGAAACCCTTCAGCGCCTGGCCGGGGAGGACCATCCGCCGCTGGTCTCCCGCATCAGCATTTACCTCCGCGCCGGCGCGAACTTCGACGCCTTCAAACAGCGCTGGACCGCGCGATTGGCCCAGCTCGATCCGAATCTCCGCATCCGCATGCGACGCCAGAACGCCGGCGAATTGGAAAAGAACCTCCGCGGCGTGCAGATCCTCAGCTATCTCGGCGGCGCCGTCGCCATGCTCACCGCCATGTTCATCATCTTCTCCGCCCTGAGCATGGGCGTCACCGAACGACAGCGAACCCTCGGCATGCTCCGGGCCGTCGGCGCCGTCAAATCCCAGGTCTTCCAACTCGTCATTCTCGAAGGCCTGGTCCTGGCCGGCATGGGAATCGTCATCGGCGTTCCCATGGGAATGCTTTGGATCAAACTGCTTCAACTGAAGTACACGGAACATTTCGCGGCGGGCGTGGTCTTCAATCCCCTCGGCATGTTCTTCGCCGCCGGCGGATCGCTTCTGACCGCACTCCTGGCCAGCCTCCTGCCCGCCTGGTGGGCATCGCGCGTCAATCCGTTGGAGGCCATGAACGCCCACGACGTCCCGCATTCAACTCGGCCGCCGCTCGGCTGGGCGATCCTGGGCATCATTCTCATCTGCCTCGATCCGCTGGTCATATTCTGCTCCGTGGAAAGCCTGCTTCCATCACTGGGCATCCAGGACCCGCGCAATGCCGCCCAGTCCTTTCAGTTCGCCGCGCATCTTGCCCTCGGATTGCCCGGCATCATGTTGGGCTTTTTCCTGCTCGCGCCTATGTTCGTCTGGGCGGTCGAGCGCGGGGTTGCGCCGCTGCTGGCCATCGGCTTCGCATTGCCCATCCAGCTCCTGCGCCAGCAACTCAGCACGGGCATCTGGCGCGCCGCCGGAACCGCCGCCGCACTCATGGTCGGATTAGCCACCCTGATCGCCCTCCAGATTCAGGGCCACACGCTGATCGGCGGCTGGCAGCTTCCCGATCAGTTTCCCGACATCTTCATCTGGAGCCCGGACATCATTTCCTGGAAAGATCAAGAGGCGCTGGCCAAGATCCCCGGCATCGCTCCCGGCGAGCTGATGCCCATCGTTGTCACCACCCCCGCGGGTGACAGCAAATTCTCCCTGGCCGTTGCCTCAGCCCTCTCGGGCCAGGACGTCGGCGTCATGTTCTTTGGCGTCGATCCGCAGCAGGCGTTGAAGATGGTGCAATTGGATTTCCGCGACAACGACGGCCGGCCCCTCCCGCGCGATCAGCAGGCCGCCGCCAAGGCCCGCGCCGCCCAGGACATGAAAAAGCCCCGCCAAATGGTCGTCACCGAGGAGTTTCGCCAGGCCCGCCATCTCAAGATCGGAGACACCTTCCCCCTCCGCACCACCCTGAACGGTTGGCAGAATTACACGATCTGCGCCATCATCTGGTCGCCCGGCGCCGATGTCCTCATCAGCATGTACGATCTCGGCCACGTCCTCGATCAGCGCACCGCCGGCAGCGTCTTCGGCTCCATCGATGACGCCAAAAGAGATTTCGGCGTCACCGGCGCTCGGCTGTTCGGCGCAAATCTCGTCGGCGGGATCGACAAAGAGGAACTCCTGAAAAATGTTCAAAAAGCCCTGAGCAACCAGGGCCTCTCCGCCGGCGACGTTCGCCATATCAAATACGGCATCGAGCAAGTGTTTTACCGCCTGCTCGATTTGATCAGCACCGTCGCCGTTGCCGCCATGGCCGTGGCCTCCCTCGGCGTCGCCAACACGATCATGGCCTCCGTCCGCTCGCGGCGCTGGCAATTCGGCGTTCTGCGCAGTATCGGCCTCGGCCGCGGCGATCTGCTCCGACTCATCCTCGCCGAAGCGACCCTGCTGGGACTCGTCGGCGTCGCCCTGGGCGTGGCGGCCGGCCTCGAAATCAGCGTCGATGCCCGAAAGATCACCGGCGATCTCCTCGGATACAGTCCCGACCTGCAAATCCCCTGGGGAATCGTCGCCGGCGGCTGCCTGGCGCTCCTGGCCACCGCGCTCGCCGCCAGCCTCTGGCCGGCCCTCAGCGTCGCCCGCGCCCAGCCGCTGGATCTTCTCCAGGCCGGTCGGGCGTCCACTTGATTGGCAGGAAACGCTCGTGCCCATCCGCGTCATTTCCCTCGCCGCCTGTAGCCTGCTGCTCGCCGCTTTCGCTCTTCTCGCCTGGACCGCACAGCTCGACAAGTGCGCCACCTTCGACGAGCCGCTCCATTTTCTAGGAGCCTGGGTCCAAACCCATTACGACGATTTCCGCGTCAATCCCGAAGATCCGCCGCTCTGGAAATTTTACCTCGCCGCCGGAACGGACAAATCCGCGCTGAAGATGGATCGGCATACCGATCTGTGGAATCTGATGCTGGATAACCTTCCCGCCCCCGCGTTGCATTACGCCGTCAGGACCATGTATCAAACGCCCGGCAATCAACCCGATTGGCTTCTTCGCGCGGGCCGCGCTCGCATGCTTCTGGTCGCGGTCCTGCTCGGCGTCACAATCGCCTGGTGGGCCTGGCGCCTCGGCGGTCCTTTCGCCGCCGTCGTTGCAACCGCCGCCTTCAGTCTCGATCCCAATTTCCTCGCCCACTCACCCCTGATCAAGAATGACGTGGCGATCACCCTCGTCCTTGTGCTGGTCATGGCCACGGTCTGGCTCCTGGGCGAGCGCGCCACTTTGCTTCGCTGCGCCGCCCTATTTTTACTGGTCGGCGTCGCGCTCACGACAAAATTTTCCGGCCTCCTCGCCCTCCCCATGATCGCCATTGCCCTGACGGGCAGAGCGCTGATCCCAAAGCCCTGGCCATTTCTCAAATGGACGCTGCAAACGCGCCTCAGCCGATCCTCGGCCGCGGCCGCTGTTCTGCTGAGCTGCGCTCTCCTGGGTTACGTGCTGGTCTGGGCCTGCTATGGATTCCGCTTCAGCCCTTCGCCTGATTCCGGGCAACGGTTCGATTATGCCTTGCTCCTCCAGTATTGCGCCGAAAACGAAATGATTGTTAGCCAGGATCCTCCGCCCATTTATCCGACCAACACCCAATTGCGTGAGTGGGTCAATCAGTGGAAACCCGACCTGACGGCCAGCGCGGTCCAATTCGCCGATCGGCACAAGCTCTTTCCCCAGGCGTGGCTTTTCGGTTTTCTTTTCACTTATGCAAGTTCCCTCGCCCGCCGCTGCTTTCTCTCGGGCAACATCGGCATCGGCGGCTGGTGGTACTATTTTCCCCTGGCGATGGTTTTCAAAACCCCGCTGGCGACACTGGCCGGATTTGGCCTCGCCGGCATGGTTTTGACCAGACGCCGCTCCGCCGCAGTCCGTGATTGGTGGCCGATCGCCGCCACGCTCGTCGCACCCATCTTCTACATAGCCGTCGCCATGCGCAGCCATCTCGACATCGGCCTGCGACACATATTCCCCGTCTATCCCTTCCTCTTCGTATTCCTCGGCGTCACCGCCGCCGCCGCCTTTCGTCGCCGACCCAAAATCACCGGCTGGATCGTCTCGCTGCTGTTTCTCGGCCTGCTCGCTGAAACCGTCGCCGCCTATCCCGATTACATTCCCTTCTTCAACGTCGCCGCCGGAGGATCGCGCGGCGGGCTGGCCCTTCTCGGCGACTCCAACATCGATTGGGGCCAGGACCTGCCCGCTCTGGCCGACTGGCAACGCGATCACCCCGACCGCCAGCTTTATCTCTGCCGCCTCGGTTTGCCCGATCCGCGCTACTACCACCTGCATTACATTCAAATGACCGGCAGCCAGATGCCAGCGCCGGATCAGACGATTCCGTCCGGCTTATCCCCCATTTACGCCATCAGCGCCGCCGCGTTGCAGGGGCCGTACATGCCGCTCCGGCAGCGGCAGTTCTACCAGCGGTTCCTTCAGGAAAAGCCCGAGGCAATCCTTCACGGCACCATTTACCTGTTTGACAAGGTCCCCGATTGACCCGCCGCCTTCATCTCTGAATCGTCGGCCAAACCGCGATCGTGCACAGCCGATGTCCGATCCGCTCCAGGATCTCCAGGCTCCGCACCAGCCGATAACCCGCCAATACTTCCTTCTGCGCCAAAACGATTTCAAACAACTCCAGGTCCTTTTCCAATATCTCAGCTGATTCATTGAAAACGATCAGGACCAGCGCGGCCTCACAAATCCTCGGCTCGGCTTCCATCTTTCGCAGATCATCCACAACGGCATTTCGCCATTGTCCGCCGTAGCCGCCGTGGCGAACGCCCCCCTCGCGGAATTGATACGCAACCTTCACCTCCAGCCAAAGCGCATCCTCCGGCGATGCCATCTCCGGCGGATCGAACAGCGTCGGGGCGGATCGATCCAGCCGCAGCGGTCGCCCCAGCGGCGTCAGAACAATGTCACATCGCTGCCGATGCGTCAATTTGTTCCCCACCGTCGAAGGATAATGAACCTCCCGCGCAACGGAATAAAAGGCGACCAACTTCTCGGCCAAGAGCGCCTGCAACGCCCGCTCATCCCGCACATCCAGCCCATGCACCGCCTGCTCGGCGCGCAGCTCATTCTCAGCCGACAGCAATGACTCATGCAGCCGGTCGATCAAATCAACAAAATCCCATGACAAAGCCATGGCGTCCCCGTTTAGCCGGGCGGGGCCTCCCGCCGGACCCCGAGATTCAGAAAAACACCCACCATGCAATCGTCCCCCCCAGATAACCCAGCGCAATCCCCGCCAGCACGTCGCTCGGCCAATGCGCGTCCATGACATACCGCAATCCCGCGCAAAGCAGCGCCAGCGCCCAGAACGTGATGGCCGCCTGCGGATACGCCATCGCCAGCACCGCCGCGTAAGCCACGGCCGAAGCGCTATGGGTCGAAGGAAAGCTCTCTCGAAAGTTGGCGTGCTTGAGCGACGGTCCCAGGAATTTTCCCGCATTGTCGCGGCGCGGCCGCGCCCGCCCAAGCAAACGCTTGGCAATCGTCCCGACAATCGTCACCCCGATCACCGCCGACCAAAGGGCCAGACAGACCCGAAATCCATGCCGTGGGTCGAGTTGCCAGATGAGCAGCGCCGTAAAAAACGTGCAAATCAGTTGGCCGTACTGGGCCAGGAATCGCGTTTCCCGTTTCAGGTCCCCCTTGAACGAAAGCGTCAAGGTCGTCGCAAGGCCGCCCCGTTCCAGCACCATCATCACCGCGGTAAGAACGGCCAAGCTCAGGATGATATAGATCGGCGCCATGTGCCGGGTGAAAGTAAGGGGCGGAGAGCGTTAGGTAAAGAGGGGGACGAAGAATGCCGAATGCCAAATGCCGAATGACAAGTGACAAATGACCAATGACCAATGACAAATGACGAATTCCGTCTTTTCATTCGGCATTTGGCATTTGGCATTCGGCATTCTCTTCCCATTCGGCATTCTCTTTGCCCTTTCCGCCGGCCCCGCGTAACTTCTGCCCCCGTATGCCGCGCTCTCCTCGCTTTTGGAGAATCCTCATCGCCCTGTTGTTCGCGGCGACCGTTCTCTACTTGCTGGGCGCTCGCTCCGTACCCCTGTGGGACCGTGACGAGCCCAGGTATGCCCAGTGTTCACGCGAGATGCTGCAAACCGGCGATTGGGTGGTTCCCAAATATCTCGGCAATCCGCGGATCGAAAAGCCTCCGCTGATTTATTGGTCCCAAATGCTCGCCATGCGCGTCGAAGGCGACACCCCCGAAGCGGCACGATTCCCCTCCACCGTTGCCGTCGTCCTCACGGCCCTCCTGCTTGGGGCCGTCGTCCGGCATTTCATCGGCGACCGCCGCGCCCTCTGGTCGGTCTTCATCCTCTGCACCTGCGCCCTGACGATCGGCTCGGCGAAGTTTTGCATCACCGATGCCACGATGATGTTCTTCGTCGCCGTCGGACAGGGATGTCTGGCTTTTCTTTACGGCTCGGCCCATCGCAACAAGAAATCCCCCGTCTGGGCCGCGCCGCTTTTTTGGATCTCCCTGGCATTGGCCGGCCTCACCAAAGGCCCGCAAGCCCTCGGCATGCACTGCGTGACGCTGATCGCGCTGCTCCTCCTCGACGCCGCCGCCAACCGATGGAACTGGCGCCAATCCGTCCAATGGTGGTGGCGATTCCAGCCGCAATTCGGCGTGCCCCTGCTCGCCGTCCTGGTGACGCCCTGGCTCGTCCTCGTCCACCAGCGCGCCCCCGGGTTCGTTCAGGAACTCTTTCACAAAGCCCACCTGCACACCGTCACCAGCATGGAAGGCCACGGCGAACCGCCCGGCTACCACACCGTGCTGATCTTCGCCACATTCTTCCCCTGGAGCCTGCTTCTGCCCACCGTCGTGACCTCCGCCTGGAAGAATCGCGGGTCGGCCGTCATCCGCTTCGCCATGGCCGCCACCATCGGGCCATGGCTCATGATGGAAATCGTCCGCACCAAGCTGCCGTTCTACATCCTGCCGGCATTCCCCGGCCTGGCATTCCTCACCGCCGACGCCCTGGTCCGCTGCATCCGCGGCCAAAACCGCGACCTCAAACGACCCGTCTTCCTCTTCGCCTATTCCGCCTGGGCTCTGATCTCGCTCGCCCTGGCCGTCGCCCCCTGGATCTGCCTGCGTTATGCCAAACTCGACCAACTCCCCATCGCCGGGTTCATCGCCTTCGGCATCGCCGGAGTCATCTATGCCGCTCTCGTCTTCGGACGATTTTACCAGCAGCGCATCGCCCGCGCGGTCGTCGTCCTGGGCGTCGGCATGGCCATCATGATCGCCATCCTCTACGTCGCCGTTTTCCCGAAATTGGACTTCCTTCAGCTTTCCGAGCGATTGGCCGGCGACCTGACCCAAATGGGCGCGTACGGCTCCAAAGTCCACGTCGCCATGATCGGCTACGCCGAGCCGAGCCTGGCCTTCTATCAAGGCGGCGGCACCCGCGAACAACTGCCCGATTACCTGCAAACCACTCCCCCGGCCGAGTGGCCAAGATGGATCGTCATCAGCATTCAGGATTGGCAACTCGTCCCCCCCGACGTGCAACGCGATTTGATCCTCCGCGCCATCGAAACAGGGGTCAACTATTCCCACGGCGGCCGAAGAGAAAGAGTCCTCATCCTGGAAAATCCCGGGGGATAGAGAAGCGGAGCGCGGAGGTAGCGGGATGAGAACGATTCCCGCGGCAGGGTTACAGAAGGTTACAAAACGTTACACTTTTTCGGCTTTGCACAACGGGATCACATTTCACCGTTCTGTTGTGCAGCAACGTCTTTCGTTGTGCAGAGTTCCGGGTCAATTCCAAGCTCATACATCGCGGAAATCAGGCAACAAATATTGTGGCAGAGAATCTTGGCCAAGACTTCGTTGCGGGCCGCGACTTCCGTCTTGCTCCGCACCGCGTCGCCGAACTTGGTTTTAATCATCATTACCGTGGATTCCACGTTCGACCGCCGGTGATAGTGGGCAAGGAAATCCTCGCGCATGAACTGGAAGTAATGGAACATCTTCTTGAACAGCCCGCCCACGCCGCCGGTCGCCCAATCCTTGAACATGATGAACGGCTTGGCCCCGACAGCCGCGACGGCGTTGTGGCAGTCGAGGCTTGAATAGCCCTTGTCGGCGCTAACCTCTTTCATTTTGAAATTCTTGGCCGTGGACTGCACCAGGGCCGGAAGCTGCAAGCCATCGTTGGCATCGCGTCCGTGAATTTCAACGGCGGTGACAACATTGGTCTTTGTTCCACAGCACAGGTGTGCCTTGACCCATTGTTGTTCGGCGCTGAAGCGGTTGTATTTGATGTCATACCAGCGGACGAAACGGGAGTAAGCGAATCCCGTGGAATCCACCGCAAACTGTGACTCAACCGACCGGAGCGGCAGGCTGCTCTTTTCGATCAACTCCAACAGGATCGGATACAGTTCCGGCGACTCAAGGTAATTCAGCACCGAATTGAAATGCGGAACCTTGTCGATATATCCCTTGGCCTGCGCGTCGCAAAGATCGCTGGTGAAGCGGCGGGCGCTCATCGTCGAATAGATTTTGAACACCGCACAGAACACGGCGTCAGATAGCGCCATTCGGCGCTGGCCGCGTCCTGCTTGTTCCGGGGTCTGAATATCCCGGCAGAGATCGGCGAGCATGGACTGAAATTTGGCTTTTTCGGTTATCTGTGCCTGATTGTACGCGGGCCAATTCTGCGGATAGGTCTTGCGGGTCTTGGTGACGGTTACGGATTCGGTAATCGTGGCCGTTCCATCGCCGTTTTCTTCCCGCTGGATAACGTACATGACCGCATAAATGTGCTTGCAACGGCAGCCGCGCGTCAGATGGTCCTCGCAAGTGCATGTTGGGCGTTTCTCGTCATAGGCGACTTTGTATTTGGTCTGTTTCGGGTTGTATTGTGACGGAACGACGTAGACGCCATCCACCTTGTCGATTCTGGCCAAAGCGGCGATTTCAAGGCCCCGTTGTTTGCGGGCTTCGATTCCTTCGGTGATCCCATCGGTGATTTTCGTTGTGTTTTCCATATTTGACAGTGTACGGACATTAAGGGTGGTTGTCAAGAATAAAATCTGTTGACACCACACTTTTTGTGGGTACGATAGAAAACATGAAAAAGACGGGACGACCAAAAAAAGAGCCGGATGCCGTGAAGACCGAATACATCGAAATGCGGTGCGAAAAGTCGGAGAAGGATGCCTTCCGAGCCGCGGCGGAAGCAGCCGGATTGCCGCTGTCGGGATGGATACGGAACCGGCTGCGCCGCGATGCGCGAAAGGAACTGGAGGATTTAGAGTTGCCGGTGGCATTTCTTGATCGGTTAATCAGTTGACGACCGCACAGGAACGCAGGTCTACATTCAGCGTCCAGGAATCACCATACTTATGTATGTCGGCTCGCGAAATTACTCCGGTGAAGTCTATCGGATCGTGCCGAGAACAATCTCGTACCCGATAAATCTGATGAAGGGTGGCACCGTCGAAATATGCGTGCAGCCAAACGGGAAGGGTTGTTCTTTGGTCGATGGATGGCATCGCGGCAATTCTGAGAACCGGTCTGTACCGACCATCGGGCGTCGATTCGACCCGATCAACAAATATTTTCAGTTCGGCCGGATGGCCTACCATTCGCTTCAGTATCCTATTTACGTCAGCTTCAACTAATTCCCACTTCCCATCCTTTCGCAGCAATGCTTCCGGGAGTTCTTGTGATATTTGATCTGTGTGCCTTACGAGCCGTATCCAACGAATCGCACGAGCGATTACAAATTCGATCCACGACCAAACCAAAAGCAGAATTAACCCCAATAGAATAGTTGCGAAAAGGCACTTGATTATGTGTGGCTCGTTTTGAACGACCAGCCAGCTTGGCGGCGTTCCGCCCAAATCGGTTATATGCCTCCGGGCCGTCGCGATTAAGTCGCTCCCCGAATTGAGAACGACATAGGACAAATATCCTAAAAGTGCCACGACGAACCCCCTGAGAGATTGCAAGATCGTTCCCATGATATGTCTCCAGTTAACGGGCAAGCCCGGCGCAGCCCTGCCACTGGAGAAGAGACAAGGCCGCGCCGTGGCGTCGATGGGTAGCTACTCCCACCGTTCCCGATTACTGGATATTGTCGCGGATTAACGGCGGGGGTCAAAACGGCCCCCTTCCGTTGTGCAGGAAGCCGTTCTGTTGTGCACACCGCTCCCGGTGTGCAAAGCCCA